>NZ_JBXAQZ010000018.1:0-131599 GCF_058807755.1 Pseudomonas sp. GW821-FHT12A04
GCGCCGTTCGACGCAGTCGAACTCATTGCATGTAGGTCGAAGCGAAGCCGACCGGAGGGCAATGCCCCCGGATGAATACCGGAGCGAAGGAACCCCGAGCCTAGGCGAGGGGCCGGACGTTCGGGGCGAGCGTTTTTTGCTTACTTTTTTAGGCGCTTGTAAAAAAGTGAGTCGCCGTAAGGGCGAAACCGCCAGCCGCCGTTACCGCAACAACGGATATGTACACAGTCAACAAAATACAGGTCGACTGTCAGGCCGCCATCGCGAGCAAGCTCGCTCCCACAGGGGATCGCATTCACCCGCAAAAGTCTGGTCGGCCCGAAGGCCGCCACGGTCAAATCATCAAACCGACTCTTTGCGAACCCGAAACCAGGCGGCATAAAGGGCAGGCAAAAACAGCAGCGTCAACGCCGTAGCAACGATCAACCCCCCCATGATCGCCACCGCCATCGGCCCGAAAAACACACTACGCGACAACGGAATCATGGCAAGCACCGCCGCAAGCGCCGTCAACACAATCGGCCGGAACCGCCGCACCGTCGCCTCGATGATCGCCTGCCAAGGCTTGAGCCCCGCCGCAATATCCTGCTCGATCTGATCCACCAGAATCACCGAGTTACGCATGATCATCCCGGACAAGGCGATAGTCCCCAACATGGCCACGAAACCAAAGGGCTGGCGGAACACCAACAGAAACAGCGTCACCCCGATCAACCCCAGCGGCGCCGTCAGGAACACCATCGCCGTGCGCGAAAAACTTCGCAGCTGCAGCATCAGCAAGGTCAACACCACCACAATGAACAACGGCACACCGGCCTTCACCGAGTTCTGTCCGCGCGCCGAGTCTTCCACCGTGCCTCCGACATCCAGCAAGTAGCCATCCGGCAGTTCGGCACGAATCGGTTCGAGGGTCGGCATGATCTGCTGCACCAGCGTCGCCGGTTGCTCCTTGCCATAGATGTCGGCGCGAACCGTCACGTTAGGCAGGCGGTTGCGGTGCCAGATGATGCCCTCCTCGAAGCCGTATTCCAGGGTCGCGATCTGCGACAGCGCGACACTGCGACCGTTATCGGTCGGTACCGCCAGGCTCGGCAGCAACGACAACTCGGTGCGCTCATGCACGGTGCCGCGCAACAGGATCTCGATCAACTCGTTGTCTTCACGGTACTGGCTGACACTGGAACCGGTCAGGGAGCTTTGCAGGAACCTCGACAGGTTGGCCGTGCTCACGCCCAGCGCCCGCGCACGGTCCTGATCGATGTTCAGGTACACCACCTTGCTCGGTTCTTCCCAATCCAGGTGGACATTGACCACATGCGGATTCTCGCGAACCTTGGCCGCGACCTTGCGCGCCAGCGCCCGCACCTCCTCGATGTGCTCCCCGGTCACGCGGAACTGCACCGGATAGCCAACCGGCGGACCGTTTTCCAGGCGCGTGACCCGCGAACGCAGAGCGGGAAATTGCTCGTTAAGGG
The DNA here is from genome assembly GCF_058807755.1 of Pseudomonas sp. GW821-FHT12A04. NCBI lineage: Bacteria > Pseudomonadati > Pseudomonadota > Gammaproteobacteria > Pseudomonadales > Pseudomonadaceae > Pseudomonas > Pseudomonas sp. GW821-FHT12A04. Next base: position 1,476 of record NZ_JBXAQZ010000018.1, read on the forward strand.
TTGAAATCAACCAGGTGCGCAGGGCTTCCCGTTCTTCGATGGTTTTTGCCAGGACGACAAACTGGGCGAAGCTCGCCGCCGGCAGTTGCTGATCCAGCGGCAGGTAGAATCGTGGCGAACCGGTACCGACATAGGCCACGTAATTGTCGATCCCGGCCTTATCCTTGAGCAGTGCTTCGAGGCGTTTGACCTCGTCGGCGGTGTTGCTCAGTGAAGCGCCTTCGGCCAGTTTCAGATCGACCATCAGCTCCAGGCGACCCGATGCCGGGAAGAACTGCTGCGGCACAAACTTGAACAGCACGATGGAAGCGATGAACAACAGCACGGTCGCCAGGATCACGGTTTTGCGCCAGCGCACGCACCACTCCACCAGACGCCGGACGCGCTGATAAAACGGCGTGGCATAGGGATCGGGTTGGCCGGCACCGTGTTTGGCGGCATGAATCTTCGCCAGGTCCGGCAGAAGTTTTTCCCCGAGGTACGGCACGAAGACCACCGCGGCCACCCACGACGCCAACAGCGCGATGGTGACCACCTCGAAGATCGAGCGGGTGTATTCGCCAGTGCCCGATTGCGCCGTGGCAATCGGCAGGAAGCCGGCCGCGGTGATCAGCGTACCGGTGAGCATCGGGAACGCGGTACTGGTCCAGGCATAACTCGCCGCTTTGACCCGGTCGAAGCCCTGCTCCATTTTGATCGCCATCATTTCCACGGCGATGATCGCGTCGTCCACCAGCAAACCCAGGGCCAGTACCAGCGCGCCGAGGGAGATCTTGTGCAGGCCGATGCCCAGGTAATACATGCACGCGAACGTCATCGCCAGCACCAGCGGAATCGCCAGCGCCACCACCATGCCGGTGCGCACGCCAAGGGAGAAGAAGCTCACCAGCAACACAATGGCCAGCGCCTCGACCAACACTTGCACGAACTCACCAACACCGGTTTTCACCGCCGCCGGTTGGTCGGAGACTTTGCGCAACTCCATGCCGGCCGGGAGGTTTTTCTGTATGCGGGCGAACTCGATTTCCAGCGCCTTGCCCAGTACCAGGATGTCACCGCCGTTCTTCATTGCCACCGCCAGGCCGATGGCGTCTTGCGCCATGAAGCGCATGCGCGGTGCCGGTGGATCGTTGAAACCACGGCGCACGTCAGCCACGTCGGAGATGCGGAAGGTGCGATCACCGACCCGGATCGGGAAGTTCTTGATCTCGTCGACCGTTTGAAAATTCCCCGTCACCCGTAGCTGCAAACGCTCGCTGCTGGTTTCGAAGAAACCTGCCGTCGACACCGCGTTCTGTTCTTCAAGGGCTTGCTGGACGACCGCCAGCGGCAAGCCGAGGGTGGCGAGCTTGACGTTGGAGAGTTCGATCCAGATTTTCTCGTCCTGCAGCCCCAGCAGCTCGACCTTGCCCACATCCTTGACCCGTTGCAGCTGGATCTGGATGCGGTCGGCGTAATCCTTGAGCACGGCGTAGTCGAAACCCTCGCCGCTCAGGGCGTAAATATTGCCGAAAGTGGTGCCGAATTCATCGTTGAAAAACGGTCCCTGAATCCCCGGCGGCAGGGTATGACGGATGTCGTTGATCTTCTTGCGCACCTGATACCAGAGCTCCGGGATCTCCACCGAGTGCATGGAGTCGCGCGCAATGAAGGTCACCTGGGATTCGCCGGGGCGGGAGAACGACACGATGCGTTCGTATTCGCCGGTTTCCATCAGTTTCTTTTCGATGCGTTCGGTGACCTGGCGCGAGACTTCCTCGGCGGTCGCCCCCGGCCAGTTGGTGCGAATCACCATGGCCTTGAAGGTGAACGGCGGGTCCTCACTCTGGCCGAGTTTGGTGTAGGAAAGTGCGCCGACGATGGCCAGCAACAGCATCAGGAACAGGACGATCTGGCGATTACGCAGCGCCCATTCGGAAACGTTGAAGCGCATCGGGGCTTACTCCTTGTCCGCCAGATTGACCACGCGATTGGAGCGATCCACCGGGCGCACCTGCTGCCCTTCGAGAAGCACATGAACACCGGCGGCCACCACCCAGTCGCTGGCGCTGAGCCCTTCAAGCACCGGTACGGTTTTCTCGCCGAAGGCACCGACCCGCACCGGGGTCCTTTGCAAGGTGTTGTTGGCGCGGACGACCCAGACATAGGTCACGCCGTTTTCCGCCGTCAGCGCAGACAGCGGAACGGACAGTGGAACCACGTCGGCGGCCTGCACGAACACTCGGGCGCTCTGGCCCAGTTCGACAGGCACAGTGCCGGTCTTGAAGGCGATACGCGCCGCGAAGGTACGCGACTTGGGATCGGCTGACGGCGACAATTCACGGATGCGCCCGGCGAGACGCTGGTCGGGTTGGGTCCAGAGTTCCACTGACACCGGCTCACCGACCTTGAAGCGGCCGAAGTTCTGCTCCGGCAGGCTGATCAAGACTTCACGCTCGCCATCGGTGGCCAGTGTGAACACCGTTTGCCCGGCTGCCACGACTTGCCCGACTTCCACCAGGCGCTTGGCCACGACGCCGTCCTGCGGCGCACGCAACACGGCGTAGCTGGCCTGGTTATTGGAAACGTTGAATTCGGCTTTGATTTGCTTGAGGCGCGCTTCACCGGAACGGTAGAGGTTTTCGGCGTTGTCGTATTGCGAACGACTGACCAGTTGGCGCTCCATCAGGGTCTTGTAGCGATCACGCTCGGATCGCACCAGGTTCAGATTGGCTTCGGCGGCTGCGACCTGGGCGCGAGTGGCCTCCAGTTGCAGGCGCACGTCCTGGGGATCGAGCTCCGCCAAGGGTTGATCGGCCTTGACCCGCTGCCCCTCCTCGACCAGTCGTCGGCTGACTTTGCCGCCGATGCGGAACGCCAGATCCGGCTCATACCGCGCGCGAACTTCACCGGGATAGCTTTCCATGGCCTGCGCCGAAGGCTCTGGCTGGACCACCATGGCCGGGCGCACGCTGACTTGCGGCGCCTCTTCATGACCACACGCAGACAATAAAAAAGCCAGGGTGACTGGCAACGCGAGGGACAAGGCATAGCGGAACATGGTGAAGGACCTTTCGCTAATGGTGCTTTGAATAATTATACTGAGCAGTATGTTATTAATAGCAAACTCACCAGTCCAGTAATAAAAACGAATATGCCAAACAATCTTTCAGCACCCAATGGCCCAGGCAGACCCAAGGACCTGGTCAAGCGCCAGGCAATTCTCGATGCAGCGAAAGTGCTGTTTCTGAGTAAGGGTTATGCCAATACCAGCATGGATGCCGTCGCGGCCGAGGCCGGCGTGTCGAAGCTGACGGTCTATAGCCACTTCAACGACAAGGAGACGCTGTTCTCCTCCGCCGTGATGGCCAAGTGCGAGGAACAGTTGCCACCGCTGTTCTTCGAACTGCCGGAAGGCGTGGCCGTGGAAACCGTGCTGCTGAACATCGCGCGCGGTTTTCATCAACTGATCAACAGTGATGAATCAGTGAACCTGCACCGCCTGATGATGACCCTGGGCAGCCAGGACCCGAAACTCGCGCAAATTTTCTTTGAGGCCGGCCCAGAGCGCATGCTGCATGGCATGGAGCGCCTGCTGAGCAAGATCGACGAAAGTGGTGTGCTGCGCATCGACAAGCCGCACAACGCGGCCGAGCACTTCTTCTGCCTGCTCAAGGGCGCCGGGAATTTCCGTTTGCTGTATGGCTGCGGCGAGCCGCCGGTTGGCGAAGAGGCGGAGAGCCATGTGCGGGAGGTGGTGGGGTTGTTTATGCGGGCTTATCGGCCTGAGTGAGCCTGATGGATTGTTGGTGTCTGGACTGACGCCATCGCGAGCAAGCTCGCTCCCACAAGGTTTTCACCGTACCTGTGGGAGCGAGCTTTCTCGCGATTGGGGCGACTCGGTCCTACGGCTTGAGCGCCTTCTTCGGATAGATGTCATACCGACTGGACTTGCCATCCAGCGCATGACTCGGCTTCGGCCCTTCAATGCAAGGCGCCTTGCGCGGGCGCTTGACCACCACCCTGTGGCTGGCCAGGGCCAGCGCGGCTTCGAGCAATGCCGGCGCATCCGGATCATCGCCCACCAGCGGCCGGAACAGGCGCATTTCCTTCTTCACCAGCGCGGTTTTCTCGCGGTGCGGGAACATCGGGTCGAGGTAGATCACCTGGGGCGGTTCGCCCTCCCAGTTGCGCATGACCTCGATCGAATTGCCCTTGAGCAAGCGCATGCGCGCCACGATCGGCGCCACGTCGAAATCTTCCGCGCCACGGGCCAGGCCGTCTTCCAGCAAGGCACCGATCAGCGGCTGACGCTCGATCAGGCTCATCTCGCAACCGAGGCTGGCCAGCACGAACGCATCCTTGCCCAGCCCCGCCGTGGCATCCAGCACCCGCGGGCGCACGCCTTGGGCGACGCCAACAGCCTTGGCGATCATCTGCCCACTGCCGCCGCCGTACAGTCGGCGATGGGCCGCACCACCCTCGACGAAGTCCACCCGCACCGGCCCCGGCGCATCCGGCCCCAGCTGTTGCAGCTGCAAGCCCATGTCACCCACCTGCAAGGCAAATTCGCCGTCCGCTACTTGCATTGGCAAGCCCAGGCGCTCGGCCCATTGCAAGGCTTGTGGCTCGAAAGCCGCGTCGAGGGCCTGGACATGGATGCGGCAGGCCGCAGGTTGATCAATCATCGGAAAACACGCTCAAAAAATTAATGATCGGCAAAAACTGCCGATAACAAAACTATCGAGCATTTTGCCAGAGCTGAGCGTCTACCGAGAGAAATGTCAGACATTCAACCCACAATCACAGGTTTTATCTCGCCCTACGGCGACTACAACCTGCGAAACACCCAGGCACTGAGCGGCGTCAGCCACATCTGGCAGGATTTCTTTGCCCGAGCGCTGGCCGAACAGTCGGGTGAAGTGCTACCTGAGTCTCTGAATTTTCCACCGGTCGATCTCGAAAGCCCTGTTGAACCCACGGTCGGCAGCGACCTGCTGGCCCACATCGTGTCCCAGCGTGAATGCGACGTGAAGGACAACGTAATCCGCCCGCCCGAGCCGCTGTTCCTGCCGATTGCCGAATTCGAAATGGACCTGGCCGACAAGCCGTTCCCACCGTTCCCGGCAGACGAAATCGTCGCCCAGCAAAAACAGCAGGACTTCGAAAGCGGCTGGGTTCGCCCGATCGTATTGAACGCCGGTCAACCGCTGCCAGAAGCTGGCCCTGCCCCGCAACCGCGTCCGCTGCACCTGCCCATCGCCGAGTTCGAACTCGAGCTGCTCGACAAGCCGTTCCCGCCGTTCTCGCCAGAAGAACGGGTGGAGCAGCAGAAACAACTCGATTTCGACAATGGCTGGGCGCGCCCGATCATCCTGCAGAACCTGCGCATCGCCGCCTGATCCTCAGCCGCGCCCTCTTCCCTCAACCTTTGAAAAACTGATTCGCCTTCTGATACGGCATCGACCGGGATGTGAAACCGAACGTGCCTGACGTCTGGATTTCTTCGGCGGCGCGGAAGAATTCGCCATAGGCCGCCAATGCCAGCGCCGAACCGACGCTGATACGTTTGACGCCCATCTCACCCAACTGCGCGACCGTCAGCTTCAAGCCGCCCGACATCAACACATTCACCGGTTTTGGCGCCACGGCGCGCACCACCGCCAGCACATCCTCGGCACTGCGCAGACCCGGTGCGTAGAGCACATCAGCACCGGCCTCGGCGAATGCCTGCAAACGGCGGATGGTGTCGGCCAGATCGGGATTGCCGTGCAGGAAGTTTTCCGCCCGGGCAGTCAACGTAAAGTCGAACGGCAGACTGCGAGCGGCAGCCACAGCGGCTTCGATGCGCGCCACGGCATGTTCGAAACAGTAGATCGGGCCTTCTTCGCGGCCGGTGGCATCTTCGATCGAACCACCGACGGCGCCGGCCTCTGCCGCGCGCAAGATACTTTTGGCGCAATCAGCCGGGTTGTCGGCAAAGCCGTTTTCCAGGTCCACGGCAACCGGCAGGTCGGTGGCGGCGACAATCGCCTGAACGTTCATCAGGGTATCGTCGAGGGTCAATCCGCCATCGGCACGCCCCTGGGAAAAGGCATAACCGGCACTGGTAGTCGCCAGCGCCTCGAAGCCGAGGCTGGCAAGCATTTTTGCCGAACCGGCATCCCACGGATTGGGAATCACAAATGCCCCGGGGCGTTCGTGAAGGGCTTTGAACGCCTGGGCTCGAAGGGTTTGCGCATCCATTGGGCAGGCTCCTGAAGAGGGGAAAGAATCCGCCTCAGAGCAGGCCAAGTTGCTCGGCGACGGGTTCTCTGTATAGCTCAGGCAGCGTCGGCAAGCCAGGCAAACGCAGCATCAGCCGGGCGTGAAAACGCTGCGCCAGTTTCGCGGCCAGCAGGTTGTCGGCCGTGTGCAGGAAGATGTACGGCGTACGACCTTCTTCGATCCATAACGCGATTTTCTCGACCCATGGTTCCAGGAACGTATCGTTGGCCTCAAGCGTCGGATGGCCGATAAAACGCACCTGCGGAAATTGCGTGAATGCCGCCGGCCGCGGTGGCACACGGGGTTTCTTCGACTGGGCGTGGAGCACCGAAGGCTCGGTCGAGGTGCAACTGAACAGCGCACGGGGATCGAGACAGATGCGTTCGACACCGCGATCCAGCAGCAGCCGGTTGAGCATTCGTTCGCTATCACCCTTGGCGAAAAACTCGTCATGCCGCACTTCAACGGCCAGTGGTCGCTGCAGGGCATCGATAAATCCGGCCAGCTCAGGCAAACGTTGGGGCGTGAAGCTTTTCGACAACTGCAACCAAAGTGGCGACACCCGTTCACCCAGAGGGCTGAGCAATTGCAGGAAGGTTTCGGCGGCGGTCAGTTGCTCGCGCAGATCGCCACCGTGGCTGATCTCGCCGGGAAACTTGGCGGTGAAGCGAAAATGTTCGGGCATGGTTTCGGCCCAACGCTGCACGGTGCTGGCAGCCGGGCTCGCGTAGAAGGTCGTGTTGCCTTCCACGGCATTGAAAACCTGGCAATAGAGATCAAGAAAATCGGCGGGTTTGGCGTCCGGCGGATACAGGTAGTCGCGCCAGGCGTTTTCGCTCCAGGAGGGGCAACCGAGGTAATACGGCAGCACCATCAGATGTACAGGTCGAGACCCAGCACATCCGCTTCCCAATCGACGAAACCGGCGGTGCTCAGGTAGCTGGCCAGGGCTGTCGCTACGCTTTTGCTCATGGCACGGTGGTAAATCATGTCTTGCTGACGGGCGGGAAGATTGCTCAGTTTTTGCGCAGAGGCTTTGGCGGCGCGGGCAGCCAGTTGCTCTTCAGTCGGGAATTCCAGCTCGCCTTCGATATCAATGGTGTCGTCTTCCACCACGCGGCCTTTGCGGGGTTTGCGCTTGATGGGGTAGGACTGAGAGGAAACGCCGTCTATACGCATAAGTGCATACTCGGAATCAGTGATGGCAGTTTAGTGGCGCAAAATCCACTTCGCAAACCGCCGAGTGATAACTAGAACACATAAAAGGCAAAAGGTTTAAAAGCCGGATTAGAAAATGACGATTGGCTGCGTCCGATAGATCGCCATCGCGGGCAAGCCCGCTCCCACAGGGTCTTCGGTGCTCCAGACATTGAGCCCAACACAAAACCTGTGGGAGCGAGCTTGCTCGCGATGGGAGCACCCCGGTCCAGTAGATTACCGCGCCTTGGGTGTCGCCACTTTATCGCGCAGATACACCGGCTGCGCCTCATCGGCCACGATCGCCTCGCCGCGCGCCCAGGCAAATCGCGCCAGTGTCAGCAAGTCTTGCGCGTGGGGCAACATGCCCGCGTCCTGCCCGCTCAGGCTGACGGCGATACGCTCGCCATAGCCCCAACCGGTGCCTGCGCCGAACCATTCGCCGCCGGCATCGGCCGGCAATGCAGCGGACTCCGGCGGCAGTACCGCTTCCGCCCCCACCAGGCGCATCTCCCCGGCCGTTTCGCGGTAGCAACCCCAATACACTTCATCCATGCGCGCATCGATGGCGGCGGCGACCTGAGTGGCGCCGTGTTCGCGCAGCGCACGTTGCGCCAGCACGGCCAGGTTCGACACCGGCAGCACCGGGCGATCCAGGGCAAACGCCAGGCCTTGCACCACGCCGATGGCGATACGCACACCGGTGAAGGCGCCCGGGCCACGGCCGAAGGCAATGGCATCGACCGCTTGCAGCGTGGTGCCCGCATCGGCCAGCAATTGCTTGATCATCGGCAACAGCTTCTGCGCGTGCAGGCGCGGGATCACCTCGTAATGGCTCGTGACCTTGCCGTCATGCAGCAAGGCAACGGAGCAAGCTTCAGTCGCGGTGTCCAGGGCCAGCAAGGTGCTCATCGATGTATCCACAAGAGAGATCAGAAAAAAGTGCGTCAGTATAAACAACTACGGCCCGCAAGCGGGCCGTGGATGATGCAGCGGGTCAGACTTTTCAGCTCAGGGCTGCAAGCACCTTGGCGGTGATCGCTTCAACCGAACCGACGCCTTCGATGTGGCTGTACTTCGGCTTGCCATTGGCAGCCGACAGCTTCTGGTAGAAGTCCACCAGCGGCTTGGTCTGGGAGTGGTAGACCGACAGGCGATGACGCACGGTTTCTTCGGTGTCGTCCTTGCGCTGCACCAGCTCTTCACCGGTGACGTCGTCAATGCCAGCCACTTTCGGCGGGTTGTAGACGATGTGGTACACGCGGCCGCTGGCCTCGTGAACACGGCGACCGGCGATACGCTGGACGATTTCTTCGTCTTCAACGGCGATTTCAACCACGGCATCGAGCTCGACGCCTGCAGTCACCAGGGCTTCAGCCTGGGGAATGGTGCGCGGGAAGCCATCGAACAGGAAACCGTTGGCGCAGTCGGACTGGGCGATGCGGTCCTTGACCAGTGCGATGATCAGGTCATCGGACACCAGGCCACCGGCATCCATGATGCTCTTGGCCTTGATGCCCAGCTCGGTGCCGGCCTTGACCGCTGCACGCAACATGTCGCCGGTGGAGATTTGCGGAATGCCGAATTTTTCGGTGATGAACTGTGCCTGAGTACCTTTACCGGCCCCGGGAGCTCCCAGCAGAATGACGCGCATCGATGTGCTCCTCAATTTTTTATATGGATAACGTCAGATTCGCCTCGTGGGGCCAATCTCAAAAATAGGGTCGTGACCGCCCAAACGGTCAAAGGCTGATCAAGATACACAGCAGGCTGCGCCCACACAAGACGCCAAAAGTCGGAGAAACCGCTGCCTCCTGCGACCATTGCGCACAGTTTCCCAAGTCGCAACCCCGTCATTAACTGTCGCCTGGCAGCACTTTTGCACCCGTCAAACGGCGGCATCCGACTCACCTGCCGGACGCCTGACCCCATGGCAAAGACCTTAGCCGGTGTTGCGCAAACCGGCGGCAATCCCCGCCACAGACACCAGCAAGGCCTGTTCTACCGGGCTGCCCTGCGCCACGTCCTGCACTCTTGAACGGGCCAGCAACTCGGCCTGCAATAGATGAAGCGGGTCGAGGTAGGTGTTGCGCAAGCGGATGAACTCAAGGGTCGCTGGGCTATGTGCCAGCAGCTGCGACTGCCCGGTCAGGCCGAGAACGATGGTGCACGCCTGCGACAATAGGTCGCGTAAGTGCGCACCCAATGGCAACAGATTCGGCTCTACCAGACGCTCATCGTAGGACCGTGCAATGTCGGCATCGGCCTTGGCCAGGACCATTTCCAGCATGTCGATGCGGGTGCGGAAGAACGGCCACTGCTCGCGCATTTGCCCCAGCAGTTCGCCTTCGCCACGCTCCAGCGCCTTGCTCAGGGCCGCTTCCCAACCCAGCCAGGCCGGCAGCATCAGGCGCGTCTGGGTCCAGCCGAAAATCCATGGGATCGCCCGCAGGCTTTCGATCCCCCCGGCCCGGCGCTTGGCCGGACGACTGCCCAGCGGCAAACGGCCGAGCTCCTGCTCCGGCGTGGACTGGCGGAAGTACTCCACGAACTGCGGGTTTTCCCGCACCACGGCGCGGTAGGCGCTGACACCATCCGCAGCCAGTTCGTCCATCAAATGGCGCCACTCGGGCGTAGGTGGCGGCGGAGGCAGCAAGGTCGCCTCAAGCACGGCGGCCAGGTACAGATTGAGGTTTTGCTCGGCGATGTCCGGCAGGCCGAATTTGAATCGAATCATTTCGCCCTGTTCGGTGGTGCGGAAACGCCCCGCCACCGAACCCGGCGGCTGCGACAGGATCGCCGCGTGGGCCGGGCCGCCGCCGCGCCCCACAGTGCCGCCGCGACCGTGGAACAACAGCAGCTCGACGTCGTGCGAGCGGCAGATATCCACCAATCGCTCTTGCGCCCGGTACTGCGCCCAGGCCGCCGCGGTGGTGCCGGCGTCCTTGGCCGAATCCGAGTAGCCGATCATCACTTCCTGCGGCCCTTGCAGGCGCGCGCGATAGCCAGGCAACAGCAGAAGCTTCTCGATCACCGGACCTGCGTTGTCGAGGTCGGCCAGGGTTTCGAACAGTGGCACCACACGCATCGGCCGCAACACGCCGGACTCTTTGAGTAGCAATTGCACGGCGAGTACATCGGAAGCCGCACCGGCCATGGAAATCACATAGGAACCGAGGGATGCCGGCGGCGCAGCGGCGATTTCCCGGCAGGTCGCCAGCACCTCGGCGGTGTCGGCGCAAGGCTTGAAGTAGTTCGGCAACAAGGGCCGACGATTGCTCAATTCGCGCATCAGGAAGGCGATGCGCTCCTCCTCGCTCCAGTCCTCGTAGCGGCCCAGGCCGAGGTAGTCGGTGATTTCGGTCATCGCGGCGGTGTGTCGCGACGAGTCCTGGCGCACATCCAGACGAACCAGGAACAGACCGAATGTCACTGCCCGACGCAGGCAATCGAGCAACGGCCCATCGGCGATCACGCCCATGCCGCACTCGTGCAGGGAGTGGTAGCAAAGCTCCAGTGGATCGAGCAGTTCGCGGTTGTCCTGCAACACATCGATCGGTGCCGGTGCGGAAGTCGACAAGGCGGCATGTGCCCAGTTACGCGTTGCCCGCAGGCGTTCGCGCAGGTGTTTGAGCACTGCCCGGTACGGCTCGGCGCTGTCTCCCGCCCTGGCTTTCAATTCATCGCTGGCCTGCTGCATCGACAGCTCAGCGGCCAGGCGATCGACATCGCGCAGGTACAAATCGGCCGCCATCCAGCGCGCCAACAGTAAAACCTCTCGGGTCACCGCCGCCGTCACGTTCGGGTTGCCGTCGCGGTCGCCGCCCATCCACGAGGCAAAGCGAATCGGTGCCGCCTCCAGTGGCAGGCGCAGGCCGGTGGCGGCGTACAGGGCCTGATCGGCCTTGCGCAGATAATTGGGAATGGCCTGCCACAGCGAATGCTCGATCACCGCGAAACCCCACTTGGCTTCGTCCACCGGCGTCGGGCGCGTGCGGCGGATCTCCTCGGTGTGCCAGGCTTCGGCGATCAGGCGTTGCAAGGTGGTCTTGATCTGCTCGCGCTCGGCACTGGTCAGGTCACGGTGATCCTGAGCCGCCAGTTGCGCGGCGATGGCGTCGTACTTCTGGATCAGTGTGCGGCGTGCAACTTCGGTAGGGTGCGCCGTGAGTACCAGCTCGATCTCCAGCCGGCCCAGTTGCCGGGCCAGCGCGTCGGCGCCATGCCCTTCGGCGCGCAGGCGCGCGAGCAACTCCGGCAGCACCCGGGCTTCGAACGGCGCCTCCCGGGATTCCTCGCGACGGTGAATCAACTGATATTGCTCGGCGATGTTGGCCAGGTTGAGGAACTGGTTGAACGCCCGCGCCACCGGCAGCAGCTCGTCTTCGGTCAACTGGTTGAGGCTGGCGCTGAGCTCGGCGTCCATGGAGCCGCGCCGGTCAGCCTTGGCGCCTTTGCGGATCTGCTCGATCTTGTCGAGAAAACCGTCGCCATATTGTTCACGAATGGTGTTGCCCAACAGCTCACCCAACAGGTGAACGTCCTCGCGCAAGCGTGCATCAATATCGGTCATCAGCAGGTCTCCAGCAAAAAATCCGGGCGGCTAAGAAACAAGAGAGTGCCGCCCCAGACAGGTTCTTACAAGCAAGACGACGAAGGGACTGTAAACCTTGCCTGTTGAGGCTAGTCTGAACGGTAAGCCGTACAACGGTTGTCGCCGGCCAATGCCGGACACTCACTCTGCCTGCCACGAGCGGGAGCGCAATGAGGTCAATATGAAAATCCGCGAGCTTGCCCACCACTGGGAAGAAAACGCCAAAGGACGCCTGACCGACACCGGCTACTCGATTCATCTGGACGTGGAGTCTGCCGCACGCCTGGCCGCGCTCGTCGAGATGTATCCCAAGCGGCATCCTGAAGAACTGCTCGGCGATCTGATCGGCGCCGCACTGGAAGAGCTGGAAAGAAGCTTCCCGTACGTCAAGGGCACAACCGTGGTCGCCACCGATGAAGAAGGCGATCCGCTGTACGAAGACATTGGGCCGACCCCGCGCTTTCTGGCGCTGTCCCGTCGGCATTTGCACGATTTGTCGGTGCCTGAGGACAAACAGAAACACTGATTTATTCCCCCGCACTCCTACTTCCTTATGTGGGAGCGAGCCTGCTCGCGATGGGCGTTAACGAAACCGCGTGATGACTGATTAAACGCGGCGTAGTGAAGTCCATCGCGAGCAGGCTCGCTCCCACAAGTATGCGATTTAGAGCCCTGTCGATTCGTTCACGGTTTTTTCAATAGCTGACTAATTTCTCTGAACTTTCAAAAAAAGCCTCGGGTCAACCCAAGTAACCACGCCTGGGACGAGCGTTTCAAAATACCCCGCAATTGATGGTTTCAGCGCCCTGCCCAGGGTGGACTTCGACGTTTTTCAGGAACTGGCCCAATGGAGTTGAAGACCATGAAAACCCGAATCGGAAGCCCCTCATTCACCTGTTCGCGTAGCCTCAAACTGGCGGCGTTGGCCCTGGGCAGCAGCCTGGTCCTGGCCGGCTGCGCCGGTAACCCGCCGACCGAGCAGTACGCGGTCACCCAATCGGCCGTCAACGACGCCGTGAGCGCCGGCGGCACCGAGTTCGCCGCCGTGGAAATGAAGTCGGCCCAGGACAAGCTCAAGCAAGCCGAAATCGCCATGCACGACAAAAAATACGACCAGGCCCGGATGCTCGCCGAACAGGCCGAGTGGGACGCTCGCGTGGCCGAGCGCAAGGCCCAGGCGATGAAGGCCGAACAATCAGTGAAGGACGCGCAGAAAGGCGTTCAGGAATTGCGTCAGGAAAGCCAGCGCACCGTTCAGTAAGCGGCGCGGCACCACGCATTCCCATTCGACTAAAAGGACGAAATCATGAAATCCAATCAATTGATGATCCCTGCCCTGCTGGCTGTCACCGTAACCCTGGCAGCCTGTTCCACACCACCGAACGCCAACCTCGAACAGGCCCGCACCAACTACACCGGCCTGCAAACCGATCCGCAAGCGGCCAAGGTTGCGGCCCTGGAAACCAAGGAAGCCAGCGACTATCTGGACAAGGCCGATAAGGCCTACAGGGACAAGGAGGACGTGACCACGGTCGACCAGCTTGCCTATTTGACCAACCAGCGCGTCGAAGTGGCCAAGCAGACCATCGCCCTGCGCACCGCCGAGGCCAGCCTGAAAGATGCCTCGGCGCAACGGGCTCAGGCGCGCCTTGACGCCCGTGATCAGCAGATCAAACAGTTGAAGGACAGCCTCAACGCCAGGCAGACCGATCGCGGAACACTGGTGACCTTCGGTGATGTGCTGTTCGCCACCGACAAGGCCGAGCTGAAATCCAACGGCCTGGCGAACATCAACAAACTGGCGCAGTACCTACAGGAAAACCCCGAGCGCAAAGTGATTGTCGAGGGCTATACCGACAGCACCGGTACGGCGTCGCACAACCAGTCGCTGTCGGAACGTCGCGCGGGTTCCGTGCGTGCGGCACTGGTGAAGATGGGCGTTGATCCTGCGCGTATCGTCGCCCAGGGTTACGGCAAGGAGTATCCGGTGGCGGATAACAGCAGCACTTCGGGCCGGGCGATGAACCGTCGGGTGGAAGTGACGATTTCCAACGATAACCAACCGGTGATTCCGCGTTCGGCGGTTAGCTCGAACTGAGGCAAGATGCTTTATCGCAAAAAAACCGCCTTTAAGGCGGTTTTTTTTGCGCCACTAATCGCTACTGTCATTTCTGACAGTAGCGAGATTCCTGAAACTAAATTATGAAGAACCTTCAGAACTTAGAGGAAGGAATCATGAAACTGAAAGCCGCACTCTTGTGGGCGTGCATGATCGTAGTTCAAGTGGCTGGCGCACAATCGAAACACCAAATGAACGATGACGCCATTCCAACCAACCTTCCTTTGCCACAAGCAGGTGTTAACCAGCGACCTGTCGTTGGAGAAAGAAAGGTATTGCTAGTAGCAACTCACTGGCAGGGCAGTGGCGAAATCGACATGCAAAAACTTTATGCCGAAACAGCCTCGGAACAACCAGGCTCTATCGGTGATTACATACGACAAGCTTCAATGGGCAAACTGACTTTAAAATGGACGACACTCACCGCCAGAATTGCCGAACCATATCCCGGAAATTTTAACATCACCATGCAACGCGTTATGGAGGCAGCCAAGCAGCAGGGCTATGATCCAAAGCTATACGATTACTTTTTTATCTTCATGAGGGAGGCGATTGGAGGCGAAGCCCAAATGCCGGGAAACAGGTTGATTGTGGGCGGGTCGGGTTATGGCCATTTTATATGGGCACATGAGTTCGGACATAACCTCGGATTCAACCACGGAAAAATCTACACGAAATGCCGGCAAGCAAATGACACCGTTTTTGCTCCCGATCATTGCGAGGTCATCAACCCCATCCCCTACACCAAAACCCCTACCGATTCAGGTGATCCAGTGAACAGCGGCATGGGGCTCTTCCCAGCAAACTACCGCTGGTATGCCGGTTGGCTGGATAAATCGCAGGCAGCTGTAATCGAGCGCTCAGGCCTATATCGCCTGGGTGTACTGGGCCAAAGTGGACCGCAACTTTATCTCATCAATCGTACCGGTTTGACTCCTAGTCAAATCGCCCTGGAATTTCGCAGACCCACCCATTACGATAATTTCCCACCAACCGATAATCGAGCTAACGGTGTTTGGGTGAGATACACAACCACAGACAGGGTTGTAACTAACATTCAGCTCGATGCGACTCCAGAATCAGCCACGACCGTTGACCCTGCCCTGCAACCCGGTAAAGTTTTGAAGGATGACACAGCAGGTATTACTGTCCGTGTATGCACAACATCGGCAGATGGGGCGACAGTTGCCATTGCAATCAATGGCGAGACAAGTCCACCTTGCCCCGTAATTGGACTACCATTACTACCACCAGGTATTCAAACTCCTGCCTCCGGAGCACCAGCCACTCCAAATCCCGTTACATTTCAAGGCACCAGTATCCCAGGGGCTGGGATAACCCTTTCCTATACAATGAGTTCTAAAAACAGCAAGTCGAGTATTGAAACAACTACTGCAGACGCTACTGGAGTTTGGCGGATAACGCTACCGTCACTTCCGCCTGGAATATTTAACGCGGGTGTAATCCAAGAAGCTGGCAATAGCACATCGCTGATAAACTTTCGCTGGTTTGAAGTAGCGCGATGACTATTTTACTTTTCTCACCGGCACCGGGTTGATGGCACTGAAGGAGGACGGTGTTGATTTAACCTGCACCGTCACCCAGCACCTCGAACCGGCGATGCACCGTCGGGTGGAAGTGACGATTTCCAACGATAACCAACCGGTGATTCCGCGTTCGGCGGTTAGCTCTTACACCCAGTAATTTGCCTCAATGCAAAACCTGTGGGAGCGAGCTTGCTCGCGATGAGGCCATAACATTCAACATCCATGTTGACTGTTACACCGCCATCGCGAGCAAGCTCACTCCCACATTGGTTCTTTATTGCCAGCCAGAATCGCGTTACTGCTCCAGCTTCTGCGGCGTCTCCTGCCCCATGCAGCGCACGGCTTTTTTCTTGCTGTCGACCAGCACGCCGGTCAGGCCTTTCTGTTCGGTGTCGAACAGCACCAGCACGCCATCGATGCACTGGGCCACTTGGGCCGCCGGCGCCAGGGAAACCTTGTAGTCCTCGCCCGGCACGGTCTTGAGCATGGTGAAGTCGCTGAGCAGCAACGCATCCTCGGGCTTGGCGAAGTGCAGGTAGCCGTACCACCACAGGGCACCGACGGTGCCGAGGATGCTGCAGATACCGGTGATGATCAGCGGGATGGCGTTGCGTTCTTCACTCATTGCGGACTCTCTGGTGGTTCATCTTCTGAATTCGGGGGCGCCGGGTAGTTGGGGATTTCACCCAGGCGGCGCAGGCCGTTGAAATGTTGCGGGTCATCGAGATAACGCAGCATGACCTTGCGCCAGACCGGGTCGGCGAACGTCTGCACATGACCGCCACGGGTCAGTTGCAGCACCCGCGGCGGCGGCGCAGCTTGATACAGTCGGATGCCGTTGGAAAGAGGCACGATCGGATCGTCGATGCTGTGGTAGATCAGTTTCGGCACGTCCTTGAGTTGCGTCATGGAGTTGATCGCGCTGTCGCCGTCCGGCACCAGCCACGACAGCGGCACCTGGAACGTCCAGAACACCCATGAATTACTCAGCGCATACCGGCCGACACTGCGATAACTGGCGGGCACGCCGTCGAGGACAAAAGCCTTGAGTTGTTTCTGCCGCTCGGGGTGTTGAACGAGGTAGTGGACAGCCATCGAACCGCCAAGGCTTTGGCCAAGCAGGATCAACGGCTTGCCCTTGACCTCGGGGGCCTGGTCGAGCCATTTGAACGCCGCATCGATGTCCTGATAGATCGCCGGCAGGCTCGGTTTGCCTTCGGACAAGCCATAACCGCGATAGTCCACCAGCAGCACTTGATAGCCCTGTTCCGGCAACCACCAACTCCCGCCCAGATGCATTGGCAGATTGCCGCCGTTACCGTGCAGGTGCAGCACCGTGCCTTTGACCTCGACACCCTGCTTCACCGGCAGCCACCACGCGTTCAGCTTGAGGCCATCGGCGGTGTTCAAGGTGACGGTGCGGTATTCGAGCCCGGCCTTTTCCGGCGTGAACAACTGGCCGGGTTCGGGGTAGAACAGCAGCGAACTGCAGCCGTTCAGGGCCAGGAGAAGGCAGACGATGCCGAGGATTCTCATCCGGTGAAACCTCGCGAAATAATGGATTGGAACACAATCCCCTGTGGGAGCGAGCTTGCTCGCGATTGCGATCTGTCAGCTTGCACCCATGTTGAATGTAAAGCCGCCATCGCGAGCAAGCTCGCTCCCACAGGGGAATTCTTTGTTCACAAGATGTTCGAGTAATCCGCCTCGATCCGGTCCAGGCTCAGGTGGTTGAGGAAGTTGGAGAAGCACATCCACGCCGACAGCGCGTTCATGTCGCGGAACTGTTCCGGCAGGTACTTGGGCGGAACCACCAGACCTTCATCCACCAACTGGCGCAAGGTACGCATGTCTTCCAGGGTGGTCTTGCCGCAGAACAACAGCGGTATCTGCTCCAGCTTGCCTTTACGCACGGCCAGTTGAATGTAGTTGTAAATCATGATGAAGCCCTTGAGGTAGGACAAGTCTTTGGTAAATGGCAGACCTGTCGGCACCGAGCCGCGGAAAACGCGACTGGCGTTGCTGTAGCTCTCGGGCATTTCGAAGCCTTGCTCGCGGAAGAACTCGAACACCTGCAGGAAGTCGGCACCCTCCTCCACCATATGAATGGCCCGCGTGCGGTTGGTCAGTTTGCGCAGGCGACTGGGGTACGAGGCGAAGGTGATGATTTCCATCAGGATCGCCAGGCCTTCCTGGGTCACCGTCGACGAGGGCGGCCCCTTGGAGAGGAAGGTGCAAATCGGCTGGTTCAGACCGTTGAGGGTGGTGCCGACATGCACCAGCCCTTCGTGGACCTCCAGGGCGCGCACATCGCGCTGATTGAACATCGCATCGGAGCGGATCTTGATGTAGTCGGCGCCGGCCGCCGCATCGGCGACGATGCCGTCGGACTCGAACACCCGGATGGTTTCCTCGGCTTCGCCAAATACCTTGTTCAAGCGATGCTGCAACAGGTCGACCGCATCCTTGGCCGTCAGCGTCTTCGGCTCATCCTTGAGGTCGCCGCGGCCGTCGATGTTGTTCAGGTATTCGGACAACATCATGCCCAGGTCGGACAGCGTCGGGTCGCCGGCGTGGAACGCATCGGAGGCGGCACCATACAATTCCTGCGAGATCAGGCCGAAATCCTCGGTGCCGCGCGCTTCGAGCATGCGCACCACCATGCGGTATTCCTTGCACATGCGACGCATGATCTGGCCGACCGGGTTGAACTGGCCGAGCTGGCGGGTGATGTCGCGCTCGATGTTCTGGAACTCCAGCTTCACTTTGCTGGAATCGAACGCCAGCGGCCGGTTGAGGTAGTAGTCGCGGTCCACCGCCGGCATTTCCTTGCCTTTGGCCTTGAGGAAGCCCTTACGAATGTTGTCGTCCCACTTGACCGCATCGAGGACGCGGATCGGCGTCTGCGCGAGCACGATGCGATCGGACAAAATGCGTATCGACTGTTGGTAATCGTCCACCCGAAACTCCTGTAGAAACCTGATTGTGCTGCTTATTTGGCTTTGGCCTGACGCTGGTAGCGTACGGCTTCGACGAACACATCGGAATTGGCCGGGTCGTCGAGGTAGGCGGCGACTTGATCCATGGAGCTGTTGATCAGCACGCCTGCGCCGTCGTCAGTCTGAAACGCTTCTCCGCTCAGGGCGTTTTGCTTCAGCGCCTGGTTGATCTGTTCGGGGTCGAGGTTGTACAGCACCAGTTCACGCTGGTCGGTCAGCTCAAAGCCGCCGATGATGAAATACCCGCCGAACTGCGCCGGCACCTTCGCCGACAAGTACCAACGGTTGCCATGGCGCGACACGGTGAAGGGGTAGGCTTCACGCTCCTTGGGTTTGGCCTTGAAGTAGCTGACGGCCTGGTAGCGATTGTCGGCGATGCGGGTCAACTCCAGATTGACGGGCTCGCCCCAGGCGCTGGTGCTGGTCCACTTGCCGAGCAACCCTTTGGGCGCGGGCTCGCTCGTGGGCAGCGGTTCCTTGAAGGTCACCAGACAGCCACTGAGCAGCAGGAACGACAAGGCGATCACAACGACACGCCAGGCTTTCATTCAATACTCCCTATGAACATACGCCGCCCTGAAGTGGACACCTTCCCCTGTGGGAGCAAGCTTGTGTGGTGAGGGGGCTTGCCCCCGTTCGGCTGCGAAGCAGTCGTAAAACCTGCGCATCTGAACTGACTGTCTCACCGCGGCCGCAGATTTTGGGGTGGCTTTGCCACCCAACGGGGGCAAGCCCCCTCGCCACAAAAGCTCGCTCCCACAGGGTGAAGAGCCAGCCGGACTACACCGACGCCAGCACCAGGTGCATGTAGCGCGTCAGGATGCCGAGCATTTCCTCTTCGGCGGCAGGCTCGTCTACGTTGAGCAGGCCCTGATATTCCATCCGGCCGATAATCGCCGTCAACACCTTGGCATCCTGATGCGGCTCGCGCGAGCCCAATACCTGGAACAGCTGGCAAGAGCCCTGCAACAGGATTTGCTGATGCGAGCGCACCAGTTCGGCCAGGCGCGGGTTGAGCAACGCCTCCTGACGGAACGCCTGCTCGGCCATCAAATGTTCGCGACGATTGACCAGTTGCCGGTGAACGTAATCGGTCATCAGCCGTGCAATGTCGTCCGCCAGTTTCGAGCGCGCCTGCGGGCTGCCGTCGCCACTGTCGATCATCTCGCGCAGCAGACCCTCGTTGTTCACCCACAGCTTGCCCATGTACGCCGCACTGCGTTCCACGTATTGGGCGAAGGTATCGGTGAGCAGGTCATCGATATCCTTGAAATAGTAGGTGGTCGCCGACAACGGCACTTGCGCCTCGGCGGCCACCGCGCGGTGTCGGACGGCACGCACGCCGTCACGCACGACAATGCGCATGGCGGCGTCGAGAATGTCCTGTCGACGCTGCTCACTGCCCTGTCGGCTGGCCTTGCGGCCCTGGTACTGAACGCTTTCAGCGACCGCAGTGGCGATACCCGCTGCACCTTCTTGAGCTATTGCACGAATCACGACAGGTATTTCCTCTCAGATGAAACTAACAAGTTGATACGTTTGTACCAGACAGGCAATAAAAAGCCGCCTCAAAGGCGGCTTTTTATTTGAAACACTTACGCTTGCGGCCGCATGTGCGGGAACAGGATCACGTCGCGGATCGACGGGGAGTTGGTCAGCAGCATCACCAGACGGTCGATACCGATGCCTTCACCCGCCGTTGGCGGCATGCCGTACTCCAGCGCACGAACGAAGTCGGCGTCGTAGTGCATGGCTTCGTCGTCGCCGGCGTCCTTGTCGGCCACCTGGGCCATGAAGCGCTCGGCCTGGTCTTCCGCGTCGTTCAACTCGGAGTAGGCGTTGGCGATTTCACGACCACCGATGAACAGTTCGAAACGGTCGGTGACGTTCGGGTTGTCGTCGTTACGACGGGCCAGCGGCGACACTTCGAACGGGTACTGGGTAATGAAGTGCGGCTGCTCCAGCTTGTGCTCGACCAGTTCTTCGAAAATCATCACCTGCAGCTTGCCCAGGCCTTCGAAGCCCAGCACCTTGGCGCCGGCCTTCTTGGCGATGGCGCGAGCCTTGTCGATGTCGTTCAGATCATCGGCGGTCAGCTCAGGGTTGTACTTGAGGATCGAGTCGAACACCGACAGACGCACGAACGGCTCGCCGAAGTGGAACACCTTGTCGCCGTACGGCACGTCGGTGCTGCCCAGAACCAGCTGCGCCAGTTCTCGGAACAGTTCTTCGGTCAGGTCCATGTTGTCTTCGTAGTCGGCGTAGGCCTGGTAGAACTCCAACATGGTGAATTCAGGGTTGTGACGAGTCGAAACGCCTTCGTTACGGAAGTTGCGGTTGATCTCGAACACTTTCTCGAACCCGCCAACAACCAGGCGCTTGAGGTACAGCTCCGGCGCGATACGCAGGAACATGCCCATGTCCAGCGCATTGTGGTGGGTTTCGAACGGCTTGGCCGCCGCGCCGCCAGGAATGGTCTGCAGCATCGGCGTTTCCACTTCCAGGAAGTCACGCTTCATCAGGAAGCTGCGGATGTGGGCGATGACTTGCGAACGCACGCGGAACGTCTGGCGCACGTCTTCGTTGACGATCAGGTCGACGTAACGCTGGCGGTAGCGCTGTTCGGTGTCGGTCAGGCCGTGGTGCTTGTCCGGCAGCGGGCGCAGGGATTTGGTCAGCAGGCGCACGCTGGTCATTTCGACATACAGGTCGCCCTTGCCGGAACGGGCCAGGGTGCCTTCGGCGGCAATGATGTCGCCCATGTCCCAGGTTTTCACCGCGGCCAGGGTCTCTTCGGACAGGGTTTTGCGGTTGACGTAGACCTGGATACGACCGGTCATGTCCTGGATCACCATGAACGAGCCACGGTTGAGCATGATACGACCGGCAACCTTGACCGGGATCGCAGCCTCTGCCAGCTCTTCCTTGGTCTTGTCCGCGTACTGTTTCTGCAGTTGTTCGCAGTAGTTTTCGCGGCGGAAGTCGTTCGGGAAGGCATTGCCCTTGGCGCGCTCGGCAGCAAGCTTTTCCTTGCGCAGGGCGATCAGGGAGTTTTCTTCCTGTTGCAGGGCTTGCGGGTCGAGTTCTAGGTCGCTCATGTCTTTAAATATTCCATCACAGGTTCGTTGCCCCCAGGCCTGCGGCCTGGGGATCGCCAGCAAGCTGGCTCCTACAAGGATCGCACCGGGTCAGCCGATCCTGTATTGCATTGCTTACAGCCCGGACTTCAGGCTCGCTTCCAGGTATTCGTCGATGTCGCCGTCGAGCACCTTGTCGCAGTCGCTGCGCTCGATGTTGGTGCGCAGATCCTTGATGCGCGAGGCATCGAGTACATAAGAACGGATCTGATGACCCCAGCCGATATCGGACTTGGTGTCTTCCAGCGCCTGGGACGCCGCGTTGCGCTTCTGCATTTCCTGCTCGTACAACTTGGCCCGCAGCATTTTCATGGCGGTGTCCTTGTTGGCGTGCTGGGAACGTTCGTTCTGGCAGCTGACCACGGTGTTGGTCGGTACGTGGGTGATACGTACGGCCGAGTCGGTGGTGTTTACGTGCTGACCACCGGCACCCGAGGAACGATAGGTGTCGATCCGCAAGTCTGCCGGGTTGATTTCGATTTCCACCTTGTCATCGATCTCTGGCGAGACGAACACCGCGGAGAACGAGGTGTGGCGACGGTTGCCGGAGTCGAACGGGCTCTTGCGCACCAGACGGTGTACGCCGATTTCGGTCCGCAACCAGCCAAACGCGTATTCGCCCTTGATGTGCACGGTCGCGCCCTTGATCCCGGCGACTTCACCGGCGGACAGCTCCATGATGGTCGCGTCGAAGCCGCGCTTGTCGGCCCAGCGCAGGTACATGCGCAGCAGAATGTTGGCCCAGTCCTGGGCTTCGGTGCCGCCGGAACCGGCCTGGATGTCCAGGTAGGCGTTGTTCGGGTCCATTTCGTGGCTGAACATGCGGCGGAATTCCAGCTTGGCCAGACTTTCCTCGAGACGGGCCAGCTCGGCGACGACATCGCCCACTGCGCCTTCGTCGTTCTCTTCGACGGCCATGTCCAGCAGGTCGCGGCAATCGGCCAGACCCGTGTTCAATTCGTCCAAGGTATCGACGATCTGCGCCAGCGCAGCGCGCTCGCGGCCCAGTTCCTGGGCGTATTCAGGTTTGTTCCAGACACTCGGATCTTCAAGCTCGCGATTGACTTCGGTCAGACGCTCATGCTTTTGATCGTAGTCAAAGATACCCCCGAATAGTTTCGGAGCGCTCGGACAGGTCCTTGATGGTGTTCAGGATCGGGTTGATTTCCATGACGGGCAGCACTCGTTGGCGAACTTTTGAAAGCCGGCGAGTATACCGTAATCACGCGGTCCCGGCAGCCCGCATGGCGGGTTTACCGGCGAATGGTTTCAGTTATTCCTGCCTCGCACCAGCCATGAACGCTGCAATCACCCTGCACACGTCTTTCAGTGATGCAGCTGTCGACTGGCAGCACAGTGCCGGTGATCGCCGAAGTCTGAATCGATACCAGAAACGGAATGGCCTGGGCTACATCAGCGGGCTGACCGCTACGCCGCAGTTGATGGAAGGGGTTAACGGTCGGCAACGTCCTTGACCGGCTCGACTCCCAGGAAGGTGCCTTAGACTGGAGATTCAACCATGGCCGGGGCCACGGAGTTGATGCAGATGCATGGTGAGGCCAGTTCAAGGACCTGGTTGCGGCGCTGCACATGCACACTGGGCATTCACGACCGAGTAGTCCGCCGACGGTGTGGCTCTGATCGCCTGCTGGGCCCACAACCAGACGGTTTGAACGATAGCACCGCCGCCGCGCGGCTGTGTGGCTCGCGCAACTGCCATGGCTATAAGCAACTCGCCCTTGAGGATGATGCCGTAAACATCTCTCAGAGTACTAATCAACAACAAGATTAAGACCTCGACCGATCTGTAGGAAAACAACCTCAAAAATAACGGACTAATCCTACTTAATTGGCAATTGCGCAATGCATCTGCTTTCCCTATAACTATGCAACACAAAAAAATCGACAACAACTTACTAACACCATCATCGAAAACCTTAATCTTCAGAAACCTAAGCAAGCTACAGCACCACCGCAAAACATGGACAAGTCAACTCAACTTACTAATTAAAGGACTACCATGAAAAAAATCGACAGAATAATAATTGTAGGCTTTGGAAGTATCGCCCAAGCTTTGCTACCGCTACTTTCAGAAAATTACAACTCAGACATCATCATTTTCGACAAAGAAATCGACGCAACTCGAAAAAATATCGCGAGTGAGTATTCCGCAACATTAAACAAAAAGCTGATAACCCAAAACAACTTCCACAGTGTTTTGTCACCATTATTAAGCGACAACAGTTTCCTCTTAAATCTGGCGGTATCTGTTTCCAGCTTAGCTCTGATAAATCTAGCCCAGCGGTTCAACACACTGTATTTAGACACATGCATAGAGCCTTGGGAATACGCAAATCAAAACAACAAAAAATTAAAAAGCAATCACTCTCTAAGGGAAAGCCTGAAACAATATGCGCAAACCAAGACCAGCACAACAACAGCAATTGTTGGGCACGGAGCAAACCCTGGTTTTATATCTATACTGCTAAAAAAAGCAATGCTTGAAATGGCACTCAAAAATGGAATACATGATCAACCAACAACACAATCTGAGTGGGCCAAACTATCAGAACGCCTAGAATTACAGGTCATACAAATATCAGAGCGAGACACACAAATCTCGTCAAAAAAGCGCGCACCAAAAAGCTTTATCTGCACTTGGTCTGTGGACGGACTGATTACAGAGTGCTTGCAACCGGCGGAACTGGGCTGGGGATCTCACGAAGTAGACGTTCCACTGAACGCCAAGAATAACGGATACTCACTCGAACTGATTGAACAAGGCCGAAATGTCATCGTAAAAAGCTGGTCCCCTAATTACTTAGAATTTAACGCATATCTATTAACACACAATGAATCGCTATCAATCGCCGAATACTTAACTTCAGATACCCCATCAACACCCAAATATCGACCAACCGTATACTACGCATATCATCCTTGCGACCAAGCAGTAGATTCAATGCATTTACTTTGCAGCGGGAGTGAAGATCAAATCAAATCAAAGGAAGTAATGAAAGACGATATAGTTTCCGGCATCGACGAACTCGGCATTTTCCTGATCAGCAAAAAACACAAATCACTTTGGCTCGGCTCTAATCTTTCAATAGGAAAGGCAAGAAAAATGGCAAAACATAACAGTGCAACGAGCCTACAAGTCACATCAAGCATCGTTGCTGGCATGAAGTGGGCCGAGCAAAACTCAGAATCCGGGATTCTAGAATCTGAAAGTCTAGACTGGGAATACATCTATGACTTCGTAGAACCGTACTGGCAGCCAATAATTATCCAAGAAACTGATTGGCGTCCAAACTGCAGCGACACTCTACAATTTCATAATTTTAGGGTGCATCCAAAAAACTGATAAAACAATGGAAGTCAAACACCATGAACGCAACAAAAATAACAGAACCCAGAATCCCCCCCCGTTCGACCCCGGATGCTGCCGTGGTGCTGGCTAACTTCCGATTCCCTGATACAAAACTAAGCAATATCGAGCGCACTGAATGGAAGGAGATATTATTCGACTCAGTAATTACTGAGTACGATGCACGGCGACTTTACTGGCATTTAAAGACCAAATACCCGACATACTTTCCGTCACTAGTTGGAGTGCTAAATCCTTGGCTTAGGGACGAAA
The DNA here is from genome assembly GCF_058807755.1 of Pseudomonas sp. GW821-FHT12A04. Lineage (NCBI taxonomy): Bacteria > Pseudomonadati > Pseudomonadota > Gammaproteobacteria > Pseudomonadales > Pseudomonadaceae > Pseudomonas > Pseudomonas sp. GW821-FHT12A04. Next base: position 26,955 of record NZ_JBXAQZ010000018.1, read on the forward strand.
TTGACCATGCCTATGGTTTTGCTCTGATCTACTCATCATTCACAGGCATCCCCCTTGATCAAGTTACTCTGGAGGCCGAAGTTAGAAACCCTGACTTCAGTGTAATCAATCCAATAACTGATGACACATTCAAACTCCTCATCATGCTGGCCTACGACGAAATTATTACCACACACGTCTATCACCGCAGCATAGCAAAATACGATAAATTCAAATCCCCACAACTCTCGAACTGGATCAGAAAAACAAAAAAAGATGAAATCAATCACTTCTTTTCCTTTATCGAGAAAGCCAAAAAACTATTCCCCGAGAGGATTAATGAAACCGCCTCAATCCTGGAGGAGATCTTCGCTATAGATTTCGAGAAACCAAACTACTCTGGAACATTTGTTCTGGACCACAACACACCAGACTTCCCCATTAAAAAACAAGAAATAAAAGACTTTATAATCCCTACCATCATAAAAAAAATAAAAGCATAACCCGAACTACAGGAGAAAAAAATGACCCCACCCCTCCTTACAAAAAGACACTGGAGCTCAAGAGCACTTTTCAATGAAATATCCGACAGCGAATGGACAAACCCTGGAATCGACCTAAAGTATAAAAAATTCTTTATGGCAGATTTATTTTCAGAGTATGACGCTATCAATCTTTATCATCATTTACACCTGCGGAGAGCAAAATTTTCGCCGCACTTCGTCCAGTATCTCGACTTATGGTTTGCAGATGAAAAAAATCATTCCGACGGTTTTTTTGAACTCATCCGCCTTTTATTTGGTTCAACCGAGGAAGAGCTGATAGACCAACTAAAAACAAGAACCGGAAATTTTGATCAACTACAAGAAATATTTACAAGCGAATTCAACCTACTACTTCTATTTGCTTACGATGAATACACATCAGTCAAAACATATAAAAAAGACACATTCTACAACGAGTTCGGACACCAAAACTTCAACACATGGATTAAAAACCTGATTGCGGACGAAGCCATACACTTCGGGAATGCAATAAAAATACTGAAACACAACCACCTTTCAGATTTACACAAAGCCGAAGACATACTTCAAAGAATTGCCAAGCTCGAAGGCACACCCTATCAAAACACATTTCTTTTTGATCACGACGGCCCTCACTTTTTGCTCAATTCAAGCGAACTCGGAGCCCCTGTAGTAAAAGACATTTTATCAATACTAGCCAAAGGTTAAAAATGAAAAATCACTACTACATGGCTGCATCCTTAATACTTATGGTTTTCGGTGAAATACTAACAATTTACAGCGAAGTATACGCATCCAAACTTCCCGAGCGATCATTGGAAACTCCTTTAATATTTGTAAAACCTGTAATACTTATCAGCATTGCCGGTATAAGTCTAATTTTCGCGTACTGGCTAGGATATCAAGCAACTGGAAATATATGGGTAGTTACTGTTGCATCCTTGACACTTCTCCTGATTCTTGAACCAATTGTGATATACGCAATGCTAAAGGAATTACCGGAAAGAGGCGCTCTAATTGGTTTCATCTTAGGAGCAACTGGTTTGGTCGCCACTGTCACACTTTAATCTGCCCTCAGGAAGAATCATGTTAAGCAAAGAAAAAATAATGAGTTGCACTATTTGCGGCTATGAATATGACCCCGCCCTGGGCGATCCTGAAAATGGAATACCACCAGGCACGCCTTGGGACGATCTGCCCGAAGATTGGTTATGCCCAGATTGTCAGATGCCTAAAGAAGATTTTGAGTAAGAACACTTATTGCGGCGTTCGCTTTCATTCTTATTGAACGCGACGCTGCCCTCCCCTAAGCCTTTACTAAAAGTTGACATGATTGTTTTCAGACCGTCGAAAGCAAATCTGCCAGCATTCTTAAATAACAGCCAATAGTTGTATGGAGCGACTATCCGTACAAAAACTCTCCTAAACTATGCAACAAGCCTCCTTAGTCAAACTCCATGTACAGGGTTTGCGAGGACTTCGTCTTCGGACGCAGCCTCGCGGGCTCCGCAGCTGCTAAAGCGCTACGGAGCGTTGTACCGTCAGCCGATGCCCACCTGATTACGCCCATTGTTCTTCGCCGAATACAGCCCCTTGTCCGCCGCCAGGATCAGGTCGCGGCAGTTGCTGCCCGCTTTCGGGGTAATAGTCGACAGGCCGATGCTGATGGTCAGGCTCGAACCTTCGGCCGGCGAGTTATGCGGGATCTTCAGGGCTGCCACGGTCTGGCGCAGCTTCTCGGCCACCAACCGTGCACCGCCCTGGGAGGTGTTGGGCAGCACCAGGGCGAACTCTTCGCCGCCGTAGCGGGCCGGCAGGTCCGAAGGCCGGGCACTGGCGTCCTTGATCGCCGCGGCGACCTTGCGCAGGGCTTCATCGCCTTCCAGGTGGCCGAAGCTGTCGTTGTAGGCCTTGAAGTAGTCGACATCGATCATCAGCAACGACAACTGGCTCTGCTCACGCAGCGAACGGCGCCACTCCAGTTCCAGGTATTCATCGAAGTGCCGACGGTTCGACAACCCTGTCAGGCCATCGGAGTTCATCAGGCGTTGCAGCACCAGGTTGGTGTCGAGCAGTTGCTGCTGGCTGACCCGCAACGCGCGGTACGCCGCATCCCGTTGCAGCAGGGTCATGTAGGAGCGCGAGTGATAGCGGATGCGCGCGACCAGTTCGATATTGTCCGGCAGCTTGACCAGATAATCGTTGGCCCCGGCCGCAAAGGCCGCGCTCTTGATCAGCGGGTCTTCCTTGGTCGACAGAACGATGATCGGAATGTCCTTGGTCGCCGGGTGATTGCGGTATTCGCGCACCAGGCTCAGACCGTCAAGACCGGGCATGACCAGATCCTGCAGGATCACTGTCGGCTTGATGCGCACAGCGTGGGCGATGGCCTGGTGCGGGTCGGAGCAGAAGTGGAAATCAATGTTCTCTTCGTTCGACAGGCCGCGACGTACGGCTTCGCCGATCATGGCCTGATCGTCCACCAGCAACACCATGGCGGCGTTTTCGTCGGTCTTGAAGTCGTCGAGCTGTAATTCAGTCATGTGCGGTCACCTGAGTACTACCTGAGCCAGGAATGAGGGAAAAGGTGCTCATTTGGCGAAAATCTCCAGCAATCGTGGCGCTATCTTGTCCAGCGGGCGAATCTCCACGGCAGCGTCGATGGCTGCGGCCGCCTTCGGCATGCCGTACACCGCACTGCTGTTTTGGTCTTGTGCGATGGTCAGGTAGCCCTGTTGGCGCATGAGTTTAAGCCCTTGGGCGCCATCACGCCCCATGCCGGTGAGCAAAACCCCCACGGCATCACCGCTCCAGTTATTGGCCACGCTCTCGAAGAACACATCGATGGAGGGCCGGTAGATCTCGTTGACCGGTTCGGCGGTGTAGGCCAGCGTGCCGTTTTTCAACAAGCGAATATGGTGATTGGTGCCGGCCAGCAATACCGTGCCGCTTTGCGGCGGCTCGCCCTCCTGGGCCAGGCGCACATCAAGGCCGCTGGCAGTGCCGAGCCATTCAGCCATGCCGGCGGCAAACACCTGGTCAACGTGTTGCACCAGCACGATGGCCGGAGAGAAATCACGCGGCAGCCCCTTGAGCAAGGCTTCCAGCGCTGCCGGCCCACCGGCGGATGAGCCAATGGCGATCAGGCCCTGGCGTGAGCCCGAACAGCGCAAGGGTGCCGGCGCCGAGCGCGGGCGGTTACCCTTGTCGCCGATCAGCCAGACGATGTTCAAGATCTTGCGCAACAACGGCGCCGCCGCTTCCTGGGCATTGCCGGCGCCGAGGGCCGGGGTGTCGACCACGTCCAGCGCACCGTGGCCCATGGCCTCGAACACCCGGTGCACGTTCTGCTGGCGATCCACGGTGACGATGACGATGGCACACGGGGTCTCGGCCATGATCCGCCGCGTGGCCTCGACGCCATCCATCACCGGCATGATCAGGTCCATCAGAATCAGGTCCGGCGTGTCCAGCGCGCACTGGCGCACCGCCTCGGCACCAGTGCCGGCGACCCAGACCACCTCGTGGGCCGGCTCGAATGCCAGGGCGCGGCGCAGGGCCTCCACCGCCATGGGCATGTCATTGACGATTGCGATCCTCATGCCCGTGCTCCTCCGATGAGCTCGACCACTGCATCGAGCAAGGCGTCGTCATGAAAACTGGCCTTGGCTAGATAATAGTCGGCCCCGGCATCCAGTCCACGGCGCCGGTCCTCTTCACGATCCTTGTAGGACACCACCATCACCGGCAGCGATTGCAGGCGATTGTCCCGACGCAGCAGCGTGACCAGTTCGATGCCGTCCATGCGCGGCATATCAATGTCGGTGATCAGCAGATCGAAATCCTCCGAACGAAGCGCGTTCCAGCCATCCATGCCGTCCACCGCAACCGCCACGTCATAGCCGCGATTGAGCAACAGCTTGCGCTGCAACTCTCGCACGGTCAGGGAATCATCCACCACCAGAATTCGTTTGCGGGCCGCCTCGACCACCTGATTGCTGTGACGGGCAATGCGCTCCAGACGCCCGGTGTTGAGCAGTTTTTCCACCGAACGCAGCATGTCTTCGACATCCACGATCAGCACCACCGAACCGTCGTCGAGCAGGGCCCCGGCGGAAATGTCCTGCACCTTGCCCAGACGCTCGTCCAGCGGCAGCACCACCAAGGTCCGCTCACCGATGAACCGCTCCACGGCCACGCCGTAGATGGCATCGCGCTCGCGAATCACCACGACCTTCAGGGTTTGCCCGCTGTTCTGGCTGGCCGGACGTTGCAACAGCTGACTGGCCGCCACCAGACCGACATGTCGGCCTTCGTGCCAGAAATGCTGGCGGCCTTCGACCTGCACGATATCCGCCGGCTCCAGGTCGCACATGCGCTCAATGTGCGCCAGCGGGAAGGCATAGGCTTCGTCGCCGACTTCCACCACCAGGCTGCGCACCACCGACAGGGTCAGCGGCACCTCAAGGTGGAAACGACTGCCCTCGCCCGCCGTCTGCTCCAACACCACCGCGCCGCGCAGCTGCCGGACCATATGCTGCACCGCATCCAGGCCGACGCCGCGACCGGACACCTCGGTGACCTTGTCGCGCAGACTGAAACCGGGCAGGAACAGGAACGTCAGCAATTCCTCTTCGCTCAACTGCGCGGCGGTTTCCGCGAGGGACAAATTTCGTTCGACGATGCTGCGACGGAGCTTTTCCAGGTCCACGCCGTTACCGTCGTCGCTCAGTTCAAGCACCAGCAGACCGGCCTGATGGGACGCGCGCAGGCGAATCAAACCTTCCGCCGGCTTGCCGGCCAGCAGGCGCTGCTCCGGGGTTTCGATGCCGTGGTCGACCGCGTTGCGCAACAGGTGAGTCAGCGGCGCTTCGAGCTTTTCCAGTACGTCGCGATCGACCTGGGTCTTTTCGCCTTCAATTTCCAGGCGCACCTGTTTGCCCAGATCGCGCCCTAGATCCCGGACCATCCGCACTTGCCCGGTCAGCACATCGGCAAAGGGCCGCATGCGACAGGCCAGCGCCGTGTCGTACAACACCTGCGCCCGTTGGCTGGCATGCCAGGCGAACTCGTCGAGTTCGGCGTTCTTTTCCATGAGCAGTTGCTGGGATTGCGCGAGCAAGCGCCGCGCATCCTCAAGGGCTTCCTGGGCCTCCAGGCTCAAGGCGTGATCCTTGAGATGCACATTGAGATTCTCCAGTGCGCGCAGGCTGTTGCTCTGCATGCGCTTGAGTCGCTGCATGGTCGCCAGGTGCGGTTTGAGCCGCAGGGTTTCCACCAGGGATTTGCTCGACAGATCGAGCAGGCTGTTCAGGCGCTCGGCGGTGACACGCAGCACACGTTCGCCGTTTTCGGTGGTGCGTTTGGTCTTGCGTGGAGCTGGCACCGATGGCGGTTCGACGACAGGCGCCGGCGACTCGACCTTCGGCGCGGGTGCTTCGAGCTGAAGTTCGGCCATCACCGGTGCGGCAGGCGCAACCAGCGGGGCCGCCGGGTCCAGCAACCGCGCCATCAACGCCACATAGGCCTCGATGTCCGCGACTTCCGGGTTGTTGCTCGGTGTGGCGATGCGCATCAGCAGATCGGTGCCTTGCAGCAACGCATCGATATGCTCGGGGCGCAGCAACAGGCGGCCTTCCTGGGCGCTGACCAGACAATCTTCCATCACATGGGAGACGCTGACTCCGGCGTCGACACCGACGATCCGCGCTGCGCCCTTGAGCGAGTGTGCGGCACGCATGCACGATTCGAGTTGATCAGCCAGGGTCGGGTCGCGCTCAAGCGCCAGCAGGCCGGCGCTCAAGACTTGGGTCTGGGCTTCGGCCTCCAGGCTGAACAGCTCCAGCAAAGAAGCGTCGCGCATTTGCTCGGGGGTCATGTGAGGCTCCGGGTCACGGCGCACAACAGCTGTTCTTCATCCAGCCAACGCAGGCTGCGACCTTTGAATTGCAACACGCCACGGGTGTATTTGGCGCTGGCCTGAGCACCTGAGCGCGATGCGGTATCGAGGATGTGCTCGTCGATGGCGTGAATCCCGTCGACTTCGTCCACCGGCACCACCACCGGCCCGCCGTCGGCGGCGATGATCAGCATGCGTGGCATGACCCGTGCACCGGTGGCCACGCTGCTGGCGCCGTCGAGCCCGAGCAGTTCCACCAGCGACAGGCAGGCAACCAGCGCTCCGCGTACATTCGCCACGCCGAGCAAGGCCCGGGAACGTTGATGCGGCAACGAGTGAATCGCTTGCAACGGCGCCACCTCGACCAGGCTGCGGGTCGCAAGCCCCAGCCACTCTTCACCCAGACGGAACATCAACAGCGAGCGGGTTTTCACCTCGCTCTCGACCGCGACGGACACAGTCCCGCGATCTTCCTGCTGCAATGCATAACGATCGAGCAAGCGTGTGGCAGCCGCCGAATACACCGCACAATTGCGGCAATGAATATGGTCGCTGAGCAGCGGGCAGGACTTGTCACCGTGGATACCAATGCGGTTCCAGCAATCGTCGATGGCCTGGGCATCCCGGGTGACGCTGAAGGTATCGGAGGCGATCATCGTTTACGCTCACTGTCGACGGAACGTGCGCTGCGGGCGGCACGCTCCTGCAATCGTCTGGCTCCCATCGCGTCGCCCTGGGCCTGCAGCAAGCCGGCCAGGTGCATCAACGCTTCAGGATGTTGCGGCTCCAGGTACAACGCCTTGCGGTAAAAACCCTGTGCTTCAAGGGTATTGCCGGCCACATCGCTGAGCAGTCCCAACCAGTAAAAGACCTGAGCCACCGGCTCATGGCTGCGCAAGTAGCTTTCACACGCCGCTCGCGCCTCGGCGCTTTTGCCTTCATCGGCCAGCACGGCGATATTGGCCAGCAGCGCGGCAGTGTCGGAGCCGGAGGTTGCAGGCGCAGGCGCAGGCCGCAGCGGCGCAACCCGGGCAAACGGACGGCTGCGCACTGGCGCAGGCGGTGGATTGCGCAACGGTTGCGGCACCGGCAATGGCGCAGGAACGAACGTCGGCAAGGGATCAGGGTCCGCAGTTCCCTGTCGACTGAACGCGAAGGACTGCGCGATACCAATCGAGCGCATCCCCAAACGCCCCAGCAGACCGCCTTCGGCCGGGCCGATAAACAGCACGCCGTCAACGTGGGTCAGGCACTTGAGCACTTCGAAGACTAGCTTCTGGGTCGGCTGGTCGAAGTAGATCAGCAGGTTGCGACAAAACACGAAATCGAATGGCGGTTCACCGGCCAGCAAGGCCGGATCCAGCAGATTGCCTACCTGCAGGCGCACTTGCTCGAGCACCCGCTGATCGAGGCGATAGCTCTCGCCTTCGGCGATGAAATGACGGTCGCGAAACGCAATGTCGTCACCCCGAAAGGAATTCTTGCCGTACAACGCCCGACGGGCTTTTTCCACTGACAACGGGCTGACGTCCAGGCCGTCGACCTTGAACTGGTGCGGTTTGAGCCCGGCATCGAGCAACGCCATGGCGATCGAGTACGGCTCTTCGCCCGTGGAGCATGGCAGGCTGAGAATTCGCAGTGCGCGCAGGCTGTTGATCTCGGCCAGACGCTTGCTCGCCAGTTTCGCCAGGGTGACGAAGGACTCCGGATAGCGGAAGAACCAGGTTTCCGGAACGATCACCGCCTCGATCAAGGCCTGCTGCTCGTCCCGCGAGCCCTGCAAGGTGTGCCAATACTCATCGGCCGACACTGCTTGCGAAACGATGCTGCGCTGGCGCACCGCTCGCTCGATGATCGCAGGCCCTACCGAGGTCACGTCGAGTCCGATGGTTTCCTTGAGAAAGTCGAAAAAACGCTGGTCGCTGTTCATGGCCGCTCCTGCAGCAGTGCCGGATCCATTGGCGGCGAGGGAAACAACAATGCGCGCACCTGATCGTCCAGCAGATCGCCGACCCGCACCCATTGCAGCAACCCCCGCTCGTCCTTGCGCACCGGCCCGAGGTAAGGCGTCTGTCGATTGTCCAGGCCGTAGGGTTGAAAATCCGTCGGATCGCAGCGCAAGGTGTCAGTCGCCTGTTCCAGAATCAGCCCGAGCAGTTGTGTCTCGGCGGTTTCATCCGGGCGATAGTTGACCAGCACCAGTCGCGTGCTGGTACGGGCCTGTGCAGGCATGCCAAAGGTCAGTGCGCTCAAGTCGATCACCGGCACCACGGTGCCCCGATAGGCGAACACCCCGGCGACCCAGGCGGGGGCATGGGGAATGGGCTTCAACGGCAGGCGCGGCAGCACTTCAGCCACTTCGATAGCCTTCAAGGCATAGCGCTCGTTGCCGACGCGAAACACCAGAAACAAGGCATGCAGCGCCTGCTTCACGGCAGAGCGTTTGGCCGTGATTTCGCTCATCAGACTTTGAATCGCGAAACGCCGCTGCGCAGCCCGACGGCCACCTGGCTCAGTTCATCGATGGCGAAACTGGCCTGGCGCAGAGACTCGACCGTCTGGCTGCTGGCATCACCCAACTGCACCAGCGCATGGTTGATCTGCTCGGCACCGGTGGCCTGGGCCTGCATGCCTTCGTTGACCATCAGCACCCGCGGCGCCAACGCCTGGACCTGATGGATGATCTGCGACAACTGCTCGCCGACCTGCTGCACCTCGGACATGCCGCGACGCACCTCTTCGGAAAACTTGTCCATGCCCATGACCCCGGCCGACACCGCCGACTGGATCTCGCGCACCATCTGTTCGATGTCGTAGGTGGCGACAGCGGTCTGGTCCGCCAGGCGCCGCACTTCGGTGGCGACCACGGCAAAACCGCGCCCGTATTCCCCGGCCTTTTCGGCCTCGATGGCGGCGTTGAGCGACAACAGGTTGGTCTGGTCGGCGACCTTGACGATGGTCACCACCACCTGATTGATGTTGCCGGCCTTCTCGTTGAGGATCGCCAGCTTGGCGTTGACCAGATCGGCCGCGCCCATCACCGAGTGCATGGTTTCTTCCATGCGCGCCAGGCCCTGCTGGCCGGAACCGGCAGCCACGGAAGCCTGATCGGCGGCGGTGGAAACCTCGGTCATGGTGCGCACCAGATCCCGGGAAGTGGCGGCAATCTCACGGGAGGTCGCGCCGATTTCCGTGGTGGTGGCGGCGGTTTCGGTGGCGGTGGCTTGTTGCTGCTTGGACGTCGCGGCGATCTCGGTCACCGACGTGGTCACCTGCACCGACGAGCGCTGGGCCTGGGACACCAGAGAAGTGAGCTCGGTCATCATGTCGTTGAACCCGGTCTCTACCGCGCCGAATTCGTCCTTGCGCTCCAGGTTCAGGCGGCTGCTGAGGTCGCCGGTGCGCATGATTTCGAGGATTCTCACGATGCGGTTCATCGGCGCCATGATGGCGCGCATCAGCAACAGACCACAGAGAGCGGCCGCCAGCACCGCGATCAGCAGGGAAATACCCATGATGACTTTGGCGGTGAGCACTGCATCGTCAATGGCCGCGATGTCTGCGTCCGCCACAGACTTGTTGTGGCGCAGGATTTCATTGACCTTCATTCGACCCGCTGTCCAGGTCGGGGTCAGTTCACCCTTGAACATGTTGACGGCCTCGGCGTTCTGGTTGCGTTTATACAACTCGATCACCGCGGCCAGAATCCGGTGGTAGTCCTCATGAAGCTTTTCGAACGCGGCGAACTCGACCCTGTCTTCTTCGTCGGCAATCGTTCCACGGTAGAGGTCCATCTGCTCTTTCAACCGCTCGGCGTAGCCCTTGAAGCTCGCGGCATCCTCGGCAGTGAAGCTCTGCCCTTCCTCCAGGCCGAGCATGGCCTGAATGCGTACATAACTGTCGGACCACGCGCCACGAACCATCGAGCTGTAATACAACCCTGGCAGAGCGTCCTCACGCACGCTGGCCTCGCTTTTTTCGATCTTCAACAGCCGCGAATACGAGACAACCACCATCAGCAACATGATGGCGATAATTACCGCAAAGCTCGCCAAAATGCGTTGGCGTAACGTCCAGTTCTTCACAGTCATTCCTCGGAGCCGATTCGAAATGCGGGGAGTATAGCCGAGGGCGGTGTTTCATTTATAAGACGGTTGCGCGCTACTTCTCATCCCGCCAAAAAAGGCGGGATGGGTGCCTGGGGTGATTAGGCAGAAAGGGACCGTAGAATGGTCATTGGGGATGTGGGGCGGACTGAAGGTTTACAAGGAAGCCTGGCGAACCTGCTTCTCAAGCTCGGCCTTCAACCCCGGCTCCAGCTTGAGCTGCCGCGCCAGCTCATCGAGATAGGCCTTCTCCATGAAGTTTTCCTCGTCCACCATCATCACGCTGGCGATGTACATCTCGGCGGCGATTTCCGGGGAGCGGGCGGCGCGGGCGACATCGCTCGGGTCCAGTGGCTTGTTGAGCTCGGCGTGCAGCCAGTGTTGCAGCTCCTGATCGCTGTCGAGCCGGGTGAATTCGCCTTCGATCAAGGCACGCTCACGCTCATCGACATGACCGTCAGCCTTGGCCGCGGCCACCAGCGCCTTGAGAATCGCCTGACTGTGCAGCTCGACTTGTGCGTCCGGTACGCGGTCCAGGGTTTGCGGTTGCGCACCGGCCGCACCGCCCTGCTGCGCCTGCCAGTTACCGTAGGCTTTATAGGCCAGCACACCCAACGCGGCGAGACCGCCGTAGACCGCGACCTTGCCCCCGACTTTACGGGCCTTTTTGCTGCCGAGCAGCAAGCCCATGGCGCCTGCCGCCAATGCCCCGCCACTCGCACCGGAGAGCAAGCTGCCGAGGCCTCCGTTGCCACCGCTCGCACCCTTTTGCTGCGGGCTGCCGGCCTTGTTCTGCAACAGGTCCTGGCCGGACTTGAGTAGTTGATCGAGCAATCCACGGGTATTCATTTACCGCCTCCACAAGACGTTTAACCTGTAACCAAGACCACCAGCCTAAAACGAAAGTGCCCATGCCCCGTGGGCGAGAGTGCTTCCAGATGTTGCACTCCCCTCAATGCGCCCATTGCCGCTTGCGCCGACCCGTCAGAAAAAACGATATACACTCTCGCCAATCGATAAAAACAGCCCACCGGGTGCTTCCCCATGATGACCTTGCGTCAGATCCGTCACTTCATCGCCGTGGCCGAGACCGGTTCGATCTCGGCCGCCGCGCAAACTGCGTTCATTTCCCAGTCGACCCTGACCCTGGCGATCCAGCAACTGGAGGAGGAAATCGGCGTCAGCCTGTTCAGCCGCCATGCCAAGGGCATGACCCTGACCCACCAGGGGCATCAATTCCTGCGTCAGGCGCACTTGATCCTGGCCACGGTGGATAACGCCAAGCGCAGCCTGCAACAGAGCACCGACCAGGTCGCCGGGCAACTGATCGTCGGCGTGACCAGCCTGGTGGCCGGTTATTACCTGGCGGATCTACTCACCCGTTTCCAGCGCGCCTACCCCAACGTGGAAATCCGCGTGATGGAGGATGAGCGCCCGTACATCGAGCATTTGCTGGTCAGCGGCGAGATCGATGTCGGCGTGTTGATCCTGTCCAACCTCGAAGACCGCCACGCATTGCAGACCGAAGTGTTGACCCGCTCGCCGCACCGGCTATGGCTGCCGGCCCAGCACCCGCTGCTGGAACACGACAGCATCAACCTCGCCGACGTGGCCCGCGAGCCATTGATTCAACTGAACGTCGATGAAATGGACCGCAACGCCCAACGCATGTGGTCGGCAGCCTCCTTGCAACCGCGCATCACCCTGCGCACGGCCTCGACCGAAGCGGTGCGAAGCCTTGTGGCCGCTGGCCTGGGCGTATCGATCCAGCCCGACATGACCTATCGCCCGTGGTCACTGGAGGGCGACATCATCGAAGCGCGGCCGATCGCCGACCTCAGCCAGACCCTGGATGTCGGCCTGGCCTGGCGTCGCGGCACCGCGCGGCCGGCATTGGTGGACCCCTTCCTCACGGTCGCGCGCGAACAACCCCATGGCGGGCGCAAGCCATCTATTTAATCGAACGCTACCTTCAGTATTTAGTATTTGTTGTCCTCGGGTCCGCGAACTAGTCTTGTTGCATCTAATAAAGACGGCCGGGCCCCAGTCACAGGGAGCGCTGCCATGTCGACACAACAAGCCACACAAAAAACGAGAACCCGAAAAATGGCTGGCGCGCAGACCCCGTTGTTCACCGCCTTGTTGATCGATGGTGAATTAGTCGCAGGGCAAGGCTGTGCCGAACCCATCATCAATCCGGCCACTGGCGAAATCCTGACGCAGATCGCCGAAGCCGGCACCGAACAAGTCGAAGCAGCCATCCTCGCCGCCCACCGCGCCTTTGCCGGTTGGTCGCGCACCACGCCACAACAGCGCTCAAACCTGCTGTTGGACATCGCCAACGCCATCGAAAAAAACGCCGACCATCTCGCCCGTCTCGAAGCCCTGAATTGCGGCAAGCCGCTGCACCTGGCCCGTCAGGATGACCTCAATGCCACGGTCGACGTGTTCCGCTTCTTCGCCGGTGCCGTGCGTTGCCAGACCGGCCAGCTCAGCGGCGAATACCTGCCGGGCTACACCAGCATGGTCCGGCGCGATCCTATCGGGGTCGTGGCGTCGATTGCGCCGTGGAACTATCCGATCATGATGGCCGCGTGGAAAATCGCCCCGGCCCTCGCCGCTGGCAACACCCTGGTGTTCAAGCCGTCGGAACACACGCCGCTGTCGATCCTGGCCCTGGCGCCAGCGCTGGCCGAGATCCTGCCGCACGGTGTAATCAACATTATTTGCGGTGGCGGCGAAGGCGTCGGCAGCCACCTGGTGAGCCACCCTAAAGTGCGCATGGTGTCGCTGACCGGCGATATCGTCACCGGCCAAAAGATTCTCCAGGCCGCGTCGAAGACACTCAAACGCACCCACCTCGAACTCGGTGGCAAGGCCCCGGTGATCGTCTGCAACGATGCCGACATTCAGGCCGTGGTCGAAGGCGTACGCACCTACGGCTACTACAACGCCGGCCAGGATTGCACCGCCGCTTGCCGCATTTATGCCCAGGCCGGGATTCATGACCGCCTGGTGGCCGAGCTCGGCGCGGCCGTCGGCAGCCTGCGTTTCGCCGGCAAGCGCGATGCCGACAACGAAATCGGCCCGCTGATCAGTACCCGCCAACGCGACCGCGTAGCCAGTTTCGTCGAACGCGCCTTGGGCCAGCCGCACATCGAGCGGGTGACCGGTGCCGCGGTGCACTCCGGCGCCGGCTTCTATTACCAGCCGACCCTGCTCGCCGGTTGCAAGCAAAGTGACGAGATCGTCCAGCGCGAAGTGTTCGGGCCGGTGGTCACCGTGACCCGCTTCGATGAGCTGGAACAAGCGGTGGACTGGGCCAACGACTCGGAATACGGCCTGGCCTCGTCGGTCTGGACCCAGAACCTCGACAAGGCCATGCAGGTCGCGGCGCGCTTGCAGTACGGCTGCACCTGGATCAACAGCCACTTCATGCTGGTCAGCGAAATGCCCCACGGCGGCTTGAAGCGCTCGGGTTACGGCAAGGACCTGTCCAGCGATTCGCTTCAGGACTACAGCGTGGTGCGGCACATCATGGCCCGCCATGGCGAGCATCTCTGACTAAGCTAATAACAAGCCGCCAACGGCATGCTTCACCACGTTCACAACTGCCCCGACCATAATTTAAAGAAGAGGGAATTCCAATGTTCGTGCACAAGACCGCACTGCTCAGTGCAATCACCACCGCGCTGCTGGCCAGCGCCAGTGTCCAGGCCGCCGAGCCGCTCAAAGCTGTCGGGGCGGGCGAAGGCCAACTGGATATTGTGGCCTGGCCCGGCTACATCGAACGTGGCGAGAGCGACAAGGCCTACGACTGGGTGACCGGTTTCGAGAAGGAAACCGGCTGCAAGGTCAACGTCAAGACCGCCGCCACCTCCGATGAAATGGTCAGCCTGATGGCCAAGGGCGGTTACGACCTGGTCACAGCGTCCGGCGACGCCTCCCTGCGCCTGATCGTTGGCAAGCGTGTGCAACCGATCAACACCGCGTTGATCCCGAACTGGAAGAACCTCGACCCGCGCCTCAAGGATGCACCCTGGTACGTGGTCAACAAGCAGACCTACGGCACCCCGTACCAATGGGGCCCGAACGTGCTGATGTACAACACCAACGTGTTCAAGACTGCGCCCACCAGCTGGGGCGTGTTGTTCAACGCGGAAAACCTGCCGGACGGCAAGCCGAACAAGGGTCGCGTGCAGGCCTATGACGGCCCGATCTACATCGCCGACGCGGCGCTGTACCTGAAGTCCGCCAAGCCGGAACTGGGTATCCAGAGCCCGTACGAACTGACCGAAGCCCAGTACAAGGCCGTGCTCGATCTGCTGCGCGCCCAGCAGCCGTTGATCCACCGCTACTGGCACGACACCACTGTGCAAATGAGCGACTTCAAGAACGAAGGCGTGGTCGCCTCCGGTGCCTGGCCGTATCAGGTCAACGGCCTGATGAACGAGAAGCAGCCAATTGCCTCGACCATCCCGAAAGAAGGCGCCACCGGGTGGGCCGACACCACCATGCTGCATGCCGAAGCCAAGCACCCCAATTGCGCCTACAAGTGGATGGACTGGTCGCTGCAACCGAAAGTCCAGGGTGATGTTGCGGCGTGGTTCGGCTCGTTGCCGGCGGTGCCGGCAGCGTGCAAGGGCAGTGAATTGCTCGGCGCCGAAGGCTGCAAGACCAACGGTTTCGACAATTTCGACAAGATCGCCTTCTGGAAAACCCCGCAGGCTGAAGGCGGCAAGTTCGTGCCATACAGCCGCTGGACCCAGGACTACATCGCGATCATGGGCGGCAGGTAACACACCGTTTCTGTGGCAAAAACGCTTTTGTGGCGAGGGGGCTTGCCCCCGTTGGAGGGCGAAGCCCTCCCCTAGTCCGTCACTGCGGTCTGGCAGACCGCGCCCACCGTTTTCAGGGCTGCTGCGCAGCCCAACGGGGGCAAGCCCCCCCCGCCACAGTCAGTATTCCAGCCACACATGCGCGAACACGATTCAGTTTTTTCAGAAGTCCAGGCAGGGCCGCTGCGACGGCCTTCGCCTTTTTGGAGCATCGCACCATGACGCTTGCAGTCCAGTTCACCAACGTTTCCCGTCAATTCGGCGAAGTGAAAGCCGTAGACCGGGTTTCCATCGACATCCAGGACGGCGAGTTTTTCTCCATGCTGGGGCCGTCCGGCTCGGGCAAGACCACCTGTTTGCGCCTGATTGCCGGTTTTGAACAACCGAGCGCGGGCTCCATCCGTATTCATGGCGAGGAGGCCGCCGGCCTGCCGCCGTACCAGCGCGACGTGAACACCGTGTTCCAGGATTACGCGTTGTTCCCGCACATGAACGTTCGCGACAACGTCGCCTACGGCTTGAAAGTCAAAGGCGTCGGCAAGGCCGAACGCCTCAAGCGCGCCGAAGAAGCCCTCGACATGGTCGCCCTCGGTGGCTACGGCGAGCGTAAGCCGGTACAACTCTCCGGCGGTCAGCGCCAGCGTGTGGCCCTGGCCCGCGCCCTGGTCAACCGCCCACGGGTGCTGCTGCTCGACGAACCCCTCGGCGCCCTCGACCTTAAGTTGCGCGAACAAATGCAGGGCGAGCTGAAGAAGCTGCAACGCCAGCTCGGCATCACCTTCATTTTCGTCACCCACGACCAGACCGAAGCCTTGTCGATGTCCGACCGCGTGGCGGTGTTCAACAAGGGGCGCATCGAACAAGTCGATAGCCCGCGCAACCTGTACATGAAACCGGCCACCACCTTCGTGGCGGAATTCGTTGGCACCTCCAACGTGATTCGCGGTGACCTGGCCTGGCAGCTCAGTGGCAATCCACAGCCGTTTTCGATTCGCCCGGAACACGTGCGATTCGCCGAAGGTCCGCTGGCCAGCCACGAGATTGAAGTCAGCGGTTTGCTGCATGACATCCAGTACCAGGGCAGTGCGACTCGCTATGAGCTGAAACTGGAAAACGGCCAGACCCTGAACATCAGCAAGGCCAACAACCAGTGGCTGGACACCAGTGCCCAGCACCAGACCGGGCAGCGCATCAGCGCACGCTGGGCGCGCGAGGCAATGATTCCGTTGCACGACACTGTTGCAGGCGGGGTGTGAGATGAGCACCTTGGCTATTTCTCAAACCTCGTCAGGCGGCTCGCCGTTGCGCAGGTTTTCCAACCTGCTGTATCGCCGGCCGAACCTGTACTTGTCGATGCTGCTGGTGCCGCCGTTGCTGTGGTTCGGCGCGATCTACCTGGGTTCATTGCTGGTCCTGCTGTGGCAAGGTTTCTACACCTTCGATGACTTCACCATGGCGGTCACACCTGACCTGACCCTGACGAACTTTACCGCGCTGTTCCAGCCGTCGAACTTCGACATCATCCTGCGCACCCTGGGCATGGCGATTGCCGTATCGATTGCCAGCGCCATCGTCGCATTCCCGATTGCCTACTACATGGCGCGCTACACCACCGGCAAGACCAAGGCGTTTTTCTACATCGCAGTGATGATGCCGATGTGGGCCAGTTACATCGTCAAGGCCTACGCCTGGACACTGCTGCTGGCCAAGGGTGGCGTGGCGCAGTGGTTCGTGCAGCACCTGGGGCTGGAGCCGGTCCTGCAGTTCGTACTGGGCATTCCGGGAGTTGGCGGCAGCACCTTGTCGACCTCGCACCTGGGGCGTTTCATGGTGTTCGTCTACATCTGGCTGCCGTTCATGATCCTGCCGATCCAGGCCTCGCTGGAACGCCTGCCGCCTTCGCTGCTGCAAGCCTCCGCCGACCTCGGCGCCAAGCCGCGCCAGACCTTCATGCAAGTGATTCTGCCGCTGTCGATCCCGGGCATTGCCGCCGGTTCCATCTTCACCTTCTCGCTGACCCTGGGCGACTTCATCGTGCCGCAACTGGTCGGCCCGCCCGGCTACTTCGTCGGCAGCATGGTGTACGCCCAGCAAGGGGCGATCGGCAATATGCCGATGGCCGCTGCCTTCACCCTGGTGCCTATCGTGCTGATCGCCATTTACCTGTCCATCGTCAAACGACTGGGGGCCTTCGATGCACTCTGACAAAGCTTCCCTGGGCCTGCGCCTCGCCGCCTGGGGCGGGTTGGTGTTCCTGCACTTCCCGATCCTGATCATCTTCCTGTACGCCTTCAACACCGAAGACGCGGCGTTCAGCTTTCCGCCAAAGGGCTTCACCTGGAAGTGGATCGGCGTGGCGTTCTCGCGGCCGGACGTGCTCGAGGCCATCAAGCTGTCGTTGCAGATCGCCTCGATTGCCACCCTGATCGCCATGGTCCTTGGCACATTGGCTTCGGCCGCGTTGTACCGCCGGGACTTCTTCGGCAAACAAGGCATCTCGCTGATGCTGATCCTGCCGATTGCCCTGCCGGGGATCATCACCGGGATCGCGTTGCTGGCGACCTTCAAGACTCTGGGAATCGAGCCGGGGATGTTCACCATCATCGTCGGCCACGCGACCTTCTGTGTGGTGATCGTCTACAACAACGTCATCGCCCGCTTGCGCCGCACCTCACACAGCTTGATCGAGGCCTCGATGGACCTCGGCGCCGACGGCTGGCAGACCTTCCGCTACATCATCCTGCCGAACCTCGGCTCGGCATTGCTGGCCGGCGGCATGCTGGCGTTTGCCCTGTCGTTTGACGAAATCATCGTCACCACCTTCACCGCCGGCCATGAACGCACCCTGCCACTGTGGCTGCTCAACCAGCTCAGCCGCCCACGGGACGTGCCGGTGACCAACGTCGTGGCGATGCTGGTGATGCTGGTGACCATGCTGCCGATCCTCGGCGCTTATTACCTGACCCGTGGTGGTGAGAGCGTGGCGGGCAGTGGTGGTAAGTAACTGACAACTCAATTCCCAATGTGGAAACCGGAACCTGTGGGAGCGAGCTTGCTCGCGATGGCTGACTTACATTCAACATTGATGTTGCCTGACACACCGCTATCGCGAGCAAGCTCGCTCCCACAGGGGGTCGGTTTCCACCGAGAAAAAACAACAGTTTCGAAGAGGGCAAAGCCATGCAAACCAAACTCCTGATCAACGGCCAACTGCAAAGCGGCGAAGGCCCCGCCCAACCAGTGTTCAACCCGGCGCTGGGTAGTGTGCTGGTGGAAATCAACGAAGCCAGCGAAGCCCAGGTCGATGCCGCCGTGCGCGCCGCCGACGCTGCGTTCGACAGCTGGTCGCATACCCCGCCGAAAGACCGCTCGCTGCTGCTGCTCAAACTCGCCGATGCCATCGAAGCCCACGGCGAAGAACTGGCCAAACTGGAATCGGACAACTGCGGCAAGCCTTACAGCGCTGCGCTGAACGACGAGATCCCGGCAATTGCCGACGTGTTCCGTTTCTTCGCCGGCGCCAGCCGCTGCATGAGTGGTTCAACCGGTGGCGAGTACTTGCCGGGTCACACCTCGATGATCCGCCGAGATCCGGTGGGCGTGATCGCCTCCATAGCGCCGTGGAACTACCCATTGATGATGGTCGCCTGGAAAATCGCCCCGGCCCTCGCCGCCGGTAATACCGTGGTGCTCAAACCGTCGGAACAGACTCCGCTGACAGCCCTGCGCCTGGCTGAACTGGCGTCGGATATCTTCCCGGCCGGCGTACTCAACCTGGTGTTCGGCCGTGGTCCTACCGTCGGCAGCCCATTGGTCACTCACCCGAAAGTGCGCATGGTGTCGCTGACCGGTTCGATTGCCACCGGCTCGAACATCATTTCCAGCACCGCCGACACCGTCAAACGCATGCACATGGAACTGGGCGGCAAAGCCCCGGTGATCATCTTCGACGACGCCGACATCGATGCCGCCGTCGAAGGCATCCGCACCTTCGGTTTCTACAACGCAGGCCAGGACTGCACCGCCGCCTGCCGCATCTATGCCCAGGAAGGCATTTACGACAAGTTCGTGGAGAAGCTCGGCGCCGCCGTCAGCAGCATCAAGTACGGCTTGCAGGATGATCCGTCGACCGAACTCGGCCCGCTGATCACCGCACAACACCGCGACCGCGTTGCCGGCTTCGTCGAACGCGCCATCGCCCAGCCACACATTCGTTTGATCACTGGCGGCAAGGCGGTTGAGGGTGATGGTTTCTTCTTCGAACCGACCGTGTTGGCCGACGCACAACAGGACGACGAAATCGTGCGCCGCGAAGTGTTCGGGCCAGTGGTGTCGGTAACCAAATTCACCGATGAAGCACAAGTGCTGGGCTGGGCCAACGATTCGGACTACGGCCTGGCCTCCTCCGTGTGGACCACCGACGTCGGCCGCGCCCATCGCCTGTCAGCGCGTTTGCAGTACGGCTGCACCTGGGTGAATACGCACTTCATGCTGGTTAGCGAAATGCCCCACGGCGGTCAGAAACTGTCCGGCTATGGCAAGGACATGTCCATGTATGGGCTGGAGGACTACACCGTTGTGCGGCATGTGATGTTCAAGCACTAAAGCATCGCGAGCAGGCTCGCTCCCACATTTGGAACGCATCCCTGTAGGAGCGAGCCTGCTCGCGATGGCGCCACCGCAACACTGCAAACAGTAAATTCCTAAAGATTCAGCCTGCCTGAAAAACCCTCGATTCCTACAACACGCGTCGCCAGAGTAGACTTGGCGCCGCGAGCGCCTGACCGATAGGCTTTGTTCCGTCGCTGCCAAATCAGCGGCCCGGAGTCGAAGCCGGAACAAGTCAAAACGGTGCTCGTGTGCCCCCATAGAACTGTGGCTGTTTTATGCCTTCAGTTCTGCATTATGGCGGGCCGTGTGGCGCGGGCCTTTCGGCTTCCGTTTTGACTTGGAAGTGTCCCGACTTCGAACGCCACTCGGTCCGCCACCCAACCTGTCGAAGGGTTGGTGGCGACTTTCCAGGCCAAAACGGAA
This sequence comes from Pseudomonas sp. GW821-FHT12A04, assembly GCF_058807755.1. NCBI lineage: Bacteria > Pseudomonadati > Pseudomonadota > Gammaproteobacteria > Pseudomonadales > Pseudomonadaceae > Pseudomonas > Pseudomonas sp. GW821-FHT12A04. Next base: position 47,335 of record NZ_JBXAQZ010000018.1, read on the forward strand.
ATCACGCCATGCCAATGCATCCTCAAAGCTCGCCTCTTCCCTATTTCGATCCCACCGTCTTCACCCGCCACAACCGCTTCCTCCACGCCTTCATGCAAGACAACCAAGCCTGGTTCTGTGTTCAGGACCTTGGGCGCCTGATGGGTAAACCCCTGAATGAACGGCTCACCCTGAAACTCGACGCAGACCAACGTCGCACCGTCTGGCTGCGCAAAGACGGCAAAACGGTCGAAACCCTGATGGTCAGCGAATCAGGTGTGTACGCCTTGCTGGTTCACCACTTCGTCCCGGAAAACCGCAATCTGCGCCAGTGGTTGAGCAACGAAGTCATACCTTCGCTGCGTGATGCGAAATCAGAGCCTGTGGAAAACCTGCCCAGTCTGAGCTCATTGAACTGGGCTGGAATTTCGGTGCCCCTGCTGCATTACCAACATCACGCCTGGATCAAATGGCGAGACATGCCTGAGTTGATGCAGGTGCAGCGCCCCTTCCCAATCGCTGGCACTTGCCGTTGAAGGGATAAATCGAGCGGATAAAAAAGGGAAACTGTAGGAGCGAGCCTGCTCGCGATGGACTCAAAGACACCGCGTACATCCAGAACGGACGCGTCATCGTTAACGACCATCGCGAGCAGGCTCGCTCCTACATTACTGCTCCAGGTCCACTTAAAACCGCGAAACACTCCTCATCGCGTCCACCAGATACCTCATCGCAATCCTGTCGCTCTCCGACAGCTCCCGATAGCGTTCCACCAGTTTCATTTCCTCGCTGTTGAGCCGGCGCCTTCTTCGCCCCAGGGCCAGACACGGAAAGATTCCCAACATTTCGGTGATGCCTTGTACTTTCGACATGGACGATGTCCTTCTAAACGTCAAAGAAAACTGCAAAAAACCGCATCGCCCTACCCCTTTTCGGCAGCCGCATCGTGCCGACTGAACCGCACCGGTCTTTCGGGCTTAAACCGGTCATGTGCACAGAATAGAAATAATCCGGGCGCTGAAAAGCGGTTTTTAGAGTAATTAGTCGAAAAAAGCAGAAATGCCCTCTAAATCAGAAACCCCTGTCGGAATTGTTTCCCGACATGTCTTGTTTCATTGCCGAGCCAGCGCAGTGCCATCAATCAATTTTGCTCCGCATTCGAACGGTTTAAGCTGTCGGGCATCTGTTTATAAGTCCGTTGCGTTTGGCCGAAGGCATGTCCGAACCGATATTTCTGATCCAGCACGTGCCAGGAACGGCGCGGGATTGCTCACGACAGGTTGTATTTATGCACCGCAGGAACTTGCTCAAAGCCTCCATGGCCATCGCGGCCTACACCGGTTTGTCCGCCACGGGCCTGTTGGCCGCCAAGGCCTGGGCCGCCAGCGGCGGCACCGCTGATGGCGAGGCCACCGCGTTCGATTTCGAGGCGCTGAAGCTCCAGGCCAAACAGCTCGCCAGCAATCGCTACCAGGACACCAAGCAACAGTTGCCGCCGACCCTGGCGACCATGACCCCGCAGAACTTCAATGCGATTCGCTACGACGGCAATCATTCGTTGTGGAAAGAAAACAAGGGGCAGCTGGACGTGCAGTTCTTCCACGTCGGCATGGGGTTCAAGCAGCCGGTGCGCATGTACAGCGTCGATCCGAAAACCCGGATGGCCCGCGAGGTGCATTTCCGCCCGTCGCTGTTCAACTATGAAAACACCACGGTCGACACCGCACAGCTCAAGGGCGACCTGGGTTTCTCCGGCTTCAAGTTGTTCAAGGCCCCGGAACTGGACAAGCACGATGTCGTGTCCTTCCTCGGCGCCAGTTACTTCCGTGCGGTAGACGCCACCGGCCAGTACGGTTTGTCGGCCCGCGGTCTGGCGATCGACACCTACGCCAAGAAACGCGAAGAATTTCCCGACTTCACCAAGTTCTGGTTCGAGACTCCGAACAAGGACAGCACCCGCTTCGTGGTCTACGCCCTGCTCGACTCGCCGAGCGCCACCGGTGCCTACCGCTTCGATATCGACTGTCAGGCCGAGCGCGTGGTGATGGAGGTCGATGCCCACGTCAACGCACGCACCGCCATCGACCAGCTAGGCATCGCGCCGATGACCAGCATGTTCAGTTGCGGCACCCACGAGCGCCGGATGTGCGACACCATTCACCCGCAAATCCACGACTCCGACCGCCTGGCCATGTGGCGCGGTAACGGCGAGTGGATCTGCCGCCCGCTGAACAACCCGGCCACCCTGCAATTCAATGCCTTCGCCGATACCGACCCGAAGGGCTTCGGCCTGGTGCAGACCGACCACGAGTTCGCCAGCTATCAGGACACCGTCGACTGGTACAGCCGTCGCCCGAGCCTGTGGGTAGAACCGACCACGGCGTGGGGCGAAGGCTCGGTCGACCTGCTGGAGATCCCGACAACCGGCGAGACCATGGACAACATCGTCGCCTTCTGGACGCCGAAGAAACCGGTGGCGGCCGGCGACTCGCTGAATTACGGCTACAAGCTGTACTGGAGCGCATTGCCGCCGGTCGGAACGCCGCTGGCACGGGTCAATGCGACCCGCTCCGGGATGGGCGGCTTCACTGAGGGCTGGGCGCCGGGCGAACACTATCCGCCAGTCTGGGCCCGTCGTTTTGCCGTGGACTTCACCGGCGGCGGCCTGGACCGCTTGCCTGAAGGCACGGGCATCGAGCCTGTAGTCACTTGCTCGAACGGCGAGGTCAAGGATTTCAGCGTTCTCAAGCTCGATGACATCAAGGGCTACCGCATCCTGTTTGACTGGTACCCGACCAATGACAGCGTCGAGCCTGTCGAGCTGCGCCTGTTCATCCGCACCAACGACCGCACGCTGAGTGAAACCTGGTTGTACCAGTACTTCCCGCCAGCACCGGACAAGCGCAAATACATTTGATGATCGGGTAGCACCCTGCCACCATTCGGTTTTCCGAACGCGACCTGCGGGTCGGTTCGGTTAACCGGATCATCTCAGTGAAATCCCAACGCAAAAAATATTTAATTTCCTTATAAATCAACGTTTTGATCAATTCGCACTGGTCTGGCACGAGTCATGCTCTACACTTCTTCGACGAATGTCCTTTGCGCCGACTCATCGTAGCGCTCAGGTGTTTTGCAGCACAAAAGGGCCGGTGAACTGGCTCCATAAAAAAAACAAAGTCGAGGAAAATTTGATGCGCATCGTTCCCCATATCCTGGGCGCAGCCATTGCTGCCGCTCTGATCAGCACGCCAGTTTTCGCCGCCGAACTCACCGGCACCCTGAAGAAGATCAAAGAGTCCGGCACCATCACCCTGGGCCATCGCGACGCTTCCATTCCGTTTTCCTACATTGCCGACGCTACCGGCAAACCGGTCGGCTATTCCCACGACATCCAGCTGAAAGTCGTCGAAGCGCTGAAAAAAGACCTCGACATGCCGAACCTCCAGGTCAAGTACAACCTGGTGACTTCGCAAACCCGTATCCCGCTGGTGCAAAACGGCACCGTGGACCTCGAGTGCGGCTCCACCACCAACAACGTCGAGCGTCAGCAGCAAGTTGACTTCTCCGTTGGCATCTTCGAAATCGGTACTCGTCTGCTGTCCAAGGCAGACTCCAAGTACAAGGATTTCCCTGACCTGGCCGGCAAGAACGTCGTGACCACCGCCGGCACCACGTCCGAGCGCATCCTCAAGGCGATGAACGCCGACAAGCAGATGGGCATGAACGTCATCTCCGCCAAAGACCACGGCGAGTCGTTCCAGATGCTGGAAACCGGCCGCGCAGTGGCCTTCATGATGGACGACGCCCTGCTGGCCGGTGAAGCAGCCAAGGCCAAGAAGGCAAGTGACTGGGCCGTTACCGGCACTCCACAGTCCTACGAAATCTACGGCTGCATGGTGCGCAAAGGCGACGAGCCGTTCAAAAAGGCTGTGGATGACGCCATCAAGGCCACCTACGCATCGGGCGAGATCAACAAGATCTACGAAAAATGGTTCATGCAACCGATCCCGCCAAAAGGCCTGAACCTGAACTTCCCGATGAGCGACGAGCTCAAGGCCCTGATCGCCAAACCGACTGATAAAGCGGCTGACGACAAGAAGTCCTGATTTCTGACTAACCTTATCTCCTGAGAGGGCCCTGGCCCTTTCAGGAGGTGGTCACTTCCTGCTGGCATTTTTTGGAAACACTCGAACCGGTGGCTGTCGAGCCGGGAGCGTGTGCCTGATCGTAAAGGTCGGGCGGGAACGGAGCTTCCCCCAAGCGGGCACTTGTACATTGATTGAACTGAGGGGAGACCCTAATGAATTACAACTGGGACTGGGGCGTGTTCTTCAAGTCCACCGGCGTGGGCAGCGAGACCTATTTCGACTGGTACGTGACCGGTCTGGCCTGGACCATCGGCATCGCCATCGCGGCCTGGATCATCGCCCTGACACTGGGCTCGATCCTGGGCGTCATGCGTACCGTGCCGAACCGTATCGTATCGGGCATCGCCACCTGCTACGTCGAACTCTTCCGTAACGTGCCGCTGCTGGTTCAGCTGTTCATCTGGTACTTCCTGGTACCCGACCTGCTGCCGGCCGACCTGCAAGAGTGGTACAAGCAGGATCTGAACCCGACCACCTCGGCCTTCCTCAGCGTCGTGGTGTGCCTGGGCCTGTTCACTACCGCCCGGGTTTGCGAACAGGTGCGCACCGGTATCCAGGCCCTGCCAAAAGGCCAGGAATCCGCGGCTCGCGCCATGGGTTTCAAGCTGCCGCAGATCTACTGGAACGTGCTGCTGCCCCAGGCCTACCGGATCATCATTCCGCCGCTTACCTCGGAATTCCTGAACGTCTTCAAGAACACCTCCGTGGCCTCGCTGATCGGTTTGATGGAGCTGCTCGCGCAGACCAAGCAGACCGCCGAGTTCTCCGCCAACCTGTTCGAAGCCTTCACCCTGGCAACGCTGATCTACTTCACCCTGAACATGAGCCTGATGTTGCTGATGCGCGTGGTCGAGAAGAAAGTCGCCGTACCGGGCCTGATTTCCGTAGGGGGTAAATGATGGAATTCGACTTCTCGGGCATCATCCCGTCCCTGCCGGGCCTGTGGAACGGCATGATCATGACCCTCAAGCTGATGGCCATGGGCGTGATCGGCGGCATCATCCTCGGCACCATCCTGGCGTTGATGCGTCTGTCCCACAACAAAGTGCTGTCGAACATCGCCGGCGCGTACGTTAACTATTTCCGCTCGATCCCCTTGCTGCTGGTGATCACCTGGTTCTACCTGGCGGTACCGTTCGTGCTGCGCTGGATCACCGGCGAAGACACGCCGATCGGCGCGTTCGCCTCGTGCATCGTGGCCTTCATGATGTTCGAAGCGGCGTACTTCTGCGAAATCGTCCGCGCCGGTGTGCAGTCGATTCCCAAGGGCCAGATGGGCGCTGCCCAGGCGCTGGGCATGTCTTACGGGCAGATGATGCGCCTGATCATCCTGCCGCAAGCGTTCCGCAAGATGACGCCACTGTTGCTGCAACAGAGCATCATCCTGTTTCAGGACACCTCGCTGGTCTACGCCGTCGGCCTGGTGGACTTCCTCAATGCTTCGCGCGCCAGTGGCGACATCATTGGCCGCTCCAATGAGTTCCTGATTTTCGCGGGTCTCGTGTACTTCATCATCAGCTTTGCCGCCTCGCAGCTGGTCAAGCGTCTGCAAAAAAGGTTCGCCGTATGATCTCTATCAAAAGCATCAACAAGTGGTATGGGGACTTCCAGGTACTGACTGATTGCAGCACCGAGGTCAAAAAAGGCGAAGTGATCGTGGTGTGCGGGCCATCCGGTTCCGGCAAGTCGACCCTGATCAAGTGCGTCAACGCTCTGGAACCGTTCCAGAAAGGCGACATCGTGGTCGACGGCACCTCCATCGCCGACCCGAAGACCAACCTGCCGAAACTGCGCTCGCGCGTGGGCATGGTGTTCCAGCATTTCGAGCTGTTCCCGCACCTGACCATCACCGAAAACCTGACCATCGCGCAGATCAAGGTGTTGGGCCGCAGCAAGGAAGAGGCCACCAAGAAAGGCCTGCAACTGCTCGAGCGCGTCGGTCTCTCGGCCCACGCCCACAAGCATCCTGGCCAACTGTCCGGCGGTCAGCAGCAGCGTGTGGCGATTGCCCGTGCGCTGGCGATGGACCCGATCGTCATGCTGTTCGACGAACCGACCTCGGCGCTCGACCCGGAAATGGTCAACGAAGTGCTCGACGTGATGGTGCAACTGGCCCACGAAGGCATGACCATGATGTGCGTGACCCACGAAATGGGCTTCGCCCGTAAAGTGGCCGACCGCGTGATTTTCATGGACCAGGGCAAGATCATCGAAGACTGCAAGAAAGAAGAGTTCTTCGGTGACATCAATGCCCGCGCGGAGCGTACGCAGCACTTCCTCAACAAGATTCTGCAGCACTAAGCAAACACCGTTCCCCTAATGTGGGAGCGGGCTTGTGTGGCGAGGGGGCTTGCCCCCGTTGGGTCGCGGAGCGGCCCCTGCATTGCAAAGTCGAACCGCGTGTGTAGGGTTTACGACTGCTTCGCAGCCGAACGGGGGCAAGCCCCCTCGCCACAGAGCTCGCTCCCACAGGGGCCGGCGGTGGCTTGCAGATTTGTGTTGTGGTTGACCCAAGGCATCTGTGATGAAATGCGACCCCACTCTTTATCGCGCCACGTCGCCATCACTCGCCGTGAAACCCCGTCTGGTTCGTCATTTGTTCCTGCCGCCACTGATCATCGCCATGATGATCGGCCTGGGCTATATCGGCTTCTGGATCAGTGAGCACTACGGCATCCGCAGCCTCAGCGAAAACGGCCAGCGCCAGCTGGAACTGCACGCGCGCGCCGTCGAAAGCGAAATCAGCAAATACACCTACCTGCCCAGCCTGCTGGAACTCGAAACCAGCGTTTCGCAGTTGCTGGCCGACCCGACTCCGGAATACCGGCAGACGGTCAACGATTACCTTGAAGGCCTGAACCGGCGCAGCCGCAGTCGGGCCATCTACGTGATGGACACCACCGGTCGCGTCATGGCCACCAGCAACTGGCGCGATGTCGACAGTTACCTGGGTGAAGACCTGTCCTTTCGCGCCTATTTCCAGAACGCCGTGCGCGGTCAGCCGGGGCGTTTCTATGGCATTGGCAGCACCAACGGCGAACCCGGTTACTACCTGGCCCATGGCCTGGAAGAACATGGCAAGATCATCGGCGTAGCCGTGGTCAAGGTCCGTCTGGAAGCCATGGAAGAACGCTGGCAACGGGCTCGCCTGGAAGCCTTCGTCAGCGACGAAAACGGCATCATCATTCTTTCCAGCGATCCGGCACGGCGCTTGAAATCGGTGGTGCCGCTGAGCGAAGAAACCAAGGAAAAACTCGCCCGCAGCCTGCAGTACTACTGGTTCCCGCTCAACGAACTGCAGCCGCTGGCCCGGGAAACCCTGTCCGAAGGCGTCGAAAAACTCACGTTCCCGGCCAACAGCGAACTGGTGTCCGACGATGAAAACATCAGCTATCTGGCGCAAACCCGGCCGTTGAGCGATACACCGTGGAATTTCACCCTGCTCACGCCACTCCAGGACTTGCGCCGCGAAGCGATCAACCAGGGGATCCTGGTGGCCGTGGCGTTTGCCCTCCTGGCGTTCCTTTTGATCGCCTGGAACGAGCGGCGCAAGGTGATCGCCACCCGCCTCGCAGCCCGGGAAGCCTTGCAGGAAGCCAACAATCAGCTGGAGCGTCGGATTACCGAACGCACCACCGACCTGCGCGCCAGCAACGAACGGCTCAAGGGCCAGATCCGCGAACGCCGGCTCGCCGAAGAGACTTTGCGCCGTGCCCAGGATGAACTGGTGCAGGCCGGAAAACTCGCGGCCATCGGCCAGATGTCCACCAGCATCGCCCACGAACTGAACCAGCCGCTGGCGGCGCTGCGCACCTTGTCCGGCAATACCGTGCGCTTCCTCGAACGCGGCCAGCTCGACGTGGCCAGCACCAACCTCAAGACCATCAACGAACTGATCGACCGCATGGGCCGGATCACCGCCAGCCTGCGCTCGTTCGCCCGGCGCGGAGACGACAAAGGCCAGGCCTGCCTCGGCAAAGCGGTGGACGCGGCCCTGCAATTGCTAGGCGCCCGGGTGGAAAATATTCAGCTGCAATTACACCGCGACTTCACCGATGTGCAGGTGCAGATCGACCAGACCCGCCTGGAGCAGATTCTGGTCAACCTGATCGGCAACGCCCTCGACGCCATGCAAGCGCAGCCGCAACCCGAGTTGTGGCTCGAAGGCGAAACGTTCGATGGCAAATACCGCCTGCGGGTGCGTGACAACGGCCACGGCATCGACGCCGAAGCGCGCAAGCACCTGTTCGAACCGTTTTTCACCACCAAACCCGGCGAACAGGGCCTGGGTCTGGGCCTGACCCTTTCCGCCAGCCTCGCCGCCGCCACCGGCGGTCACCTGGGTGTCGAGCACCCGGCCAGCGGTGGTACTGCATTCGTCCTCAGTTTACCGTTGGTAAGCCTCACTCCCGCCGAGCCAATATGAACAACGACCTTAGTGTATTGATCGTCGAAGACGACCCCCATGTGCTGCTCGGCTGCCAACAGGCGCTGACCCTGGAAGACATTCCCTGCATTGGCGTGGGCAGCGCCGAAGAAGCCCTGGAACGGGTCGGCGACAACTTCGCCGGCATCGTCGTCAGCGACATTCGCCTGCCGGGCATCGATGGCCTGGAACTGCTGACCCGGCTCAAGGCCCGCGACCGCAGCCTGCCGGTGGTGCTGATCACCGGGCACGGCGACATCTCCATGGCCGTCGGCGCGATGCAGAAAGGCGCCTACGACTTCATGGAAAAGCCGTTCTCCCCGGAGCGCCTGGTGGACGTGGCCCGCCGCGCACTGGAGCAACGCAGCCTGGCGCGGGAAGTCTCGTCGTTACGTCGGCAACTGGCCGAGCGCGACTCCCTCGAAGGGCGGATCATCGGCCGTTCGCCAGCCATGCAGAACTTGCGCGAACTGATCGCCAACGTCGCCGACACCTCGGCCAACGTGCTGATCGAGGGCGAAACCGGCACTGGCAAAGAACTGGTCGCTCGTTGCCTGCATGATTTCAGTCGGCGCCACACCAAACAGTTCGTCGCACTGAACTGCGGCGGCCTGCCGGAAAACCTGTTCGAAAGCGAAATTTTCGGCCACGAAGCCAACGCCTTTACCGGCGCGGGCAAACGGCGGATCGGCAAGATCGAACACGCCGACGGCGGCACGCTGTTCCTCGACGAAGTGGAAAGCATGCCCCTGCCCTTGCAGATCAAACTGCTGCGGGTACTACAGGAGCGCACCCTCGAACGCCTCGGCTCGAACCAGAGCGTAGCGGTGGATTGCCGTGTCATCGCAGCGACCAAATCCGACCTCGTCGAGTCGAGCAAGGCCGGCGAGTTCCGCAGCGACCTGTATTACCGCCTCAACGTGGTGACCCTGGAACTGCCGCCGCTGCGCGAGCGCCGCGAAGACATCCTGCAATTGTTCGAACACTTTTTGCAGCAGTCGTCCCTACGCTTCGACCGCACGGTGCCGGAGCTGGACAACCAGACCGTTTCGAACCTGATGAGCCACGACTGGCCGGGTAACGTGCGTGAATTGCGCAACGTTGCCGAGCGCTTTGCCCTGGGCCTGCCGGCGTTCAAGAAAACCGGTGCCAGTGGCGGCAATCAGGGCCTGGCCTTTGCCGAAGCGGTAGAAGCGTTCGAGCGCAATCTGCTCAGCGACGCCTTGCAACGCAGCGGTGGCAACCTGACCCAGGCCAGCCAGGAACTGGGCATGGCCAAGACCACTCTGTTCGACAAAGTGAAAAAGTACGGCCTGAGTCATTAGGGGGCTTGCTCAAAGCGACCCAGAACCTGTGGGAGCGAGCTTGCTCGCGATGGCGGCGTTTCAGTCACCGATGATGTCGACTGATCAGACGCTATCGCGAGCAAGCTCGCTCCCACAGGTGATCGGGGGGTTAGAGGAGGTTGTGATCGGCCACAGGCTCGATTTGCGCCCAATGTGAAGTGTCTTCTCGGTGCTCGCGCAAGTACGGCAACACCGCCGCCAGCAACGGTGCCTTGAACGCCTCCTGAAAGCGATGGGCCAGCCCCGGAATCAGGATCAACTGACTGCCGCGCAGATGCGCCGCCAGATGCACCCCGTGCATCACCGGCAACAGCGGGTCGGCGGTGCCATGCACCACCAGCGCCGGCACCCGCAACTGATTGAGCAGGGTCACCCGGCTCGGCTCGGCGAGAATGGCCATGATCTGGCGTTTCACGCCCTCGGGATTGAACGACCGGTCATAGGACTGCGCCGCCTGATGCAGCAACGCCTGGCGATCGTCGGTCACTATCGGGCTGCCCAGCGCCGCCAGCAGGTCGGCCTGTTGCTCCAAGGCCACTTCGCGGTTCGGTGCGCCGCGCCGCGCCAACAACTGCACCAGCGCCGCACTCGGGGCCGGCAAGCCTTCGGCGCCGGAGGTGGTCATGATCAGGGTCAGACTCTCGACCCGTTGCGGTGCCATGGCAGCCATGTGCTGGGCAATCATGCCGCCCATGCTGGCGCCCAACACGTGGAATTGATCGATGTGCAAGGCGTCCATCAAGCCCAGGCCATCGTCGGCCATGTCGGTCAGCGAGTACGGTGACGACACCGGCAATCCGAGTTTGTAGCGCAGCACTTCGAAGGTCAGGTTGGCGTCGGCCGGTGCTTGCCGCCAGGTCGACAGGCCGACATCGCGATTGTCATAGCGGATCACCCGGAACCCCTGCTGGCACAAGGCGACAACCACCTCGTCCGGCCAGTGAATCAATTGCCCGCCCAGCCCCATCACCAGCAGCAATGCCGGATCCGACGCACGGCCAATGCTCTGGTACGCCAGGTTTACCTGGGCCAGATCCACCCGTTCGGTCGGAACATTGACATCACAACGCGAAGCCGCCAGGGACGGCAGGCCGAATAAAAAGGCGGCCAAAAAAACAAATCTTGATAAGAAAACACGCATGAAGAAACACCAAAACGCAGAACCCCAGTAGAGCGCGAGTCTGATGAAGTTTGTTCAAGCGCGCTGCCACAGTTACGTGACAGTTTGATGAAGAGTGCCGGACGGTCATCAGACCAGACAGCGGCACGCGATAACTATGTACCACCATGCCGCTTCTCGAACGAACTTTAATGGCCCCGATTTTTTCACCCATCGGAGTCCTTCTTCATGCACGAATCACCTGCCGCACCGCTGGCCGACTTCGGCCTCGTCTCCTCATTGGCCCAAGACACGGATGAAAACCTGTACCTGAGCGCCTCGGCGCGCTGGAACGACTGCCGCGATCAATGGCTGGCCCTCATGGCGCAGAACCCGCAAGTTCCCTTGACCACGAACTGGTGGCAGGCACGCGCACGCGGTACCGACGTTTCACGCCAGGCACAGGCCCTTCGCTTGTATCGCCAGCATTTCGAAGCGTCGTGCCAATTGGCATTTGCCCAAGACACCTTGAATGCCGAGCAGCTCGGCGTTCTGCTGGATCTCGTCAACCCGGCAGCGCAGACAACCTCCGCCGAGATCCTGATTTACGTCGAGACCCTGTCGCTCAGGGGCAACAGCGGTCTGACTGACGAACTGGCGGGTGCCCTGGTCATTACCCGCAATACCGACCAACCGGTCACCCAGTTGCTGTATCTGCCGTCTCGGCAAGCGCCCTGGATGACCTTTGAAAATCGCAACAGCCTGGAACGCTGGTTGACCCAGCAGCAACCCGAACCCGAGGCCAGCCACGTCACGGTCGATTACACCGTATTGGACACCCCGCAGCTGACGAAAAGTGCCGAGTCCCTGTTGGCGGGATTGGCCACGGCGCCTGCCGAGCGGCAACGCAACGACCGAATTTTTGCCTCGCCCGCCGACCTGCCCCTGCCGGATACAAGCAACGACATCGCCCCGTTCGGGCAACTGAGCCCCGACGTTCCCTTCAGCCTGCGCCACAGCGCTTTAGTGCAACAGCAAACGGCACTGCAAAACTTTCTGGGGCTGGACTTTGCAGGCACCACCGACGACCCGCGCATGCAGCGGCTGCAACAGCAATTCGACGCCCTGCGCGCCGCCGAACAGGCCAGCAGCGAGGCCGCACTTGCCCTGTTAAGCGCCGACGATGCACCGCAACTGCTGGAACTGCGCCACTCGTCGGGCACACATTACAAGGCCCTGTACCAGGCGCGCCTGAGTGGCCTGCGTGCCGAAGCCGACCTGCAATTGAGCCTGAATCAGATCAGCAGCGATGAATATCAGTGGCTGACGGCCGTGCTCGACGCGCCCGAAAAACCTCGACCGGCCGATGTGGTGGTCGCCCGACTGGTGTTGACCGCGACTGACAACGAAGGCGACACCCTCCGCACGCAGACCCAGGAGCTCGACGGTGTACTGCTCTTTGCCCGGCCATCGGCATTGCTGCCGTCCGCCAGCGACAGCGTGTTGCTCTACTGGCCCGGACATTTCGGCGGCCTGCAACGGTTCGCCTCCCGCCATGCCCTGGAGCAGAAGATGTTCAGGCAGCCGGCCAACGACGACACGCAAGCGCTGCAGTTTTTGCCGCTGGCCGGCAACCCGTTCGAGTACGCCCTGCAAACCCAGCTTCACAGCTGTGAACAGCATGCGACGCGGCTGATGACAGCCAACCCCGTGCCCTCCCATGCTGGTCAACGCGCGGCGGAACTGGAAAAACTGCGTGAACAGACGCTCGCCCGCCTGACCGTCCCCACTGTCTCCGCGCGGGAGCTGGCCTTCGCACAAATCGTCGAGCAAAACCGCAGCGCCACGCTGGCAACACGCTTGCCGTCCTCCCTCAGCGCACTGTCCGCGGCCGAACGCGATCGGCTCAAGGCGTTGTTCACCGCCTACATCGCGGCAATGAAGCGCTCCCATCAACTGCTTGAACGGGAACTGCCACTGCGCGAGTCATTCAGCAAAAAGGCCATCGACGCCCGCCTGCGTAAAGACTTCGCCCTGACGCAAACCGCTGAAGTGATGCTGGACATCCCCGACACCACCACGTGGCGCAAGGTGCTGATCGAGGGCGCAGCGCCGGGAACACCGCAAAAGAATGTACTGACCGGCAGCGAGCAGCGCAGCTTGTTGTCCCTCGCCGAACTGGCGCAAGGCAATATCGATCAGTCGATGTGGTATCGGGTGTCGTTGATGCGGGTCCAGATCAGCGGCGCCGACGAGGCGCAACGGCAGAAACTGAAAACCGGCATCACCCAGGACTACCTGCGCAACATGGTCACCGAGCTGGATCTGGCCGGGAAATACGAAAGGCTGATTCGCGAGACCTTCCTTGGCGCCCCTAGCGCCTCGGCCTTCAGCAATGAATTTCGTCGTGAATGCCTGAACGAACCGTGGCGGTTGATGCTCCAGTTGCACGGCGAATTCGCCGTGCTGGCCAAGGACATCGACGTCTCGGGCCAGCGCGTGCTGCAGATCGCCATCGACGCCAACAGTCGTGAAGCCTTTGCGGTCGACGGCAAGCGCATCGTGTTGTTGCCCGCGCACCTGACCGTTGGCGGCACGGATACGCCGGGTCAGGGGCCGAGCACCCTGGCCGGGGTGACTTTTATCGTCGAGCAGATCAGCGGCCTGACCCTGCTCTATCGGCCTGACTGCCCCGATGGGGTGTTTGTGCGTCAGTTCGACAGCCTTGAACAGGCGCGGACGTTCCTCTTCAACCAATGCCTGAACAGCACGATGGTCAACTATCTGGCCGGTCGCGCCCTGACCGGGGAATTTGCCTCGCACGTCAGCCGGATCAACCAGGCCCGGGTGAAAAACTTCGATGCCCTGATCGGCGTCGGCACCGCCTGGCCGGCCAGCACATCCCTGGCAGCGCATCTGCTCAATGTGCACATGGGCCGTTTGCTGGAGGCGCATCGGTCGACATCCCGCTCCAACGATGCCTTGTATCTGGAGCACGTCGCGCTGCGCTCCGGGACCATGTTCAACTACTTGAAAATGGCGCTGGGCGTCGTGCCTTTCATCGGTACCGCCATTGCCCTGTACGACGCCTGGAACAGCACCAATCAGGCAGCGGCGGCCTTCCTGCGCGGTGATGTCGGCCATGGCCTGGCCGAGGTGGAAGCCGTGTTGCTGTCGTTGATCGACGCTGCCATGGATGTACTGCCCGTTGTTGGCGCCACTTCCAGTGCCGCGCGCGCCGCCACGCGCGGGCGACAATTGCGCGCCCTGACCAGACAACCGGGCGCCTTGCAGGTCTCGACCCCGCAGTACGTCCGACGCACCCTCGAACGCTTCAGGGGCTATGAGTACGAACACGAGATTTCCTTCGCCGGCCTGCAACCGGGCACCGAAGGGATTTATCGCAACGTTTATCGCCACGCCGACGGCGACTTCATGGTCAGCCAGGGTCGTATCTATCGCATCGAATTGACCGACAACCCACCGCAATGGCGCTTGAGTGCAACCAGCACCCGAACCTACAAACAACCCATCGCCCTGGATGAAACCGGCAACTGGAAAACCCATTACGCGGTGTACGGCACCGTGACGACAGGCGGCGGAGCCGGTGGCGGCGCGGTGCTCGGTCATATGGCTGACGGCCTCGACCCGCTCTGGCCCGCCGCCATTCGCCGCTGGCTGCCACGCTGGTGGACGGATCGGGCGTTGCGACGCCAGTTGACGCTGACCAACACCGCCGATGCCTACTCACGGCGACTCGGGACCCAGACCCGCAGTTCCAACACTGTGCTGGAACATTACTTCAGCCTTGACCGGGAGCAGCGCCAACCGCTTCGAGCCAATGCCGACATTCTTTGCGTGAACGACATCGAGCTGGCGCAGGCCCAGTACCTGAACCTTGAAGAACTGATGCTGATCAGCCACGGCCGCAGACGCATGCTGGTCGAAGATGCTCAAAGCCGCTGCGCTTGGGTCATCGTCGACCGATGGGTACGGCGGATCGCTTTGGTCAAGGAGCGCCTGGTGGAACACCTCAACCGCATCGATCAAATGATTGCCCGTTCGGAGGCCACGCCGTTCAGCAATACCACCGCACACATTCAACTGATGGCGCAACGCAAGGAAATCCGAATCGAGTTTCTCAAGGACTTCGACCGGCTTCACACTCAGGTCGCAGAAGCCAATCGATGGAACGGACGGATCACCAACCGCGTGCAAAAATCAAAGATGGCCCCGGATATGGCCACGGTTAACGAAAAATTCAGCGATGCCAACTACTACTATCTGAAAACGGCAAATGAGCTGGAGATCATCACTCACTACAACGCCGTCACCGACCAGTCCTGGGTCTACTTTCACGTACAGTTGAAACAGGCCCGCGACAAGGTCGGGCGAGCGCTGCTGACCCAACATCAATTGCCTGAAGTACAGGCCACGTTTACCCAGCGCAACAAGGTGCTCGAAGATTGCCTGGCGACCTATGCCGAATTTCGTCGCAACCTCGGGGCCTGGTCCCTGGGTTATCCGCAGCATCTGGATCTGGAGCAGGTCACGGCGTTTCTCGACAATCTGGCAGAAGTCGAAGCGGCGGCTCGTCATGCCATCAAGACTCGCCCGTCCAAAAGTGCGAAAGCGGTAAATGCGTCAAAGCAGCTGTTCGAGACGGAAGACAATCAGTTGCTCATCGGCATCGCCAGCACGGATACCGCAACCCACCAACAGCGCTTCACCGTCGAGGGTGCAAATGGGTTCAGGGAAACCTGGCTACCCCGTTCCTCCAGCGGCAAATATCACCTCAGCGAGCCCGTGGCGCCTGCGCCAACGGAACTTGTGACCGATATCATGCCGTTACTGGTGGAAGCCAGGAAACGGCTCGGCACCGTGGACACCTACAAAAGCAAGGTAGAAGGCTACGTCCGCCAGGACATGTTGCCGGTCGATCTGGAGCACATGATGATCAGTGAAGCCGCGGAACTGAACATGCGAGCCCGGGCCATCGAACGCCTGTCGCCCACGGAGACGGTCGCGCTGCAATTGCGCAATCGCGCGAATGAATTGACCCGTGCCGGCCGCACGTTGCGTATTGAGCAGACCCTGAACAGCAAAACCCCGACCGAGGGCTATCTGGACTATCTGCTTGAACAACGCGTGGTGGACATCCGCAAGGAGGGCGGCCTACGCGATCTGGGCAAACGCGCAGACGGACGACGGGATTTTCTGCAGGAGTACGAGGTGCGCGACCTGCGCAGCGAACCGGCGCAAACCCTGTGGTACGCACACTTCCACTACACCTCGACCAAGCCCCAGTTCAGCGACTTCGTCAAAGGCCATCTGAAACTGCCGGAACAACGCAACCTGGGCCTGCAATGGCAGAAGGACGTGGCCGCCAGTGGCGGTACGGTCGAGGCAATCTGGCGCGGAGACATTGGCAAACCGCTGGGCAACAAACACTTTTCCTCGCTGTAAAGTAACAACGGCGGAGCATGCCATGTGCTCCGCCGTGCTTGTGGTCGACAGCGGCATCAACATGAGACAAACTCAACCTTTTCGATTTATCGACAAGTTTTCCTCATGGAGCCTCCGGTGCTTGAAATCCGTCACCTCAAGACCCTGCACGCCTTGCGCGAAGCCGACAGCCTGGTGGATGCGGCCGATCGCCTGCACCTGACCCAGTCAGCCCTGTCCCACCAGTTCAAGGAACTGGAGGAGCGCATGGGCATGCCGCTGTTCGTGCGCAAGACCAAACCGGTGCGCTTCACCAGCGCCGGTTTGCGCCTGCTGCAACTGGCCGACGCTACCTTGCCGCTGCTGCGCGCCGCCGAGCGCGACATCAGTCGCCTGGCCGGTGGCACCGCCGGTCGTCTGCACATGGCGATCGAATGCCACAGTTGCTTCCAGTGGCTGATGCCGACCATCGACCAGTTCCGCGACGCCTGGCCGGAAGTCGAACTGGACCTGGCCTCGGGGTTTTCCTTCGCCCCGCTGCCAGCCCTGGCCCGTGGCGACCTGGACCTGGTGGTGACCTCCGATCCGGTGGACCTGGCCGGGATCACCTATGTCCCCCTGTTCACTTATGAAGCGATGCTCGCGGTGGCCAACCAGCACCGCCTGGCCAGCAAGGCTTATATCGTCCCCGAAGACCTGCTCCCGGAAACCTTGATCACCTACCCGGTGGAACGGGACCGGCTGGACATCTTCACCCGCTTCCTCGAACCCGCCGACATCGAGCCGGCCCAGGTCCGCACCTCGGAACTGACAGTGATGATGATGCAACTGGTGGCCAGCGGTCGCGGCGTTTGCGGCATGCCCCATTGGGCACTGCATGAATACAGCTCGCGAGGCTATGTGAAAGCCAAGCGGCTGGGTGAGAAAGGTTTGTTCGCCACACTGTATGCGGCGATCCGCGCCGACATGCTCGATGCGCCGTACATGCGCGACTTCTTGCTGACGGCCAAGGACACGTCGTTTTCGACGCTGGATGGAGTCAGCGCCGTTCGCTAGAACAATCAGACGATGCGGTCTTTGTGGCGAGGGGGCTTGCCCCCGTTCGGCTGCGAAGCAGTCGCGAAAACTGCAAGCGCAATGTGTCTGAAGAAATGCTGGGGAGCGCTTCGCACTCCAACGGGGGCAAGCCCCCTCGCCACAAAAGCTCGCTCCTACAGGGGATCTATGTGATGGTTAGATCTCGCGCCACATGTGGATCTTGTCGAAGTAATCCTCGCCCACCCGCACGGCCATCGGCTCCAGGCCAAACTGGATGAAGCCGCAGCGCTGGTAGAGGTTGAACGCGGCATCGTTGCCGGCGGTGATGGTCAACTGGATCAGGCGCAAACCCGCATGGTTCTGCGCCTCGGCCAATGCCGCCTGAACCAGTTGATAGCCGAGCCCACGCTGGCGGACCTTGGCGGTCACGTACATGCCAAACAGTGTCACCTTGTGCCGGGCCTTTTCCCGAGGCTCGAACGCAAGGCCGACGATGCCGGCCAACCGGCCCTCTTCGAACGCCCCGAGCACCACGTCCAGCTTGCCGGTCAGGCGCGACTCCCACCAACTCAGCGGCATCGCCGCCCGCTCACGCACGCTCGAGGTAAAGGCCTGCGGGTGCAGGTCGTAGGCTTCGAGCATCAGCGCGCGGTAGTCCAGGGCATGGCTGGCATCAAGTCGTTCGATCCACATCCTCAGGCCATCCGCTTTTGCTCAAGCATCAGCCGCAGCGCCAGCCCCGACAATACAAAGCCCATGAAGTAGCGCTGCATCGCCAGCCAGGTCGGATTGTTGACGAACCACGAGGCGATGCCTGCGGCAAACATGGCGATCAGCAGGTTGACGCAGAAACTGACGCTGATCTGGGTCAGGCCGAGGATGATGCTCTGGGTGAACACCGAACCGTGCTCCGGCGTGATGAACTGCGGAAACACCGACAGATAGAACACCGCGATTTTCGGGTTCAGGGCGCTGGTCAGAAAGCCCATGGTGATCAGCTTGCGCGACGAATCCGGGGGCAACTGCTGTGCCTCGAACGGCGAGCGCGCACCGGGTTTGACCGCCTGCCAGGCCAGCCACAACAGGTACAGCGCACCGGCCCACTTCAACACCTCATAAGCCATCGGCACCGCCAGGAACACTGCAGTCAAACCCGCAGCGGCGGCAAACAGGTGCACGAAGAATCCGGCGACCACCCCAAGCAGCGAGATCACCCCGGCCTTGCGCCCCTGGCAGATCGAACGGGAGATCAGGTAGATCATGTTCGGCCCCGGTGTCACTACCATCAGCAACGCGGCAGCAGCAAAAATCAGCAGGTCTTGAAGCGGGATCATGGGCGAGGTCCTTTGCGTGATGATCAGGCGATCGCGGTCAGCGATGCTCGATAAAACGGCAGAATCAGGTCCCGTGTCAATGGCGCCAGGCTGACATCGCCGTCGGTGGCCGGGTCGATCCAGAGCACCTCTTCGATCTCCGCCGCCGGGGTGACGTCGCAATGAATATTCAGTTGAAAGAGCTCGGCGTGTACGACAAACCCCGGTTCGTTGGCGGCCGGTGCCGAAAAGTGACCGAGGTAAACGGCCTGCGCCGGGTCGATGTCCAGACTCAGCTCTTCTTCCAGCTCCCGGGCCAGGGCGTGGACCGGCAATTCATGGGGCTCGATCTTGCCACCCGGCTGCATGAACGCCGTGGTGCCGCGCTTGCGCACCAGCAACGTGCGGCCGTCAGGGCCGATCAACAGGGCGGCGGCGATGTGGATAATCCCGGAGGCAGGCATGGAAAACGTCGACATAAACAGAAGGCCCTTGACTCAAAAACGCTAAGGATCACATGTCCGCCCTGTAGGAGCGAGCTTGCTCGCGATGGTCGGGAACGAAAACGCGTAAAACCAGATGCCCATCGGCGCCCTCAGGTTTATCGCGAGCAAGCTCGCTCCTACAGTTTCCTTTATGCGGCTTCCTGGAAATCCATCTCCGGCGGCTGCCGACGGAACCCGCCGGTCAATACCGCCAGGTACACCACGCCAATCGCCAGCCAGCTCAACCCCAGATAAACCGCCAGATGATCGAGGCTGACCATCAACCACAAATCCGCTGACAGGCCGATGAACGGAAACAGCAGGAACAGCACGAATTCGCGCGGGCCCTTTTTCTCGCCACCGATCCAGTAATGGAAGATCACCGACAGGTTCACCAGACTGAAGGCCAGGAACGCGCCGAAGTTGATGAACGAGGTCGAGGTGGTGACGTCCAGTTTCAGTGCCAGCAACGCCACCACCGCGCACAGCAGAATGCTGTTGATCGGCGTACCGAAGCGTTCGTGCAAGGTCCCGAAAAACGACTTCGGCAACACGCCGTCGCGGCCCATGGCGTACAGCAGCCGCGAACCGCTGGCCTGGGCTGACAGCCCCGAGGCGAACTGACCGACGATCAGGCCGATCAGAAAGATCGACACGAACAGGTCCCCACCGATGTTGCGGGCAATTTCATAGGCCGCCGAGTCGACGCTGTCGAACTGGAACGACGGATGAGCGATCTGCACGAAGTACGACACGCCGACGAAAATCAGCCCGCCGATCAGGGTGATCAGCATGATCGCCCGGGGAATGGTGCGGCGTGGATCACGGGTTTCTTCGGTCAGGGTGCTGACCGCGTCGAAGCCCAGGAACGAGTAACAGGCGATGGCCGCGCCGCTCATGATCAACGGCATCTGCATGTCGCCATTGAAGAACGGCTTGGTCGACCACAACGGCGTGCTTGCATCACCGCCGACGTAATGCACGCACAGCGCGACGAAGGCGATCAGCACCAGGAACTGCACCAGCATCAACAGGGCATTGATGCCGTTGGCCAGCTTCAGGCCGACGATGTTGATCGCGCTGGTGATGCCAATGAACGCCAGTACCCAGACCCACTGCGGCACCGCCGGGAATGCGGAGTTGAGGTAGGCCGCGCCGATCAGCCAGATCGCCATGGGCAGGAACAGGTAATCGAGCAGCACCGCCCAACCGGCGATGAACCCGAGTTTTGGGCTGATGGCCTTGCGCACATAGCTGTAGGCCGAGCCGGCCACCGGGAATGCCGAAGCCATCCGCCCATAGCTCATGGCAGTGAAGAACATCGCCACCAGCGCCGCGAGGTACGCGGCCGGCACCATGCCGGCGGTGGATTGAGCGAGGATGCCAAAGGTGCCGAGCACAATGATCGGCGTCATGTAGGCGATGCCAAACAGCACCACCGAGCCTAATGACAGGGTGCGTTGCAAACGAGCCATGAGCGACTACTCCGGATTTTATTGGATTTATGGCAGAGCCGAGTTCGGCGAAAATTACGGGTGTTGCGTTGTTGTTCTTGGGTGAATGGTCAAACAGGTGTGTCGTCTGTCAGGGCCTTATCGCGAGCAGGCTCGCACCCACAGGATTTGTGTCGTTTACAAAATCCGGATCCACTGGAGCCCGCCCCTGTGGGAGCGAGCTTGCTCGCGATGGCGTCAGCCCAGCCAGCACAGGGCCCAGATCAGCGCACAGGAATCAGCAGCTCCCGCAGCCCACCCGCCTGCTCAACCACCTCCCCCGGCAACCTCAGCCGCTGATCGTCCAGATAGCGGTAATCCTGGCGCGCCACCGTCAGCTGGTTCAGGTCCAGTTCGACCGCAAACTGCCCTTCCTCGCGTCCGGCTTCGAACAACAAGGTGCCCAGCGGATCGACCAATGCGCTGCCGCCGGCAAACAACAAACCGCCATCGCCCTCTTCCACCCGGTTGACCATCAGCGCAAACGCCTGGTTTTCCTGGGCGCGGGCCATGATCGCGGTGCGATGGGTCGGACCGTAGGGATCCATGTTGCCGTTGGTGACGATCAACAGTTCAGCCCCCAGTTGCGCCAGGGCGCGGGCGCTCTCGGGGAATTCGATGTCGTAGCAAATCAGCAGGCCCACGCGCACGCCGTTCCACAGGCAGGTGGTGTAGCGATCGCCCGCCTCGTAGACACCGCGATCCGAGGCCCACAAGTGAGTCTTGCGGTACTTCAGCGCGATGCCTGCAGGAGTGATCAGCAGCGTGGTGTTGTAGAAGCGGCCGTTGTCGTTTTCGGCCATGCCGATGGCCACGGAGATATTGTGCTGGCGGGCGGCGGCGATTACCGCGCTGACGGACGGGCCGTCCAGCGGCTCGGCCACCTCGGCCACGGACTCGGCCGAAGGGAAGCCCATCAAGTGGCCTTCGGGGAACAGGATCAGCTGCGTATCGGCCGCGCATGCAGCCATCGCCGCCAGAGTGCGTTCGAGGTTGTAGGCCGTGTCGTTGTCACGGCCTGCCAATTGGGCGAGTTCGACCTTCATGGGTATTCCTTGTTATGCGCCGGGCGGCAGAAAGATTGCCCGGTCGGTGTCTGTGCGCCAGTATGCGCAGCAAGCAACCGGGCGGGGAATTACGCCGCCGGGGTAACACGATAGGGGTAGATGCATGACACTCTCGTTGGACGACATCGCCTGGCACCGCTCGGTGGGGCAACTGATCGACGCCCTGGACAAGCCCAATTTCTGGACCCAGCTTGTACGCCTGCTGGACCAGTACGTGCCCTTCGACAGCTGGGTGGCGCTGCTTTTCAGTGCCGATCAGCGCCCCCAGGTGTTCGCCGAATGCCCCGGCGAAGACGGCATCCCTGACCAGTTGTTCCAGGATTACCTGCGCGGCCTGTACCTGCTCGACCCCTTCTACATCGCCTGTCGCGAGCAGTCGCGCACCGGGCTGTATCGCCTGTCGGAAGTGGCCCCGGAGCACTTTGAGCTGACTGAGTATTACCAGCGCTACTTTCGTCTGAATGTGGTGGCCGACGAAATCCAGTTCAATTGCCAGCTCGAAGGCGACCGCACGCTGTGCCTGTCCCTGGGCAGCACCCAGCGTTTCAGCGGC
This sequence comes from Pseudomonas sp. GW821-FHT12A04, assembly GCF_058807755.1. Lineage (NCBI taxonomy): Bacteria > Pseudomonadati > Pseudomonadota > Gammaproteobacteria > Pseudomonadales > Pseudomonadaceae > Pseudomonas > Pseudomonas sp. GW821-FHT12A04. Next base: position 69,730 of record NZ_JBXAQZ010000018.1, read on the forward strand.
CAGCAGATCGCCTTGCTGTCGTTGATCCAGCCGTGGGTGCTCGGCCTGTTGCGCCAGCGTCTACCCTATGAAATCAACGAAGTCGTGGCCCTGTCCCCCGCACCGCCGCAAGCTGATTGGCGGGTACAACTGGAAGCCTCGGTGCAGCAACTCAAAGGCGCGCAGTTGACGGCCCGGGAGCTGGATGTCGGGCGTTTGATGCTCAGCGGTTGCTCCAGTAAAGAGATCGCCCGCAAGCTGGAAATTTCGGTCGAAACCGTGAAAGTCCACAAGAAACACATGTACAGCAAGCTGGGGATCAAATCCCAGTCCGAGCTGTTTTCGATTTTTCTCCAGGCACAAAATGCCTGAACGACCTGTGGAGCACTTTGCTTTTATGTGGGAGCGAGCTTGCTCGCGATTGCGGTTTCATATTCAGCATTGATGTTGACTGACCCGCCGCCATCGCGAGCAAGCTCGCTCCCACAGTGTTTTGTGTTTTGCCCAAATATTGAGTCCGAACCCAAGGAAACCGTATGAGCCTGTCACTCCTGAGCCGCTACGCCTTCTTTGCCGTCTGTGTGATCTTCACCCTCGCCAGCCTGCCTTTTCTTGACAATGACTGGCTCTGGCCGATTACCGCCGTCACCGCCGTCCTCAGTCTGATCGGCCTGTTGGATCTGCTGCAAAGCCCCCACGCGGTGCGCCGCAATTACCCGATCCTGGGCAATATCCGCTACCTGGTCGAAGGCATCCGCCCGGAAATCCGCCAGTACTTGCTCGAATCCGACAGTGACGCCCTGCCCTTCTCCCGGGCCCAGCGCTCGCTGGTCTACTCCCGGGCCAAGAATGAAACCGCCGACAAACCCTTCGGCACGCTGATTGATGTGTATCAGTCGGGTTTCGAATTCATCGGCCACTCCATGCGCCCCGCGCCCTTGAGCGACCCGAGCAGTTTCCGGGTGACGGTCGGCGGCCCGCAATGCACCCAGCCGTATTCGGCGTCGGTATTCAATATCTCGGCCATGAGTTTCGGCTCCCTCAGCGCCAACGCCATCCGTGCCTTGAACCAGGGTGCCAAGCTCGGCAATTTTGCCCATGACACCGGCGAAGGCAGTATCAGCCCCTATCACCGGGAAAACGGCGGCGACCTGACCTGGGAACTGGGCAGCGGCTACTTCGGCTGCCGCACCAGCGACGGCCGCTTCGACCCGGAACGCTTTGCGGCGCAAGCCCGGACGCCACAGGTGCGGATGATCGAAATCAAGATGAGCCAGGGCGCCAAGCCCGGCCACGGCGGCATCCTGCCCAAACACAAGGTCACCAAAGAAATCGCCGAAACCCGCGGTATCCTGATGGGCGAGGACTGCGTGTCACCGTCGCGCCACACCGCGTTTTCCACGCCGATCGAAATGATGCATTTCATCGCGCAACTGCGTGAGTTGTCCGGCGGTAAACCGGTGGGCTTCAAGTTCTGCCTTGGTCATCCGTGGGAGTTCATGGGCATCGCCAAGGCCATGCTGGAAACCGGCATCCTCCCGGACTTCATCGTGGTGGACGGCAAGGAAGGGGGTACTGGCGCCGCGCCCGTGGAGTTCACCGACCACATCGGCGTGCCGATGCGCGAGGGCCTGCTGTTCGTGCACAACACCCTCGTGGGCCTGAACCTGCGGGACAAGATCAAACTCGGCGCCAGCGGCAAGATCGTCAGCGCCTTCGACATCGCCAGCGTGCTGGCCATCGGCGCCGACTGGGCCAACTCGGCGCGCGGCTTCATGTTCGCCATCGGCTGCATCCAGTCACAGAGCTGCCACACCAACAAATGCCCGACTGGCGTCGCCACCCAGGACACCCTGCGCCAGCGCGCGCTGGTGGTACCGGACAAAGCCCAACGCGTGTTCAACTTCCACCGCAACACCCTCAAGGCCCTGGCGGAAATGCTCGCCGCCGCCGGCCTCGAACATCCATCGCAGTTGTCCGCCAAGCATCTGGTGCGACGCATGTCGGCAACCGAGATCAAGCTGTTCTCGCAGTTGCACGTGTTCCTCAAACCGGGTGAGTTGCTGACCGGCGAAGTGAACGGCGAGTTCTACTCGCGGATGTGGCAGATGGCCCGGGCCGATAGTTTCGAGCCCAGTGAAATAGCGGCGGCATGACCTCGACACCCCGATCAGAATCGCGCGTCACCAGCGCAGTGTTTTGCTCGGGGCCGGTTCCTTCATCACGATAAAACCGTAATCGCCGATCAGGTAAATCCGGTAGAACCGGCTTTCGACCAACGCCGGATAGCCCTGATAGCCGACCCGCGTCGCATTACGCCGCTCCTGTTCCGCCACCACGTTGGTGATGCCTGCTTTCGGCAGATTTTCGGCCAGCATGTAAAAGTCGGTATTGAGCAAGTAGTGCAGCACTGGCAGCTGTTTGAATGAGCCTGCCGCCGCCACCAACCAATAGTCGGAGTAACTCACCGAGAGGTAGATCCGCCTGGCCTCGCGCAGCGACTGATGGCTGGCGATGTCGTACGCAAGACCGGCCAGTGCCGTGGACGCAAAGGTTTTCTGCACCGTCAGCACCCGGCCATAAGCGAACGACAACGACAACATGGCCAGCAGGGGAATCATCAACAGCAGCGGCAACCGCTCATGGATCGACGCCAGCGCCAGATGCCCCAGGTAGAACAGCAACACCAGCAGCACGGCGAAGCCCATCAAGGTGCGGGCACCTTCGTTGAAGTCGCGGAAAAACAACGCGACACCGGACACCAGCAGCGTCACGACGGGCAAAGTCAGCAAACACATCAGGCCGATCAACAGCTTCTTCGGCCCGCTGTCCTGGCGCGCCGCTACGTTCAATCCCAACCGCACCGCCCCGGCTATCGCGAGCAACAGCAACCCGCCGGACACCCAGAGCCATCCGCCATGGAACAGCAGCACGACTTTTTCCAGGACCCGGCCAATGTTGATCTGGATCTGCAATGAGGGATGCGCCGTCCAATCGAGCAGCAATGTACGGTTGGAGCCCATGAAAGGATAAGCACTGACGCTGTAGATCAACCCGCCGAGGATGACCTGAGCGGCTTTCCAGCCCAGTAGGTCGCGCCATGGTACCGGGGTGGTTTTATCGTTGGCGGCCCTGAGCAACTCCAGGCAACACAGACCCAGGAACACATTCAGGCTGACTTGATACAGCCCCAGCGCCAAGGCAATCAGGAACGACGGCACCAGCCACTGCACGCCGCGCCAAGGGTGGCGAAAGGTGATCGCGTAGATCACCGCCACCAGGCTCAGGGTCGTGGTGGGACCGTCGTATTGATAAGACAGGTTCTGCAGAAAGAACGGGTTGTACCAGAGCGGCAACAGCACCAGGCAGCAAGCAACGGTGGGCCGACGGAAGTAATGGAACGTCAGGCTTGTCAGCGCCGACGCCATGGCCAGCGTGGCGATCAACAAGGGCAAGGGAAAGATGTTCGGCGCGGCATGGCTGAAGGTCAGCGCGTTGTAGAAAAGCTGGGCGAAGAGTCGGCCCTGTTCGGCCCAGGCCATGCCCGCCGCCAGCGAGCGCCAGTTGTCATCGATGTAGGGATAATCGGCGAGGATCAACGGCAGGACATACACCAGAGTGGCGGCCAGAAAAAACCGCCAGACCTGATGCCGGCTGAGCTCGCGAACGAAGACGTCGCTGAACCGCCCCATTCTAACGCCCGCCCCGGTCTTTACCGCCGACGATGTCCTTGATCACATAACGCGGCCGGTGCTTGGCCTCGATATAGATGCGACCGATATACTCGCCGAGGATGCCGATGCCGATCAGTTGCACGCCACCGAGAAACAGGATCGCAGTCATCAGCGACGGATAACCGGGAACGCTGTTGCCGAAGAAAATCTTGTCCAGCACCATGTACACCGCATAGAACACCGCGAACATCGAAATGCCGCCACCGACGTAAGTCCACAAGCGCAGCGGCACGGTACTGAACGAGGTCACGCCTTCCAGGGCCAGGTTCCACAGCTTCCAGATATTGAACTTGCTGCTCCCCACCACCCTTCCCGGCCGCTCGAACTCCACCACTACGGTGTTGAACCCGGCCCACGACAGCACGCCTTTCATGAATAACTGGTGCTCCGGCAAGGAACGGATCACATCGACCACCTTGCGATCCATCAGCCGGAAGTCCCCGACGTTTTCCTCGATGCGGGTGTAGGCGATGCGATTGAGCACACGGTAGAAAATCGATGCGCTGTGGCGCCTGAGGTAGCCGTCGGCGACCCGGTTGCGGCGCTTGGCGAGTACCACATCGGCACCCTTTTGCCATTGCTCGATCAACAACGGAATGACGTTGATCGGGTCCTGCAGGTCGACATCCATGGGAATCACGGCATCGCCGCTGGCATGCTCCAGGCCGGCAAACAGTGCCGGTTCCTTGCCGAAGTTACGCGAGAAATTGATCAGCATGACCTGATCATCCGCCTGGGCAAGTGCCATAGCCTGTTCGGCCGTGTTGTCGGAGCTGCCGTCGTTGATGAACACAATCTCGACTTCGGTGTCGCCTAATCTCAACTCCCTTCGCACCGCCTGATAAAACAGGTTGATGGACTGCTCTTCGTTGAACACCGGGACAATGAGCGAGATTTTCATTGATCACGCCCGCGAAACACTACGTATTTGGAATATAGAAAACCGAACACCAGGCTCAACGCCGAAAACAGGACCACCGTAAGCAAGCCGTGCAATCGCCAGAGGTCACCCAGATGGCCGATACCCAGGCTCAGTGCCCCCATGCCCAAAAGAAACAGCAGATAACCCGCGACCGTGGCACTGGCGGCGAAAGTAAATTGCGCGTTCATGTAGAAGGAAAATGACGCGGCCACGCAGAAGGCGGCCAGGTTGCTGATCGCCTGACTGAGGCCGGCTGCCACGCTCAACAGGAAAAAGATCTGCCAGTGAATCAGGGTGTTGGCGACCCCGATCACCGTGTAACTGGACAGCCCTTTCCACAACAGTCTCATGTGAGGCTCCCGTTTCAAGAACGTTGCACTTATTGATATTTGAGCCTGTTTACTGTCATAAATCGCAGGTCAAGCGGTCTTTCAGACCAGCGGTTGAGCCTTGGGGCAATGCCCGAGACATCCGGTAATATCCCGGTTTTGCAATTGCCCGCGAATCAGTCCACCCTGCGCGCCGCCGATTGGGCGCGTGGCCTTTGCGCCAGCGGCCAATCCCATTTTTACCCGCAGTTACGAGCCTGCTGTCATGACCTTAGCGCGCGATCACCGGATCGACTTTTTTCGTGGTCTGGCACTGATCTTCATCTTTTGGGATCACGTGCCCCACAACCCTTTGGGGCAAATCACCCTGCGTAACTTCGGTTTCAGCGATGCAGCCGAGGTCTTCGTGTTTCTGGCAGGTTTCGCATCCGTATTGGCGTACGGCAAAGTCCTGGCGCGCGAAGGCTTTCTGATCGCCTGCGTAAAAATCCTGCGCCGGGCGTGGGTGCTCTACGTGGTGCATATCTTCCTGCTGGCGATGCTGATGGGCATTGTGTTTTTCGCCAACAGCCACGTGGAAACACGGGATCTGGTGGAAGAAATGGGTATGCATCACTTCATCAGCAACCCGCAGCAGGCCCTGATCGATGAACTGCTGTTGCGCTTCAAGCCGAACCTGATGGACCCGTTGCCGCTGTACATCGTGCTGTTGGCGGGCTTGCCCCTGGTGCTGCCGCTGCTGGTGCGCAAGGCCTGGGTGGTGGTCTCGATGTCATTGGCGCTGTACCTGATGGTGCCGCTGGCTGGCTGGAACCTGGCGGCCATCAAGGACGGCGTGTGGTATTTCAACCCGGTCGCCTGGCAGCTGCTGTTCGTACTCGGCGGTGCCGCTGCGATTCACAGCCAGCGCCCGCGCCTGCCCCAGACCCGCCCATTGGTTCGCCAGCCGTTGTTTGTCGGTGCGGCGCTGTATGTCGTGGTCGCGGGTGTGTTGACCGTGCTGTGGCGTTGGCCGGACCTACACGATGCCGTGGTGCCGGCGAGCCTGCAAAACATCCTGTACCCCATCAGCAAGACCGACCTTTCCCCCGTGCGCCTGCTGCACTTCCTGGCACTGGCCTACGTCACGGCGAAACTGATTCCCGACAGCGGATGGACACAAAACTGGCTCGCGCAGCAAAGTTGCCGCATGGGCCGTTTCTCGCTGGAGATTTTCTGTCTGGGCGTGCTGTTGGCGCCATTGGCGGACATGGTCAATGCGCTGACCGACGATGCTTTTGCCATGCAGATCTTCACGGCGTTGGTGGGTGCCGGGTTGATGGCGTTGCTGGCGACCTGGCTTGAGTTCAACAAGCGGTTGACTGGTCCAAAGCAGGTGGTAGTCGCTTGACTGATACCTGTGGCGAGGGGGCTTGTCGGATCGCCGCACCGCCCCGTTCGGCTGCGAAGCAGTCGCAAATCCGATATTTGCGGTGTGTCTGGCACAACTTTAGGGCCTGATCTAGAGACTGCTTTGCAGTCCAACGGGGGCAAGCCCCCTCGCCACAAAAGCCCCGGTTCGCAGATAAATGACTTTCAACAAAAAGCCCCGGCCAATCGACCGGGGCTTTGGCTTTTCAAGCGTTACAACTTACGAAACCGAACGCGCCGCACCTTGCGAAACATTGGTCGGTTGCAGCTTGAACACGTAGAACAGCACCGTCAGCAGCACCAGGAACGCAGGCCCCACATACAGCGCCACGCGGGTGTCCGGGAAGTACGCCATCAGGCCGACCACCAGCACCAGGAACGCCAGCGCCAGGTACGAACTGACCGGGTACAGCCACATGCGATATTTCAGGCCGGCCGCTTCGCTGGCGCTCAGGCCTTTGCGGAATTTCAGCTGGGCCAGCAGGATCATCACCCAGGTCCAGATCGCGCCGAAGGTGGCAATTGCCGTCACCCAGACAAACACCTTTTCCGGCACCAGATAGTTCAGCAGTACGCCCAACAGCAACGCGCCAATCGACAGCAGCAATGCACGACGCGGCACGCCGTTGTTCGAGGTCTTGGCAAAGCCCGCCGGAGCCTGGCCGTTCTGCGCCAGGCTGTAGAGCATGCGCCCGGTGCTGAAGATGCCACCGTTGCAGGACGACAACGCCGCGGTGATCACCACGAAGTTGATGATGCCGGCGGCGGTCTTGATGCCCAGCCGCTCGAACGTCATCACGAACGGGCTGCCCTGGGTGCCGATTTCATTCCAAGGGTAGATCGACAGGATCACGAACAGCGCACCGACGTAGAACAGCAGGATGCGCCAGAACACCGAGCCGATCGCGTTCGGAATGGTCTTCTGCGGGTTCTTCGCTTCACCGGCGGTCAGGCCGATCATCTCCACGCCCAGGTAGGCGAACATCACCATTTGCAGCGACATCAACACACCCTGTACACCGTTGGGCATGAAGCCGCCATGGGTCCACAGGTTGGAAATACCCAGGGCCACGCCGTCGTTGCCGAAACCGAAGGCGATGATGCCGATACCGCCGAGCACCATCGCAATGATGGTGACGATCTTGATCAAGGCAAACCAGAACTCGAACTCACCGAAGGCCTTAACCGCGATCAGGTTGATCGAGCCCATGCTGATCAACGCAGCGAGCGCCCAGATCCAGCGTGGTACATCGGGGAACCAGATACCCATGTACACCGCCACGGCAGTGATTTCCGCGACGCAGGTCACCAGCCACAGGAACCAGTAGTTCCAGCCGGTCAGGAAGCCCGCCAGCGGGCCGAGGTAGTCTTGGGCGTAACGGCTGAACGAGCCGGCGACGGGATTGTGCACGGCCATCTCACCGAGAGCGCGCATGATCACCAGGATCGCCAGACCGCCAATGATGTAAGACAGCATGATGGCCGGACCGGCCATTTCAATGGCCTTGGCCGAGCCCAGGAACAGGCCGACGCCGATACAGGCACCGAGTGCCATCAGGCGAATATGCCGCTCGCCGAGTTCACGTTTGAGCGGACCGCCCTGAGCGGTCTCGCCTTGGGGCAGGTGATTGCCTACGGGCATGGGGGACAACCTCGTCTTGTTATTGGATATGACCACCGAGTGGCGAAGCGCTGACCGATAAGCCATCGCTTCCCGAACCGGTTCTGCTTCGTGGGCAGAGTCGTCTTGTAGGAAAAACCCGCAAGATCAGTGGGAAAAACGGCGCCGAGTATTGCACAACAATGGTGCATCGTCATGCCCCTGCCAAAGTCGTACTTACCCTCGAAAAGGCTCTACTTCAGCCATTACAGACCGCCCCCTTCTCCAGGTGCGATCACAACTGTGGCGAGGGGGCTTGCCCCCGTTGGACTGCGAAGCAGGCCCCTCAATCAGGCAACCACTGTTGTATCAGACACACCGCAAATACCGGATTTACGACTGCTTCGCAGCGCAACGGGGGCAAGCCCCCTCGCCACGAGCGCTTCAATCAGCCTGATTGTCGGTGCGTCCGTGCATCATTTTGCCCTTCACATTTTCTTCACCCTCGCCAACCACCGTCTAAGCTTGAGTCAAGTCCGATCAATCTGCGTGAATGGATCAGTCGACTATGGGCGCTTTGTGGCAAACCGATACGAGTAAAACCGTGGTTCCGAATGAAAGTGAGGATAAAGCGCCGTTACCTGAAAAACCCCGTCGTTCCAGACACGGATGGGGGGCGTTCTGGCTATTGCTGTTGATTATCGCGATTGTCGTGGGGCTGGCCGCCATGAGGGAGATGCGTACCTCGAAGTTCCAGGCCCAGGAAGTCAGCAAATACGCCGCGTCACTGAACTATGAGCTCAAACCCGGCCCCAGCGATGCGATTCGCTATCCGGGGGAAGGTCCATTCGATCGGCGCCTGGGCTACAGCTCATTGGGTGAGTTCCTGCCGCGCCTGATCAAGCGCAATTTCATCGTTGAGGCGCAAACCCGTTTTTCTCCGGCGTTGCTGAAGTACAGCGACAAGGGCCTGTTCGTGCCTTATGCCGAGAAAATCCAGGCCGGGCTGTCGATCACCGACTGCCGCGCAGCGCCGCTGTACCAGTACCACTATCCGCAGCAGCTTTATTCAACCTTTGCCTCGATCCCGCCGGTGGTGGTCAACAGCCTGCTGTTCATCGAAAACCGCTTCCTGCTCGACCCCAGGCAACCGCTGGCCAACCCGGCGGTGGACTGGCCGCGGTTCGGCATGGCGGCGTGGTCCCAGTTGGCGAAGATGTTGCACGTGCCCGGCCAATCCGCCGGTGGCAGTACCCTGGCCACGCAGTTGGAGAAGTACCGGCATTCCCCCGATGGCTTGACAGTCAATGGCGCGGAAAAGATTCGCCAGATGGTTTCCGCCACCGTACGCGCCTATCAGGCCGGGCCACAAACCCTCGAAATCCGGCAGAACGTGGTTCGTGACTACCTCAACAGCGTGCCGTTGTCAGCTGTACCGGGCCACGGTGAAGTGCACGGCATGGCTGAAGGGTTGCGCGTGTGGTACGGCTCCGACTTCAAACAGGCCAACGAAGCGCTGTCCAGCACCGCTACGGATCCAAAAACCATGGCGGAAAAAGGCCTGGCCCTGCGTGAAGTGCTGTCGTTGATGATTGCCCAGCGCCGCCCGTCGCACTACCTGACCAAGGGTCACGATGAACTGGCCGACCTCACCGACAGCCATATTCGCCTGCTGGCACAAAACCATGTGATCGACGCCGAGTTCGCCGCCGCCGCCCTGGCCAGCAAAGTGATCTACCGCGACTGGGCCACCCAGCCGACCATTCAACCGATTGAAACCAACAAGGGCATCAGCGTCGCGCGCAGCCGTCTGGCCGGCATGCTCAATCGCCCGCTGTATGACCTCGACCGCCTTGACCTCTCCGCCACCAGCACCCTGCAAGGCCAGTTGCAAAGCGAGGCCACCGAGTACCTGAAAAAACTGGCCGACCCTGAGTTTGCCACGCAAATCGGCCTGATCGGCGAACGCCTCCTGACCCCCACCAGCACCACCCAGGTACGCTACAGCTTCACCTTGTTCGAACTGACCCCGGACGGCTCGCGGGTGCGGGTGCAGACCGACAGCACCGACCAGCCATTCGACATCAACGAAGGCAGCAAACTGGAACTGGGCTCCACCGCGAAAATGCGCGTGCTGACCACCTACCTGCAAATCATCGCCGAGTTGCATGACAAATACGCCGGCATGGCCGTTCCGGAACTGAAGAAAGTCGACGTGCCGGATCAGGATCGCCTGAGCCGCTGGGCGGTCGACTACCTGATCGAAAACAAGGACCGCGACCTGCAAAAAATGCTCGGCGCCGCCCTGGACCGCAAATACTCCGCCGGCCCCGGCGAGGCGTTTTTCACCGGGGGCGGCCTGCACACGTTCCACAACTTCCGCAAGGAAGACAACGGCCGGATACCGCCCCTGCGCGACGCTCTGCGCGAATCGATCAACCTGCCGTTCATTCGCCTGATGCGTGATCTGGTGCGCTACACCACCTACTCCGGCCCGAACAGCAGTGCCGAACTGCTCAAGGATGACCGCAACCCGCGGCGTCAGGAGTACCTGGCCGAATTCGCCGACCGCGAGGGCACTTCGTTCCTGCTCAAGTTCTGGAAGAAGTACAAGAACAAGGACACCCAGGACCGCCTCGACACCTTCCTCGACAGCATGCGCCCGACCCCGATCCGCATGGCCGCCGTGCACCGCTACCTGCTGCCGCAGGCCAGCCAGGAAAGCTTCAACGCCTTTGTGCGCTCGCACCTCAAAGGCGCCAAGCTCACGGAAAAGCTCACCGACGAACGTCTTGTGCGGCTCTACGAGGCCTACGGTCCAGGCTCCTACGACTTGCCGGACCAGGGCTTCATCGCCAAGGTCCACCCCCTGGACCTGTGGCTGATGGGCTACCTGCTCAATCACCCCGACGCCAAGTGGAGCGACATCGTCAAAGCCAGCCAGTTCGAGCGCCAGGAGGTCTATAGCTGGCTGTTCAAAAGCCGGCACAAGGGCGCCCGCGACAGTCGCATCCGCACCATGCTGGAGATCGAAGCGTTCCTCGACATCCACCAGCGCTGGCAGAAAGTCGGCTATCCGTTCGACCACCTGGTACCGTCGCTGGCCACCGCCATCGGCAGCTCCGGCGACCGTCCCGCAGCCCTGGCCGAATTGATCGGCACCATCCTCAACGATGGCGTGCGCATGCCGACCCTGCGCATTGACAGCCTGCATTTTGCCGCGAACACCCCCTTTGAAACCCAGCTGATCAATGACCCGGACGTCGGCAAACGGGTGATGCCGTCCGAAGTAGCCACCGCCATGCGCGAGGCCCTGTCGCAAGTGGTCGACGCCGGTACCGCCAAACGCGTGGCCGGCAGTTTCAAACTGCCCGACGGCAGCCCGCTTGCGATGGGAGGCAAGACCGGTACCGGTGACAACCGCATCGAGGCCATCGGGTCCGGTGGGCGAATCTTGAGTTCCAAATCGCTCAACCGCACGGCGACCTTCGTGTTCTACATAGGCGATCACCATTTCGGCACCCTGACGGCGTTCGTGCCAGGCCGCTCGGCGGAAAGCTTTACCTTCACCTCGGCGTTGCCGGTGCAGGTGCTCAAGGGCATGGCACCGATCCTCACGCCTTACCTGCAACCGGGCACCCACACGATGTGCCAGCCAACCGAGGTGGCGGCGAGCCGCTAAGCCCGACTCAACGAAATGGAACGATGGCGGTACATATGTATTTTTCACTCTTTGATTTTTGGAGAATCGAGTCGCACCCGGCACCTTTAACAACCAATCTTTGCGCTTTTTTTAGGCTACATGCTTACCTAGTCTGGTCGTCCCCGGTACTGATCAAAGGACGATCAAACAATGCCCATTACCCCCTCGGCGATTCAAGGATCAGACCCGATCGCCATCGCCCCATTCGATAAAAGCATCCACTTCCATCAGGTCAGAAAGGCGATTCCGTCCTGGCTGTTGAACACCTCCCCATCTCGTGTCGATGCGCTGAAATCTGTCAGGCTGACGCTGCCCGACTGGCACAGGACCGCGTCGACAACCGCTCACCGCAAGTTGAAAAAAGCCAACCAGCTTAACTGGACCTCGCAGAACACCGTGGATCAGGCCCTGCGCGATCTGCTGGATATTTCAGCCTTTGCCAAACCCCTGCTGCAGCAAAAACTGAGGGACCGCTTCGGCGTCGAAGACGATGTCGAGGAAACCTGGCTGCGCCTGTATGCCCCGGTTAAGACGGCCTGGTGGGTCCATGACTTTTCCGCAGGAACCACCAGTCGCACCATCTCGCTGCTGGATGCCGCGCTGCACAACTTTTCCCAAGACGAGGCGTTCACCCAAGATTCCGAATTCATCACCCGCCCCGACGCACGTGGGCATTTCAACGTCAAACAGCTCAAGCACAAACTGAGCATCGAGCAGTTCAAGTCCGTGTGTCGCGAACTGGACATCGGCGCCCGCTATCAACAGCACCTGCAAGACACTTTAAAGCCGAGCGACAAGGCAGCGAGCAATGTCCTGCGCCAAAAAGTCGTTCTCAGCCAGAAAAGCGCACTGAATGTCGCCGCGCAAATGGCCCTGATGAAGCACGACATCGACCAGGATGCCTATGACGTGGTGCAAGGCATGCTCGAGGATCGTTCACGGCTGAAGTGGAACGGCAAACCCGTCGACTATTACAACCTGGCGATGATGGACACGCGCCTGAGCGGCATCATCCTGATCGCGGCGGATACAGCCAGTGCCAGCGGCCCGGTCCCGGTGATTGCCTATGTGCCCCAAGACCCGCAGCACCCGCTCAAGCAATACCCTTCGTCTCTGGAATTCATGGCGGAACTGACGCGCCAGTTGCGCGATGGCGCATCGGCTAAAAGCTATCAACAGTTCTTCAGCCAGTTCGTGCCCCATGAGCAACGCGGCCATTTTTTTGCCGGATTGAACGCGCGTCTGAGCACGGTGAAATGGCAGCCGGCTGCCGCAGGTACCAATTTGCCGAGCTGGCGCGAAACGCCTGTGGATAAACCCGATCTGCATTTCAGTGTGTCGAGCATCAAGACCGACCGCGCGACGACCTTCAACAATGACCTGTGGGGCTATCGCTACCGGCAGACCCTCAACAAGATTTTCAACGATGCCCGGGAGATCGCCATCTCCACCGAATACGCCGACCGCATGGCCCGCTGGGCCTGGTGGGACAACCTGGAAAAAATGCTCTCGGACATCCTCACGATCGCCTTGCTGGTGGCGACCCCATTTGTGCCTGTCTTGGGCCCACTGATGCTGGCGTACACGGCCTATCAATTGACCGATGGCGTGGTCGAAGGCCTTGTCGACCTGGCCGAGGGACGCTTGGCCGAGGCCGGCGAGCAGACCCTCGGCGTCCTGGAAAGCGTGGTCCAGTTGGGCGTATTCGCGGCGGCAGGCGCCGTCGGCAATGTTGCACAGGCGAAGCTTTCGCCGTTTTTCGAAGGCCTGAAACCGGTGCAACTGGCAAACGGTGAGACGCGATTGTGGAACCCTGATCTCAACCCTTATCAACGCACTGACGTGGAATTACCCGCGGATGCCCGGCCTGATGATCAGGGCATTAACCAGCACCAAGGCCGGCGCATAGTGCGCCTGAACGATCAACACTTCGAAGTGCTGGAAGACCCGGTGACCGGGCAACAACGCATCCGCCATCCGCAGCGTTTCGATGCCTATGCACCGACCCTACGCCACAATGGCCGTGGGGCCTGGGTCTGCGAAACCGAAAACCCGCGGGAATGGGAAGGTTCCACCCTGATGCGCCGCCTCGGCCACAGCACCGATGGTTTCAACGATGAACAACTGGAGCAGATTCGCCAGATCAGCGGCACCGATGAAGCCGAGCTGCGCCGGGTGCACGTTGAAAGCGCCCCGCCGCCACCGCTGCTGACCGATACCCTGCAACGCCTGGCTTCACCGCCAATCGCGCCCGCCGCGGTACCCGCTGAAATCGCGCCGCTGTTCAGCGATTTCCCCGAGCTGCCGGCGACCGTTGCGGAACAAATCCATACGCGTTCCAGCGCCGCGGAACGTCAACGGATTACCCAGGAAAACCGCCTGCCTTTGCGCATGAGGACCCAGGCCCGAGAGCTGCAATTCGAAACACAAACAGTACGAGCGGCCCAGGGTCTGTACCCGAGCGCATCAATCACTCCCGACACCGAGCGCCTGGTGCTGGGCACCTTGCGCTTTAACACCGATACCTTCGGCGACCTGCGTCTCGAGATTCGTCAGGGCACATTCGATGGCGAGTTGCGTTACAGCGTCGGCCCCGAAGACGCCACGCGGGTGCGGGTGTTGATTCGCGACGAGGTCGGACAGTATCAGGTGCGTGATGGCGAGGATCAGCCGATCCATGAAGCCGATGACTTTTTCGAAGCTGTCCTGCAGGCCACACAGGAGAACGGACAAAACAGCCTGGGCTACAAACCGGGTGACGGCGACAGGTTCCGCCAATGGGTCATGGTCAAATCGGCCCCGCCCAGCGAACGCCGGACCGTACTCGCCGACCCGCCCGTTCGCCCGGTGGCCGAGCATGAAACGATGTTGTTGGTGCGTGGAGGCTGGCTCAGCAGGGAAGGCCTGACACTGCACGAACGCATCCAGGATCTTTATCCACATTTCAGCGAGGCCGAGGTCGACAATTTCGCCACTGCCCTGACCAACCAGGGTGAGCCGCTGAGGCTTCTGGAGGAACAGGAAAACGATCTCAACCAGCTGCGCAATCTCATCGATTTGTGGAGGGCGGAGTCCGCCGGGCTGGATGCCGATAATCCGATGCCTTTGCGCGGTGTTCGACAACACATTGCCGAGCGTTTACTCGCCTGTTTCGAACGAAAGAATACCGAGCTCGGCAGCCGTACCGAACTCCATGGCTATGCGTTGGATCTGTCTCGGGAGCTGCTTCCGATAGATCTGGAGTCCGAATGGCCGAAACGACCGCAACTGAAAAGGTTTCTGGACAAGGTCACCATCCTGAAACTCGATAACACACTGTTTTCCACCAAGGCGAATGGCCTACTGAAAGATTTCCCCAACCTGCGCGAACTCAGCGCCAACCGATGCTACCTGACGCAACTGCCGGAAAACATCGGCGCCATGCATCGGCTCGAACGCCTGCGTTTGAGTGACAATCACATCGCGCTGGACGCCGCCGCCGTCGAGAAACTCAAACACCTGACCTACCTGGAAATTCTGCGTCTGGACAAAAATCCTCTGGGCAGGCCTGTCGATATCTCGCGCATGCCCCGGCTGAAGGTCGTCGGGCTGCGCAACACGGGCATTACCACCTGGCCCGAAGGTACGCTGAGCAAAACCAGGCCCCGCGGTTTTCTGCTGGATCTTCGGGATAACCCGATCAGCGTGATCCCCGAGGTGGTACCCGGCTCACCGCAGGCCTGGGTCGTGGCACGCACCCGGCTGGACGTCGGCAACCTGTCGGAAGCAAACCAGGTTCACTATCAGGCGGTTCGCCGCTCGGTGGCGCTGCCTCCGGAGCCCATCGTGCCCTACAACAGCCAGGCCGAGTGGGTGGTCAGCTCGGATTACAGCGCGAATCACTGGAGCGATGTTCCCAGCTGGGGCATGGACCGGACCAATCTCTGGTCGGAGCTGGCCGATGAGCCTCAGGCACAGGGCTTCCTGAAAGTTTTGCTTGATACCCGCCTGAGCCGCGACTTCCAGAACCCCGGCCCGGCCCGGGATCAACTGGTGCAACGTGTCTGGCGCATGCTCGATGCCGCATACGTCGATACGCCTCTGCGGGAGAAGCTGTTCACCATGGCCGTCGCGCCGGTGGATTGCGCCGACGCCGGTGCGCAGTTGTTCAATCACATGGGCATTGATGTGCTCGCCTATGAGGCCCACGCGTATTCCACCGACCCGGCGCAGCTGGAGCAGAAGCTGGTGACCCTGGCCAAAGGCGCGGCGCGGCTGGAACAGGTCAACGACATTGCCCGTGCCGATGTCGCCAGTCGTGGCGGCAACCCGGACGAAGTCGAGGTCTACCTGGCCTATCAGACCGGACTGGCAGAGCGCCTCGACCTGCCCTGGCAATCGAAGGGCATGTTGTTCCGGCCGGTGTCCGGCGTCACTGACGCGATGATCGATCAAGCCTATGACACGGTGCTGGCCCTGGGCGAAGGCGATGGTCTGGTCGATCGAATGCTCGAACAGGACTTTTGGCAAAACCATTTAAACGAGCGCTATGCGACCGACATGGAAGCCAATAAACGTCGCTATCAGGGCCTGTCGGATCAACTGGACACTTTGCGCACGACCCAGCGCGAATGGGCTGAATCGACGTCGGATACTCAGCGAGCTGCCCTGCGCAGCCGGCTCAGGGAACTGATGAACGATCTGCCGGCGCCGGACACGGTGGTCTTTGCCGATGAGCCATTGAGCGATGGAATTTTCGATCGCCTGCTGGTCGACCTCGGTGACGCCGAGAAAGAACTGTCGAGGCGCTTGACCCGTCAAGCCATGAAGCGCGCCGGCCAGTAAAAAGCATAAACATGAGTGTCAGGCGGCATTGATGCTGGATGTGCCTGCCTCATCGCGAGCAAGCTCGCTCCCACAGGGGATCGGTGGTCGCCACAAGATCTGTGTACGACACCCATCCACTGTGGGAGCTGGCCTGCCAGCGATGGCGGCAGCCCCGAGCCTCAGACCTCGGAATCCCAGATCACGGTGACCTTGCCCCTGTAGAAAGGACCGGCACCCGGTTCGAGCATGAATGCCATTTGACTCTGGGGCACTTCAAAGTGCAGAACACCCGGCGCCCTGTCGACGTAGAAACCCGGCTGGAAATACAACGCATTGGCGGCGCCCGATCGCATTCGCATGTGCCTGACGGGTTGCCCGCTCATGTCGGTCAGGCCATTGGGCAGGGTGACAAAGACCTGCAGCTCCACCCCACGCTTGGAGACACGGTCATCGAGCATGCAGTCGTAGGCAGTGCTCCACTCACACTCCATGTACATCTTGAAACGCGATGAGGCCGAGATGTTGAAGGTCTGGTCACGGAACAACCGCACCGGTTTGCGCCCCGCCTGCAACCAGCTCTGCCAGCCACCGGCCGGTACCAATTGGACTTTCTCACCACCGGGCGGAATGTCGACCTTGAGGGTGTGCTGAACGTCGAGGTTGAAGTTCATGGTTAACACCGGACTGCTCGGCAGCATGACATCGCCGAAATCGAAGTCGCCGCTGGGGCCGATCGTGTAGGTGAGCGAGCCTGTGTAATGGCCTGCCAACATGCCCAATGGATTGGGCGTGACCAGTTCATAGGAAAAATCCAGATGGTCGTAGCGCAACCACGGAATATTGAATTTCGCCTGTTTATCACACGCGGCCTCAACCGGTGTTTTCCAGAAAAAACCGTAGTAGTTGGTACCGTAGTAACCCACGCCACTGTAAAGACATGGCGGCGGGGAGTTCACCCAGCTCGATCCCCATAAGAGGTTGTGCGCAATCCGATAATCATCGGCGCCGCCCACCAACTGCATCACATCTTGTGTCACATGCCTGGAGCCCACACCCGTAATCCTCACCTTTACAGTCTCCACTTCCCCGGATTCGTGACGAACCGTCAGATCACGCCATTGCGCCGGCACCTTGAACGTTGCGCCCTGGCGCGGCGATGCATGGTTGGCCGGGATCGCTTGGCTGGAATCGAATCGAATCGGGACTTGCAGGCTGAACGTCTTGTTTTCCTCACATTGCCCCGGATATAGCTGACAGTAGCCACTGGGCGGAGTAGTGTTCTTGAATTGGTTGAGATGCGGATGAGCCGAATCAGGCTTGAACAACGCCGTGATTGATACGTCTTGTGCCAACGCCTGGGGCATCAGCCACCACACCATTAAAAGACTCCATAACCATAAAAGCCTCGTTGAAAACAAAACACCTGTGACATTCATCTGTATCCATCTCCGAAAAGCCGCCCTGCTCCCTGGGTGGCGATATCCACTCGACATTCAAACGCTGCAACACCCGTGTGCTCTCACACTTTTGGGCCCTGTCAAAAACAGATCAGGGTGCCGCGGCACTGAAAATCAATTGCACCGTTCCGTAGTAAGTGCCCGGTTTATAACCACCGGCCGGCTCTTTCGGCTGGACTTCCAAAGCAAAGCGCCCGCCTGCCATCGCCTGCGCCGCCGACACCACTTCGCGCGGCGTCGCCTCGTGGCTCAACTCCTGGCCATTGAAGGTGACCCGCAAGTAGATGTTCTGGTCCTCCCGCCCGTTGAACAGATAGGGCTCGGCGTCCAGTCGCGCTTCGATCGCACTGGTGTCGTGCTTGACGTCGAAATTCTTGCGTAACCCTTCGAGCTTCGACGTGTTGCGATTCCACGGCAGGGTCTGTTCCAGATGAATCCAGTTCGTCTCGGCCGGTAGCACGTAAAAGCCCAGGGTCGGAATATCCGCCCACACTTCGAACGTGCGCTCTTCCCGTGCCGCGAAAGCCTGGGCACACGCCATCACGCCCACACAGAGGGCGATGGCCGATTGCTTGATCATGTCAGTTACCTGTTGCGTAAAAGAAAGCGGTGAGTCAACCCGCCTTTGGCGGTGTTACTGGCTGGCAACGCGCAACGCTTTTTTTTCAGCGCCTTCGATCAGGTTGAAGCGGTATTCCCGACCGGGTTTCTTCTCGAACTCGAACGACTTGCCCGCCAGAACGTGATGCTTGGTGGTCGGCTCGCACTCGGTTTCATTCTTCAGCGAGCAATTGCGAAACTCATCGATCACCACCACGGTGTTGCCGTTGTTGCGCAGTCGATAAACATCGGCGCTGTCATCGATCACGCTGTCGAAACGGCTGTTCTTGGGACGGACAAAAAACACAGTGCCAAACCCGGTCATCACGTTGACCCCCGCCGACAGGTTCTCCTTGTAGGTTTCGCGCTCTTCACTGGACACCGCGAAGTCATCTTCCTTTTCCGGAACCACCGGCACAAAGCGCACGCGGAAATAACGTTCGGTGTCACGAGCGCCCAAGTGCAGCAAACGCGTACCCTGCATGCCATTGGCCGGCACGATCAGCCGTGCGGGGCTGGCCATTAAGCCATCCCGACCGCTGCCATCCGCTTGCGTTGCGACCGGTATTTCGCGATGTGTGCCATCGGCGTCGTAGATGATTTCCAGGATGTTGACCTTGACGAACGCGGTGCTGTCGCCGCTGTTGAATACGCGTTTGAGGTAAGTGCTCTTGTCGCCGTCCAGATAGTCGTACACCGTTCCGACGTTGATCTGCGGACCGGCCTGAACCGCCAGAGAAAACCCGCTCAAACCCAACAGCAACCACAGACGTTTCATACCTTTGAACCTCATGACATTGAACACAACACAGGCGCGGTCCATCGATAGACGGCCCATCAGATTTCCGAATCCCAGATCACGGTGACTTTGCCCTTGTAGTAAGGACCGGCACCCGGTTCGAGCATGAATGCCATTTGACTCTGGGGCACTTCAAAGTGCAGAACACCCGGCGCCCTGTCGACGTAGAAGCCCGGCTGGAAATTCAACGCATTGGCCGCGCCCGCTCGCAAACGCATGTGCCTGACGGGTTGCCCGCTCGTGTCGGTCAGGCCATTGGGCAGGGTGACAAAGACCTGCAGCTCCACCCCCCGCTTGGAGACGCGGTCATCGAGCATGCAGTCGTAGGCAGTGCTCCACTCACACTCCATGTGCATCTTGAAACGCGATGAGGCCGAGATGTTGAAGGTCTGGTCACGGAACAACCGCACGGGTTTTCGCCCCGCATGCAACCACCTCTGCCAGCCGCCAGCCGGGACCAGCTGAATTTTTTCACCGCCGGGGGGGATGTCGATTTTCAACACATGTTCAACGTCGAGAAGAAAATCAAGAACGATGACGTTGTCCTGAGGAATCATCACATCGCCCAAATCAAAATCCTGGCTTGGCCCAACTCGAAAAATATGCTGTCCGGTGTATTGCCCCGAAACCATGTCTTGGGGATTGGGAGTATCAAGCTCATAAGTAATGTCGAATGTTTCATATTTGAAGGGTTGTGGAATATCGAAAACAGCCTTCTTGGCGCAAATCTCGGCGCTAACCGGGTGCCGCCAGAAACTATTGAAACCAATGTCATTACCCGCACCCATTAAACCGGTGCACGGTGGACCGGCATAACTCCAGGTACCGCCCTCAAACAGATAGTTATGGCCTAACCCGCCGGTCAGTTCGGGTGCCGGCAGAGGTAATTTGTAGGCCACGCCCATGCCGGCCACCCGGAACCTGACGGTTTGAGGGGGCGCCGTTGGGTGGCTGACGGTCACGTCTTGCCATTGCGAAGGAATGTTAAACATCGCCCCCAAACGCTTGTTGGTATGACCGCCCACAATGGTTGCATTCGAGTAAGAGAGAATAGGCAGGCGTAAGCTGAACAGGTTTTCAGCGTGGCATTGAGGTGGGTTATCCAAGCAAAAACCACTTAACGGCGTTCTATTTTCGAACTTATTGAATTGAGGGTTAGATGCATCAGGGTAAAACACTGCCCTGATTTGTTGGGTGACCGCTGCGGCTGAAGCAGGGAACAGCGCCACGACTACTCCAACAACAGCGGCTGCATATATGGCTGACCTTTTAACTTGTGAAATATCTAACATTTGACATGACCTCAAAAATCCCTTGAACCGGATATCCGTCATCCCGCCGTCTCAGCCGTGCGATTGGCGTCCGCCAAGGTGTCCGGCGAACAGCGCAAATCACCGATCATCAGCACGTTGTTTTCATTGCGGTGTTTGTCGGTATCGAGACGGAACTGGCAGAGCAACTGGTCGGCATATCGCACTTGCAGGGTCGGTGAACCCGCGTTCATTTCCATCGAGAAGAAACCGTCGACCTCGCTGACCCCACGGCTGGCGTGGTTGATCACGTGGTGGCCCTTGAGCGGCCGCCCCTGCGGATCGATCAGGCGCCCGAGCACGGTCAGGGTTTTCATCACCCGCACCTTGCGGTACTCCACACCGCCCTTGTTCAGGTGATAGCGAGTGCGCGCCGGTTCGATGCTGGCCGCCGGCACGTGATTGCCTTCGAAGTCGAAGCTCACCGAACTGTTTTTGTAGGCCGTGAGCGGAATGAAATTGCGCCCCGGCCGCAGCGCCGCGCTGCCACCACTGAGGTCGTCGGCGCGCAAGGCGATACCGTCGATGTCGGACTCGACGTCGACAATCATCCCGGCGCCGCGCCCTTGATGCTGGCTGGTCAATGCCATGCGTTGCGCGCCGACCACCAGCGTGCTGTCGAGGTTCACGCCACCGGTGAAGTTGTCGTTGAACGAAGAGCGTTGAATGAAACCGTCGCCATTGATGGCGTCGGTGCGAAAGTTCGCCAGGCTCGACAAACCGACGCCATAAGTGTCGGTCAGCGCCGTCACCGAGACGCTCTGCAACACGTGGTCTTGCAGGTCTTTGCGGTAACCGAGCGAGGCGTTGTTGTCGCGACCGCCCTCACGGGCGGTGCGGCTGCCGATGCTGCCGGAAATCTGCTGGCCCGGACCGCCGAGCGCCATGTTGATGCTCAGGTCGACACCGCGATTGCGCGCATCGCCACTGCTGTAACTGCCTGGGCGGTCGAACAGCGACAGGCGCCAGTTGGCATCGCTGCCAAACAACTGGGTTCGTTGGGTCCAGCCGAGGTCGACGCCGACGCCCTCGACATTGCCCTCACTGTGGGACACCCGCGCGTTGAGCGAACTCTTGCGACTGATGCGGTGGTTCAGCGCCAGCGACGAGTTGCTGGTCTGGCCGGTGAACACATTGCGTTGGCGTACGCGGGTGCCGTCGGGCAGGATGTCATAAGTGTTGGTGGTGTCGAGCCAGCTACGGTTGTGGCTGATCACCAGACTGCCAGAGCCGTAGTTGTACAGGCCTTGCAGATCGGCGCCGGTGCCGTGGTCTTCGGTCTGGTAAAGATTGGCGTAGACGCTGGTGCTGTTGCCCAGGGTCCAGTCAATGGAGCTGCCGTACTGGAGTTTTTCGCGCACCTGGCGTGCCGACAGTCCGAGAATCACCCGTGGGTGCAGCAGGTAATTGATCGAGGCGCCCGCCGTGGCATCGCCACTGCTCTGTTGATCCCAGTTGCTCAGCAGTTTGCTTTCCTGCCCGGCGAACAGGTTGTAGCGCCAGCGCTCATCGTGGTTGCGCCAGTTGTTCGGCTTATAGATCAGCTCCTGGGTGGTCGAGGTGATTTGACCATCTTCGATCAACCGCACTTCCACCTCGTAAATACCGCCCGGCAATGGCCGTGTGTCGAGGGTCTGCAACCCTGCTGGCACTGACTGTGTGTTGATCAGCAGGCCATCGCGATAGATTTCCACGGAACCCTGACGGTTGGCCGTGACATAAACCGGGTAGACGCTGGGTTTCGGGCTGTCGATGGCCAGGCTGTCGGAACTGCCGTACATCACGCCGACGGCGGTGTCGGGGCTGGTGCCGAACGAACGGGGCTGGCGAGTCAAGCCTTCGGAGTTGGGCGTGAAGTACCCCAGCCGGAAAAAACTGCCCTCCAGTTCGCGCTGGGTGAAGAGCTCATGCACGGCGTGATAGGTCTTGTCGTCCGGTCCACCCAGACGCGCCAGTTGCATGTTGAAGGTCTGGCTCCAGTTGCCCAGGCTGCCGCTGGCTTCCAGACCGAAACGACCGCCCAGGTCTTGATCCTGGCCGCCGTTGAGATTGAGTTGATTGCGCACCATCAGGCCGCTGCTGCCGCCTTCAGGCTGATCGTAGAAACGCTTGGCTTCGCTGTCGCGTTCGGCATTTTCGGTGACGATCGACAGCAATGAATTTTCCAGGTTGTAGTGCACCGCCAGCATCTGCTCCGGGCATTGACCGCTGCAGGCGCCCAGCGCCACGCCGGGTTTGAGGATATCCGCCCAAGTCTCGCGTTCGCTGGCGCCGAAGCGGCTTTCACTGGTGTCGGTGAAATCGAGCAACGTCACCCGGTCATCGCGGGACAATACAATCATCGCCTCGCCCAACGGTTGCTGATCGAGTTCGACCCGGACCGCCAACGGAACGTCGAAAAAATGCTCCTCGAACTCTGCCGGCAAGCCTTTGGCCTGGGCCAGCAAACTTCGCGGCGTATTATCAACGGAAGCGGGCGCCGCAAATGCGCTGCTACATAACAGCAACGCAAGCGCTGCCGCGATGGGCGTCATCGGGAACATGAACGAATACTCTAATATCAAAGAAGTTGAAACCCGACCGGCAACTTTTAATATTGCCGGTCGGTCACGTTACTTATACAAGTAAGCGCTTATGACTCTTGATCAAGTTCAAAGAGCAACCGGAGGAACAGCGTCGAACATCATGGTGACGGCACCGGTGTAATCACCTGGTGCAAAGGTGGTGCCTTGTGCCTTGATGTTGAGTGGGGCACGGTAATTGACATTCGATTCGGTCTCGCCAACCACCATTTGCGGAGTCGTGGTGAGCACTACATTGTTGAGTGCCACTTGCAGGCCAATTTTGGATGCACCACTGATCAGCTCCGGCACGCTTTCAAGGCTGGCATGCACCGAGCCGTTGTTGTTGCGTACGTCGAAGAAACCGTTGACCTCATCCATGGTGCCCTTGCTTGGAATGTAATCCATTCTCTGATCCTTGTTGACCAGATCCGGATCGACCGGTACCACGTAGAAACCGTTGGTCGGTACATGCGCGACAAGGTTGATGGAGTGACGGGCTTCACCCGCGGCAAATACGGCGGAAGAACTCAGAGCCAGAACAGCCAGAGGAGCAGCAAACGCGATTTTCTTGAACATCTTTCAGTACCTGTCTTTTAAAAGGATAAGCGCAGAAAGTTCAAGTTGAGCAAAACCGTCACGAGCAGCTATTTGCTCAGCTGAACTTTCAACGCCGAAAGATGATCGATCAATTTATCTGGAAAGTAAGCAGGAACGTTCCTGCAAGTGCGTAGCCAAAGTGCTATCACCCGAGAAAGAAAAAACCTGAAATAACTTAAAAACCAATGTCTGACTGTAAGAGAAATACTACAAACCGCACACTAACGGCAATGACAAGCAGAAACTAACGAAGTTACTTCTGTAAGACCAATACCACAAACCCCGCATTTAACAGGCCAAAACCCAACATTAGAGAGTTAACACTAATTTCAGGTTTTTCACCCGCACTGATTACCACTATTTTTGCGGTTTTGGCGGGGTCATCGGCTCGACGCTCGGAACGGCCACCGGTCAGGGGGGCTTGCTTTCTCGTTAAGATATATCTTAAGTTGTATCTAAACACGACGAGAGAAAGCAGAAATGAGAGACCATCATTCCCCCCACCGTGAACACGGCGACGGCCGCGACGGCTTCGAGAAACGCCCCGGACGTGAGCGCGGTGGTCGCGGCCCCCGGGTCTTTGCCCCCGGTGACCTGAAATTGCTGTTGCTGGCACTGATCGCCGAACAGCCTTGCCACGGCTACGACCTGATCCGCCAGATTGAAGGCATGTTCGACGGCGCCTACAGCCCCAGCCCCGGTGTGATCTACCCGACCCTGACCTTTCTGGAAGAGAGCGAAATGATCCAGGGCGACGCCGAAGGCGGAAAAAAACGCTACAGCGTGACCGACGCCGGACGTCTGTCCTTGAAAGAGCAAGCCATCGCCCTTGAAGGTGTGCGGGTGCGCATCGATGTCAGCAAACGCTCGCTGCGCGGCCATGATCGCCCGCCCGAAATTCACGAAGCCGTGCATAACCTGCGCCACGCGCTGCAACTGCACCACGGCCGCTGGAGCAAGGAAGAAATCCACCGCGTCGCTGTCCTGCTCAACGACACCGCCAAAGCCATCGTCGACGGCCCCGCCGTTCAACCCGTTCAGGAGAACGCCGAATGACTGAAGTCATCGCCTCAACCATTCACCGTGTCATGCACGAAATCAAACGCCGTCGCCTGGAAGTGTTGCGCGTGGTCGACCTGACTCCGCGCATGCGCCGGATTACCTTGGGTGGCCCTGAATTGGCAGGCTTTGTCAGCCTCGGCACGGACGATCACGTCAAACTGTTGTTCCCGCAAAATGCCGAACAGGCCGCGGCGCTGGAAACCCTGGTGCTGGGCGCCGGCAAGGACAATGGTCCGCTGCCTGAGATGCGCGACTACACCCCGCGTCGCTACGATCTGGACGCCCTGGAACTGGACATCGACTTCGTACTGCACGGCGACGGCCCTGCCTCGACCTGGGCCGAACAGGCCAAACCGGGGCAGTTCCTGCACATCGGCGGGCCACGGGGTTCGATGATCGTGCCTGACATGTTCGACAGCTATCTGCTGATCGGCGACGAAACCGCCCTACCCGCCATTGCCCGACGCCTCGAAGGCTTGGCAGCCAATCGACGCGCATTGGTGATTGTCGAAGTGGAAAACGGCAAGGAGCAGCAAGTGCTGGAGAGCGCTGCCGAGGTCAATGTGATCTGGGTGCTGCGCGAAGGCGGCAAAGATCATTTGTTGAGCACGGTGCGCCAGATCCAGGTGCCAGCCGGCAGCCTGTACGCATGGGTGGCGACCGAGAGCAAAGTGTCGCGGCAGATTCGTCGGGTGCTGCTGGATGAGCACGGGCTGGACGAGCAGTTCGTCAAGGCGGTGGGTTACTGGAAACTGGGGGACAGTGTCGAGGAGTGATCTGCTCGCTCAATCGCTGGTTAAAGACTTTGTGGCGAGGGGGCTTGCCCCCGTTCGGCTGCGAAGCAGTCGTAAAATCTGCTGATGCGGTGTTTCAGATAAATACTCATTGCAGCTTTTAGCACTGCTTCGCAGCGCAACGGGGGCAAGCCCCCTCGCCACAATCAGCGTTCACTTCCGGGCGGTACGCCACCGATCCAGCCCAATCACCAGCAAGGCAATCACCACAAACCCCACCAACAATCCCCCGGCATTGATAAACACCTGTGGATAACCCAGCTTCTCGACATCAATGAACGGGTAGGGATAAACCGCCAGCAAATGCCCGCGCAGCAGCGAATAGGCGAAGTAGACCAGCGGATAGATCACCCATAACCCGATGTGTCCCACCCGCAGCCTGCCCTTGGGCACGCAACTCCACCAATACACCAGAAACAGCAGCGGCATGACGTCGTGCAACAGTTCGTCGGCCAGCCATTGCCAGCCCTCGGGATGCCACAAGTGGCGCAGCAGCAGGTTGTAAGCGAGGCTCACCACGGCGATGCTCACGGCAATGCCACTACTGACCCACGACTGCAAGAACCAGCGACGCGCCGCCGACTCGCGGGAGGTCACTGCACAGGTCAGCACGGTCGCCACCAGGGTGTTGCTCAGCACGGTGAAATAGCTGAAAAAACTCACCAGCCCGCCGATCAGGCTGGCGCCCAGCGTCCAGCGCGAATGGAAAATCAGGTACATCTGGATGCTCAACCCCGCCCAGCCGAGCATGGCAGCCACGACCGCAAAACGACGGCGTAACACAGACGGGTTGACCATGTTCAAAGCGGTCGTTTGGTGCGCATCAACTTCACATACAGGCGTTCGACCTTCTCCCGCGCCCACGGGGTTTTGCGCAGGAATGTTAGGCTCGACTTGATGCTCGGGTCGCTCTTGAAGCAGCGGATATCGATGCGCTCGGCCAGCCCCGACCACTCGTAGTGGTCAACCAGCGCGTTGAGGATCTGTTCCAGCGTCACGCCATGCAGCGGATCAGTGTTGTGTTCGGTCATGCCGGGCCTTCAGCGATGTTGGAATGGGAAAGCCGCGCACCTTAGCCGAGGGCTTCTTCGGGTGGAAGCGGTCTGTTAAATGTAGGTGATCTTGGAATCCTGGAATCCTGTAGGAGCGAGCTTGCTCGCGAAAAACGCAACGACGCCGCTGGGTATCCGGTTTGACGCGTTATCGTTCACGACCATCGCGAGCGAGCTCGCTCCTACAGGAGAACACTGTTACCAAAATTGAAAGGATGCATGTCAGCAAAAGCCCTTTCTCTATTTGTAACGGAACATTATCCTTGCGCACGCTTTAGCTGAAACGCTTCTGCCAGTCACTTCTTCCGCTCATCCCCCAGAAAAAGATCAAGAATTTCTTCCCTATGCCTGATTTGCGATTTTCGAAAGACAGCGCTGTCTTTAAGACTGTCTCTTGCCACAACGCCCTCAAACTGATCGGCGGTTTCACCGCGTTCGGCCTCGCCACCTGTGTCCAGGCCGCTCCGGCATTCGATAGCGACTCACCGTGGATGCTCGGCGACTGGAACGGCACACGTACGGAGCTGGCGGAAAAAGGCTATGACTTCAAACTGGATTACACCGGCGAAATGGGCAGCAACCTTCACGGCGGCTACGACCACGACCGCACCGCGCGCTACAGCGACCAGTTCGGCCTGGGCACCCACCTGGACTTGCAGAAGATCCTCGGCTGGGACGATGCCGAGTTCCAGCTGACCATCACCGAACGCAGCGGCAACAACATCAGCAACGACCGCATCAATGACCCGCGTGTCGGCGGCTTCACCTCGGCCCAGGAAGTCTGGGGCCGCGGCCAGACCTGGCGCCTGACGCAGATGTGGTATCAGCAGAAGTTCTTCGATGAAAAGCTCGACATCAAGGTCGGCCGCTTCGGCGAAGGCGAAGACTTCAACAGCTTCCCCTGCGACTTCCAGAACCTGGCGTTCTGCGGCTCCCAGGTCGGCAACTGGGCCGGTGACATCTGGTACAACTGGCCGGTCAGCCAGTGGGCGCTGCGGGTCAAATATCACCTGACGCCAGAGTTGTACGCGCAGATCGGCGCGTATGAGCAGAACCCGTCGAACCTTGACCGCGACAACGGTTTCAAGCTCAGCGGCAGCGGCACCCAGGGCGCAGTCCTGCCGGTAGAGCTGGTGTGGACGCCGAAACTCAACGGCCTGCCGGGTGAATACCGCGCCGGTTACTACTACAGCAGCGCTAACGCCACCGACGTCTACAAGGACAGCAATGGCCAGCCTGCCGCCCTGAGTGGCGAAGCCTATCGCAGCGCGTCGAGCAAACACGGCGCGTGGCTGGGCCTTCAGCAGCAAGTCACCAGCCTCGCCAGCGACCACTCTCGCGGCTTGAGCCTGTTCGCCAACGGCACGATGCACGACAAAAAAACCAACGCCATCGACAACTACGTCCAGGCCGGCCTCGTCTACAAAGGCCTGCTCGATGCGCGCGCCAGGGACGACATCGGCTTTGCCATGGCCCGCGTCCACGTCAACCCGGCCTATCGCAAGAATGCCGAGGCGACCAACCAGGCCAATGTTGTTTTCGACTACGACAATCCGTCCTACCTGCCGCCCCAGGACACCGAATACAGCGCCGAACTCTATTACGGCGTGCACGTGACCAACTGGCTGACCGTGCGCCCGAACCTGCAATACATCCGCCATCCCGGTGGCGTGGACGAGGTCGATGACGCGCTGATCGGCGGGATCAAGGTCCAGTCGTCGTTCTAAAAAACACCACAACCCCCCTGTAGGAGCGAGCTTGCTCGCGATGGACGTGAACGATAACGCTTGGAGCCTGACACCCCGCGGTGTTCTCAGGCTTCTCGCGAGCAAGCCAGCTCCCACAGGGTATGCGTCAACCAAACCCGTTTTATATGAACCCTGCCCGCACAAGATCGTCATCTACAGTGAACTTGCGCGGGACTACTTGAAACGTCACGGAGAATCACACTATGAGCACTGATGGTGCCTTGAGCCGAAGCCGTCTATTGCCGACCCTGCTCGGCATATTGCTTCTGCTGATGGGCCTGGCCATGCTGGCCGGGGGGATCAAGCTGAGCATGCTTGGCGGCTCACTGTATTACCTGCTGGCCGGTATCGGCATCGCGCTGAGCGGCGTCCTGCTGATCGCCGCCCGCCGCGCGGCGCTGGGCCTGTACGCACTGGTGCTGTTCGCCAGCACTGTTTGGGCGCTGTGGGAAGTTGGCCTCGACTGGTGGCAACTGGTGCCGCGCCTGGCGCTGTGGTTCGCCCTCGGTGTGGTGATGCTGCTGCCGTGGTTCCGTCGTCCATTGCTGATCAACGGCCCTGCCCCTATGGGTACTGGCGCCTTGAGCGTGGCCGTGGTCCTGGCCGGCGCCACCGCCGTGGCCAGCCAGTTCACCCATCCGGGCGAAACCTTCGGCGAACTGGGTCGCGACAACGCGGACATGACCAGCACCGCGCCGCAGATGCCCGAAGGCGACTGGCAGGCCTATGGCCGCAGCGAATTCGGTGACCGCTACTCGCCGCTCAAGCAGATCACCCCGGCCAACGTCGGCAAGCTGCAAGAAGCCTGGCGTATCCAGACCGGCGATCTGCCAACCGCTGATGACCCGGTGGAACTGACCAACGAAAACACCCCGCTCAAGGCCAACGGCATGCTCTATGCCTGCACCGCCCATAGCAAGGTGCTGGCGCTGGACCCGGACACCGGCAAGGAACTGTGGCGTTTCGACCCGCAGATCAAGAGCCCGGTGGGCTTCAAGGGCTTCGCCCACATGACCTGCCGTGGCGTGTCGTACTACGACGAAGCGGCCTACGCCAAGTCTGAAAGCGCTGCCTCCGCAGTGATTTCCGAGACTGGCAAAGCCGTTGCCCAGGCTTGCCCGCGTCGTCTGTACCTGCCAACCGCCGATGCACGCCTGATCGCACTCAACGCCGACACCGGCAAGATCTGCGAAGGCTTCGGTAAAAACGGTGTGGTTGACCTGACTCAAGGCATCGGCCCGTTCACCGCCGGCGGCTACTACTCCACCTCGCCAGCAGCGATCACTCGTGATCTGGTGATCATGGGCGGCCACGTCACCGACAACGAGTCGACCAACGAGCCATCCGGCGTGATCCGTGCCTTTGACGTACACGACGGTCATCTGGTGTGGAACTGGGACAGCAACAATCCCGACGCGACCGAACCGCTGCCAGAGGGCGAACACTACAGCCGCAACTCGGCCAACATGTGGTCGCTGGCCAGCGTCGACGAAAAACTCGGCATGGTCTACCTGCCACTGGGCAACCAGACCCCTGACCAGTGGGGTGCAGACCGCACTCCAGGCGCCGAGAAATTCAGCGCCGGCCTGGTCGCGCTGGATCTGGCCAGCGGCAAGGTGCGCTGGAACTACCAGTTCACTCACCACGACCTGTGGGACATGGACGTCGGCAGCCAGCCAACCCTGCTGGACATGAAAACCGCCGACGGCGTGAAACCTGCGCTGATCGCCCCGACCAAACAGGGCAGCCTGTACGTCCTCGACCGTCGTGACGGCACGCCGATCATCCCGATCAAGGAGATTCCGGCTCCGCAAGGTGCCGTAAAAGGTGACCGCACCGCGCCGACCCAGGCTCGTTCGGACCTGAACCTGCTGGCCCCGGAACTGACCGAAAAAGCCATGTGGGGCGCCAGCCCGTTCGATCAGATGCTGTGCCGCATCCAGTTCAAGGAACTGCGTTACGAAGGCCAGTACACCCCGCCGTCGGAACAGGGCAGCCTGATCTATCCGGGTAACGTCGGCGTCTTCAACTGGGGCGGTGTTTCGGTCGACCCGGTTCGCCAGATGCTGTTCACCAGTCCGAACTACATGGCCTTCGTCTCGAAGATGGTGCCTCGTGCCGAAGTCGCAGCCGACAGCAAGCGCGAGAGCGAAACCGCGGGTGTGCAACCGAACACGGGCGCACCTTACGCGGTGATCATGCACCCGTTCATGTCGCCGTTAGGCGTACCGTGCCAGGCTCCGGCCTGGGGCTACGTGGCCGGCATCGACCTGACCACGAGCAAAGTCGTGTGGAAACGCAAGAACGGCACCAGCCGCGACAGCTCGCCATTGCCTATCGGCCTGCCACTCGGCGTGCCAAGCATGGGCGGCTCGATGGTCACCGCCGGCGGCGTCGGCTTCCTCAGCGGTACGCTGGACCAGTACTTGCGCGCCTATGACGTCAACACCGGCAACGAGCTGTGGAAATCGCGCCTGCCGGCTGGCGGTCAGGCTACACCGATGACCTACACCGGCAAGGACGGCAAGCAGTACGTGCTGTTGGTCGTCGGTGGTCACGGCTCACTGGGCACCAAAATGGGTGACTATGTGATTGCTTACAAACTGTCCGAGTAAGTTTTAGCGGCAGTCAAAACAAAGGCGACGTCCGTGAGGACGTCGCCTTTTTTGTTATCGCAGATTTCAAATCACCCCCGCCCCCTGTGGGAGCGAGCTTGCTCGCGATAGCGGTCTGACAGTCACTTCAAGGGTGTCTGTCCTTGCCTCATCGTCGGAACGCCGCCCGGAGCAAGCTCGCTCCCACAGGGGATAGTGTCGCCGCGAAATCCAGCTAACCTGTCTCTGCGCTGAACATACCTGCGAAACACCGCGTCGCAGAAAATGACCGTTGAAACCACCGCCAACCTGCCCCATCTAAGACCCATACCCATTGCGCAGGTGCCCCCATGAGCGACCAGCAGGAATTCCCCGAAGACCCGAGCGAATACGCCGATCCGGAAAACGCCCAGCAGCACAAACCTGGCAAAGGCCTGGCCCTGCCTGGCCAGAACCTGCCGGACAAGGTCTACGTCATCCCGATCCATAACCGACCGTTCTTCCCGGCCCAGGTGCTGCCGGTCATCGTCAACGAAGAACCGTGGGCCGAAACCCTCGATCTGGTCAGCAAATCCGATCACCACTCCCTGGCCCTGTTCTACATGGACACGCCCCAGGAAGACCCGCGCCATTTCGACACCTCGGCCCTGCCGCTCTACGGCACGCTGGTCAAGGTGCACCACGCCAGCCGCGAAAACGGCAAGCTGCAGTTCGTCGCCCAAGGCCTGACCCGCGTACGCCTCAAGACCTGGCTCAAGCACCACCGCCCGCCGTACCTGGTGGAAGTCGAATACCCGCACCAGCCCACCGAGCCGACCGACGAGGTCAAGGCCTACGGCATGGCGCTGATCAATGCGATCAAGGAACTGCTGCCGCTCAACCCGCTGTACAGCGAAGAGCTGAAGAACTACCTCAACCGCTTCAGCCCCAACGATCCGTCGCCGCTGACCGACTTTGCCGCCGCGCTCACCTCGGCCACCGGCAGCGAGTTGCAGGAAGTGCTCGACTGCGTGCCGATGCTCAAGCGCATGGAGAAAGTCCTGCCGATGCTGCGCAAGGAAGTCGAAGTCGCGCGCCTGCAAAAAGAGATTTCCGCCGAAGTTAACCGAAAGATCGGCGAACATCAGCGCGAGTTTTTCCTCAAGGAACAACTCAAGGTTATCCAGCAGGAGCTGGGGCTGACCAAGGACGACCGCAGCGCCGACCTCGAACAGTTCGAGCAGCGGCTGGTGGGCAAAGTCCTGCCGACGCAGGTGCAGAAACGCCTCGAAGAAGAAATGAACAAGCTGTCGATCCTCGAGACCGGCTCGCCGGAATATGCGGTGACCCGCAATTACATCGACTGGGCGACCTCGGTGCCGTGGGGCGTGTACGGCGAGGACAAACTCGACCTCAAGCACGCGCGCAAGGTACTGGACAAACACCACGCCGGCCTCGATGACATCAAGGACCGTATCCTCGAATTTCTCGCGGTCGGCGCCTACAAAGGCGAGATCAGCGGTTCCATCGTATTGCTGGTGGGCCCGCCGGGCGTGGGCAAGACCAGCGTCGGCAAATCCATCGCCGAATCCCTGGGCCGGCCGTTCTATCGCTTCAGCCTTGGCGGCATGCGCGACGAAGCCGAGATCAAGGGCCATCGCCGCACCTACATCGGCGCGCAGCCGGGCAAACTGGTGCAGGCGTTGAAAGACGTCGAGGTGATGAACCCGGTGATCATGCTCGACGAAATCGACAAGATGGGCCAGAGCTACCAGGGCGATCCGGCCTCGGCGCTGCTGGAAACCCTCGATCCGGAACAGAACGTCGAATTCCTCGACCACTATCTGGATCTGCGGATGGACCTGTCGAAAGTGCTGTTCATCTGCACCGCCAACACTCTGGATTCGATCCCCGGCCCGCTGCTGGACCGGATGGAAGTGATTCGCCTGTCGGGCTACATCACCGAAGAAAAAGTCGCCATCGCCAAGCGTCACCTGTGGCCCAAGCAGCTTGAGAAAGCCGGCGTGTCCAAGGGCAGCCTGAGCATCAGCGACAGCGCGCTCAAGGCGCTGGTCGACGGTTATGCCCGTGAAGCCGGCGTGCGCCAGTTGGAAAAAAACCTCGGCAAACTGGTGCGCAAAGCGGTGATGAAACTGCTCGACGAACCGAAAGCCGTGATCAAGCTCGGGCCGAAAGACCTGGAGGCTTCGCTCGGCAAGCCGGTGTTCCGCAACGAGCAGGTACTGGCGGGGGTCGGCGTGATCACAGGGCTGGCCTGGACCAGCATGGGCGGTGCAACCCTGCCGATCGAAGCCACGCGCATCCACACCCTCAACCGTGGGTTCAAGCTCACCGGGCAATTGGGTGATGTGATGAAAGAGTCGGCGGAAATCGCCTATAGCTATGTCAGCTCGCACCTGAAGTCCTATGGCGGCGATCCGAAATTCTTTGACGAAGCCTTCGTCCATCTGCACGTGCCGGAAGGCGCCACCCCGAAAGACGGCCCGAGCGCCGGCGTGACCATGGCCAGCGCCCTGCTATCGCTGGCACGCAACCAACCGCCGAAAAAAGGCGTGGCCATGACCGGCGAACTAACCTTGACCGGGCATGTATTGCCGATTGGCGGGGTGCGGGAAAAAGTGATTGCGGCGCGGCGGCAGAAGATTTTCGAACTGATTCTGCCGGAGGCCAACCGGGGGAATTTCGAGGAGTTGCCGGAGTATCTGAAGGAAGGGATTACCGTGCACTTCGCCAAGCGCTTTGCGGATGTGGCGAAGGTGTTGTTCTGATTAAACAGTGTGATTTCGAAATGGTCAGGCTCGTAACCTGACCATTTTTTCGAGGCCAGCAATAACTAAAAATAAATAATTAATAGGTTTGTAATCCCATCAGAACAGAGAGTACATCCAGGCACTTCGGCTCTATATCCTCAAGGTTCAAATCATTCGTGCGAAAAGCACAAAGGAGAGAACCCCATGGATATAAAACAACGAAGAAATGGTGTCGACGAACGCATTAATGACAATGTCAAATTTCGCCGTTGCTGCCCAAACAACCACTTGAATGCAACCCTTCAGAATCGTGAATACTTCCGGTCCGAAGAATTTTTCGCCAGCGTCGGAAACAGGGAAATCCTCGCCATTTTCAAGGCCGGAGAAAAAAACACCCCGCGTGACCGGGCCTTTGACATTTACATGCCCAAGCATATCGAGACGGGAATCTACACACTGAACTCTCTGGACTATTTGATAGAAATTGCCTATACCGAAAACTTCCCTGCCTACACCAGCCATTGGGCATTGGAAGGTGTCATGAACTTGACCGTGAGTAACGAAACACAACAGTACTCTGGCAACGTCGTTATGAAGTTCAAAGATCTGAATGGCATCGAATTTACATCAGAAAGCGATTTCTGTTTTTCTCTTGTGAGTTAACCGTTAAGCACTACCAGTAAATATTTTCTTTATCCCGAGCAGGTCGCTCTCACGAGGTTACCTCTACCCCCTGTGTGTGGCCCGCTCGCGATAGCGTCAACTCTTACACCCCCATTGCGGGCGACTGTCACACTTTGTCTCATCTTAAGTTATGCTCGCCGTTCGTCGTGAACGCCGGAGCAACTGACCTTATGTCCCCCATTCGCCTGTTTGTCCCCCTCGCCCTCGCCCTGCTTGCCGGATGCGCCACGCAACCTGCGCACAACGTGACCGTGGAAAAACAAAGCGAATGTCCGGTGAAACTCAGCAACGGGCAAAACCTGATCCTGACCCTGCCGAGCAATCCGACCACGGGTTATCGCTGGGCAATCCAGGATTCGGCCGGCGGTGTATTGCACGCCCTGGGCCCGGAGGTTTATCGAAATCCGGAAGATGCTGGCATCGTCGGCGCAGCCGGGGTCTCGACCTGGCGCTTTCAGGCTTTCGCGCCCGGCACCGGACGTTTGCGCCTGACCTCGCAACAGCCATGGGCGCCGGAAGTGCTGCCGGTGGATTCGTTCGACTGCGCGATTTCGGTCAACTGACCGTGGGCTGGCTGATTCTGGCGCTGATGGGCGCAGTGACCTTCCTTTATGGCCTGAGCGTGCATGCGTCCCTGCTGTGCCTGCTGGTCAAGCCGCTGCCGGTGCTGGCCCTGCTTGGCTGGTTGCATGACGCACCACCAGGCGAATATCGGCGCTGGATCAGCCTGGGGCTGATTTTCTCCCTGGTCGGCGACGTGTTGCTGGCATGGCCGGGGGATTTGTTCGTGTTCGGCCTTGGGGCGTTTCTGGTTGCGCATCTGGCCTATCTGAAAGCCTATTTGAGCGATTGCCGGCGTCCGGCATTGCTGCCACTGGTGCTGGCCCTCGGCGTCGGCGCCGTCCTGCTGGGGATTCTGATTTCCAACGGCCTCGGGCCATTGTTGGTGCCTGTGATTGTCTATGGCACGGCGATCAGCGCCATGCTGTGGCGCGCCCTGGCCCGACTCGGGACCGATGTGCCCAAACGCTCGGCGCTACTGGCGGCGGCGGGCGCAGTGGCATTCGTGTTCTCCGACAGCGTGATCGGCATCAGCCGCTTCGTGGTGCCGTTCGACGCGGCGCCGTACGTGATCATCCTCAGCTATTGGCTGGGGCAATGGGGGATCACGGCATCGGCGTTCACTCAGAAACCGCGCTGACCCCATCGCGAGCAAGCTCGCTCCCACAGGTATTGCACAGCCCTTGTGGGAGCGAGCTTGCTCGCGATATCAATATCACTGAACACACAGACTTTGCAGGCTGCTTGGCGGTTTATCAGACAACCCGCGCATCCCCGCGCCAACTTGGCTAAAATGCCGGCCTTTTCCACCTACACCGCTGGAACCGCCGTGAGCAAAGAACCCGATCGCCTTTTCGCCCAGCCTCTGGCCCAGGTGCCTGACTTCGCCTTCAACGAGGACGTGGTGCGGGTGTTCCCGGACATGATCAAGCGCTCGGTGCCGGGTTATCCGACCATCGTCGAAAACCTCGGTGTGCTCGCCGCGCAGTTCGCCCAGCCGGGCAGCGTGCTGTATGACCTGGGCTCGTCGCTGGGTGCCGTGACCCAGGCCTTGCGCCGGCACGTGCGCACCGATGGCTGCCGGGTGATCGCTGTGGATAACTCGGCGGCGATGGTCGAACGCTGCCGCGAGTACCTCAACGGTCAGGACTCGATGTTCCAGGAGTTGCTGCCGGTGGAGGTGATCGAAGGCGACATCCTGGCGCTGGAGTTCCAGCCGGCCTCGGTGGTGGCGCTGAATTTCACCCTGCAATTCATCGCCCGGGACCAACGCACAGCATTGCTGTCGCGCATCCGTCAGTCGCTGTTGCCCGGCGGCGCCCTGATCCTCTCGGAAAAACTGCGTTTCGAAGACGAGCAGGAACACGCGTTGCTCACCGACCTGCATATCGCCTTCAAACGCGCCAACGGCTATAGCGAACTGGAAATCGCCCAGAAGCGCAGCGCCATCGAAAACGTCATGAAGCCCGACAGCCTCGAAGAACACCGCGAACGCCTGTTGGCCGCCGGGTTCTCGAAAGTCGTGCCGTGGTTCCAGTGTCTTAACTTTGCCTCGTTGATTGCCTTGCCATGATTGATCTGTCCCCCCTCGCCCGCCGTCTGGCCGGCACGCCGCTGGCCGAATGGGCCAACACCCTGCAAGCACAACTCGACAAGAAAATGGAAAAGGGCCATGGCGACCTGGAACGCTGGCAAAGCGCGCTGGACGCCCTGCCGAAGATCCAGCCGAGTGAAGTCGATTTGCTCAATGGCTTGAAGCTCGATACCGATTGCAGCGACGAGACCCGCGCGCAAATGCGTACCGCGCTGATGGGCCTGTCGCCATGGCGCAAAGGGCCGTTCGACCTGTTCGGCGTGCACGTCGACACCGAATGGCGCTCGGACTGGAAGTGGTCACGGGTCGCCCCGCACCTGAACCTGAAAGGCAAGCGCATCCTCGATGTCGGCTGTGGCAACGGATATTACATGTGGCGCATGCTTGGCGCCGGCGCGGACAGCGTGATCGGTGTCGACCCGAACTGGCTGTTCTTCTGCCAGTTCCAGGCGGTGCAACGCTACCTGTCCGAGCCGAACGCCTGGCACCTGCCCTTCCCGTTCGAAGACCTGCCGCCGAACCTCGAAGGGTTCGACACAGTGTTTTCCATGGGTGTGTTCTACCACCGCCGTTCGCCCATCGAACATTTGCTGGCGCTGAAGGATTGCCTGGTCAAGGGCGGTGAGCTGGTGCTGGAAACCCTGGTGGTCGAAGGCGACAAACATCAGGTGCTGGTGCCGGAGGACCGCTACGCGCAGATGCGCAACGTGTGGTTCCTGCCGTCGGTGCCGGCGCTGGAGTTGTGGTTGCGACGTGCCGGGTTCACAGACGTGAAGTGCGTGGACGTGAGCACCACCACGATCGAGGAACAGCGCGGGACGGAGTGGATGAAGTATCAGTCGCTCAGTGACTTCCTCGATCCGGAAGATCACAGCAAGACCATTGAAGGGTTGCCGGCGCCGATGCGGGCGGTGATTGTGGCGCGGAAGTAAACCACAACCACCCAAATACAGAAGAACCCTGTGGGAGCGAGCTTGCTCGCGATGAGGCACTGTCAGCCAACAGAGATGTTGAATGTTAGTCCGCTATCGCGAGCAAGCTCGCTCCCACAGGTCCGGGTTCAGTCTGCTGGTTTCGCTCTTCGGGCCTTGAAGAATTCGCTCAACACCGCTCCACACTCATCCGCCAACACCCCACCTTCATGCAGTACCCGATGATTCAGGAAGCCCTGGGTAAAGAACTGCCCCTGGCTCTGCACGATCCCCGCCTTGGGTTCCAGCGCGCCGTACACCACCCGGGCAATCCGCGAATGCACGATCAGACCCGCGCACATGCTGCACGGCTCCAGCGTCACGTAAAGCGTACTGCCGGTTAGTCGGTAATTGCTGACGGCCTGGGCGGCGGCGCGGATTGCGACCATCTCGGCGTGGGCGCTGGGGTCGTTGCCACTGATCGGGCAGTTGAAGCCGCGACCGATGATTTCCCCATCCTGGACCAGTACCGCGCCCACCGGCACTTCGCCGAGGGCCGCGCCTTGGGCCGCCAGTGCCAGGGCCTCACGCATGAATTCGCGATCACGACTGCGGTCGATGATGGCGGCGGGACGAATCTGACGCATCACGCCACCTCGATAGCGGCCATCAGGCCGGTTTCCATGTGATCGATCACATGGCAGTGGAACATCCATACACCCGGATTATCCGCCACCAGCGCTACCTGCGCGCGCTCGTTCTTGCCCAGCAGGTAGGTGTCGGTGAAATACGGAATGACCTTGTGCCGGTTCGAGGCGATGACCTTGAAACTCATGCCGTGCAGGTGAATCGGGTGCTGATACTGGGTCATGTTTTTCAATTCGAAAATGTAGCTCTTGCCCTTTTCCAGTTTGGCGATCGGGCGGTCGGCACAGGTTTTGTCGGTGATGTCCCAGGCCTTGCCATTGATCTGCCACAGGCTTGGCGGCTTACCATTATCGACGTTCACCGACACCGAACCGACCCATTCGAAATTGAAGTTGAGTTTCTCGGCATTGGCCAGGTCCGGCTCGGCCACCGGGTTGGCGGGCAGCGCGGGCGGCCACTCGGTCGGGGCGTCGGTGTTGGCCACCGAACGCAGCGTACCCAAGCGCACCGGGCCGTTGCGCAGGGACAATTCTTCACCGGCCGGCGGCGCCTTGATCGCCAGGCAGATACGCATGCCGGGGCCGAGCCAGTATTCCTTGCCTAGCGGGCGCGGTTCGATGGGGTTGCCATCGAGCGCATAGATCTGCGCTTCGACGCCGGGAATATTCAGGCGATAGGTCAAGGTGTTATCGAGGTTGAGCAAACGTACACGGGTGATCTGCCCGGCCGGCAAATCAATCACCGCTTGCGCGATGCCGTTGATGGTCGACAGACGCCCCGCCGTGCCGCCACGGGCCGCTTCCCGGGGAATACTGAAGTCGACGAAAGCGCCCTGCTCATCGATGTGCCAGTTCTTCAGGCTCAAGGTTTTTTCGTACTTGAAGCCGGTGGGCTCACGCTCCTCGACAATCAGCGGGCCGACCAGGCCGCGACCGAGTTCCTCGCTGCTGCTCACATGGGGGTGATACCAGTAGCTGCCGGCATCAGGCACGCGGAATTTGTAATCGAAGTATTCGCCCGGCAGCACCGGCAGCTGCGAGACGTAAGGCACACCGTCCATTTCCAGCGGCAGACGGATGCCGTGCCAGTGGATGGTGGTGGCGACCGGCAGGTGGTTGATGAAACGCACCCGCAGCCATTCACCCTGGCGCACCCGCAACTCGGTGCCCGGCGCCGAAGGGCCGAAGGCCCAAGCCTGGGTCTTGTGCCCGGCTACCAGTTCCAAGTCCAACGGCGCTGCGATCAGCTCATAGTCGTGGCCCGCCTCGGCGTCAGCCATCTTGCCCAGCCAGTAGCGCGACGCGCCCCCTGCACCGACACCAACGACAACAAGACCGGCCAGGCCACCGAGGATTTGGCGACGGGTAAACGACATGAACTCAACTACCTCACGTATCAGCGACAGGCCCGGGAGCCTGCAAAAGGCGAATACGATACACCTGCAACTGCGAAACG
Source organism: Pseudomonas sp. GW821-FHT12A04 (assembly GCF_058807755.1). Taxonomy (NCBI): domain Bacteria; kingdom Pseudomonadati; phylum Pseudomonadota; class Gammaproteobacteria; order Pseudomonadales; family Pseudomonadaceae; genus Pseudomonas; species Pseudomonas sp. GW821-FHT12A04. The sequence goes on from NZ_JBXAQZ010000018.1 coordinate 109,393, forward strand.
GTAAGGGTGACCTGTGGCCGCACATCAGCTGTGGGCATAACTATGTAGTGCACTTGCCTTGAAAAAACCGGCCATCCTCGACATCCCGTTTTCTCAAGGAAAGAGAGTGCATGAACCCGAACGAAACACGCCCGCTGCCCAATGCCGCCGACAAGGCTGCGCTCAAGGCGATCGCCACCACCGTGATCCAGACTTGCCCGAGCCTGCAAGACACGGCGCACGAAGTCGCCAGCGACTTACTGAAAAAATCCGGCATTACCGACCTCGATCCGGATCAGGTGTACTTCCACCGTTTCGACACAGCGGAAAGCAGTTCGAAAACGTTCACGGGGTGGGAGCATGTCAAAGCAACGCCGACGTCAACCACGACCCTGACACAGCTGGTGATCCAGCGCTTTCGCACCAGCGATCAGGACAACGCCGACCTGCTTGACGTCTATGCAGGCTTTTATACCGCCGGCCCGAACGCCGGGAGGTTCAACGAAACCAACGAAGTACGCCTGCACGGCAACGAGGTGCTGAAGGCGTTCTGGAACATCGATTTCAGCACGCTCTATACCGACAAATTGACCGCGTTCTGGAAGCAGTCCGGCACCGACTTCCGAACCCTGGCCAAATGCAATTTTCTGATACAAGCCGTAAAGGCCAGGGACAAACGGCAGTTGAGCGACGATGACTTCCAGTTCGTCACGAACGCCGTAATGGGCCCGATCAACTGGCCCGTCGATCTGCAGATGCTGCGGGCTCAGCACCCTTGCGCCGACATTGTTCGGGCTCTGGACGTCGACGGGTACCTTGCCACCAACATCCTGCGTTTCGTCGCACCCAAGGGGCGCCAGATCGTGTACCTGCCCGGTGAAAACGTCGCTTTCAAAGTGCTGGAAACCGCGACGGACATGCACTACTGGATGTTGCAGCAGATGAACGAAGAAGAGGCTCGCCGAGGCTTCATGACGCATTTTTCCTTGGCCGATCGTCAAGCCATCGACAAGAACATCACCGATATCATGAACCGGCTGGTCAGCACCTGGGGCAAGTACGATCATCACCTGATCAATCAAAAAAACCAGGTCATCACCGGCGACGCATTCAGCTGGTTGAGCAACTCGACCAAAAGCGCAATGTTTGCCGAAGCCGAACTCTCGCTGACGTCCAATGGCGATCTGCGCAAGAAACTCTGGATCGGTTACCTCAGCGCCGGTTTAAAAGTATTCGGCCCCATGGCGGTGGTCGGTTGGCCGATTGCCCTGCCGGTGGTCGGCGCCAGTATCGCCAGCCTGGGTTTGAACATCGATCAGGCGGTCAATGGCAAAACCGCCGGGGAGCGCAAGGCCGGCGTTCTTGGCGCCGTGCTCAGCGGTATTGATTTGCTGTTCAACCTCCTGGTGCTCAAAGGTCCAGGATCGCTGGAGGAAATCGGCCCGGACATCGACGCCGCCGAAGCCAAAGAAATGACCGACCTGATTGAATCAACCACACCTGCCGAAACCGCGGGGTCGAAGGTCGAAACCATCGAAGGAGAATCAGAGGCTGTCACGGGCTCGACTGAGGACAGGCCAGCGTCATCAGTGCCGGACACCTTCAGGATTAATGATGTGCTCAGCGATGATGCCCTGGTTCGTGAGTCAGGCAAGTTCCAGGGTACATATCGGCTCGCCTCGAATCCTTCGTCCGCCATCAAACTCAACGGCAACGCCTATTACGTGCGTTATGAAAACAGCCTCAACGGGCGTGGGTACTGGGCAATCATCGACCCGGCCAATCCCGACTCCTTCACGGATTCGATTCCAGTACGGTTTATGAATGATTCGGGAGAATGGGAAGTCGTTCCAAAATTGGGCCTCAGAGGCGGGATGCAAGCAGCGGACGCCGCCTCCCCCGCCGTCGAGGAGTGGTCACAACGGCCAGGCGTTCACGTGCCGGGCCTTGACGACCCTGAAATGCGGGCATGGGCGCTGGGTGGACCCGACGTACGCAGCCCGTTCAGACGGATCTGGTCAGTGGCAGACATCGACGTCCACAGCGTACTCATGTCCGATGCCGACCAAGAGGTCATCACCCTCAGCGAATTCGAGATGGCCCAGGAAGAACCTCGTCGCAACCTGGTCAGCGACGCCAGGACCTGGTACGAGCTTCACCCTCCGACGCTGAGCCAACCGGCGCCCTCTGCACAAGCGTTTGCCACGCCTGGCGAACTGTTTGAAGCGGCCTACGCAGAAAAACCGGGGCTGGTCGTCGGCGAGAGCCGGGGCAGCATCGGCAGCAAACAGTTCCTGATCGAAAACATGCCAACGCTCGCGCAACATGGCGTCAAGACCCTGTACTTGCAGGAGCTGCTGGCCAACGTCAATCAACTCGAATTGGACACCTTCGCGCGCACAGGTGAAATGCCCGTCGAGCTGGAAAACTACCTGAAAAAACTCGACATCAAGGCCGGCAACGACCCAACAGGCCAATTCAATCTGCTGGCGCTGGTCAAAGCCGCCAATGCCCAACAGATCCGGGTTCAGGCCCTCGACATGTCGACGACCTACAACATCAACAAAGAAGCGATTAACTGGGAATCCGATTACCAGATGGCCAGGAGTTTTTTTGCCAGCGAGGTCATCCGGTTCAACGAAGCATTGAAAGAACCGGCCAAATGGATCGCCTTGGTCAATCAGGAAAACATGGCGACATTCAGAGGCTATCGCGGCATTAGCGAACAGACCGATGCCCTGAGCATTCGTATCGATGACGTAGCGCCGGGGCAAGCGCAACCCATCAACTCCGATCCGGGGTTGGCTGTGGAGCATGCGGACTATCCGGATTCCCCTGTTTTTTACGTATCTGATGGCATGGACTTCGACAGCGTCCATGCACTGATCAAAGGCGACTGGCGCGTGCAGATGCAAACCCCGTGGGCATACAGGACCCCGCAACAACTGCGAGCGCTGCTGCCTGAACCGGGGATGTTCACCTTTCAGCGCTACCGCAGCAGCGTCCTTGTGGTTTATCGCAATGCCAACAACGGGATGGCAGACAGCGTCATCAGATCCACACCGGGTGGAAGGCTGAATCTGGATACCCCGCTTCGGCCAGCCTACGAGTCCATGACAGTGGACAACCTCGAAGAACTCAAGCAAGCGTTGGTTGCAAAGGGCATGAAGCCCATGGGCTGGCCCGTCGAGCTGGCAAGTGAACTCGATTCACCCTTGTCAGGAACCTCTCAACCCATCGAAATACCGGACCACTGGCAAGCCAATGAACTGCTCGAGGGGCGGACACCCGTGAGTGAAGCCGGAAAATTCCAGGGCATCTATCAACTCGACTCCAACCCCGCCACTGCGATCTTGCTCGATGACAGGGCCTATTACGTGCGCTACGAAGCCGATCCCAACGGAGGCGGCACCTGGGCCATCATCGACCCTGAAAATCCCAACGCGTTTTCAGGTTCACTCCCTGTGCGTCTCAATGCCGAGGGCGAATGGGAGCTGACACCCCGAGCCGGGCTCAGGGGTGGTGGAAACCGGCATCCGGGCGGGTCCCGCGTTCCGCCGTCTACATCTGCTCCGGCCTCTGAGTCTGCCTCTGTTCAAGAGCCAACACAGGCCATCCTGCGCCGCCCTGCCACGCAATACGACGCAACTAACCGATTCAGTATCAGACTACTGGCGATGGGCGAGAGAGAAACCCATATCAAACTGGTCCGTCAGCCAGACGGAAGCTTTCGCGCAGAGTCCACTTACGCACGATACGTCGCGGCCCCGCGCGCCACGCTGTCACAAGACGCCCGTCAATTCTTTTCCCGCAGTGGATTTTTCGCTTCATTACCCCCTCGTCCGCAGCTTCCAGTCGTGACGCCATCAACCACTGCCGCAGAACTGCTCCCGAAGATATTTGAAGCGGCACCGGGCCTGGTCATCGGTGAAAGCCAGGACCGCATTGCCAGCATGCGGTTTCTCATCGAGAACATGCCGACCCTTGCCCAACAGGAAGTCAAGACGATCTATTTCCATCGCCTGCTTAACGATTTCAACCAGGTGGAACTCGATCAATTCTTCAAGACCGGGTCAATGCCCGATGATCTCAAGGCGTATTTGCAAAAGCTGAAAAGCGATCCCTCCGGCAGATTCACCCCGCTTGAAGTGGTCAAGGCGGCTCAACAAAATGGCATTCGGATTCAGGCAACCGACTGCCTGGCCAGTTACCGTTTCCCCGGCCCATCACTTCCCGACATGCATGAGCAAGCCATCAAGACCTACCTCACCCACACCATCATGGAGGCCGACAAAACGCTCAACGGAGCGGGCAGATGGGTGGTGCTGACGGATCAGGAAAACATCAACACCTTTCGCGCAATGTCCGGCATCAGCGAAATGCAGGGCGGTATTGGTTTGCGCATCGAAGAAGTGCTGCCGGAAGAAAGCCTGCTGATTGAAACGGATCGAGGCATTGAGGTAGGCCGCGGCTTTGCCACCCAACCCGAATTAACCGACGGAAACTTCGACACCTTGCACGCTGACTTGAGCTTGCAGATGCCACTGCCGTTGCTTGAAAAGACACCGGAAGCACTTGATCGACTGCTATATCGGCAAGGCATGTTCACTTTCGAGAAATCGAACGGAAACTGGACACTGATTCATCGCAACAGACTCGGCCAAGTGGTCCGAACGATGGTCGAGCGCACAGCTGACGGCAGCTACCTGATCAATCGCCCCGCATGGACCGACGTGAATCAGGTGCCTTATGCCAGCATCGACGAGCTGTCCTGGGGGCTCAGCCGTATGGGCATGAACCTCGAAGGGCGCTTGCCGGTGTAAACAAACCTGCTCGCGATGGCGGCGTGTCAGGCGCGGGAGATGTTGGATGTGCTGGCCTCATCGCGAGCAAGCTCGCTCCCACAGGGGATTTGGGGCGAACACAACTGAAACGCAAGAAGCCCCGGGTCTCACAACCCGGGGCTTCTTTTTGTCGCTATCGTTTTGAGCCTGCGTTCACAGGCTCATACGATCATTCCCACTCTATTATTAACAAGCAGATAAACCCCAGAAGAATCGGACCCTGTGGCGAAGCAAATTGCATAAGACCATGAAAAATACCATTCACATTTCAGCGAATCATTCGTTATATGTCGCAGAATATACCGTGACACTCAGGAGTAATTCCCCTTACGGACTTGCCTGACCTTCATCGGCACTGCGTCCTGCGAAACTTCAATCAGTTCTGGTGAGCCTGCCCTTCACGCTCAATGAAAAACCTCCCCCACATTCATCGGCAACGTAGAGTGGGTGATGAAGTTGGTCACAAGCTTTTTCTAAGCATGTCCAGAGGTGGGGAACTGAGGCCCTGCCCTATCCGAAAATACGAGGTAGCCCAGGACAGAAAAATAGCCGACCGATACTGATACATATCGAACGGCTTTCAATTCTTCCAGACGATTACACACTACCCATTATTCATCTTCGTTTTCAAGCACGTCAATCGTGATATCAAACCCCTCTTTAAACTGAAGGAATTCGATATCAAACTCATGATCTTCAGAGACACGCAAACTAAATGGTGGCGACATCTCCTTAAGAATCGACACATCCTTAGCTTTTACTCCCCTAATATCAAGGTAACGTAAATTGCTAAAATCACCAATAAAGCTTATATCATTAATAGCTGGAACACGACATAGCGTCAATGCGCTTACTTTTTTAAGAACCGTGAGCGACCCAACGTCCTCGAGCTCTAAGTCCTTAAGATACACGCTGCTCAATTTTTTACATGTCGACAGTACTGAAAGCCCCTGTATGGACATTTTCTCTAACGCCACAACACTAAGCTTTTTTAATGTACCCAGAGGCGTCATATCGCAACGCTTAATATCTATCAAAAAAACCCCTTGCAATTTTGGCATATTGGAAAGTGGCGATAGATCCAAAAACTCCATGGATGTAAAATCAACCGAGCTAAGTTTTTTGCATTCAGCCATTGGCCCAAAATCTTCTAGCGACATACGAGAAATCTGCAAGGAATCTAACGACCGAAGATTACTTACAAATGTAATTGATGTAGCAGGCAAATCAGCTAGGTAAAGGGTCTCAAGTTTTTTCAATAACCCAAGAGGGCTCAAATCTTTCGTTTTAAGTCTCGACACTTCCAAGTAATGTATTTTACGCAAAGATCCTAGCGGTGTTAAATCTTCAACCGCCACGTCCGCAACCTCTAGCACCCTCAGCTCTTTGAGTTTGGTTAACGGCGTGATATCTGATACATCAACTCTACGTAACTCTAGAGATCTCAGGTTTTTAAAATACTGCACCTCACCAAATCCAACAACATCTGCATCTCTTAAGCGCAGATACCCTAGGTGAGGGCTTCGATTCAAACCTGACAACTCCACAGTCCCATCAACCACTGAAAGCGCTTGCAGATTTACAAACCCTGATAGAAATTCCGCGCTCAGATGCGCACCTTCTCCTGCGATCAAGACTCTTACTTTCGAGGCCGCAGCAGCATCCCTAAACGCACGTTGAACCGCAGCATTTTCGCCAGTTAAATATGCTGCGTAACCGACCTCAGCCAAAATACGGAAAACTTCGGAGTCAGGAATATTTTTGTAATCGGCTTCTCCGTATACTGCGGGCACACAACCAACCGCCAAGAAGTCACGAACTTCAGCTGGCAGCTTTACATGTTTATTTTTAACCAGTCTTGCAGCTAGATTTGCTAATGTACCCCCCATATCAAAGAAGACAATTTCAATTAAAGTCTCAACCCAGTCGAAGCCATGCTCCGCAGAAACAGACTCAAATAGAAATATATAAGTTTCAAGCCAGGCAGGATGCTGCCCCCATGCGGCAACTTTTTTCTTAGTAACCAATGACTCAGGGTGAATCTTATCCGTAACGAATGCTGGCTTAACTATGCATCCCGCCAAATAGTGGGCACAAAAGTACTCTTGAAAACTCAAATGAACAAAAGCGTATCTATCCTCTCCACGCGGAAGCAACAAGCCACTACGTCTCGCAACCCAACTTAAAAATTCTTGAGCGACAGATTCATAGTCAGCCACCTCTGTATCTTGAATCGCCTCCTCTAGCCACTCAATAACTTGGTCCTTCGTCGCCAAAATACCGGCAGCGGAAGAATTCCAACCCCTTGATTCTTGCAACTTAAATCCTATATATGCAAGCCAAGATTTTTTTTCCTTCCACCCAAATTGGGAAAGACTTACTCCCCCTCCAATTCGTCTCTGAGTATCGATTGTATTAAGGTAGGCATTAACGATTTCGTCATAGAGTAATGCTTTTCCATCTGGAAGATGGGCACGCTCTCTGTGGACGATCGCCATCAAACTCAGAAGATTAGGTGTACGTGCTAGTTTCTGCGTTATTTCTGATTGTGCCAGCGACGCTAGAAGATCGGAAGTTTTCTGCTCAGCTTCATGCTCACTGACGCACCGCTGACTGTACCAATTACGAGCAAAGTCTGATATCTGCGCCTTGCTGAAAGGCATCAAATACCGGAGCTTAGCCCATTCTCTACCCCGCGATATGGTACTGACTGGCACATGAGCTTGCGCATTTCTAAGGCGCTTCAAGACATCATTATGCCGAGGCTTCTCCAGATTCAGTAGCAAATCACTACCTGATTGTTCAGACGAGGTGTTTTCCGAGTCTACAGAATAGTCTTCATATCCAACAATTCTGGATGTAGCAAGAACCACAGCATCCTGACGATGAGCTTCTTTAATCCATGAGGCTATAAGCTGACGACGGGACACTGCAACTTCGTCAATACCATCAAGAATTAATACGTACCTCCCTTCCTCCACCCAACGCCTAACGATTGAAGACAGCTGCTCTGCCTTGCCATTGCCAATTAACTTACTAACTACAGCTACAGCTAAATCCGCAACCGAAAACCCACGTTCAAAACACTCCGTCGGCATTTCCCTCAATATACATGGAAATGGAATTTTGTTTTCCAAGATTGATGGCAATGGGGCAGACGAACCCGAAGTCAAACGCCACGCAAGCCAGTTACTTAGTGTGGTTTTTCCTCCTCCTGGATCACCCAGGACAACGACCTGTTTAGATTCTTGAAGCTCATCGAATAAGTTTCGACCCAACGGCCACTCTTCAGGGTCATCATCAGCGTGGACCGGAGCCGTGCATATCAATGGTGGCACGAACAGCGTCTCAATCTGAATAGCGGGCAAATCTCTTAGCGACGGCAACGCAAGAGTCTCAACCACTCCACATTTACGACGAACTTCGCCAAGATAAGGGCGCAGCGCTGATTCCTGCCAAAGTTCAAAATTTTTCATTTCGGGAGTATCCATTAAGCGCTCACCAATGCTTGGCGACCTTCTAACAGCGGCTGAAAGTCTACAGAAAGCAAATGATCTCTATACTCTCTGATCAGTTCGTCTATCCAAAAAAGATTTATATCTCCTGGATTGGGATACTGCACTGCCCAAGCTGGCCTGCTACTTCCATCTCCGACTTGGATCCTAGATGTAAGTTTCAGTGCCATAGCCCAGTTCGGGGAAACATTAACACCATTCGCATTTTGGCTGCGCTCACCGCAGCACCAAGCAATGCATTCATTCCAAAAATCCGCGTCGAAATGCCATCGCTCCCAGAGATCTCGATGAAACTGGTGAATATAAGACGCAATCAACACCCTAACAGCCCAAATCTTTTGCTGCTCTATACCACTTGGAAATAGCACGCATCCTGCAAAACGCTGCCACTGGTTTGCCAGAGCTTTAAGCCGCCGCAAATTTGGCGGTAGGCAAACAGTATCACCCACAGCTAACATAAATGAATGTGCAACCTCGGAGCCTTCAGGATTCGCCATCAACATTTTTAAGAAAAACTCTGAACTTGACCGAGGCAAAGGCAGTCTATATATATCCGTACAGATTTTTTCTAAGTAATGACTAGCGCGAAGATAAATATCACCACTACTTGCATCACTCGGAACTGAAATCTCTTCCTTCACGGCATCTATGAGTATATTCTCATTCATACCTAATACAAAAACACAATTAGGTAAATTTAAATATATTTTCAACCCTTCTAACAACTTAAAAGCCGACTTAGGATTACAACGATCTAAGTCATCAATAAAAACCACAACCCTAGTATTCTCCCCATCTGGAAGCAGTGCTAGAATTGTTTCATGCAGATGCTTTCTTAGAGAATCAGCTTGACCAGGTTGATGGTAGTGACTTTTATCCCATGCCTCAGCGAGACTGCGAACTTTTTCAGTATTGGGGATCGCTTCATAGCCGATGACCTTCCCTATCCCAGCTAAACCATCAAGAGTATACTGAAGGGCAACCTTACTCAGCTTGTCAAACTTAGCACGAACCTGGGCCATATTCGAAAATTGTCGCCGCATCTCCTGCAGCAGAGCTACTACAGGACTACTTTCATGCTGATATCGCCAAGCATCAAACCAGATAGTTACGACAGAATTAGAGTTTTCAACATAATTATGACCAACAGATTGACGGACGACACCTGACTCAGCCTCCCCACCAAGACTATATTGCAGCTGCCGCATAAAGCTTGTTTTTCCTGCACCCCAATCTCCATGAATACCCAACACATGAGGTGTAGGGCAATGCTCAACCCGATACTTTAAACGCTCTATCTCACCGGCCCACCCTAGCTTATCATCTAATGTGGGTAAATCATCTAGAAGTACTAAGGCCACCTTGCTTTCCTTTTAAACTGAAGATAGTTACTATATCTAAAGACTCTAATCAAATATTACTGCTATCAATGTATTTTTTGAAGCACACACTCGACTGCCTGCCAGATCCCGATGGGCCGGTTCGGTACAGATGAATATACTAGCATCTCCATCACATTTCTATAAAACGGGCGCAGTATCAGGCTCACACTCTGCACCGCACTCCGTACGTAAATCGTGGACTCGCATCAATCGCCATAAATTTCGGTATGTTTTTTGCTTAAAATCTAAGGCGCACCACGATTTTCTTGGATTCTGCTAGTTTTAACCTCCACAATGCATGATCTTCTAGACTTTTGAGCACTAAAAGGACAGCTACCACACCCTAGGTTCAGTCAACTTGCAAATCGTTGTATATTTAGAGTCGGAGGAAAGACGATGAAAGATCGCCAACATGACGATGCAATGGCGGAGCTGTTTGCTCGTGACCCATCTCAGGCCGCCGAACTTTTACTCGCCATAGAGGCCGATGGCGACAAGGAAGAACTCGCCATCTTTCGACGGCAACTAGCCAAGGCACTGAAAATGGCTAGCAACATAAACACCGTTGAAAGCCTTCACAGTTTGATTTTTGCAGACAACTGAATATCACCGAGCACGCCGAATCTTTTACAGTCAAACCAGATAACTCTTGGACAAGTCTCACAAGCTTGCAAATACTGAATAGGAGTCGACCAACATTTTCGCAAGTTGTTAATTATTAACTCAGTTCCTCCTGCTCTAGCTACTTCTCCTCACCTTTCAACCTGCCAAGCTTTGAACTGTCCCGTTTCGCACCTATGGTTGCCATTGAGCTAGCAAAATAGACTATGGCAGTTAAGCCAACCGATTTTCTTGACATATTAAGCCCCGCTGAAGCGAGATGAGGCGGCGCGTTTGGCTCACTCCGTTGTGACCGCTGTACTCATCCCCTACAACTCTACCGCCCCCGCCCGACCACAGGTGCGTTGTTTTGTTATCCCTGCCAAGTACTCCTCATATTGCAACATTTCAGCTCTTAGACGCGGCTGCGACTGCACATGTCGCAGTGCAAGATCCCGTTGAGCCGAAGGCGAATAAGAGGCGGAGCTGAATGGGCGCGGGCTTGACCGCACCCGTACAGCACATATCTTGCCGTCTTTACTATTGCGATTCTATGCGACTAGGGTAAAACAGCCAGTTCATTTTTTCCTGATCGCATACATTTTCCTAAGTTCGCATTAAATCGCATTAAATCGCATTAAATCGCATTAAATATGAAAATCAATCGCGAAAAATTGCGCTACTTTTTCTTAAGTGGATATATTGATTCGCACCAGACAGTACGATCGGAGCAATACACATGAGTAACCACGAACTGCCCAGTGACGAGCGCCACCCACAACGTCGTGGGTGCGGCCGCGTGTCGTTCGTAGCTGTTATGGATGAGGTTCGGGCGGAAGTCGTGCGAGGGGTGCCTCTGGTGCAGATTTACGAGGCTTTCGAGGATCGGTTAGACCTCGGCTATACACAGTTCACCAAATACATCACCCGGTTCATCAAGCAGGGGCGGCCCGTTTTCGAACCTCGGAACCGGCGTACTCGTTAAACATATCTTGCGTGACCAGAATCAATATAAGTTACTAATATCCGATTACGATAAAAGGAGCGACACCAAAAAAGAACGCCAAACAAGATTGATTTTATTGAAAGGAAAGACACACTTAAACCCCAAAAAGCAGTTTTCACAAATTCTACAGAGCCTTTTAACAGATGCAGGCGCCGCTTTTTCCAGCCCCCCCCCACTTCCAATGCCAACCTTGAGATTTTCGGCAATACAGTAAACTAGGGTTGTCAAAGTTTGAAGTGACATGACAGCATGAGCGACTTTTCGTGATCACGAGGTCAGTATGCCCTGCATTAAGCTCCCAACTTATTGGAAGAAGTGGATGACGTTCGATTTCAGCCACGACCAACTATTCGCACTTAAACAACATCTACGTTCGGGTACGGACTCAACCATTCGAATTGACAGTCACGTATTTCGTTACGCGGACGGCTATCTTCACTTCGCCAACAGTGGAATACCCGACAAATACTATTTTGACACACCTTTAAGTGAAATTTTAGAACGGATCGATCAAGCCATCGCCACTGATTGTTAAAGCACTATGAATCAGCCTTCTTTGATTTCACTCCCCCACAACTGTCTTGTCTGAACGGTTGTGAAGATACAGGCCAATTGATAGCGTATTTTAAACATGATGCTTTGTGGATTTCACATCGTACACCTTGGACACACTACTGAGTAGTGAATCGCCCCCCCGCAGCCTTTCCTTTTGGTGCTCAACCGCCGTAGATCACTAACACCGCAAGCGATAGGCTGCGCCCCCAAGGCGCGGCGCTTCGCGCGCATGATAGAAGTTCTTTAGAACTTCTTAGACCGGAATTACAAGAAAAAGCTGAAAGCGAGACTGGACGCGGTTTTACGCGCGTTTTTTGGGTACTGCCAGTAAAGGGTTAGAGCTAGAGCAGTAAAGGGTTAGGGCTGAAGTGGTAAAGACTTAGGGCTAGGGTGCGTCGGGCGATCCAGCGTCCAGTTCTGCCAGTTGAACGATTCCGCATCGACTGGCTGGCTCATGATCTCGTGATACTCGCTGGGGGTCATGCCGTGCTCGCCTTCAAGGAGCGGCAGTTCCTTGGGACGGCTTACCAGCACAAGCCCGCTGCTGGTCTGGTCGATTGCCCAACCTATTCCGCCTTGTAAACCGCGTGTGCGGTCTGCTATTTCGTCCAAGCCATCCCGCAACAACCCGCGCTTCTGGCTTTTACTCTGTTTCGAGAAGCCTTCCCATGACGCCCGGCCCCAGACATGGGGCGCAAGGGTGTCGAGGTGTGCCCCGTTATTGTTGCCAAGCGCTCGGCCAAGACGGATATTCGAGCACAGCCAGCAATGCAGCAGCTTGGCGACTTCGCTTTCCAGCTCGTTTCGCTCAAACAGTGAGACCTTTACGTGCTGCCCCCGGAAAACTGCGCCCGTCAGGCGAGGATTGGCCGCAACGTGAATCTCCTTAGTCTTATGATTGAAGCTGACGGAAATCAGATTGCAGACTCGGTCCCAGCCGGTTTCTCGATCGATTTCCCGAATCTGTGTAGCCCGTAGCCTATTTAAACTGTCTTTGGCCTTGTCGGTGCTAGTGTCCGGATTGTATCCGGCGTCGATCAGCAAGCTTCGTAGGGTGGTGTCCTTGCTCGCCAGCGGTGCGCCGTCGTCCTGGTTGAATTCCATCGCAAGGCGTAGCTGCTTGCTCACCGGCCCCACCGAGGAAGCGTCGATCACAAGCCGAGCAATGCCAAGCTGGGCAGTTAGGGCCAGCAAAATCGACTGGTCTTGGACCCCAAGCTGTTCATAACCCTGAAATCCAATCTCTAGCTTGCCGAACTGACGCGGCTCTACAAACAAGCGCCCATGCTTCTTGCCCTTGGTCGGTACGAATAGCCCGTCGAACACATGAGCAGGATCAATTCGGGCGTAGGCAGGTTTAATACGTTGCTGTGCCATAACCCTTACCCCCGCTCCCAATTCCCGTATCGTGCCTTGTCTCCGTCAACTCCACTGGGAGCAAAACGCCGCCGTCGTGCTGTGAGTACCAGCGGTCAACCGGCGTGGTGGAATAATTTTGCTTAGACACACCAAAGCGCACAAAGAAGCGGCGCCTGTCGTTGTCGATGGGCCGTCTTTCAAAGGAGCGGTCGCTCAGGCGCTTGGCCTCGTCCTCGGTCATCCTCGCGACGAAACCGCACCAGCGGGCATTGTCGATTAGTGCGGACGCTCCTCGCGCTGCCTGCTGCTGATCAGTCTGGCCCTCGCGAGCGCTGCCCTTGCTGACGTGGTGCAGGTAGAGGACTGACGCCCCAGTACTGGTCGCGATGTGTTCCAGGGTGGAAACAAGCCGCGCCATGTCGCCATTGCTATTCTCATCGAGGCTGTGAATCCGGCTTAGGGTGTCCAGTACGATCAGCCGGGCACCGGTGCAGAAATCGATGACGCGAGCAAGATGCCGATCATCCATGACGTTCAGGCGCTTGCCCATGATCGGCTCAAGCGTAAGGTTCTCCGCGATGGCTTGTCGTGCCTGCTGATGTAGATGCTTGCCTATTGCATTAATGCGGCCCACCAACGCGACCTCGGGGTCCTCTCCGGCGAGATAGACCACGCGGCCAGCACGCGCGGGGGCAAGTCCTATTAGGTCACCACCAGCAGCTCTGCTCTCCACAGTTGCCCCGCAAGCGACCGACATTGCAGCCTCCAACGCCCAGAAGCTCTTCCCTGTTGCTCCGGGAGCTACCAAAGCTCCAACTGTTCCCGCCAAAAATCCTGGCCATATGAAGTCCAGCACCGGTGGCTCATTCTCGAACGCCGCTAGTAAATCAATTGCCATAACTCATCCCCCCAATTCCGGGACGGGAAGCTGAGCCAGACTCTCTACAAGAATTAATCCATTCCTCGACTTCGGCCAAATCCCACACGACCTTGCGGCTGCTTAGTGCAATCCGGCGGGGAAATTTTCCCTGCTTTTCAAAGTTGTAGATCGTGCGCTCGCACAACGGGATGATCGCCAGCAATTGCCTCTTACTGATGAGCACTGTTTTCTTTTTTTCCGATTCCTTTTCCACCCGAAACACCTCTACTAATCACATATCGAAGTTCGATTATTACCCCCAAATACCGGTACTTTCCAGCATTGAAAACTCGGTTTTATCATTTAAATCAGATAGTTAGTGTCCGTCAAACGTCTAGTTTCCGGACAAAAAATGCGTTCAATCCGATGTGTTTACAGGAGTTTCACTCGACTTGTTTTCGAGAATAATGGTGTCCGGAAAACGGGGTATTTCCGGACAAAAAAAAACCCACCGGAGTGGGCGTTTCGCTACGAAAAATACAGCTTCCCGTGTGCTTGGTGCATCGCGAGTTTAAAAATCAGCCACTTGTACGGGATTTTTTGGTCGTCCATTCGTCAATCATGTCAGCCCAATCCTGCAGCATTGCAATGCGCTGATCGCGGTATTCAGCCTTGTTGTATACGGCTCGCACACCCTTCTGTTCGTGCGCGAGGCACTTCTCAATCCAATCACTGTTGTAGCCAGCCTCGTGTAGCAAAGTGCTCGCTGTTCGCCGAAGGTCATGAGGCCCGAACTTGCTCAGCGGCTTCCCCTCCTTCTGCGCAAGTCGATATGTGAGAGTCAGCACTTGGTTAATCGTGGCAGCACTCATGGGCAAGTCTGAGTCGTAGCGTGAGGGCAACACGTAGTCTGATCCACCAGCAAAGGTTTTCAGCGCAATAAAGATATCCAGCGCTTGCCTAGATAAGAACACCAAATGGGGATTTCGCCGTTTCATCCGCTCTTTGGGAATGGTCCATAGGGCTTCGCTGAAATTGATCTCGCTCCAGGTCGCGTTGGTCAGCTCACTTTTCCGCACCATAGTGAGCAACAACAGCTTCGCCGCAGCTCGCACCGATGAGGCAGTACCTATGCGATCCATGTACTGATACATCAAGGCGATTTCGTCAGGGGTCAAAGCCCGGTCACGTGGCTCGAACTTGGCAATGCTTGCAGGACGCACCAGATCGGCCGGGTTCTCAACCTTCTGGCCACGCTCAATAGCCCAGCGGAAGACCTGTAGCATAATCTCACGGGAATGCACCGCCGTTGCTGGGGCGCCTCGCTCTACAATTTCATCGGTCAGCGTACGCAGATCCTCATGGGTGATCTCTACTAGCTTCTGATTGCCGAATTTCGGCTTGAGCTCACGCTCGTATACCGAGCGACGCATGTCACGAGTTGAGTCGGCCATCTGATACCCGCGCAACCATTTCTCCGCCCACGCATCAAACGTCTCCGCGCCCTTGATACGAGCCTTGTCGCGGGCTTTCTCCTTAGCAGGTGACTTACCAGCCGAAATCAGTTTCTTGGCCTCGCCCAAGCGCTCCCGGGCTTCCGCAAGCGTTATACCTCCTACACCGTAGCGACCAAACGTGATCGTCTCCTGTCGGCCGTTGATGGAGTAGTTGTAGCGAAACGAAACTGACCCCGCAGCCGTGACGGCTACGTAGAGTCCATCGCGGTCGTTAACTTTGTAGAGTTTTTCTCTCGGTTTGAGATTACGCAGCTTGGTATCGGTCAGCATGGCGCTCGCGGATTCCTTTCAAAAAATACCATGCTCAGAAAACACCCTAAGATCGAAATGAAACCCAACAAAACCGGGCGGATGATGAGACTTGATACCATGCTCCTCCCTACAGAGGCGACATGGTATTGAACACTGGGCATGGCATTTGGCTCAGTTAATGCCCCGTACCATGCCACACAAACACGGTGCTTGGCGATGCGCAGAGCTGCTAGATTTTGCCAGACCAAAAAAGCCAAAAGCCCGCAATTACGCGGGCTTCAGGGTTTTTCTTGCTAGTGGGTGCCGGTCAATGCCGGACGTCTAATCATTCCCACTCAATGGTCGCTGGCGGCTTGCTCGACACGTCGTAGGTGACGCGGGAGATGCCTTCGATTTCATTGATGATGCGGCCGGAAACGGTTTCCAGCAGTTCGTAAGGCAGGTGTGCCCAACGCGCGGTCATGAAGTCGATGGTTTCCACGGCACGCAGGGCCACGACCCAGGCGTAACGACGGCCATCACCCACCACGCCAACCGATTTCACCGGCTGGAACACTACGAACGCCTGGCTGACCTTGTGGTACCAGTCGGCCTTGCGCAGTTCTTCGATGAAGATGTGGTCGGCGCGACGCAGCAGGTCGGCGTATTCCTTCTTCACTTCACCGAGGATCCGCACGCCCAGGCCCGGGCCCGGGAACGGGTGACGGTAGACCATGTCGTACGGCAGGCCCAGTTCCAGGCCCAGACGACGGACCTCGTCCTTGAACAGCTCGCGCAGGGGTTCAACCAGCTTGAGGTTCATTTCTTCCGGCAGGCCACCCACGTTGTGGTGCGACTTGATCACGTGGGCCTTGCCGCTTTTCGCGCCAGCCGACTCGATCACGTCCGGGTAGATGGTGCCCTGGGCCAGGTACTTGATGTTGTCCAGCTTGCAGGATTCGGCATCGAACACGTCGATGAAGGTACGGCCGATGATCTTGCGCTTCTTCTCCGGGTCGGCTTCGCCGGCCAGGTTACCGAGGAACTGCTCTTCGGCGTTGGCGCGGATCACCTTGACACCCATGTTCTCGGCGAACATGGCCATCACTTGCTCGCCTTCGTGCAGGCGCAGCAGGCCGTTGTCGACGAACACGCAGGTCAGTTGGTCGCCGATGGCTTTGTGCAGCAGCGCGGCAACCACGGACGAGTCCACACCGCCGGACAGGCCGAGCAGGACGTTGTCGGTGCCGACCTGGGCGCGAACCTGGGCGATGGCGTCTTCAGCGATTTTCGACGGGGTCCACAGGGCTTCACACTCGCAGATGTCGAGGATGAAGCGCGACAGGATGCGACCGCCCTGCTTGGTGTGGGTCACTTCCGGGTGGAACTGCACGCCATAGTAACGACGCTCGTCGCTGAACATGCCGGCGATCGGGCAGCTCGGAGTGCTGGCCAGGATGTGGAAGTCTTCCGGCATGCGGGTGACCTTGTCACCGTGGCTCATCCACACGTCGAGGCCGAACAGGCCATCAGCGTCGATATGGTCTTCGATGCCGTCGAGCAGGCGGCTCTTGCCGACTACATCAACGCGGGCATAGCCGAACTCACGCAGCTCGGAACCTTCAACCTTGCCGCCCAGTTGCTCGGCCATGGTCTGCATGCCGTAGCAGATACCGAAGACCGGCACGCCCAGGTCGAAAACGGCTTGCGGGCAGCGAGGGCTGTTGGCTTCGTGAACCGACTCTGGGCCGCCGGCGAGGATGACGCCTTTAGGAGCGAATTCGCGGATCGCATCTTCGTCCATATCGAACGGGTGCAGCTCGCAGTACACGCCGATTTCACGCACGCGGCGGGCGATCAGCTGGGTGTACTGGGAACCGAAGTCGAGGATCAGGATGCGGTGAGCGTGAATGTCGAGGGCCATGATTCAGTCTCGTCTAAAAAATTCGGAAACAGTCGTGATTCAGAAACAACTCGGGGCTGAATAAAACAGCCCCGGTTGCTTAGCTTGTTGCTTGAAGGCTCAACCTACGCGGTAGTTTGGCGCTTCCTTGGTGATCTGCACGTCGTGAACGTGGGATTCGGCCATGCCGGCGCCGGTGATCCGCACGAACTCAGGCTTGGTGCGCATCTCTTCGATGTCGGCACTGCCGGTGTAGCCCATCGAGGAGCGCAGGCCGCCCATCAACTGGTGGATGATCGCGCTCAGGGTGCCCTTGTACGGAACACGCCCTTCGATGCCTTCCGGAACCAGCTTCTCGGCGCCTGCCGAGGAGTCCTGGAAGTAACGGTCGGAGGAACCTTGAGCCTGGGACATGGCGCCCAGCGAACCCATGCCGCGATAAGCCTTGTACGAACGGCCCTGGAACAGTTCGATCTCGCCCGGCGCTTCTTCGGTACCGGCGAACATCGAGCCCATCATCACGCAGGAAGCACCGGCCACGATGGCCTTGGACAGGTCACCGGAGAAACGGATGCCGCCGTCGGCGATCAACGGTACGCCAGTGCCTTCAAGGGCAGCGGCGACGTTGGCGATGGCACTGATTTGCGGCACGCCGACACCGGCGACGATACGGGTGGTGCAGATCGAGCCAGGGCCGATACCGACCTTGACTGCGTCAGCGCCCGCTTCGGCCAGGGCCTTGGCGGCAGCGCCGGTGGCGATGTTGCCGCCGATGACCTGCACTTCAGGGAAGTTCTGCTTGACCCAGCGAACGCGGTCGATCACGCCCTTGGAGTGACCGTGAGCGGTGTCGACCACCACCACGTCAACGCCGGCGGCGACCAGTGCGGCAACGCGATCACCGGTGTCTTTACCGGTACCGACTGCAGCACCCACGCGCAGACGACCTTGATCGTCCTTGCTGGCCAGCGGGTAAGCCTTGGCTTTTTCGATGTCGTTGACGGTCATCATGCCCTTGAGGGCGAATTTGTCGTCGACGATCAGCACGCGTTCGATGCGGTGCTTGTGCAGCAGTTCACGCACATCGTTCTTGTCGGCGCCTTCCTTGACCGTGACCAGACGCTCTTTAGGCGTCATCACTTCACGGACAGTGGCTTCCAGACGGTTCTCGAAACGCACGTCACGGGAGGTGACAATGCCGACCAGGTCGCCATTGTGCAGCACCGGAACGCCGGAGATGTTGTGCATGCGGGTCAATTCGAACAACTCGCGCACGGTGGCGTCGGCGACGATGGTGATCGGGTCTTTGACCACACCAGCTTCGTAACGCTTGACCTTGCGGACTTCGGCAGCTTGCTGCTCGATGGTCATGTTCTTGTGGATGATGCCGATACCACCTTCCTGAGCCATGGCGATTGCCAGACGGGCTTCAGTGACGGTGTCCATGGCAGCGGAAACCAGTGGAATATTCAGCTCGATGCCACGGGTAAGGCGGGTCTTGAGACTGACTTCGTTAGGAAGCACCTCGGAATAACCGGGCACTAGGAGAATGTCGTCGAATGTCAGAGCTTCTTGGCTGATACGCAGCATCGCGGGGGCTCCCGAGCGGGAAAATGGAAGCGCGCCATTATAGTCAGACACCCCTTCGGGTTCAATGTAAAACTCTGTCTATTATTGGCATTACTGACATACGGGGATTACGGCGTTACGGATTGCTGCTTTTTTGTGGGAGCGAGCTTGCTCGCGATGGTCGTGAACGATGACGCGTGCTTTCTGGAAACCAACGTCGCCTTCAAGTTCATCGCGAGCAAGCTCGCTCCTACAACTCGACTTTCACCCAACTGACCGGCTGATCCAGCCAATCGGCGAATTCATCGATAAAGCTCTGTTTGAACCCGGCTTCGGCCCAGTTATTGAAGATGAAACCGAGGTTGGAGAAGCCGCACTCCTGCAGGAACAGGAAGCCGTTGATGTCGTCTTCATGCCCGCATTCGGGGCAGGTGAAGTTGTCGGTACGCCCCGGCATCCAGTCTTCCAGGCTTTCGAACAGGGCTTCACCCACTTCCTTGCGGCACTCGGCGCAGCCCGCTTCGCCAAGAAAACCCTTGGCCGGCGTATAGATGCAGCGCTTGGTGATGATCTCCAGACCATTGATCGACTCGCCGAACGGCAGCGCGTCCGGGTGCAGCACCACCTCACGGGCACCCTCGGCGATGGCATGGCCCATGCGATTGCCGGTGCGGCCGCACGTGGTCAGTTCTTCCTGGATGATGTTCTTGCGCACCAGCCAGCGCACAACGGCCCGGGCCCGGGGTTCGTGTACCGGCAGGGTGGAGATTTTCGGGACGATGATGCTTTGGGAATTCATGGGGTACAGGCCTGGAGCGCTGATAAAAGATCGGACGCGAATTACCTGTGGGAGCGAGCTTGCTCGCGATGGTCGTTAACGATAACGCGTACTTTCTGATTGAACGCGTCGCCCTCTAGTCCATCGCGAGCAAGCTCGCTCCTACAAGGATCAGTAGGCGAGCCTTTAGAAGGTATAGGCCCGCCGCAGCTGTTTTTACAGCTCGACAACAACCGCCTGCGAAGCACGGGTCGCCTTGGCGCGGGCGGCTTCGATCGATTCGTCGCGCGCCAGGGCCACGCCCATGCGGCGCTGGCCGTTGACTTCAGGCTTACCGAACAGGCGCAGCGCGGTATCCGGCTCGCTCAAGGCAGCACCCAGGTTGGCGAAAGCGGTCTGGGTCGACTGCCCTTCCACCAGGATCACCGCCGAGGCCGATGGCCCGAACTGACGGATCAACGGGATCGGCAGACCGAGAATGGCCCGCGCGTGCAAGGCGAACTGCGACAGGTCCTGGGAAATCAGCGTGACCAAGCCGGTGTCATGCGGGCGCGGCGAGACTTCGCTGAACCACACCTGATCACCCTTGATGAACAGCTCGACGCCGAACAGACCACGGCCACCCAAGGCTTCGGTCACGGCTTTGGCGACACGTTCGGACTCAGCCAGGGCAACCGGGCTCATAGCTTGCGGCTGCCAGGATTCCTGGTAGTCGCCCTTCTCCTGACGGTGACCGACCGGCGCGCAGAAGGTGGTGCCGCCGACGTGGCGCACGGTCAGCAGGGTGATTTCGTAGTCGAAATCGATGAAGCCTTCGATGATCACCCGACCTTTACCGGCACGGCCACCTTCCTGGGCGTAGTCCCAGGCCTTCTGCACGTCATCGACGCTACGCAGCAGACTCTGGCCCTTGCCCGAAGAACTCATGACCGGCTTGACCACGCACGGGAACCCGAGGTCTTCAACAGCTTTGCTGTAATCCTCGAAGGTGTCGGCGAAGTGGTACGGCGAGGTTGGCAGGTCCAGCTCTTCAGCGGCCAGGCGACGGATGCCTTCACGGTTCATGGTCAGCTGCGCAGCACGGGCGGTCGGGATAACGGTGAAGCCTTCGGCCTCCAGTTCCACCAGGGTCGCGGTGGCGATGGCTTCGATTTCCGGCACGATGAAGTGCGGCTTTTCGGCTTCGATCACGGAACGCAGGGCAGCACCATCGAGCATGTTGATCACGTGGCTGCGGTGCGCCACCTGCATGGCCGGCGCATTCGCGTAGCGGTCCACGGCAATCACTTCAACGCCCAGGCGTTGCAGCTCGATCACCACTTCCTTGCCCAACTCGCCACAGCCACACATCAATACGCGGGTCGCGGTCGGCGACAATGGAGTTCCGATACGGGTCATCTGAAGGTCCTCAAGGAGCGGATCATCGAGGGAAGCACGCTTCCCATGGGGAGAAAGCGCGGCATTTTACATGAACTTCAGCTGACGACAGCCTGTTTGCGCAGGCGCCAAGCCATGATCAGCCATACGGCGGTGACCCCGGCGAATTTCGAGCCCAGGGCGGTGAGGATCACGCCTGGCGTCAGGGCGTCGATCATGCCGAAAAAGATAAAGGTATCGAGGGGAATGCTCAGGGCCGAACTTATCCACAGGCGATCGTGCAGCGGGCGCCGGGTGATGCTGAACACCAGCCAGTCGATGCACTCGGAAACGGCGAACGCCGTGGCACTGGCCAGGGCGATGGACGGATCGGAGGTGACATAGGACAACACCAGCGCCACCAGCATCGCTGCGAGGGCGCCATGCCCGAATCGGGCTTGCACCACGTCGCGCAACACAAACACCAGCCCGCCCCAGGCCGACCAGATGATGTCCAGGTGCGGGGCGGTGGAAAAGGCGTAGTTGATCAGCACGACGCTGCTGATGTAGGCGATCAGGAAGAGCATGGGCGTGGAAGTACCTGTAATTTTGCCGCACAGGATACTGTAGGAGCGAGCCTGCTCGCGATGGTCGTTAACGATAACGCGGGACGTCTGGCTCCCCGCGGTGCTCTTGAGTCCATCGCGAGCAAGCTCGCTCCCACAGACGAACGCATTCCCATGTGGGAGCGAGC
>NZ_JBXAQZ010000019.1:0-57537 GCF_058807755.1 Pseudomonas sp. GW821-FHT12A04
CGCGATGGCGGTGTGTCAGGCTCTAGGGATGTTGACTGGGTCGGCCGCATCGCGAGCAAGCTCGCTCCCACAGTGATTTTCAGCGCACACGGAATCGGCGCTCGGCGGCGATCAAAATGTGGGAGCACCCCGTCAGGCTGTGCCCTTGGCCTGCTGCTCCAGGTGGACTTGCAACTGCGGGTCGATCTGCAACGCCGCGGCCAGTTCATCCAGATAGTTGCGCTCGGCGTCCTGCTGGTCGTCCACCAGCATGACGCTGGCCAGGTACATCTCCGAGGCCATGCCCGGGTCTGTGGCCGACTGCGCGATGTCATAGGCATCCAGTGGCTTGGCGACCTCGTCGTCCAGCCATTGCTGCAATTGCGGATCGTCGGTGTGACGGCCGATTTCAGTGCTGATCATCTGCTTCTCGGCGTCATCGATGCGGCCATCGGCCTTGGCCGCGGCAATCAACGCCCGCAGGATCGCATGGCTGTGCTCCTCGGCCTCCGGGCCGGCCAGCAAGTCCACGGTCCGTGGCGCTTCCTGCGGCGCCGAGGCCTGACTGCGCTGCCAGGCCTGGTACGCCTGGAACGCCATCATGCCCAGGGACGCCAGCGCGGCATAATTGGTGCCGCCAGCGGAACGACTTTGCGGTGCACCGCCCATCGGCGAACCGCCGCCAAGCAAACCACCGAGCAAACCACCCAACCCTGCGCCACCGCCGCCAGCACTGGTACCGGCACCCCCGCCCAACAAACCGCCGAGCAATCCACCCAGGTCGCCGAGCCCGCCCTGGGCCGATGCGCCACCGCCACCCTGTCGCGCCATCGAGCCCTGGCCGGCGCGCAGTAATTGTTCGAGCAGATCGCTGGTGTTCATGACGTTTGTCCTCTTGAAGGGCGTTTATCCAGTCAGGCAACGATAGCCCCCGCAGGCGAATGTGCCAGCACCGTTGGGCTGACCCGCCCGCGCTTTCCCGGATTCGTCCGGGGTATTTTCTTGCGGCGCAGCTAAGATTCATGAGTGGTGAACCTTATTCCCGGATACCCGGTCGATACCTGCAACCCGACCCGGTTTGCCACCACCCCGTACACGAGGTGACAACTGGCTTGCTTCATTCACTGGAGAACGCCCCTGTGATTTCAACCCTGTACATCGCCAGGCTCAAAGCATGGGGCGCCCATGGTTTTACCGCCACTGGCGTGGTCACCGCTTTCCTCGCCACTCTGTCCCTGCTGGAAAACCAGCCGACCCATTGCCTGCTGTGGCTGGGTGTCGCCCTGATCGTTGACGGTCTGGACGGTGCGCTGGCACGCAAGGTCAACGTGCAGTCGGTGTTGCCGAGCTTCGATGGCTCGATCCTCGACCTGGTGATCGACTACCTGACGTACGTGTTTATCCCGGCACTGTTTATCTATCGCTATATCCCGTTGCCGGACTACACCTTGCTGCTGAGCGTGTCGCTGATTCTGGTGTCGTCGCTGTTCTGCTTCTGCAACGTCAACATGAAGAGCAAGGACAACTACTTCCAGGGCTTCCCCGCCGCCTGGAACGTGGTTGCCCTGTGCCTTTACATCATCGCCCCCTCGCCGTGGATCACCTTCATTACAGTCGTTGGCCTGGCCCTGCTGACCGTGACCCGGATGAAATTCCTGCACCCGTTTCGCGTGCGCCGGTTCATGCCGATCAACATTGCGGTGACGGCCATCTGGTTGCTGTGCAGCCTGTCACTGGTGCTCAACCATCCGCTGATCAACCCGTGGGTGATGGGGCTGTGGCTGCTGATGTCGGCGTACTTCCTGGGCATCTGCCTGTGGCGCACGGCGCTGGAGTGGTTCGACGAATCGAGGCTCAAGTAGCCATGGCGGTCCATATCGTTCAACTCGGCTCACCCCGTCGACCCGATGAAGGATTGCGCCTGGGCACGGTACGCCGCCCTCCCCGTGGCGTACCGAAAGCCGAATTCGCCCGTCGGGACTTTTATGATGTCTGGCAGCCGCTGCTGTCGCCCAGTGCGCAGTTGGTGGCCGAGGCCAAGGCTGCGCAAGATACCAAGGCCTGGGAGGTGTTCCGGCGCAAGTTCAAGGCCGAGATGAGCCAGCCCGCTGCCAGTCAGTTACTGGATCTGCTGGCCGCGTTGTCCCATCAGACGTCCCTGGCCGTGGGCTGTTATTGCGAGGATGAAGCGCATTGCCATCGGTCGGTGTTGCGCGAGTTGCTGGAGGCGCGTGGGGCCGTAGTGATTTAGATGCCATGACCACCACACACACCCTGTGGGAGCGGGCTTGCTCGCGAAGGCGGTGGGTCAGCCACAGCATCTGTGACTGGAAGACCGCTATCGCGAGCAAGCTCGCTCCCACAGTTTTTTACAGGGTTGTCATTCAACGCCGCGTGATCACCACTTCCAGGTATTCACTCGGCACCACCAGCGATTTGTTGCCCGCCCGGTTCAACCGGTTGATCAGCTCGGTCAAGTCGGTCTCCAGGGCCTTGGCGCCATCCGCGGGCAGCGCGGCGAAGGCCTTGTGCACCGGCCCGTACCACTGGCGGAAGGTATCGATGAAATGCGCCGCCGAGCGATAGCGGAAATTGAACGTGCGACGCGTCACCTGGAGCAGGAATTCACGTTCGTCGAAATGCTCGTGCAGCCAGGCTTCGGTGCCCCAGCGTGAGGGCGGATTGGCACCCGGAGGGGGTGGCAGGTGCTGGCCAAGGGTCTTGAACATCTGGCCGACGAAACCTTCCGGCGTCCAGTTGGCCAAGCCAATCCGCCCGCCCGGGCGACAAACCCGTGCCAGTTCCGCGGCGGCTTTGGGCTGGTCCGGCGTGAACATCACACCGAAGGTCGACAGCACGGCATCAAAGCTGC
This sequence comes from Pseudomonas sp. GW821-FHT12A04, assembly GCF_058807755.1. NCBI lineage: Bacteria > Pseudomonadati > Pseudomonadota > Gammaproteobacteria > Pseudomonadales > Pseudomonadaceae > Pseudomonas > Pseudomonas sp. GW821-FHT12A04. Next base: position 2,852 of record NZ_JBXAQZ010000019.1, read on the forward strand.
CGTCGGCAAAGGGCAAGGCTTCGGCATCGGCGACCTGGAAGGAGACATTCAGCCTTTCTGCCCGGGCCCGTTCTTCGCCGCGTTCGAGCAAGGCGGCGACATAGTCGGTGGACGTCACCTGGCAGCCACGGCGCGCAGCCGCGAGGGTTGCGTTGCCGTTACCGGCGGCAACGTCGAGCACGCGCTCATCGCACAACAGGTCACAGGCTTCGGCCAGTTGCTCGCCGACGATCTGCAGGGTGGTGCCGATCACGGCGTAGTCGCCGCTGGCCCAGGAGGCCATCTGGCGGTTTTTCAAGGCAGTCAGATCAATAGGTGTACTCATGGAGAAGGTCTCTGGGTTGAAACACGAGTCGGGCCTGGCGGGCATTCACTCCGCCGTTGTCGGATCGATGATGCTCATGACCTGGGAAATGCGATTGGCGGGAAACCCGCTCACCCGAGCGTGTTCCCTGACCTGCTCTTCGTTCGGCGAGATGTACACGCAGTAGAGCTTGTCACCGGTGACATAGCTCTGCAGCCACTGCACCTCAGGCAACTCACGCAACGCCCGGCAGGACTTTTGCGAAGCGGCTTTCAAATCCCTATCCGATAATGCTCCGGCGCCCTGGATCTCACGTTCAATGACGAACTTAGGCATGGCAACCTCTCTTTATTGTTCTTGATGGCAGGGCGGCACTCACCCTGTGATCAAACTATCGCCCTGACGGGCGCTGGCGTCCTGTCCGATCGTCGCCCAACCCTGCCCGATCGTCCGGAGATTCCACGTTGCGCGCCGAGGCGCTCACAATCAGGAATCCTTCCACGGGAAACCCCAATGGACGCTCTGTCGCAGACCCTGCGCGTCGTGCATCTGGTCGGCGCGATCTTTATCAACGCCCGGTTCACCGCGCCCTGGTGCTACCAGTCGCCCAGCGCCGACACCGCTGCGCCGTTTCTAGAACCCGATGCGGAACGGGTAGTGATCTTTCACCTGATAACCGAAGGTGAGTGCTACGTTGAACTGGGCGATGACCCGCCGCTGCATCTGAGTGCGGGCGACGTGGTGATCTTCCCCCAGGGCGACGCCCATCGCATGTGCTCACGTCCCGGATTGCCCCCGGCCACGGGTGCGCGACTGGATGCCGTGCTGGCGCGCCGGCCCCGGCAGTTGAGTTATGGCGGGGGTGGCGCGGTCACCCGGTTGGTGTGCGGTTACCTGGCGTGCGACACGCGCCTGGCGGGCATGTTGCTCAAGGGCTTGCCAGCGGTGGTGCGGGTCAATGTGCGCGGTTCGGATGCCGGTATCTGGTTGGAATCCTCCGTGCGCTATGCCCTCGCCGAAGCCCGCTCGCCCCGCCCTGGCGGCGAAGGGGTATTGGCCAAACTGGCCGAAGTGCTGTTCATCGAAGTGTTGCGCCTGTACATGAACGAACAAGGCGAAGGCCGCACCGGCTGGCTGGCCGGTGTGCGCGACCGCATCGTCGGCGCAGCCCTCAACGCCTTGCACAAAAAACCCTGCCACGCCTGGACACTGGAAGAACTGGCGCGCACCGCCAACACCTCAAGATCGGTGTTGGCCGAACGCTTCCAGCAACTGATGGGGGTGTCGCCGATGCAGTACCTGACGCAATGGCGCATGTTGCTCGCCGCTAACCTGTTACGCAGCAGCAACAGCTCATTGACGCGCATCGCCGAAGAAGTCGGTTACCAGACCGATACCGCTTTCAGCCGCGCCTTCCGTCGCGAGTTCGGTGCGCCACCGGCGGCGTGGCGGCGCGGTCAGGAGAAAAAAACCATGGCCCACGGGGCAAGACCCGTGAGCCATTGATCGAACAAGTTACGCCGCTGGCGTGCCGGCCTTGGCCTCCTCCAGCAACTGCTGAATCATTTTTTCCTGAGTGTCGTAACTACCTTCGCCGAAGTGGGTGTAACGCACCTGCCCCTTGGCATCGATCAGGTAGTGCGCGGGCCAGTACTGGTTGTCGAAGTTGCGCCAGATCGCGTAGTTGTTGTCGATCGCCACCGGGTAGGTGATGCCGTATTCCTTCACCTTGGCCCTGACGTTGTCGATGATGCGCTCAAAGCCGTATTCAGGCGTGTGCACGCCGATCACCACCAGCCCGTCCTTTTCGTATTTCTTCGCCCATTCCTTCACGTACGGCAGGGTGTGCTTGCAGTTGATGCAGTCGAAGGTCCAGAAGTCCACCAGCACAACCTTGCCTTTCAGGGCCTCGTTGCTCAGTGCCGGCGAGTTGAGCCATTCCACCGCGCCGGACAGCGAGGGCATGGCGCCTTGGGCATCGCCCATGGTGCTGTCTGCCCTGACCTTGCTGACCAGGTAATCGACGACTTTCGGCACGGCTTCCAGCACGCCTTTCTCCACACTGTTGACACCTTCCGATGAGGTGTTGGCCAGCAACAGGTCATTGGCCCCCGTTGCAATCACCGCCGCACCGGCGAGCACCGCAACCCCGGCGCCACGGCGCAACCAGCCGGTGACCGGAATCGACGGTTTCAAGCGATTGACCAGGCCGCGCCCGGCAAAGATCAAGATGCCCAGGGACAGCGCACTGCCCGCGCCATAGGCCACCAGCAACAGACTGGTGCCGGCGTTCGCACCTTGCAGCATGGCGCTGGTGAGAATCACGCCGAGGATCGGCCCCGCGCAGGGTGCCCAGAGCAGCCCGGTGGCGACACCGATCATGATCGAAGCCAACGGCCCGGACATCTTGCGCGAGTCCGGGTCGATGCGATTGCCCAGCAGCACGAATGGACGGGCCAGCCAGTCACCGACCCGGGCGGAGATCAGCGACAGGGCGAACAGCACCATCACCGCCAGCGCCACGTGGCGGCCGGTGTTGCTGGCCTGTATCACCCACTCACTGCTGACCACGGCCAGGCTGGAGACCAGGGCAAAGGTCAGGACCATGCCGCCGAGGGTCAGCAGGATCGAGGAGCGTGTACGGTCGGCCCCGGCAAACAGGAATGGAACGACCGGCAGGATGCAAGGGCTGAGGACGGTCAATATGCCGCCCAGGAAAGCGATGAGTAACATGGGATCACCTAATGCAAATTAGAGGGCAACACATCACCACTGTAGGAGCGAGCCTGCTCGCGATGGCGTCCGGTCAGGCGACACATCGTTGACTGAACCATCGCTATCGCGAGCAAGCTCGCTCCCACAGTGGATCGGGGTGTTCTCAAGCCGTCTGCTCATCCAGCAACTGCCCCTGAGGCGTGCGGCTGGAACCGTTCTCGGCGAGCATCTGCCCCTGCGGCGTGCGGCTGGAGCCGTCTTGCGCCAGGAAGCCCTGGGTGCCCTTCTCTGCAACCGGCGTGAGCTGGAAGCAGGTGTTGCTGGCGCAGGCGCTTTGCTCGACAGCGGCGTTGGCATGGGCCGCCGCACCGGCGGCGGAAAAGACGATGGCGGTCAAGTAGCGGGTAACGTTGTTCATGATGTCCTTCCAGTTGCAAATGGATTTGGCGGGGGTTGATCGCGACACTCAGTTTTCCGAGTTGCAGTTGTCGGCGAATTTGCTGTAATCCAGCACCTGGGTTTTTGACTGGGAGTCGAGGTACGTCAGCCGCGCATTCACCACGCCGCAGGAAGGCGTAGTGTCCTCGGTCAGCGACACCACTTTCCTGATATCCAGTTGGGTGCCATAGGTGTAGGTTCTGGGAGCGACATCGGCTTCGGCACGGGCCGACAAGGTGCAGATGTTCAGTGCGGCAAACAGGCAGGCTGCGTAGATGGCTTTGGTGTTCATGGCGGACTCCTCAAGGTTTCAACAGGTCAACTGTTCGTTGGGCCGAGGCGCTCTGGTTTGCCTCGATGGAACCTATTAAAAGCCTGCGAGGTATCTCGTCTGTGTCGGGAATCGGCGAGAATCAATCGGTACGTATCAGAACGGTGCCTGGATACAAAGCAATACAAAACCGCTGAAAATCGGCTTTTTTGCCTTCGTGTGTATCCGCAGGCAAGCCGGATACACTGCAATACAAAGGGCGGCAGGCGAGCCCGCCCAGTCTCGATAGACTGTGTGGCATTCCCCATTCACCAGAGGTTTGGCCCAATGGATCACGTTGATCACATCCTCATCGTTGACGATGACCGCGAAATCCGCGAACTGGTTGGCAACTACCTGAAGAAGAACGGCCTGCGCACCACGGTCGTGGCGGATGGACGGCAGATGCGCGCCTTTCTGGAAACCACCCCGGTGGACCTGATCGTGCTGGACATCATGATGCCGGGTGACGATGGCCTGCTGCTCTGCCGCGAACTGCGCGCCGGCAAGCACAAGGCCACGCCAGTGCTGATGCTCACCGCCCGCAACGATGAAACCGATCGCATCCTCGGCCTGGAAATGGGTGCCGACGACTATCTGGTCAAGCCATTCGCTGCCCGTGAACTGCTGGCGCGGATCAACGCGGTGCTGCGACGCACCCGCATGCTGCCACCGAACCTGGTGGTGACCGAAGCCAGCCGCCTGTTGGCCTTTGGGCGCTGGCGCCTGGACACCTCGGCCCGTCACCTGCTCGATGCAGACGGCACCATGGTGGCCCTGAGCGGTGCTGAATATCGATTGCTGCGGGTGTTTCTCGACCATCCACAACGGGTGCTCAACCGCGATCAATTGCTCAATCTGACCCAGGGCCGCGACGCCGACCTGTTCGACCGTTCCATCGATCTTTTGGTCAGTCGTCTGCGCCAGCGCTTGCTCGACGACGCTCGCGAACCGGCCTACATCAAGACCGTGCGCAGCGAAGGCTATGTGTTTTCCCTGCCGGTGGAAATCCTGGGCGATCAATCATGACCCTGGCGCTGCATTGGCCGCGGACCCTGGCCTCGCGGCTGTCGCTGATATTCCTGATCGGCCTGATCCTCGCCCAGGCGCTGTCCTTCGGCGCGCAGTACTACGAACGCTACGAGTCCTCGAAAAACACCATGCTCGGCAACCTGGAAACCGACGTTTCCACGTCCGTTGCCATCCTCGACCGCTTGCCCGCCGATGAGCGAGCCGCCTGGCTCAAACAACTGGAGCGGCGCAATTACAGTTACATGCTCAATGAGGGGTCGCCGGGCACGCCCATCCGCACCGACATGCCCGATGCGCCCATTGCCATTGCCTCGATCAAAGACGCCATCGGCCACGATTACCCGATGACCTTTACCGACATCCCCGGGCCGAAAAAACATTTCCAGGTGCACTTGAACCTGGCCGATGGCAGCCCGCTGACCATCGACGTCCGCCCGGCGATGGTGCCGTTGTCGCCCTGGCTGCCCGTCGTGTTGCTCGGGCAACTGGCGCTGATGCTGGCCTGCTCCTGGCTGGCGGTCAGAATCGCCATCCGCCCCCTCACCCGCCTCGCCGGTGCGGTCGAAACCCTGGACCCCAACGCCCATCCCGTACTCCTGGACGAAAAAGGCCCGACCGAAGTCGCCCACGCCGCCAAGGCCTTCAACGCGATGCAGGCACGCATCGCGGCGTACCTGAAGGAACGCATGCAATTGCTCGCGGCAATCTCCCACGATCTGCAAACCCCGATCACCCGCATGAAACTGCGCGCCGAGTTCATGGACGACTCCAGCGAAAAAGACAAACTGTGGAACGACCTGGGCGAAATGGAACACCTGGTGCGCGAAGGCGTGGCCTACGCCCGCAGCATCCACGGTGCCACCGAAGAAAGCCGCCGCACCGACCTCGACTCGTTCCTCGACAGCCTGGTGTTCGACTATCAGGACGTGGGCAAGGATGTTCAGCTCAGCGGCAAGAGTGCCGCCGTCATCGACACCCGCCCCCACGCCTTGCGCCGGGTGCTGGTCAACCTGACGGACAACGCATTGAAGTTTGCCGGTGCCGCCGAGTTGCGGGTGCAAAAGCAGGCCGATGGCAACCTCTCGATCAAGATCCTCGACCGTGGTCCGGGGATCGCCGAGGAAGAACTCAAGCAAGTGATGGAACCGTTCTACCGCGTTGAGAATTCCCGCAACCGCAGCACCGGCGGCACCGGGCTGGGGCTGGCGATCGCCCAGCAACTGGCGGTCGCGATTGGAGGCTCCTTGACCTTGAGCAATCGCGAAGGGGGCGGGTTGTGTGCGGAGTTGCGATTGCCGGGGCAGAAGGGTTTGGCTCAGGGGTGAGAATGCCGGACCAACCGTAGAAAATGGTCGGCTGTCAGGCCGCCTTCGCGGGCAAGCCCGCACACAGGGGGTGCGCCGTGATTACAACAACGACAAGGTGTAATTGATGATGAACCGGTTCTGATCCACGTTGCGCCCGGCATCGGTATTGGACCTGGCGTTACGCAGTGTGAACCCCACCCCCTTGAACGTACCCGATTGCAACACGTAGTCCAGGGTCATGTCGCGCTCCCACTCGGACTGGTCACTGGCGTTTTGCGCCTTGATGTCCGTGCCCTTCAGATACACGATCGAGGCTTTCAGGCCCGGCACGCCCAAGGGCGCGAAATCGTAGGTGTATTGGCCGAAATTCGTCTGCTCGCCGGCCCGGGCAAAGTTCTGGATCATCTTGTCGGTGGGCAGGTAGACACTGCCGCCGCCCGCCCCCTTGTCCACCAGGCTGCCCTGGTTGGGCTGGACGAAGTTGCTGCCATCGCCCACACGTTGATGCCCCACCGACACTGCGTGACCACCGTGGCTGTAGGTGACCATCGCGGCCCAGGTGCTGTTGTCGATTTCACCATCGTTGTCGTCGGTGTAGCCCGATACCCGATAGCCTTGCGCGCGGCCGGAGGCAGAGCTGTTGGCACCGCTCGATGTGGTACGGAAGTAACGCAGGTCGGTGGTGAGCGAGCTGGCGCTGTCGATGAACAGGATGTGCGTCAGGCCGAGGAAGTTCTGGTTGTAGAAGTCTTCCAGCTGCGCGAAGTAATACTGGGTCTTCAGGTTCCTGGCGAGGTTGTAGTCACCGCCGGCGTAGTAGAACTTGTTGCTGTCCCGCGTGCTGCCGGCGACCGACAAACCTGTGCGGTCCGTCGAGGCGCGTCCTACCGCGTGCTCCAGCACACCGCCGGTCAACGTCAGGCCATCGATGTCGCTCGAGGTGACCTGCGCACCGGTAAACGATTGCGGCAACACACGGGCATCGTTCGCCAGAAGGATCGGCAATTTCGGCAGCAAGGTACCGTAGCGAAATTCAGTCTTGGCCAGGCGCATTTTCGCCGTAGGGCCGAAGCTGCTCCAGGCATCGGCCGCGCCGTCGCCGTCAGAGGGAATCATGCCGCTACCGACGTGGCGCCCCGCTCCGCTGTCCAGCGTGATGCCGAGCAACGCCTGGGCATCGAGCCCGAACCCCACCGCGCCCTGCGTGAACCCGGACTCATAGCGCAACACGAAACCCTGGGCCGCCTCTTCGGTTTTCGAGGGGGCAGCGCTGCCATCGCGATTGTCGCTGTTGAAGTACAGGGTGCGCATCGACAGGTTGGCCTTGCTGTCTTCCAGAAAACCATGGCCTGCGGTATCGGCAGCCTGTGCGCACACCGAACTGGTGACCAGCAGGACTGCGGTGGGAATCGCTCGTTTGAACATAGGGGGCTCCTGGGTGTTTCTTATCGTTATTTGAAGGTTTCACCGCCAGACAGGACCCGATTACCGCCCACGCAACAGCGCTCGATGAGTGACATGAGTCATCGGACGTTCGAGGTGAGGGTTGACTGACTGGCTTGTGAAACTCTTAAAACACTTCGAGAGGCTATTATCAAACGCGGTGAAAGTAGTTTTCGTACAGGGATAAGCCTTGTCGCACAGGGGTATGGACGATCAGTGTTTTTGAATATCGGTGCGGCGGATTTTCATCATACTGACTTCATCGGCAGCGATCGGTGGCTGCTGGTATGTCACTACAAGAGCAATGACCCATGAACGATCAAATCGAACTTTACGGCGCGAACACCGGCAACAGCCTGAGGGCCGCGATTGCCCTGGAAGAGTCGGGCATCGCCTATACGGCACGCAAGCTCGACCTGTATGCACAGGAGCACCGTGGCCCGGCCTTCCTGGCGCTTAACCCGGCCGGGAAAGTGCCGACCCTGATCGATCACGGGACAACTCCGGTGCTGGTCATCAACCAGTCCAACGCCATCATCCAGTACGCCGATTCCATTGCGCCCGGAAGGCTGGCACCGGCGCAGCCAGGACCTGATCGCACCCGGGTGATCGACCGCTATTTCTTTTTCGTGACCGATGTCATCGCCCCCAGCCATGCCGCCTTTTTTCTGCACCAGGCGGGGCAGACCAAGGCGGCGGCGATCATCGATCTGCGGGTGATTGAACAGCTCACCTACTCGGAAAGCTTTCTGACGGACGACTTCATGGCCGGAGCGCAGTTCTCCATGGCCGACATTTCGGCCTTCACCATTGCCACGGCGTTCCGTGATCGGCTGGACTGGAAGCAACTGCCTCAGCTATCGCGCTGGTTCGACACAGTCGAAGCCAGGCCGGCAGTTCAACGCGGTATGAATGTGTTCAACCATTCCTGAGCGTTCGCCGAAAACAAAAATGCCCCCATGTCGCCGGGCATTTTCTGACGAACACGAAACGACTTTGCCTCAGTCGGTGTAGCCGAACTTCGCCGAACGGCTTTCCTGCGCCTGGCTTCGCGTAGCGAGGCAGTAATACAACGGGCACGTCACCACCAGCCCCACCAGCCACGACAGGTCCGCGCCCTCCACCAGATTGGCATACGGTCCGACGTACAGTGAAGTATTGGCGAATGGCAGTTGCACGATGATGCCGATGAAGTAGGCAATGATCGCATGCAGGTTGAAGCGACCGTAGATGCCGCCGTCAGCCCGGAAGATCGAGGCGATGTCATAGCGACGACGCTTGATCAGGTAAAAGTCGATCAGGTTGATCGAGGCCCACGGCACCAGCACCAGCAACAGCGCCAGAATCAGGCCGATGAATTGCGAAATGAAATTCGCCGAGGCACCCAGCGCCACCACGCAGCAACCCGCCAGCACGATGCCCGACAACACCACGCGCACCTTGATGCTGGGCGTCCATTGGCTGGCGAAGGTCTGGATCGAGGTGATGATCGACAGCACTGCGCCATACAGATTCAAGGCGTTGTGGCTGATGATGTTGAGCAGGAACAACACCATCAGGATCGGCCCCAGCCAACCGGTGGACTGCTTGACCGCCGCCATCGCCTCGGTGCCTTCCGGGGTCGCCAGTACCGCCACGGCGCCGAAGGTGAACGACAGGATCGTGCCCAGGGTCGCCCCCAGATACGTGGCCCAGAATGGCTTGGCGATCCCAATATCCGCAGGCAGGTAACGCGAGTAGTCCGACACATACGGCGAGAAGCTGATCTGCCAGATGATGCCCAGCGACACCGTGGCCAGCCAGCCGGACAGGTTGAACCCGCCGCGAGTGAAGAAGTCCGCCGGCAGATCATGGGCGAAGATATAGAGGAAACCGGCGAGCAAGGCACCGCCCATCACCCAGGTGCCGATGCGGTTCAGGGTATGGATGAAGCGATAACCGATCACCCCGATGGCCGTGGCGCTTAAGGCGCCGATGAGAATGCTGGCCGGCACCGGAACCGACGGCGCAATGCCGACAATCGATTTACCTGCCAGCACGATGTTGGAAATGAAGAAACCGATGTAGATCAATGCCGCGAAGAACACGATCAGCAGCGCGCCATAGCGGCCGAACTGACCACGGCTCTGCACCATCTGCGGGATGCCCATGCACGGTCCCTGGGCCGACGCCAGCGCAATCACTACGCCGCCGACCATGTGCCCGAGGGCTATCGCCAGCAACCCCCAGAACAGGTTGAGGTGGAACACCTGGACCACCATGGCGCCGGTGACGATGGGCAGTGGCGCGATGTTGGTGCTGAACCACAGGGTGAAGAGATCGCGGGCCTTCCCGTGGCGCTCTGCGAGTGGAACGTAGTCGACCGTATGGTTCTCGATCAACGGGTCTTGCCTGGACATCTGGGACATGTGCATGAACTCGAGTTTGTCTGTTCTTATCTTTGTATGAAGCCAAACCGGGGGGACTCTCTGGCCGCCCCTCAGATGCGGACCATATTATGGTATTCCAAACTTTAAACAAGACTGATCCGGTCTTTGAACAAGCATCTGAGCCGGCATCCTGCCCGATCCACGCCAGCGTTTGCTAGCTTAAAGCCCAGCAATCATTGGGTTCCAGACGAAAGCCTTACGTTTATCGGTTCACCTAAAAAGACCTTGCAATCGATGTATTACGGTATACCATCAGACCTATAAACACATAAAAACGCGTCACACCACCCGAGGACCATCCAATGATCGATGCCGCCATCTACAAACAAGTCATGGGTTCGTTCCCGTCCGGAGTGACCGTGATCACCACCCTGGATGACGACGGGCAAATCGTCGGCCTGACCGCCAGCGCCTTCAGTTCGTTGTCGATGGACCCGGCTCTGGTGCTGTTCTGCCCCAATTACAGCTCCGACTCCTACCCGGTCCTGATCAAGAACAAACGTTTTGCCATCCACGTGCTTTCCGGCGGCCAGCAAAACGAAGCCTATGCCTTCGCGCGCAAAGGCAAGGACAAGGCCCAGGGGATCGAGTGGACGCTCAGCGAGCTGGGCAACCCGATTCTGGCCAATGCAACGGCGGTCATCGAATGTGAGCTGTGGCGCGAATATGAAGGCGGTGACCACGCCATCATGGTCGGCGCGGTGAAAAACCTGATCGTGCCCCGCCAGAGCAGCGGGCCACTGGTGTATTGCCACGGCAAGATGGGCGCGTTGCCCGTTCTGGCCTGATCTCCGCCTTGTGGGAGCGAGCCTGCTCGCGAAGACGGTTTGTCAGTCACATCCACATGGCCCGGCAGACCGCTTTCGCGAGCAAGCTCGCTCCCACAGGTTGCTCACTGACCAGTGAGAAACATTTGCACAGATTTCGTATTATGGTATACCAATAATCAACAGGCCCGCGATCGACTGGCCGACAACAATAGATCCGAGGTAAGCGTCATGAAGTTTTCCCTGTTCGTACACATGGAACGTTGGGACGAAAGCGTCAGCCACCGCCAGTTGTTCGAAGACCTGACCGAACTGACGCTGATGGCCGAGGCCGGTGGTTTCAGCACCGTGTGGATCGGTGAACACCACTCCATGGAATACACCATCTCGCCAAGCCCGATGCCGCTGCTGGCTTACCTGGCGGGCAAAACCACCACCATTCACTTGGGCGCCGGCACCATCATCGCGCCGTTCTGGCATCCGCTGCGGGTGGCCGGTGAATGCGCGTTGCTCGATGTGATCAGCAACGGACGCATGGAAGTCGGCCTGGCCCGTGGCGCCTACCAGATCGAGTTCGACCGTATGGCCGACGGCATGCCGGCCTCCTCTGGCGGCCAGGCGTTGCGGGAAATGGTTCCGGTGGTGCGGGCTTTGTGGAACGGCGACTACGCCCATGACGGCGACATCTGGAAATTCCCGACCTCCACCAGCGTACCCAAGCCGATCCAGCAGCCGAACCCGCCGATGTGGATCGCCGCCCGCGACCCGGACTCGCACAACTTCGCCGTGGCCAACGGTTGCAACGTCATGGTCACGCCGTTGATGAAAGGCGACGAGGAAGTCCTCGACCTGAAGAACAAATTCCAGGCCGCGCTCGACAACAACCCCGGCGTGCCGCGACCGCAACTGATGGTACTGCGTCACACCCACGTGCACACCGCCGACGATCCTCAAGGCTGGGAAGTCGGGGCCAAGGCAATCTCCAGGTTCTATCGCACCTTCGATGCCTGGTTCGGCAACAAGACCACCCCGGTCAACGGCTTCCTCGCACCGAGCCCGGAAGAGAAATTCGCCGGTCGCCCTGAGTTCGAACTGGAAAGCCTGCACAAGACCGCCATGATCGGTACCCCGGAAGAAATCATTCCGCGCATCAAGTACTACCAGGAACTGGGGGTCGACGAATTCAGCTTCTGGTGCGATAACAGCCTGCCCCACGCGGAAAAGAAAAAATCCCTGGAGCTGTTCATCAAGCATGTGGTGCCAGCGTTCCGCTGATTGCGCCGCCCTGCTCCCCGGACGCGAAGCCGGGGGTCAGCACACCTCAACTGTGGGAGCGAGCTTGCTCGCGATGGACGCCAACGATAACGCGGGCCATCTGAAACACCGCGTTGCCTAGAGTTTTTCGCGAGCAGGCTCGCTCCTACATGGGTCGATTCCAATGATGACTGGTCACCTCCCATCACTCGCCCTTCCCTCCGGCGCCGCGCGGGCTTACCTGCGCGGTGAATGGACCGCTTCGCACCTGCATTTCAAGCGCCTGCGCGCCAGCGTTTCGGCCAAGCAGAACGGTTTCTGGCAAATAGTTCACTGAGCCCACCCGAACAGCCAATCACGCACCCCGCGTCTCGCCATTGCATGGCGCGTACGGTGCATCGTGTTTCGTCTTGATCAGGTTTGCCCAATGAACAATAACAACGCGCTGTTGATCATCGACATGCAGCAGGAGGACGGCTTCGTCCTGGAAAACTTCGACACAGTGGCTACCAATACCGCCACCCTGCTCGATACCGCCCGCCGTCAGCGGATGCCTGTCATCTATACCCGCCACATCAATCAGGCCGACGGCAGTGACCTGCCCCACGGCGAACCGCTGGCCGCCGACGGTGGCCCCGGCAGTTACCGCGCCGGTACCCGCCAAGTGGAAATCATCGAGTCACTGACGCCTCAGCCCGGTGAGTTGATCATCGACAAGGGCCGTTACAGTGCCTTCCACCGCACCGACCTCGATGCCCGACTCAAGGCAATGGAGGTCGACACGCTGATCGTCTGCGGCGTGTTGACCGACGTCTGCGTGCTGACCAGCGTGTTCGATGCCTTCGCCCTGGGCTATCGCGTGCGCCTGGTCAGCGATGCCTGCACCACGACCACCGAGGCCGGGCATTACTCGGCCCTGCTGATCATGGCCAACTGGGTCTACGCGCTGGAAATCCTCACCACGACCGAGTGCCAGCGCGCCCTGCAACAGCTCGATCACATCAGCCTGATCCCCGAGCAGCCGGACCTGTTTGCCCACCAGCCCCATGAGCTGCAAAGCACCATCGCCCGTCTGCAATCCCACCTCGTCCGGACTCAGGAGTGATCGCCATGCAAGTCGAAAAAAGAAGCATCGATTTCATCCCCGAAACCGAACGTCACGGCAAACCGGGTTCGCTGTTCTACATCTGGTTCGGCGCCAACATGAACATCACCACCATTGCATCCGGCGTGTTGCCGGTGGTGATGGGACTCAACCTGTTCTGGAGTGCGCTGGCGATCATCATCGGCTCGTTGCTGGGGGCGATTTTCATGGCCTCCCACTCGGCCCAAGGACCGAAGCTGGGCATTCCGCAAATGATCCAGAGCCGGGCACAATTCGGCGTGTTGGGGGCGGTGTTACCGCTGCTGTTCGTGATGCTGATCTACCTGGGTTTCTTCGTCAGCAACACCTTGCTCGCGGCCCAGGCGCTGGAGTCCGTCAGCCCACTGCCGATGTCCGGCAATATCTACCTGATCGGCGCGTTGTGCTTCGTCGTCGCGCTCTATGGCTATCGGTTGATTCACCGCTTGCAGAAGCTGCTGTCGATTCTGTCGCTGGTGGTGTTCGTGGCCGCCACGGTGCTCGCCTTGCAGTTGCCGATCCCGGCCGAACAATGGCTGCCAACAGGCTTCTCGCTGTCGAAGTTCCTGGTGGCGGTGAGCATTGCCGTGACCTGGCAACTGTCCTATGCACCTTATGTCGCCGACTATTCGCGCTACCTGCCGAGCAACACGCCCACCGCCCAGGTGTTCTGGTACAGCTACGCCGGCACGGTCAGCGGCGGCGCGTGGATGATGATTCTCGGGGCAATCCTGAGCGTCGGCATCGGCGACTTTTCCAGCAATGTCGGCGGGCATGTCGCCGGCCTGTTCGGCGCTGGCGCGGTGCTGCTGTTCGCCTTCATCGTCTACGGCCAGGTGTCGATCAACGTGTTCAACCTGTACGGCGCGTTCATGTCGACCATCACCGTGATCGAACCTTTCGCCCGGCTCAAGGTGACCCCGCGGGTACGCGGTGTGTTCATGCTGCTGATCAGCCTGGTGGCCACGGCCCTGTGCACCATCAGTCAGGACGACTTCATCAGCTTCTTCCTCAACTTCATCTTCTTCATGAGCTACTTCCTGATCCCGTGGACGGCGATCAATCTGGTGGACTACTACTGCCTGCGCAAAGGCCAGTACCGGATTGACGACATCTTCGACTTGAACGGGATCTACGGGCGGGTCAACCGGATTGCCTGCGGCAGTTTCCTGCTGGCGATTGCCCTGGAAATTCCGTTCATGAACACCACGCTGTATGTCGGCCCGGTGGCCACGGCGCTGGATGGGGTGGACCTGGCATGGATCGTCGGGTTGCTGGTGCCGGCGCTGAGTTATTACTGGCTGATGAAGCTCGGCAAGCGAGCGCCGATGATGGAGTCAGCGGCCGACTAAATTTCAGGCAAAAAAAATCCCAGGCAGCTGATGGACGCCTGGGATTTAAAAATGCATAAACCGTGGTGGTGAACGCGGCGCGGATATTACGGAATATTTCGGCCTGTAACAAGATATTTTTGTTCACTATCCAGTTACTAAACGCTCTAACCCATTAAATATCCACATATTTTCTAAGGTAGACTACAGGAACCAGCGATACTCCCGCGCGCTGATGTCATGCAGAAATGCCAGATGATCCTGACGCTTGTTTTCGCAGTAGACGTCCACGAACTCCGCCCCCAAGCGTTCGCGCAGCACTGCATGATGTTGCATGGACTGCACCGCTTCGAGCATTTCCAGCGGAAAATCGATGCCACTGCCGCGGTCTTCATTGAGCGGTGCAATCGGCTCGCGCTCCCTTTCCAGGCCTTGCTCCAACCCCACCAGAATCGCCGCCAACGCCAGATAAGGGTTGGCATCGGCCCCGGCCAGACGATGTTCAATGCGCAGGTTCTTGATGTCCGACTCCGGAATACGCAAACACGCATCGCGATCCTCGAAGCCCCAACTGGCACGGGACGCGACGTTCACCGTGCCGCTAAGGCGGCGCATGGCATTGTGGTTCGGGGCAAAAATCGGCATGCAGTGCGGCAACACGTCCAGGCAACCGGCCACCGCATGGCGCAGCGCCCGCTGCCCGTTCGCCGCCAGCAGGTTGTTGCCGGCCTGGTCATACAGGCTGACATGCACGTGCATGCCGCTGCCGGGGTGTTGCAAGTAAGGTTTGGCCATGAAGCTGGCGCGCAGGTTGTGCTTGAGCGCCACGCCCCGGGTGCTGCGGCAGAACAGGGCCGCCCAGTCGGCGGCGCGCAGGCCGTCATCGCAATGGCCGAAGTTGATTTCGAACTGGCCCGGGCCGAGCTCGGCAGTGATCACCGTGGCATCGACGCCCTGGGCTCGTGCCGTCTCGACCATTTCATCGAGCACCGGGGCGAAGCGCGACAAGCGTTCGATGTGCATGTTCGGCTGATCGTCGGCATCGCCGGTCAACTCATCACGGGGAAATTGCGGCAAGCCGTCCTTCAAGCGGCTGTCGAACAGGTAAAACTCCAGCTCGAAGGCCACCACCGGGAAAATGCCTTTGCGGTGCAGACGATCCAGCACCCGCGCCAGCACTTCACGGGGTTCGAATTCGATGGGTTTTTCGGTGCCGTCGGAGGTGATCAGCATCTGGCCCAAGGGCTGCTTTTCCCAGCTCACCAGCTTCAGCGTGCCGGGCACCAAACGGCGCAGCGCGTCCGGGTCACCATCGTTGAAGCAGTAATCACCGATTTTGAACAGCCCACCCTGGGTGCCGAGCAGCACGCAGTTCTGCGGCAGCTTCAATGCACTGCCGGCAGCGACTTTTTCCAGCATCTCGATCGGGTAGCGCTTGCCGTAGAAATACCCCGGAATGTCCAGGGAGATCAGGTCGACGTAACGCACTTCGGGGTTGCAGTGGCGGAAGTTGCGAACCTCGGCCAGTAGTTCAGAGCACACAGCATCCATCGTTTTGTTCCTTGTTGTTATCAGGTGTAAACCCAAAGCACGCGGGTCAGTTGGTCGGACAGGTTGCCGTAGCGGCAGTGCGCATGGCTGGCCAGTTGAAAGCTGTCGCCGGGGTGCAGGGTCACCGGTTCGTTGTCGTCGAGCCACAGGGTCAGTTCCCCTTCCAGGACATAACCGCCCTGCTCGGAGCTGTCCTTCATGTGCCGGTCACCGCTGCTGGCACCGGGTTCGAGCTGGCTTTCGAGCATCGAGAACGACGCGCGCATTTTCGGCGAAACGAGGATGTCGGTGATGCCGTCGGCGTAGTACAGCGTGCGGCGCTCGTCCGGGCGGGTGACCCAGGACAAGGCCATGGGTTTGGGCAGGCTGTAGAAATAGGTGGTCGGCACCCCCAGGGTTTCGCTGATGGCGGTCAGGTCCGCCACCGTCGGGCGCGACAGGCCGCGCTCGACCTGGGACAGAAAACCCACGGAGCGGCCGATTTTGTCCGCCAGTTCCTTCAGGGTGTACTTCTTGTGTTTGCGCAGGTCCTGGATCAGGATCGCCAGCGCCGAGATTTCTTCTTGCATGTCCATCTAGAGGCTTCCAGAAAGTGTCGCTTCAAATGCTGTCGCGCAGTCGATACCAGGCCTTGCCGATGGCTTCCAGCGGCGCGGCCAGGTATTTGCCGCCGGGAAAACTGCCGTTGTTCAGGCCCTGGTACAGGGACAACTCGTCGGGCTGACCGAGTACCGCGTCGGACACCGCCCTCGCCGCGGCCAGTGTCGGCAGCACGCCATGCCCGGAATACCCCTGCATCCAGTACAGATCGCCACGGCGGCCGATATCCGGTGTGCGCTTGAGGGTCAGGTCGATGTGGCCGCCCCAGGCAAACTCCAGATCGACGCCGGTGAGTTGCGGGAACACGCGCTCCAGGAACGGCCGGGTCGCGGCGGCGATGTCCTTGGGCATGCCGCCCAGGTAAGTGCAGCCGCCGCCGAACAGCAGGCGGTTATCCGGGGTGCGGCGGAAATAATCGAGCACGAACTGGTTGTCGGTCACGCACACATTGCTCGGCAACAGCGTGGTGGCTAACTCCTTCGTCAGCGGCGCGGTCGCGACCTGATAGGTCCCGACCGGCAACACGCAACTGGCCAGTTGCGGGTCGAGTCGATCGAGGTAAGCGTTGCACGCCAGCACCAGCACATCGGCGCGAATACGACCGCGTTCGGTGGTCACCACAAACCCGTCGCCCTCCTCGGCATAGCTCAGCGCCTTGCTTTGCTCGTGGATGCGGCCACCGGCCCGCTCGATCGCATCCGCAAGGCCCAGGGCCAGTTTCAGCGGATTCAAATGCCCGCCCTCGGGATCGAACAGGCCGGCCTGATAACGCTCGCTGGCAACCCACTGCGGCAAATCGCTGCGCTCGATAAATTGCAGTTTGTCGTGGCCCCACTTGTGGCTGGCCTCGTGTTGCCACTCGGTCAGCAGGCCTACCCGACGGGGCATCACCGAGGTCCAGAGATGGCCGGCGCGATAGTCGCAATCGAACTCATGGCGGCCGGGCAAGTCACGCAGCTCCCGCGCGGCCCAGCGCATGCCGTCCCACAGGCGCCGCGCCCGTTCGTAACCCAGCGCCGCTTCCAGCGGTGGCATGTCGCACGACCAGCCGAGAATCGCCTGGCCGCCATTACGCCCGGACGCGGCCCAAGCCACCCGGCTGGCTTCGAGCAAGGTCACGCGCTTGCCGGCCAGCGCCAGACGCAAAGCCGTGTGCAATCCACTGAACCCGGCCCCGATGATCAGCACTTCAGTGTCTTGTTCACCTTCCAGTGCAGCTCGATCGACCAGACGATCGGCGCAGGTATGGGCGTAGTAACTGGCGACATGCCGGGTGGATTGCTGAAACATACGGCCTCGTGAAATTTTGTATTTTTAATTTCATGAAAAAATACACGGTAAATTTCACACAAGCAATCAACGCGTAAAAAATCCCGCTCAGGCGAACCCGAGCGGGATGTTTTTATTCAGACGTGACGTTCGAATCAATCAGGCCACGGGAATCATCGGATCCGCCGAAGCCAGCGCCGAGGCGCGATCAGCCGCCGGTGGGTAGATCCACTGGGTGTTGATCTGAGTCTTCAATGCCTTGGCTTCGTGCTTGACCAATTTGACCTGACGATCCCAACCCTCGGTGTACACCGCGCCCCAAGCGCCCAGATCGAGGCAGGTCACGTATTTCGGCTGGCTGTACGGCGTCGGGTCGACACCGAGAAGCTGCGCGGCGACATTGTTGCCGGCATGGCGGCCCAGCGAAATAGCATGCTGACAGGTCATCAAGGCGTAATTGCCGATCTCGTCACTGGCCGCATAGGCGACGTCGCCGGTAGCGAAGATGTCGTTCTGGCCAATGACTTTCAGGTGCGCGTCGACATGCAGACGGCCCAGGTGATCACGTTCGGCAGGAATCTGCTCGGTCAGGGAGCTGGCGCGAACGCCGGTGGTCCAGACCACGGTTTTTGCATCGATGCGCGCCCCGTCGGACAGGGTGACACCGTCGGCATCGACCGACACAACCGAAGCTTTCAAGTGCCATTGCACGCCGGTCGCCACGCTGGCCTCGACTATCGATTCGGCGATTTGCTCACCCATCGAGCCGCCCACTTTACCGCCGCGGTCCACGATGATCACATTGATGTCGGCACGGTCGCCGAAGATGGCCCGCAGGCGAGTCGGCATTTCAGTCGCCGTTTCGATCCCGGTGAAACCGCCACCGGCCACCACCACCGTGTTGCGCGCCTTGCTTTCGGGCTGGCTGGCCAGCGCCTTGAGGTGGTTTTCCAGGCGAACGGCCTGCTCGATCTGATCGACGTCGAAGGCATGTTCGGCCACGCCCGGAGTGCTCGACGAAGCCAGACGACTGCCGGTAGCCAGAACGAGTTTGTCGTAGCTGCAGACTTGTCGGGTCCCTGCGGCATCGACATAGCCGACCTGCTTTTGCTCGACGTTGATGGTCTGCGCCGCGCCCTTGATGAACTTGACCCCTACAGCATCAAACAGATCGCCAATCGGCGCGGCCAGTTGATGGGCATTCGGTTCGTAGAAGCGCGGACGCACACGGAGTTCGGCCTGAGGCGCCAGCACGGTCACTTCAACATCGTTGTGGCCGTGAATGTCGAACAGGCGCGTGGCACTCAATGCGGTCCACATGCCACCGAAACCTGCGCCGATCACCAGAATGTGCTGTTTCATTTTTTGACTCCTGGGGGGAATGACCAAGTGTTGAAAATCGTTGAGCGGTTTAAGGACCGACGCGGGCTTGTACCCAGATAAGCGTCTGCCACTGCGACCGAGTAACTACGACTGTATTGATCCTAGTTAAATCCCGCAACAGGTTTTTATCGAGGGCTGCCACCGAAAAACGTGAGCCATGACCTGAGCCCCCTGTATTCAGCGCATCACAGGAGTGTTTTGCTGTCATGAAAAAAGATCCAACGAGAAGGGATTCGTTGCCTTGCTTGCTCTCGGCTGTTAGAATTTGCGACTAATTCAGTCGGAGATTTGCATGTCTCTTTACAGCGCGGGTGTCGAATACGGCATCCACTGCCTGCTTTTTCTGGTGGGTAATGGCGGCGACTCGCGCGAAGCGAGCGTGCGCGACCTTGCCGATCTGCAAGGCGTCCCTCAGGACTATCTGGCGAAAATCTTCACCAAGCTGGCCAAGTCCAAACTGGTGGTCGCCACCGAAGGCGTGCGCGGTGGCTTCAAGCTGGCCCGGCCCGCTGACGAAATCACCTTGCTGGATATCGTCAATGCCATCGACGGCCGCAAGTCGATTTTCGATTGTCGGGAGATCCGTGGTCGTTGCGCCGTGTTTGACGGTGCCCCGCCTGAGTGGGCACTGGAGGGTCTGTGCGCGATCAATGGCGCGATGATGGTTGCGCAAAAACGCATGGAAGAGGCCCTCGCGCAACAAACCATCCTCGACATCGCCAGGAAATTCGGGCGCAAGGCCCCGCCAGAGTTCGGCGTCAAAGTGGAAAGCTGGATGAACGAGCGCCGGGAACGCAAAAGTGCCGCCCAGGCCAGTGAGCAAATCATCCCGACGACCAACCTTTCAGACTGATCCACACAAAAAAAAACCGGATGCGCACCAGGCATCCGGTTTTTTTCTGGATTCAGGCGAACATCGGTCGCTGACCGATTTTCGGTCTCCCGCGCTTACAAACAGTCGCGCACGATTTTGCGCAGGTCGCCGGACTTGGCCCAAGGTGGCCCCTGATACAGCGAAACCCGGCTGCCTTCCTTGTACTTCACGATATCCAGCACTTCGTCGGCCGTGATCACGCTGGGCGCGGTGATGCGGAATCCGTTGGATATCGAAACCTGGGTCGTATTCGATACTTCCTTTTGCCAGGCAGGCAACACGCACGCCGCATACTCTTTTGGCGTCTTCTCGCTGTGCTTGCTGACATTCGGCTCACCCGGTACCAACGAAGCCGGCAACGAGCACCCGCCCAGCAATGCCAACACGACTCCCCCCATCAACATCCGCATGCTGTTTCCTTTAATTTGAAATAAGAAAATGTAGCTCGCCGTCGTCCCTACAGCCATCCCCAACGATTCAGCGACTGTCATTGATATCGCTTGCCCCGGTTAGTTCCTTGAATTCAGATAATCCATCCATCTTTCGCAGGCGTCATGCTGGCGTTGTGTGACTTGCTCCCATTGCGGCTCGCTGAGTTGATGGGCCGATATCAATTGCATCGTCTCGTTGGTCGCCGCCTCCAGGTCAGCGATCAATTCCTGGGCCATGGCCCTGAAATCATCGATTGTGGTCATTTTACGTCGCCCCCGCAGGAACAATCAGCACTTGAGTAGGACAGCTTATTTTTTCGTTCACTGTAGTTTTCCCGACCAAAGGAGACCTCGCTGACTCAGACGAACACAACATACGGCGCGGTAAACAGGTCTAAAATTTTGGTGTGCAAAGTTCAGGAGGTCATCATGTGGCTTAACAAATCGGAACAGGAACTTCGGCGCGATCTGCAAGGGCTTGCGTCAGATTTGCGCTGGTCGGCCGTCGAGCTGTTGCGCATCGAGCAGCAATTGCGCCTGCTCGGAAGCGAAGTCGACGCGCAAGCCGTTCAAAGACTGTGTTCTTTATTTCAGGGCGATGAAGAAAAACTGTCCGGCTACGCCGAGGAAGTGAAGGCCAAGGTCATTAGCCGCAACAAGGCTCAATAGCGGGAGCGCTGCCATGAACAGACCTCTATTCACGCTGGTCGTCGTACTGACCGCGTTGGCAGGCTGCAGCACCAACTCGATCTACAAGGATCAGCCGCTGGTCGCGAAAGTCGACACCGGCATGACCCAGGAGCAAGTCCGGCAAATCGGCGGCCAGCCACTGGCGGTCAGCGATCGTAGCGTCGAACCCGGTACGTGCTTTGACTACAAACTGACTCATGCCGACCATCAGCAGCCGTACAACGTCAGTTTCGATGGCCGCGGCATGGTCGACCACAAGAGTTTCATGACCTGCGCGGAGTGGAGCCACACGCAGCAAAAGGCCCGGGAACCCTCCCGCCCCAGCGGAGGCGGCGGCTACTAGCGCCCTTAAGGATTTTGCAGGCTGTAGGAGCGAGCTTGCTCGCGATGGACTCAAGCGCGGCGGGTTTAGCCAGGAAACACGCGTTATCGTTAGCGACCATCGCGAACAAGCTCGCTCCTACAGGGGGGCTTCATTTTCCCGCAGGCCTGCCGGCACGTGCCCTGTAGCCGGGCAGCGATGCGGCAAATGCCAGCGCTTCTTCCCGACTGGCAAACGAGCCAAGCCGGTCACCCTGGGTACATACCCGCCAGGGGCCGTTGTTCACGCTGAGTACGTCATAACCATTCATGTGCATCTTGTTCAACATCGGAACGCTCATAGTCACCTCCTCTCGGGCAGTGATCTCAGGTTGACTTGCTTACCTTACACCCACCCTTGTCCAAAATACCGACCAGACGTCGCCATGGAAATTCCCGAAATCGATTGCACTTTTCCTCGCATTGCCCCCTCGAATTACTCGTAAAGTGCTCAATCGACCCTGGCCCGAATGCTGCATTTCAATGCCTGCTCCATCTCAACAGGCCATTAGGTAATCAATGAAAGTACGCGCAACGATCATCTTCGAGCAGGAAAGGCATGTACTGCTGGTACGCAAGCGAGGAGGACGCTGGACGCTGCCCGGCGGCAAGCTTGAACAGGGTGAAAGCGCAGCCGATGCCGCCGTTCGTGAGCTGCTGGAGGAAACCGGCCTGCGGGTCGACGAGTTGATATACGTGCTGGAACTGGAATCGGGCGGCACCCGACACCACGTATTCGAGGTGTCGGTGCTGAATCTGGAGCAATTGCGGCCGCTGAACGAAATCACCGATTGCATCTGGCACCCGCTTGATGCGCTACACAACCTGAACATCAGCGACACCATGCGCAGTATTGCCAGCACCTTTGTACGCCGCTTGTAGGCCCTAGCCTTTGGCCAACGCCGTCGCAGCCCTGTCGATCAAAGCCGCCACTTCGGCGGGCATCGACGCCAATGACGCGTGGCTGGCATTCAAGGTCAGGATCTCCCGGGCGTTGAGTCGCGCGGCCATCCATTGCTGGTTCTGTGGCGCGATCATCCGGTCTGCGGTCGAAATCTGATACCACGATGGCTTTTTCTTCCAGGCCACCGTGCCAATCGTGTCACCGAAGGTACTCGCCAGCGGCGCTTTCTGGGTGATACCCATGACCAACCCTTCGGTCGCCGGCAGGTCCTGACAGAAGCTTTCGTGGTAGAGCTCAGGCTTGACCCACAGGTATCCGTCGCTGTCGGGAGCCAGGTTGGCCGCCGCCGCTGGCAGATGCCTTTGCGTGATGCCACCGGGGCTTTCACCGGCGTCCGGTGCGAACGCGGCGATGTACACCAGGCCCACCACATTCGGCAAATCACCCGCTTCGGTGATCACCGCGCCGCCATAGGAATGCCCCACCAGCAGCACCGGACCGGGCACCTGGGCGACCATCTTGCGCGTACGCTCGGCATCATCGGCCAGCGAAGTCAGTGGCAACTCGACGGCACGAATGCGCGTGTCACCACGGCTGACCAATTTAACGATGACCTTGTTCCAGTGGGCAGCGCCGCCCCAAAAACCATGGACCAGCACGATCGTGGGTTTATCACTCATCACCATGACTCCGTTTGCCGATGGGGTTGTCTGTCGTTCGCCTCAGCCCTGATCGCCGCCGCCCACGGGCATGACCATGCCGGTGATATAGGACGCGTCGTCGCTGGCCAGAAACAGAATAGCCCCCGCCTGCTCATCCAGGGTGCCGTAGCGTTTCATCAAACTGCTGTCGAGGGTCTGGTCGACAATCTGCTGGTACCAGAGTTTTTCCTGCTCACTCTGCTCGGCACCATTGCGGGGTATGCGTCGCGGCGGTGCTTCGGTGCCACCAGGCGCCGTCGCATTGACTCGCACGCCGCGACCGGCGGTTTCGAATGCCAGACAAGCGGTCAAGGCATTGACCCCACCCTTTGCCGCACCGTAGGGCACGCGGTTGAGGCTGCGGGTGGCGATGGAGGAAACGTTGACGATCGCACCGCTGCCCTGCTGCAACATGAACGGCAGCGCCGCATGGCAACACCACAAGGTCGGGAACAGCGAACGGCGAACCTCGGCCTCGATCTGTGACGCTTCATAGTGCTCGAACGGCTTGGCCCAGATCGTCCCGCCGACGTTATTGACCAGCACATCGAGGCGACTGAAGCGCTCGACGGCGGTTTGCATCACCCGACTGCATTCCTCGTATTGCTCAAGGTCGGCGGTCAGGGCCAGTACCTGGGTGGTTGGCGCCAACTGTTGCTGGACTTCGAACACCAGGTCGGAGCGATCCACCAGGATCAGCTTCGCCCCTTCGGCGGCCATACGCTCGGCCACCCGCCGCCCGATACCTTGGGCGGCACCGGTGATCAGGGCGACTTTTTCGTGAAATCTGTTCATGTGTACCTCATGAAGAAGGTTGCCGTTCAACTGTGGGAGCGAGCTTGCTCGCGAAGAGGTCCTTCCAGTCGACATATCTGGTGACTGTCAGACCGCTATCGCGAGCAAGCCCGCTCCCACAGGGGGTATTTACCAAGCAAGGGAAATCGCCTGCGACTCACGCCGCGCTGGCAGCAAATTTTTCGTAGTAGAAATTCGCCGGCTTGATGCCTTGCTCGCCAATGTACCGGCTGACGGCTTCGACCATCGGCGGCGGGCCGCACAGGTAGACGTCGACGTCGCCATCGTTCAAATGCCTGGGCTCGATGTGCTGGGTCACATAGCCCTTGAGCGGGTGTTGGCTCTCGGGGCTGGCGACGCAGGCGCTGAAGGTGAAGTTGGGGATGCGCGCGGCAAAGGCTTCAAGGCGGTCGAGTTCCACCAGGTCGAAATCGTGGGTCACGCCGTAGATCAGATGCAGCGGGTGATCGCTGCCCTGCTCGGCGATCTTCTCCAGCATCGCGGTGAACGGCGCCAGCCCGGTGCCACCGGCCAGCAGCAGCAACGGCCGACGGATGTCGCGCAGGTAGAAGCTGCCCAAAGGACCGGCCAGGCTCATGCAGTCCCCGGCCTTGGCCATGCCGGTGAGGAAGCTGCTCATCAGGCCACCTGGCACGTTGCGGATCAGGAAACTGACCTCACCGTCGCGCTGCAACGAGCTGAACGAATAGGCACGGGTCTGCTCGCTGCCGGGAATTCCCAGGTTCACGTATTGCCCCGGCAGGAACGCCAGTTTGCTCAGGGATTCGCCCTTGATCGACAGCGCGATAGTGCTGTCGGACAGTTGGCGCACGGCACTGATGGTCGCGTCGTAGCTGGCCTGACGGGTGCGGCAAACCTGCGAGGACGTCGGTACGCGCACCACGCAATCGCTCTGGGCACGCATCTGGCAGGTCAGGACAAAACCCTGCGCGGCCTCTTCAGGGCTGAGGGCGTCTTCGATGTACTCCTCGCCCAGATCGTAGGTGCCGGCTTCGGCAAAACACTTGCAGGTACCGCAAGCACCGTCGCGGCAGTCCAGCGGGATGTTGATGCCCTGGCGGTACGCGGCATCGGCCACGGTTTCGCCGACGTTGGCGTCGATGAACCGGGTGACGCCGTCTTCAAAATTGAACGCAATGGAATGGGTCATGACGGCAGTCTCACAAGTGGTAGACATCGATGACCTGGCGAACGTAATCGTTCTTCAGAATCACTTTCTTGGCCAGGATCAGCGGGTTTTCACCGCGCACGTCGAGGGTGTAGAAACTGCTGCCGAAATAGCTGTCGACGGTCTTGTAGCGAAAACTCAGGGTGTGCCAGTTGAAGCGCACCTTGCACAGTCCGTCGGCCTGTTCGAGCAGCTCGATGTTGCTGATGTTGTGGGAGGTGCGGGTGTCCGGCACGCTGGCGCTGGAGCGCTCGGTCTTGATGCGGAAGACGCGGTCTTCAAGGCCCGTGCGGTTGCCGTACCAGATCAGCGAGATTTCCCGCTGCGGGTCTTCGGTCAATTCGTCGTTATCGTCCCAGGACGGCATCCAGAATGTCGCGTCGGGGGCGTACAGCTCCAGCCACTCGTCCCACTGGCGGTCGTCGAGGTAGCGCGCCTCGCGGTAGAGGAAATCGCGCACGGCATCGTAAGAAATGGTCATTGCACGTCCTCCACGGCGATCAGCTTCGACTGTTCGGCAGCCAATGCCTTGAGCATGGTCTGCTGCCAGTACTTGTGTTGCAGCACGAACAGGCCTTCGTCCTCGGTGCGCACGCCACTGAGCAGCGGATGCAGGTCGATTTCTTTTGCAGCCTCGTCAGCACCTTCAATCCAGTGCTCGGCGCCACGGGACATGTCGTTCCAGGTGGTGACGCTGCCCTGGTAGCTGGTCTGACAGGAGCGGAACTCTTCCAGATCGTCGGGCGTGGCCATGCCGCTGACGTTGAAGAAATCCTCGTACTGGCGAATCCGGCTCGAACGGGCGTGGTCGCTCTCGCCTTTGGGGGCGATGCAGTAGATGGTGATTTCCGTGCGGTTGACCGAGATCGGCCGGGCAATGCGGATCTGCGAGCTGAACTGGTCCATCAGGTACACGTTGGGGTACAGGCACAGGTTGCGCGAGTTCTCGATCATCCAGTCGGCGCGGGCCTTGCCGAAGTCTTGCGCCAGCTCATCACGGCGCTCGTACAGTGGACGGTCCTCGGGGTTGGCCCAACGGGTCCAGAGCAGCATGTGGCCCTTGTCGAAGGAATAGAAACCGCCGCCCTGCTTGGCCCAGCTACCGGCGCTCATGGTCGGGTTGGTGTCGCCGGCTTCGCGCTGCTTGCGCTGGTTCTGGGTGGCCGCGTAGTTCCAGTGCACGGAGCTGACGTGGTAGCCATCGGCGCCGTTCTCGGCGGTGAGTTTCCAGTTGCCTTCGTAGATGTAGCTGGAGGAGCCACGCAGCACTTCCAGGCCATCGGCGGACTGGTCGACGATCATGTCGATGATCTTCGCCGACTCGCCCAGGTGTTCGACCAGTGGCAGCACATCAGCTTTCAGGCTGCCGAACAGGAAGCCGCGATAGGACTCGAACCGCGCAACCTTGGTCAGGTCGTGGGAGCCTTCGCAGTTGAAACTCGACGGGTATCCGGCGTTGGCCGGGTCCTTGACCTTGAGCAGCTTGCCGGAGTTGTTGAAAGTCCAGCCGTGGAACGGGCAGGTGTAGGAGCTCTTGTTGCCGGACTTGTGCCGGCACAGGGTCGCGCCGCGATGGCTGCAGGCGTTGATAAAGGCGTTGAGCACACCGTCCTTGTTGCGCGCGATGAAGATCGACTGGCGCCCCATGGTGGTGGTGTAGAAATCGTTGATGTTGGGGATCTGGCTTTCGTGGGCCAGATACAGCCAGTTGCCTTCGAAGATGTGTTCCATCTCCAGATCGAACAACCGGGGGTCGGTGAACATCTCGCGCTTGCAGCGATAGAGGCCTTGCTCGGGATCGTCTTCAAGCAGGGAATGCAAATATTCGGGTCGCAGGGTCATGGCCGCCGCCTCCATTGTTATTGTTCAGGCAGGGGTCATGCTAGGACGGGGGGTCAGGCTGGAATATCCGCGCAGTGCAGACCTTTATCCGTTTTGTGCAGTGAGTCAGCGTTGTGTCAGGCAACATAAATGCTGGATGTACCGCCCCCATCGCGAGCAAGCTCGCTCCCACAGGGGTAACGCGATCCAATGTGGGAGCGAGCTTGCTCCGGGCGGCGTTCCGACGATGGGGCCAGACCAGACAACATCAAACTTGAAGGTTCAATGCCGACGCTTGAGGGTATCGGACGGCAATTCACCGAACTGCTTGCGATAGCTGTCGGAGAACCGGCCCAGGTGCAGGAAGCCGTAATCCATTGCCACTTCGGTGACGTTGCGCACGTTGCAGGTCGGATCGCTGAGGCAGGCGTTGATGCGTTCCAGGCGTTTCTGGCGTAGATAGTTTTTCGGCGTAAGGCCGGCATTTCGCTCGAACAATCCGTACAACGAGCGCAGGCTCATGTGGGCCTGGCGCGCCAGCTCTTCGCTGTCGATGTCCTGTTTGAGGTTATTGGCGATGTAGTCGGCAATCGCCTCGAACGTGGCCGTCTGCGAGCCCAGTTCGAGGCGGCTGACGTTGGTCTTCATCAAGCTGAGCATCTTGCTGACGATGATCTGCGTGTAATGCTCCTGGACCCTGGGGATCTGCTCGGTGGATTCGGCCTCCTGGCAGATCATCGCCAACAGGTTGACGAAGCCTTCCAGTTCATCGAGCTGATAACGGTTTTCCAGAAACCGCACGCCCTGCCCCGGATAGCGCCAGCGCTGCTCATCGCAGACCGATTCAAACAAGCGGGTCGGGACTTTTAGGATGAATTTTTCGCAATCGGCGGAGTACGTCAGGTCCACCGGATCGTCAGGATTGATCAGCAGCAATTCGCCGGGAGCGAAGTAATGTTCCTGGCCGTGGCCACGCCACAGGCAATTGCCGCGCAGCAGCACTTGCAGGTGATAGATGCTGTCCAGCGCACCGGACGTCACCCGCACACTGGCACCGTAGCTGATGCGGCACAGGTCGAGGCTGGCGAACTTGCGATGGTCGAGACTGGCCAGCGGGCTGCCGGCACGGGACATGAGAATGCAGTGGTTACCGACGTGCTGATTGACGTAGCCCGACACCGCATAGGGGTCGGCATGGTCGAATACTCTGCTGCGCTGACTCAACAGTTGAGCTTGCATCATCGGGTCACTCTCATTGTTGTTATAGGTTGCGTCGGGGCATTCTAGAACACTGCATCAGTCCCTTGAGATTTTCCAGACAGTTAGCCGAAACCCTTGTGGGAGCGAGCTTGCTCGCGATGACGGAGTGCCAGTCAACATGGATGTTGAATGTAAAACCGCTATCGCGAGCAAGCTCGCTCCCACAAGGTGGTGATCCCACAGGGTCGTGCTATCAGTCTTCCAGTGCGCGAACCCGCTCGTGGCGCTGCTGTTCTTCAGGCTGGGCCGACGACTGCAGGGTGAAATCGAAGTCGATTTCGGCAAAGCGACCGCTCACACCATGGGCCGCCGCGCGCTGCTGATCGTCGCTGAAGGTGATTTTGGCGATCAGTTCGTCACGGGTGGCGTAGGCGAAATCGTCGTGCAGGTATTGATCGCCGTCGAGGTTGATCTGGGTGGTCAGGTGGCGATGATCCGGCGCGGAAATGAAGAAGTGCACGTGCGCCGGACGCTGGCCATGACGACCCAGTTGATCGAGCAGTTGCTGGGTCGGACCGTCCGGTGGGCAGCCATAGCCCGACGGCACGATGCTGCGGAAACGATAGCGGCCTTCAGCGTCGGTCACGATGCGGCGACGCAGGTTGAATTCCGATTGCGTGGTGTCGAAGTACGAGTAGGTGCCACCGGTATTGGCGTGCCAGACGTCTACCACGGCACCGGCCAGGGGTTCGCCAGCGGTGTTGAACACGCGGCCTTGCATGAACAGGGTCACACCCGGATCGACGCCGTCGTCCAGACGCGCTTCGCCTTGCGACAGCGGCGCACCCGCCACGTACAGCGGGCCTTCGATGGTGCGCGGGGTGCCACCGGACTTGCCGGCCTGCTCGTCTTCGGCGTCCATCAGCAGGTCGAGGTAGTGCTCCAGACCGAGACCGGCCACCACCAGCCCGGCTTCCTGGCGAGCGCCCAGCACGTTGAGGTAGTTGACGGCTTTCCAGAACTCTTCCGGGGTCACGGCCAGGTCTTCGATGATGTTTACCGAATCACGCAGGATGCGATAGACCAATGCCTTGGTCCGTGGGTTGCCGGCGTCGTTGAGCAGGCCGCTGGCCTCTTCGAGAAATTTCTGGACTTCGGCAGTGTGGGAAATCTTGACGTTCATTTTGAAGGGTTCCTCATCTTGTAATTATTAGCGTAGCGCGCTGAACAGGCTGGGCTCAGCGGTCATCGTCACGGATGGAAGAAGGATGCCGGCACATCGCGTCGATTTCGATGGCCATGTACGGGAACAGCGGTAATTGCATCAGCAGGTCATGCAGTTCCTGAACGCTGTCGACATCGAACACGCTGTAGTTGGCGTAGTGCCCGGCGATGCGCCACAGGTGGCGCCACTTGCCCTGCTCTTGCAGGCGCTGGGCCAGGGCTTTCTCGTCAGCCTTGAGTTTGGCTGCCGCTTGCGGATTCATGTCGACCGGCAGATTCACGGTCATTTTTACGTGGAACAGCATAATGCTCTCCTCAGGCTTGATGAATGGCGGTGGATGTCTTGTCGCGGCGGAAGAACGCCAGGCGCTCTTCATCCAGGCTCAGGCCCAGGCCCGGCGTTTTCGGCACGCGCAGTTCAAAATCGCGATACACCAGCGGTTCGCTGAGAATGTCTTCGGTCAGCAGCAACGGGCCGAACAGTTCGGTGTCCCACGCCAGCTTGTTCAGGGTGACGAAGGCATGGGCCGAGGCCATGGTGCCCAGGCCACCTTCAAGCATGGTGCCGCCGTACAGGGCAATACCGGCCGCTTCAGCGATCGAGGCGGTGCGCAATACGGCACGTGGGCCACCGTTTTTGGCGATCTTCAGGGCGAACACCGAAGCTGCGCCTTCGCGGGCCAGGTTGAACGCATCTTCCACGCATTCGATGGATTCGTCGGCCATGATCGGCGCCGGGCTCATCGCGTTGAGGCGAGCCATGCCGGCGCGGTTGTTGCGCGAGATCGGCTGTTCGATCAGGTCGATGCCATTGGTGCCGAGGATCCTGCAGGCCCGCAGCGCCACCGCTTCGTCCCAGGCCTGATTGACGTCGACCCGCACGCTGGCGCGGTCACCCAAGGCCTTCTTGATGGCGATGACGTGGGCCAGGTCGCGGTTGACCTCCCCGGCGCCGATTTTCAGTTTGAAGATGCGGTGGCGACGCAGGTCCAACATTTTTTCCGCTTCGGCAATGTCCTTCTCGGTGTCGCCGCTGGCCAGGGTCCAGGCCACGGGCAGCGCATCGCGAACACGACCGCCAAGCAATTCGCTGACCGGCAGGCCGAGGCGTTTGCCCAAGGCATCGAGCAGTGCGGTTTCAATACCGGATTTGGCGAAGGTGTTGCCGCGAATGCTGCGCTCCAGGCGCAACATGGCCGCGTTGACGTTGTTGCTGTCCTGGCCGATCAACAGTGGCGCGAAGTGCGTGTCGATGTTGGTCTTGATGCTGTCCGGGCTTTCATTGCCGTAAGCCAGACCACCGATGGTGGTGGATTCGCCGATGCCTTCGATGCCGTCGGCGCAACGCACGCGGATGATCACCAGGGTCTGGTTCTGCATGGTATGCATCGCCAGCTTGTGCGGGCGGATGGTCGGCAGATCGACGATGATCGTCTCGATCGACTCAATGGCTGTTGCAAGCATTTCGATACCCGTCAGGTTCTTGAAGTTCTGGAATCGATTCTCGTACGGCTTTTTTCCTGAAGCCAATATAGAATTGGTCTGACTTGATACCTTAAAGGTATGCAACTGATTGACTGGAGGCCCCATGGAACTGCGGCACCTGCGTTACTTCCAGGTATTGGCTCAAACCCTCAACTTCACCCGCGCGGCCGAGTTGCTGCACATCGCCCAGCCGCCCTTGAGTCGGCAAATCCAGCAACTGGAGGACGAACTGGGGGTGATGCTGCTCGAGCGCGGCCGACCGCTGAAGTTGACCGACGCCGGGCGGTTTTTCCACGAGCACTCCACCGCCCTGCTCGAACAACTGAACAAGGTCTGCGACAACACCCGGCGCATCGGGTTGGGTGAGAAAACCTGGCTGGGTATCGGCTTTGCACCGTCGACACTGTATGGCGTGCTGCCGGAACTGATCCGCCGGTTACGCAGTGGCGAGCCGCTGGAGCTGGAGCTGGGGCTTTCTGAAATGACCACCCTGCAACAGGTGCAGGCGTTGAAGGCCGGGCGCATCGATATCGGTTTCGGCCGAATCCGTATCGACGACCCGGCCATCGTCCAGACCGTGCTCACCGAAGACCGCCTGGTCGCCGCCCTGCCCGCCGGGCATCCGTTGCTCGCAGGGCCCATCAGTTTGCGGGAACTGGCCAAGGAACCCTTTGTGCTGTACCCCGGCAATCCAAGGCCGAGTTACGCCGACCATGTGATTGCTCTGTTCGAGTCCTACGGCGTGAGTATCCACGTCGCGCAATGGACCAACGAGCTGCAAACGGCGATCGGGTTGGTGGGGGCGGGAATCGGCGTCACGCTGGTACCGGCCTCGGTGCAGTTGCTGCACCGCGACGACATCGGCTTCACCCCGCTGCTGGAAGACAACGCCACCTCGCCGATCATTCTCAGCCGACGGGTGGGCGATGTATCGCCGGGGTTGAACCATTGTTTGCGAATGATTGATGAGCTGCTGCCACCAGCAGCGTAAGGCAATAGAACAGGCGATAATCACCTGTGGCGAGGGGGCTTGCCCCCGTTCGGCGGCGCAGCCGTCGCAAGCTCAGATGGTTTTAGGGCCGCTGCGCGCCCCAACGGGGGCAAGCCCCCTCGCCACAGGTCAGTGTTCACTGGGAACCTGGGTCAGCCCGCAACCCGCCCGGTGAAATTCGCAATGAGTGCGATCCAGTTCTCATTTCTGCAAGCGTCTAACGGGTGTTCCCGCCCCAGATCCAGTTCCAGAACCCCGGCAATTCGACTGGCTGCGAACCGTCGCGCACGGTGCGCGCCATGGCCGCCCGCTGTAACGCAGCCTGATCGTCGTAAAACGGCTTGTCGGCGGTTTTCACTCCGGTCTCCCGGGCGCTGTCGAGCAGAATCTGCAGGTATTCGCGGGTATGCCGGGCGGTATAGCGGTTGAGGTCGTGGAAGGTCACCACCACCGGAATCACGCCATCGACCACCGGCAACTCGCCGCGGGCAATGCGCTCGCGAACTTCGGACATCGAGCGCAGCATGTGCGACCGGCGCCGGGGGCTGGCGTTGAAGCCCCAGATCTTACCGTCATTGGCGCTCAAGTCGGTGAGCAGTACATGCAGACCATGCCGCTGATAAGCGGCGAAGGTGCGTTTGTCGTAGTTCCAGAATGGCGGGCGCAACAGGGTTGGCGCAGCGCCGGTAATCGCAGCGATGTCGGCGCTGCCATCGGTGAGGGCCTGCTCCAACACGGGTGGGTCAAGGGAGCGATGATTGGTGTGCCGGGGTGTTGCCGTGTGGAAGCCCAGGATATGACCTTCGGCATGTTCACGACGCATGATGTCCCGGCCCAATTCGCTGCCACCGGCTCGCGGAGCGCGGGTTTGCACGAAGAACACGGCCTTGATGTCCGATTGCAGCGGGTTTTGCGCCAGGCTCTCCAATACAGTGACGGTCGGATTCCACCAGCTCGAGGCACTGGGGCCGTCATCGAAGGTCAGCAGAAACCGGATGGGGGGTTGCGCCTGCAAACGCTGCTCGGTCCGCGGAGTCATTTCGATGGGTGCGGCGATACAGCCGAACAAACCCACTGCCAGGGCGCACACCGTTAAACACTTGAACAATCGTTTCATTTTTTGCCTTGGGCCAGACCATCACGGTCGATACTTCAATGGGCAAGGATCCTTCGCCCGCTCATCCGTCGTCGGCCCGCATCGAGACGACGGGCCGAGGTTGGATAGGGTACACAGGGTTTGGTTCCGGTGCTTGCCAGGCCCGTTTCGCCACGAGCAACTAAACTCAAAGCTTCGGTCGGAGCGTCTTAACCGGAGTGTCAGGCCATGTGCGGACGACTGTCGCAATACCGTGGAATCCACGACTTCGTAGCGGTGCTGAGCATCCCCGACGCGCTGATCAATCGCGTCGGCAACGAACCCCTGGGGCACTATAACGCCGCCCCCACCACGCAACTCGCCCTGCTGCACCTGGAGAACGAGCGGCTGCACGCCGACGCCGTGCGTTGGGGTTGGCGACCGCACTGGGCGACGGATCGCGTGGAGCCGGTCAATGCCCGGGTCGAGAAAGTCGCCCACGGCCCGTACTTTCGGGCGATCTGGCCCCATCGCGCGATCTGCCCGATTGATAACTGGTTCGAATGGGTCGACACCGGCGAGGCCAACAAACAACCGTGGCTGATCCGGCGACGGGACCGCGCCCCGGTTTTCTGCGCGGCCATCGGCCAGTACCCCATCGGTGGAGCGCCCCACAGGGAGCACGACGGTTTCGTCATTCTGACGGCCGACAGCGCGGGCGGCATGCTTGACGTGCATGACCGCCGCCCAGTGGTGTTCTCGCCCGAACTGGCGCGGGAATGGCTGGACCCGGCCACGCCCAAGGAGCGAGCCGAGGAAATGGCGTTATCCCAGGGCGAGGCCAGCGATGTATTCGAGTGGTACAAGGTCGACAGGGCCGTTGGTAATGTCAGGAACCAGGGCGCCACGCTGATCAAGGAAGTTCCATGAACTGATCAACAGCTGTAGGAGCGAGCTTGCTCGCGATGGAGCCAAGAGCGCTGCGTTTAACCAGTAAACACGCGTTATCGTTGACGACCATCGCGAGCAAGCTCGCTCCTACAGCAGCATTACGCTCAATGGAGGGGCTTCGTTGTATTCCCGTGCCGCTCAGAACTTGCGGTCAGGCTCTGACAGTTCCTTACCGTCGTCAGGATGCTTCCAGTCCGGTACCGAACGTTTCTGCTGCTCAATCTCTTCTTCCGTGGGTTCGTCCTCATCTTCTTCCGGGTCCGGTTGCTTGGGTTCATTGGCCATGTTCACCTCTCTTCCTGAAGGGATCGGTCATCAACTTAAGCTTAGATCAGTTCCCCTGCCCCGCTCAGAGCCACCAGCGCAGCAAAAAGAAGAAGCCCATGCTCAACAGCATGCTGAGCAACGTATTGCGCGTGTAGAGCACCAGCCCGACCGCCACCAGCGAGCTGATCAGATAGGGATTGTCCCAGTGCAGATTCAGCTGTTTTTCCGGCATGAACACAATCGGCCCGCAGATGGCGGTCAACATGCCCGGTACGGCAAACCCGAGGAACTGCCGGGCATTGCTGCTCAAGCGTAGCGGCAGTCGCGGTTCCAGAAAAACATAGCGGTTGAGGAACACCAACACGCCCATTCCGATAATCACTGCCCAGACCATCATGTGCGTCCACCGTAGAATTTATTGCAGACAAACCCGGCGGTCATGCCCGCCAGCCCCGACAGCACCAGCGCCGAGCCCCATTGCCAGTAGCTGAACAGCACCGAGCAGAACAGCGACACCGCCACGCACACCACGGTCGGTACATTGCGCACCACCGGGGTGATCAGGGCGATGAAGGTCGCCGCGATGGAGAAATCCAGGCCCAGGTGTTCAAGGCCGGGAATGCTGCTGCCGAGCACAATGCCCGCCAGGGTGAACAGGTTCCAGGCGATGTAGAACGTCAGGCCCACGCCCAGGGCGTACCAGCGGTTGAACTGCTGTTTGTCGTGCTGGCTGGTCAGGGCGAACAACTCATCGGTGAGCAAAAACCCCAGGCCTGCGCGCCAGCGCCCCGGCAATGGCGAAATCACCGAGCGCATGCTCATCCCGTAGAGCAAATGCTGGGAGGTCAGCAGCAGTGTGGTCAGCAAGATCGAAAAAAACCCGGCACCGCCCTTGAGCATGCCGATGGCCACCAGTTGCGCGGCACCGGCAAACACAATGCTCGACAGGCCCTGGCCTTGCAGGGGCGTGAGGTTGGCTTCGATGGCCATGGAACCGGCCAGCAAGCCCCAGGGCGCGGTGGCCAGGGACAACGGCATGATCGCCGCAGCGCCGCGCAAAAAGGCACTGCGCGGCATGATTGAGTTGGACATAACGTTCTACAGGCAGGGATAGACCCCAGACTGTGCCAGCAGTCGCGGCCGAAGGCTTGAACAATCTTGCTCACTGATACGTGGCGTGCCATTCATCGGCTGCCCGCTTGATTCGCCAAAGTGCTAGCAACATGATGGCCCTGCATTTTCATCGAGGCAGGCCCTTCATGAGTTCAGTGGAAACCGACAGCGACGTTTATAAAACCCTGCTTGAATCGACCCGGGCGATTCCCTGGCGCATCGACTGGAAAACCATGACGTTCAGCTACATCGGGCCACAGATCGAAGAACTGCTGGGCTGGAAACAGCACAGCTGGGCGTCGGTCAATGACTGGGTCGAGCGCATGCATCCGGATGACCGCGACTACGTGATGGACTTCTGCGTCTCGCAATCGCGCGCCGGTATCGATCACGAGGCCGACTATCGCGCACTCACCGAAAGCGGCGAGTACGTCTGGATCCGCGATGTGGTGCATGTGGTGCGCAAGGACGGCGAAGTCGAGGCGCTGGTAGGTTTCATGTTCGATATCAGCGAGCGCAAGAAAACCGAAGAGCACCTGGTCCGCCTGCAAAAGCAGCTTGAAGAGTATTCCTTCCAGGACGGCCTGACCGGCATCGCCAACCGGCGCATGTTCGACACCGTGCTGGAGCGCGAGTGGAACAATGCCCAGCGCACCGGCTTGCCATTGTCGGTGATCGTGCTGGATATCGACTACTTCAAGCAGTACAACGACCATTACGGCCACATCAAGGGCGACGAATGCCTGCGCCGCGTTGCGCAAACCTTGTCCCTGGCGGCGAACCGGCCACGGGATTTCATTGCGCGGATCGGCGGTGAAGAGTTTGTCTGGCTGCTGCCGGAAACCGATGCCGAGTCAGCGCGGCTGGTAGCGCACAAGTGCCTGCACCTGATTCGCCAGCAGCAGATCCCCCATGAATTCTCGAACGTGTCGAAGCTGCTGAGTATCAGCCTCGGCGTCGGCACCACCCTGGCGTCGATGCACGCGACGGCCCTGGAATTCGTCGAACAGGTCGATCATCTGCTGTACAAGGCCAAGCACAATGGCCGAATGCGCGCCGAGTACGCTGATTTTCGTGATTGACAAACGGCGCGCCGGCTTTTAAAACTGAGCGCCTCACTCAGGGTGTAAGCAAGTATGTCCGCAACCTTCAATCTCGACTCTTCCGTCATTGGCTTGATTGCCAAGGCGCAAGGTTGCGTTGCGCACGCCCTCAAATCGAAGAAACAGTCGCTCATGTGACCGGGGCGCGCTGTCCCGTCAGATGAGCTGACAGGACATTGAGCGCGACGGACCACCCTCCCCTTGCTTACTCTCCTTCCATGCCCCTGACGGTGACGAAATCGGTCAACCATCAGGAGAAAGTGCATGTCAGCGTTTCAAGGTATCTGGGTTCCACTGGTCACACCATTCCACAACGGCGCCATCGATTTTGTCGGCTTGCGCCGGCTGGTCAGCCATCTGCTGGAAAAAGGTGTCGACGGACTCATCGTTTGCGGCACCACCGGCGAACCGGCGGCGATGGGCAAGCATGAGCAACTGGCGGTGCTCGATGCGGTGCTGGAACTGGTGCCGGCGCAACAGGTGGTCATGGGCCTGGCCGGTAACAACCTGACCGAGTTGTTGCAGTTCCAGAGCGAGATCCTCAAGCGCCCGGTGGCTGGCCTGCTGGTGCCGGCACCGTATTACATCCGCCCCTCCCAGGCCGGCCTCGAAGCGTTTTTCCGCACGGTCGCCGATGCCTCCAGCGTACCGCTGATTCTCTACGACATCCCATACCGTACCGGCGTGGCCTTCGAACAGGCGCCCCTGCTCAACATCGTCGCCCACGAGCGGATCGTCGCCATCAAGGATTGCGGCGGTAATTTTTCCAACACCCTCGCCTTGCTCAACAGCGGCCTTGTCGACGTGCTGTGCGGCGAAGACAACCAGATCTTCAATGCCCTGTGCCTGGGCGCCAAAGGTGCGATTGCCGCGTCGGCGCATGTCCATCCCGAACTGTTCGTACAATTACACCGACAGATCCGCGACAACCAATTGGCCGAGGGCCGCGCCACGTTTTTCCGTTTGCTGCCACTGATCAACAGCCTGTTCCTGGAGCCCAACCCGGCCCCGGTGAAAACCGCGCTGGCCCTGCAAGGCTTGATCGGTGACGAACTGCGCGCGCCCATGCAACGCAGCAGTGAACCGATGACCGAGCGTTTGAAGGGTGTGCTCAGCGCATTGGGCCGCGACAATCGATAGAGCACCGGCCTGCGGCCCGAGTAACATGGAGCGATTCGTTCAGCCTTCAGGGGCACCGACATGCTGTACCGAATCGCCGCCGACGGGCTGATGCTGTTTCACTTGCTGTTCATCGTGTTTGTGTTGTTCGGCGGGTTGCTGGTGCTCAAATGGCGCCACCTGATCTGGTGGCACCCGCCGGCCGCGCTGTGGGGTATGGCGGTGGAGTTCTTCCACCTGCCCTGCCCGCTGACCGACTGGGAAAACCGCATGCGCCATGAAGCCGGGCAAACCGGCTATGGCGGAGGATTCATCGAGCATTACATTTGGCCGGTGATTTACCCGGCGGGGCTGACGCCCGGCATTCAGTTGGGATTGGGCGCCGTGGTGTTGCTGATCAACGTGCTGATCTATCTTCGGTTGATCAAGCGATGGGCTGCCTGATCTTCAACCAGCCCGACGTTCAGTTGGCAATCACGCTCATGTTCCGCCCACTGGCCTTGGCCACGTACAGCGCCTTGTCTGCCGCACCAATCAGGTCTTCGGGGCGGACCTGGGACGCGGCATTGCTGGCACAGACGCCGACACTGACGGTCACGATGCCTTCCGGGCTGTCACTGTGGGCAATGTCGGCCTGCAGTACCGCACGGCGGATTTTCTCCGCCACCAGAAATGCCCCCACGTAGTCGCTGCCGGGCAGCACCACGGCAAACTCTTCGCCACCATAGCGGGCGGCCAGGTCACCGGGACGCTTGATGCTGTTCGTGATGATCGCACTGACCTTGCGCAAACACTCGTCACCGGCCAGGTGGCCGTAGCAGTCGTTGAACGGTTTGAAATGGTCGACATCAATCATCAACAGCGCCAATTCGGACTGGCTGCGTCGGGCACGGCCCATTTCAGCATCGATGAAAGCGTCGAGCTGACGGCGGTTGGCCAGCCCCGTCAGCGCGTCCTTGAGGGCCAGGCCTTCGAGGTTGCGATTGACCTCCAGGAGCTTGTCCTGGGTGTCCAGCAACTCGACCTGCACCAGGTTCTGCTGCCTCATCAGCTTGATAAGCCGAAACCCCAGTACCCCGAGAAAACTCAGCAACAGCGCGACGATGCCGGCGCTGAGCAGCGTCTCCTTGCGCCAGCTGCCGAGCACTTCATCCTTGTTCACCGCGGTAAAAACGATCAGCGGATAACCCTCGACCCGGCGATAGCCCGTCACCCGCTCGACACCGTCAACGATCGACCTGAGCGTGGCCGTACCTGCGTCGCCCTTGGGCAACAACTCGTTGAACAACGGGCTCTTGGCGAGGCTGGAACCGATCTCCGCTTCCTTGAAGGGCCTGCGAATGACAATGCGGGCATTGTCGCCGATCAGGTTGATCACGCCGTTACTGCCCATGTCGATGCTGTCGTAGAGCTGCAGGAAATGGCTGAGGTAAATCGTCGCCACCGCCACCCCGGCGAAGCTGCCGTCGGGATGATTGAACCGGCGCGAAACCGTCATGATCCATTCACCGCTCGAACGGCTCTTGATCGACGGCCCGATGTGCGGCCCACGACTGGGGTTATCGCGATGGAAGGTGAAGTATTCGCGGTCGGAATTGTTGACGCCGGTTTGGCCGGCGCCGTTGGAGTTGGCGATCCATTGCCCTTTTTCGTCGAAAACGAACACGCCATGGAGCTGACTCAACTCACTGCGCTGGGCATTGAGCAATGCCGGCAGCCGGGATTGATCCACACCCTCGTGCTCCAGCCGATCGACCAGGGTGAACAACAGTGTGTCGGCCTGCTTGATCGTTGCCTGCGCTTGCGATGCCAGGGTCTGCGCAAGGTTGGACATCGTCACTTCCTTGTCATGCAGGTAGTACTGGCGCGAGCTCCAGGCTTCCCAGATCACGATAGCCACCATCGACAGGCACACTGCGAGCAGCAGGATCACCGCCGAGCGAACCTTGAGCCGGGGCACCGCTGGCCGGAGCATTTCAATATGATCGTTGAACGATGGATGTACCATGCTGCTCCCTGATTGTCTGTGACAGGGCGACTCTTCCTGATCGCCTCTTTTGCTGACTATGCCTGATACAGGCTCGCAATGATGTTAGCGCGACGCCTGCTTTACCGCCTCCAGCCACGTCGGATCCAGCCGCGTCTGTTCGGTGTCGATGCCCAGCGCTTGCATTCGTTCCTTGTGCTGATCCATTTCGCGGAGCAACTGGCCGTGGTCGCTGGAGTTGCCATCGAGTTGATGCATCTGGTTCAACCCCAAATGGTAGAAACGCAACAGCTTCATCGCAACCGGATCGCCCTTTTCCACGGCCGTCGTTACATGATGCATGACATTGGTAACGCTCATCAGGCTGCGCTTGAGTTGCCAACTGTAGACCGCCGGCGCCATCCATTCCTGGCGCCAGAACACCTTGCGCATCAACGCTGCCATCGCCAGCACCGCAACGAACACGCCACCGGCATTGAAGCGCAGATTGTCGCCTCCCGGCGTGCCGAACAGAGCCACCGCCGCCGTGGACAGCACCATCGCCAGCGCCAGAAAGATCAGGGCAATGATGACCGTGCTGCGCCGTGTCTGTTGCCGGTAGGTCTGGGCGTTCATCGGCTGGATTTCGAACATTGCGTCGGGTTTCCTGAGCTTCAATGGTAAAAAGGGGTCTGAGGCAAAAAGACTGCGGGCCATTATCGCCTCTGCGCGGGATTTAGCTATGCTGGGGCTCCTTTTCATCTTTTCATCGTCAAGCGGGGACATGGCGAGACTGCGCAGTTCGTGCCATCTTCTTTCATGAGTACACATTATTCGGATGCCATTCGTTGTTGTTGTGTGAATGACATCGTTTTAAGGATCATTGAATGACCCAACGCCAAGTTATCAACGCCTCCGTCAGTCCCAAAGGCAGCCTGGAAACACTCTCGCAACGGGAAGTCCAGCAATTGAGCGAAGCCGGTTCCGGCAGCACCTACACCCTCTTCCGCCAGTGCGCCCTGGCCATCCTCAACACCGGCGCCCATGTCGACAACGCCAAGACCATCCTTGAAGCCTACAAGGATTTTGAAATCCGCATTCACCAGCAGGACCGTGGCGTGCGCCTGGAACTGCTGAACGCCCCGGCCGACGCCTTCGTCGACGGTGAAATGATCGCCAGCACCCGGGAAATGCTGTTCAGCGCCCTGCGTGACATCGTCTACACCGAAAACGAACTCGACAGCCAACGCATCGACCTGAGCAGCTCCCAGGGCATCAGCGATTACGTCTTCCACCTGCTGCGCAACGCCCGCACCCTGCGCCCTGGCGTCGAGCCGAAGATCGTGGTGTGTTGGGGCGGGCACTCGATCAACACCGAAGAATACAAATACACCAAGAAAGTCGGCCACGAACTGGGCCTGCGCAGCCTGGACATCTGCACCGGTTGCGGCCCCGGCGTGATGAAAGGCCCGATGAAAGGCGCCACCATCGCCCACGCCAAGCAACGCATCCACGGCGGCCGCTACCTGGGCCTGACCGAACCCGGAATCATCGCCGCCGAGGCGCCGAACCCGATCGTCAACGAACTGGTGATCCTGCCGGACATCGAAAAACGCCTGGAAGCCTTCGTCCGCGTAGGCCACGGCATCATCATCTTCCCGGGCGGCGCCGGTACGGCCGAAGAGTTCCTGTACCTGCTGGGCATCCTGATGCACCCGGGCAATGAAGGCCTGCCCTTCCCGGTCATCCTCACCGGGCCGAAACACGCCGCGCCGTACCTGGAACAACTGGACGCATTCGTCGGTGCGACCCTGGGCGAAACCGCCAAGCAGCACTACCAGATCATCATCGATGACCCGGCCGAAGTGGCGCGGCAGATGACCCAGGGTCTCAAGGCGGTCAAGCAGTTCCGCCGCGAGCGCAACGACGCGTTCCACTTCAACTGGCTGCTGAAAATCGACGAAGGCTTCCAGCGCCCGTTCGACCCGACCCACGAAAACATGGCCAACCTGAAACTGAGCCTCGACCTGCCGTCCCACGAACTGGCAGCGAACCTGCGCCGCGCGTTCTCCGGCATCGTCGCCGGCAACGTCAAGGACAAGGGCATCCGCCTGATCGAAGAACACGGGCCGTACCAGATCCGTGGCGACGCGGCGATCATGCAACCGCTGGACCTGCTGCTCAAAGCCTTCGTCGCCCAGCACCGGATGAAACTGCCGGGCGGCGCGGCGTATGTGCCGTGTTATCGGGTGGTGGCATAACCCTTTCGGTGTAATAACGCCGACATGAGCTTTACCGTCGCGAGCCGCAGTGAAAGCTGCGGTTCGCGGCACTCTATGGAAAGAAAAAAATGCGCCAACGTAATTCCGCCAGACTGCTGGTGATCAATCCCTCGCAACAGGTTCTGCTGTTTCACTTCCAACACAAAAACGATGCCCTCGCTGGCCAAAGCCACTGGGCGACACCCGGTGGGGGGCTTGAGCAGGGTGAATCCTTTGAGGTTGCGGCGGTTCGTGAACTGTTTGAAGAGACGGGTTTACGCATCGACACGGTGGGGCCGAGCGTTGCAGAACGCAGTTTTCCGATGATGCTGCCAAGCGGCGAAACGGTGTTGTCCGTTGAGCGCTATTTCGTGGTTCATACCGACCGTGAACACCTGTCCCGGGAGGGATGGACGGCTAACGAAGTCCGGGTAATGGCTGACCATAAATGGTGGTCGGTGGCAGAGCTGCAAGAGACCCGAGAAACGGTGTGGCCGGAGCAGTTGATCACGATGCTGGAAAACGCCTGAAGCGTGCAAGCGAACACAACCCCTGTGGCGAGGGGGCTTGCCCCCGTTCGGCTGCGCAGCAGTCGCAAATTCATTCAGCGCGGTCAGCCTGAAAAACCGCATTGCCTGATTTTGGGGCCGCTACGCAGCCCAACGGGGGCAAGCCCCCTCGCCACAAAGGTTCTGTGTTTAGTCCAATGGGGCAACATTATCCAGAGCGCGGTTGACCGCCAGGTCCGCCAGCATGATCACCTGCTGGATACCCAGCAGCATGCTGCGCTGGGGGCCGTCCAGAAACGTGGCGAAATCAGTCGCCATCACGCTTGCTGAAGCCAGCGATTCACAGGCGTGGGCCAACAGGGTTTCGGTGTCGATGTTCGGGGCGATGACGAACATCGTGCTGGGATTGTGGGGGGCGATGCTTTTGAGGATGGCAGGTTTCAGGTGGAGAGTTGATGCACGCTGACTGGTATCGGCTTTTGATTCGGGGGGATTTGGCGTGGGTTTGACGATGACGAAGCTCCTTGATTGATGGAGCCGCCACAATTCGCTGCGAAACGAAGAAGGTGGCGGCCATACGCGGGTTCGCAGACCGGGAATCAAGGAACCCGGCAGACCCGAAAGTCTCCCGCGCACAGCCGCCATAACGCAAAACAGTGGGCGAACAAAAGCGCCAACTGCAAGGAAACGGTGGCGCTGAGCGCCTTGATTAACCTGGGCTGCGAAACCCGATCGCTGAATTTGCAGCGACCCGGCAACGATAGAATCAGGGTCCAAGGCCCACAAGCCGGCGGATTCTGGCGTAGTTGTAGGCAACGACGCAAGGCGGTGTAGCCTCACTCCTGGTCCTACAGCCGCCTCTGACATCCA
The DNA here is from genome assembly GCF_058807755.1 of Pseudomonas sp. GW821-FHT12A04. Taxonomy (NCBI): domain Bacteria; kingdom Pseudomonadati; phylum Pseudomonadota; class Gammaproteobacteria; order Pseudomonadales; family Pseudomonadaceae; genus Pseudomonas; species Pseudomonas sp. GW821-FHT12A04. The sequence goes on from NZ_JBXAQZ010000019.1 coordinate 46,007, forward strand.
CAAATTCCTGTGGTGTGAGCCAAAGGATTATCGTTGGTTGTAAGACCGCCATCGCGAGCAAGCTCGCTCCCACAGAAGAGCAAAAAGCAGAGCATCCCGCACCACCGCGTCGCTTCTCACCACTCATCAGGCCGAGCGTTAGCTCGCCTGCAGCTCTTGATCTTGATCCACCCGCCCCCTCGGCAGGCTGAGCGGAGGTGTTTATCCGGGGATTGGCGCGCAGCGCCGTTCGACGCAGTCGAACTCATTGCATGTAGGTCGAAGCGAAGCCGACCGGAGGGCAATGCCCCCCGGATGAATACCGCAGCGAAGGAACGCCGAGCCTCAGCGAGGGGCCGTACGTAAGGGGCGAGACTTTTTGGTTCCTTTTGTGTCGTTTGACAAAAGGGACTCGCCGTAAGGGCGAAACCATAAGCAGCCGTTACCGCAGCAATGGATATGTACACGGTCAACAAAAAGACAGGTCGGCTGTCAGGCCGCCTTCGCAAGCAATCCCGCTCCTGCGATTCAAGGCTGCAATGCCTGGGGCCCGGTGGACTGTTCTTTCGGCGGCCCGTCGGTACCTTCGAAGGAGACTTTCTCGGCCACGAACTGCCAATCCTTGTAGCTGGCCATGCCTTTGAAGTCCGCCCACTGGCTGGGAAAATTCTCTTGCTTGAGCGGCTTCTGCTCGGACGGGCAGTACACACCGCTGATCCGCCCGTCAAAATCACGCATCAGCTCCCATTCGCCCCCTGTCATCGGCTCCGGGTACAACTGCCGCAGATGATGCCTGGCCGACGGGAAACGCTCGTCCTGCAACAGGTCCTTGAGTTCTTTCGGATACTGGGCCATACCGGGCGAACTGCGGTAATAGCTGCGCAGCGCCTGGGCATATTGCGTACCGACCCAGAGCAACTGGTTTTCGCGATCGCGGCGCGCAGCGGTGGCCCACAACTCGCCGGCACTGGCCAGGCCCATGCCCAGCACGACGACCAGAAACAGCACGCCCAGGTAGGTGAAGCCGTCCTGGTTCGAAGGTTTACCACTCGGAATACAGGCTGCCATCACGCGCCCTCCCGCTGGCCCCACTCTTGATATCGGCCACCCCGCCCGCCACGCCATCCGGTGGCGCGACTATGACCCAAGTGTCCTTGCGCTCGGCAATCGGGTCCAGAGGCTGGTTGCGCAGGTAGCGCAGTTCGACCAGCTGTTCGATGGAATCGGGATAACGCCCGGTGTCTCCATAGTAATGATCCAGCGCCTCGCGCATGGACGACAGGCTCTGATGCAAGGTGGTCTCTTTGGAAGCTTCCAGGCTGCTGAAGTAGCGTGGCAAGGCGATCGTCATCAGGGTCGCGATGATTGCCATGACCACCATCAGTTCAATCAGGGTAAAGCCCTTTTGCCGACGCATATGCTCACCACTCTCGGTAGGCGATGCCATTGAGGCCCTTGCCGCGGGCCTTGGAGTAAACGTCAAAGACGTCCTGGCCCTCGCGCGGGTTCTCAGCCGAACTGTCATAGGAACGCAGGCCCCAGCCGCCCTCGTCGTCACGCTTGACGGCTGCCAGCGGGTCACGGGGGATGCGCCGCAGGAAGTAGAACTTGGCGCCCTTTGCGCTGCGCGTGTCACGCACACCCTCGACCAGTACTTGCAGGTTCGGCGGGTAGCCGCTGCTGTCGAGCGACTTCTCGATGTAGCCCGCGTCGAAGGCTTGTTTGTAAGCGTCGATGGCATCGCGGATCTGGTACAGCGCGGTTCGCAGGTCCTGCTCTTTGCCCCGACGCACCACGGTCTCGGTCAGCGGTGCGGCCATGCCGGCCAGCAGGCCGACCAGGGCGAGCGTCACCACGACTTCGACCAGGGTAAAACCGCGTTGCGAGGAGTTCATGATCAAGGCTTCCCGACGGTAACGGTGGTGGCGATCGGGGCGGTCATGGGGTTGGCCTGAACCGTGGTGCTCATCGAACGGTCCGGTGCCTGGATGTGCATGCTGGTTTCGGTACCGGTCGGGAACTCCATGTCCGACGGACTCTGGTACGGCAGATTGCGCACGATCCGCGGGGTGATCGACAGCACCAGTTCGGATTTGATGACGTCGTCCCTGTTGCTGCCGAACAGGCGACCCAGGCCGGGAATGTCGCCAAGGCCGGGAATCTTGTTGCCGGTGGCGCCGTGGTCGTCGCGCACCAGACCGGCGAGGATCTGGGTTTCGCCGTCATGTAGACGCAAGGTGGTCTGGGCGTTGCGGGTATCGACCTGGACCGGAATGGTGCCCTGAGCGGTCGGTGTCAGCGGCGTGGCGTTACTGACTTCCAGCGCGATCTTGATCGCCACTTCGTTGTTCAGGTGCACGATGGGCTGCACTTCGAGCTTCAGACCGACGTCGAGGTAGGTCACGCTTTCGGTGATCACCGGGCCCTGGGTCGAAGGCACCGAGGTGGCGCTGATGATCGGCACGCGCTGACCGATGTGGATGCGCGCCTGTTCGCGGTTGCTGACCCGAATCACGGGGCTGGCCAGGGTATTGATGTCCTTGTCCTGGGCATTGATCTTGGCCTGGGGCGATGGCGAGATCGTGATGCGGCCGGAGTTGATGCCCTTGAGCTGATCGAGAAGGGTCACCGCCGATCCGTCGCTGTTGACCACGCCGAAGGTGTTTGGCCATTGCAGGCCAAGGTCGAGAATGCGCTGGCGGGCGACTTCCATCACTTCCACTTCCAGCACCACTTCCGGGTTGGACTGGTCCTGCGATTGCAGGAGTTTTTCCGCCATGCGCACAGCGTCACCGGTATCGCGCATGGTCAGGGTGTTGAGGCGCTCATCGACGAACACGTCGCGGGTCTTGAGCATGGTCTTGATCATGTTCAACGCCGTGTTGGCATCGATGCTGGTCAGGTAGAAGGTGCGCATCACCAGCTCCTGGTAATCCTTGAGTTTCTGCGGCGAGTCCGGGTAGATCAGCACGGTGTTTTCATTGACCACTTTCTGATGCAGCTGGTTCTGTTGCAGCAGCAGATCCACGGCGTCTTCGATACGCACGTCACGTACGAAGATCGTGGCTTTCATGTCCGGGCGCAGGTCCTTGTCGAAGATGAAGTTCAGGCCGGCGACCTGGGACAACACTTCGAAAATGGTCTTGAGGTTGGCATCGCGAAACTCCAGGGTCACCGGCCGGTCAAGGCGCGTGCGCAGTTGTGGGTACTGCACCACGTTGCGGCTCTGCACCAGGCGGATGCTGCCTTGCAGTTCCAGGGCGCCTTCGTTCTTCGGGTCCAGTTCGAGAATCTGTCTGACCTGGCGGTCGGCACCGTAGATGTCACCGCGACGCAGGTCGCCACGGGCCAGTTCGAGTTTCTCATCCATGCTGCGCAGGTAGTCGAGCTGGCGCAGGGAATCCTGGGCACGACGGTTGTTCGGTTCGATGTTCAAGACCCGGCTGTAAGTCATGCGGGCCCCGGCGAAATTACGCTGGGTGCGGTCCATGTCGGCCTGGGTCAGCAGCGCCGTCACGGCGCGGGCCCGTCCGCTGTTGAGAGCCATGTGCAGTTCGGTATCGCGAGGGTTTTCCCGCAATCCCTCTTCGATGCGCGCCAGACCGGCTTCATATTGGCCCGATTCGATCAGGGCCGAAGCTTCATCCCTGGCAACCTGCGCCGAACTGCATGCGGCCAGCCCCGCGCAGAGACAAAGGCTCATCAGCAAACGGGATTTGTTCATTCCGTACTCCCCACAGACAAGGTCTGCGCCAAATGCAGAGGCAGGTAGACCAGGCTCAGTTCCTTATCGGAAATCCGCTCGATCCGCCAGGTTTCGTCGATGACATCCCCTTTGCGCACGACGTATATTTTTTCGCCGCTCTGCAAAAACACCTGCAGATCGGAACGGTCATCCAGCCTGCCGACAAACTGGAAGGGCAACGGTGGTGCAGTGGGGACTTGCACCACAGGAGTAACGACTACCGGTTGTTCAGTGACGGTGCCAAGGGCCGGCGCCGCTATCCAGCTACGGGCGGCGAACAGGTCGCCTGCCGGGCTCAGGTCCTTGATCGGCGCCAGCGCAGCGGCGCTCGATGCAGCCGTCGATGCGCCAGGGGTCTTGCCCTTGGCTGGCATAGCCACGGTGGCCACCGCAAGGTCGCTGTCGCCGGCCTGATTGAAGTATTCGGGGAGCCAGGCGAGCGCTGCCGCTACACCGAAGAACGCCACCCACCCCGACACTCGTTTGGTATTCATCATGACCTCGACAGGTAAAGGGTCATGCGGATCCGCCCGGTCAGGTCGGTATCGGCGATATTCTTGCGCTGTAGCTCCACATCCTCGAGCACCACCGCCGGCAACTGGCCGAGCAAGGCGTGCAGGAAACGCCGCAGTTGCGGATAGCTGCCACGTACCGGCAGCAGAATCTGATAACGGGCCAGGTGGGTCTTGGGGTCCACGCCCAGTGAGTATTCACCCCGGGACAAGGTGATGCGTTCCTGGGCAGCCAGGGCGTAGATCTTGTCGATGGCCACGGTAGCCTGGGGCTGGGACGGTAACTTGCTGCGAAAATCGTCGAGTTGGCGCTGCGGCACCACCGGCGCGGCCACGCTGCCGTCTTCGACCTTGGCCAGGTACTCGGTGGCTTCGCGAGTCTGCTGGTTGAGGCTTTGCAGCGACTCCCAGTCCGGCAGCAACCCCACCAGGCCATAGCTCAGCGCCAGCACCAGCATGGCCATCCCTGCCAGCCCCGGAACACCCAGGCCTTGCAGGTATTCGTGGACGATCAATTTATGGATTTGCATCGCCGATCTCCCAGGTAGCCGACAGGTTGAACTGCACCGGGTGTTCCGGCACGTTGGCGACAATTTCGTGGCTCAGCAGCGATACGTCGGACAGCTCGTCGCTGGCTTCGAGACGGCGGTGGAAATCGAGCATGGCGTCCAGGTCCAGCGCCTCGGCGCTGATCCGCACCTGGCCCTTGCGGGCGTCCGGGGTCAGGGTCAGCAGGGCAATGTTGTCCCGCGGCATGGCTTCGAGGGTGGCGAACAGGCGTTCCCAAGGGCGACGCAACTGCTGGGAGACCTTGCGCATTTCCGCCAGGTTATGCGCCTGTTCGCGAATTTGCGCCGGGGTCAGGCTGAGCTTGCTGCCGGTATCGCCGGTGAGCACTCGCTGTGTGATTTGCAGATGACCTTGCTGTTGTTCGGCCTCGTGGCTCAGGTGCTGTTGCACCAGCAGGCAGGTCAGTGTCAGCACCACGCCACCGGCCAGCAGGCTCCAGCCCAAGGGGCCTGCACGGCGGCGCGGCTGAAAGTCGAGCATCAGGGGGCGCATGTCAGGCCACCGCCCGAGACATGAGGTACAGGCAATCGCGTACGGCTGTCCGGTCTTCTTCGAGGGTGCGCAGATGCACACCAGGCACGTCAGGAGGCGAATCGATGCGCGCCGGTGCATGCAGGTAGACATTCAACGGCCGTTCGCTGCTGGAAGCCTGCAACTGGTGTTCACGACCGATCAACGCGGTCAGCGCCGCATCGCTGTCGCTGCTGCCCACCGATCGCACCGAGGTCCAGCGCCCTTCCCTGGCCAGCAGCAACACGCTGCGCACCGGTTCGGCGACCACGAACAGGAAATCCCCGGCCTCAAAGCTTTTATCGAAATGGTTGAACGCCGTCATCAGGTACGGCTGCACCGAACGCAAGCGCAAACCGCGAGCCCTGACCAGGGCGCGCAGGCGTTCGAGCAAGTCCTGTGGCAGCGCGGTGGCGATGCGGTCGTAACCGGCGGGTTCGGCCGACAGCACCAGGCTCCAGGGTTGTGTCGGGGCACCGTAGAGGTCTTCGAAACACAGTTGGGCGAAGCCGAGCAATTCGGCCGGGCTACTGATCTGCTCACTCCAGGGCACCAGGCAATAGCGACTGAAGTGCCCGGAGATCACCACCGTCAGTTCCGCCCTGGCAACGGTGTGTTCGGCCAACAAACGGTCGAGGGTATCGAGGGCCACCGTCCAGGCCTGGAAGCCTTCGTCAATGTAGCCGACGCTGCCCAGCCAGTGGGTTGCAGCGCCTTGCCGCTGCCCCAGGCCAACACCGCTTGCGCCGAGCACGGCGACAAATTGCTCACGAGATAAAAGTGACACGATTGATCTCCTCGAGAGTCGTCCGGCCTTGTTCCACCATCTCCAGCGCCGACTCGCGCAACAGGCGCAAGCCACGTTTACAGGCGTGCGCCTTGATTTTCGAAATGGGTTGGCGCTCGACGATCATTTGCCGCAATTCGTCGTCCAGGTGCAGCAACTCGGCAATTGCGCTACGCCCGCGATAACCGGTGCCCCGGCAATGCCCGCAGCCCTTGCCATGGACGAACCGGTAGTGAGCGACCTTTTGCGGATCAAGCCCCGAGACCTCCAGCTCTTCTTGCGTCGGGCTGTAGGGGCTGCTGCAACTGGTGCAGACCAGGCGGATCAAACGCTGGGCCAGTACGGCATTGAGTGCCGAGACCAGGCTGTAGGGATCGATTTCCATCTGGGTGAAACGGCCGATGACGTCGAACACGTTGTTGGCGTGAATGGTGGTGAACACAAGGTGACCGGTGAGCGCCGATTGCACGGCGATCTGTGCGGTGTCCGGGTCGCGGATTTCACCGACCATGATCTTGTCCGGGTCATGGCGCAGGATCGAGCGCAGGCCCCGGGCGAAGGTCAGGCCTTTCTTCTCGTTGACGGGGATCTGCAGCACGCCCGGCAGTTGATATTCCACCGGGTCCTCAATGGTGATGATCTTGTCCACGCCGTGGTTGATCTCGGTGATCATCGCGTACAGGGTAGTGGTCTTGCCGCTACCGGTCGGCCCGGTCACCAGCACCATGCCGTAGGGTTCGGCGGCCAGCCGGCGCAGCTGGCGCAGGGTTTCTTCTTCAAAGCCCAGGGCCTGCAACTGCACGCCACAGACCTTGTCCGCCAGGTCCTGTTTGTCGAGTACCCGCAGCACCGCGTCTTCGCCGAAAATGCTCGGCATGATCGACACCCGGAAGTCGATCTGTCGGCCGCTGATGCCGATCTTGAAGCGACCATCCTGGGGCACGCGTTTTTCGCCAATGTCCAGTTCGGCCATGACCTTGACCCGGGAAATCACTTGCTCGGCGAACTCGCTGCCCTGGATTTTGCTGATGTTGTTGAGCACGCCGTCGATCCGGTACTTGATCACCAGGCCGCTGCCGGTGGTGCCGAGGTGGATGTCGCTGGCGTGCATTTTCAGCGCGTCGTACAGGGTCGAGTTGACCAGTTTGACCACGACGCTGGAATCTTCGCTGATGCTGGTCAGGGACAGGCTTTGCAGGTTATCGGTTTCGGCGCCGGCGTCGCTCTGGGCGTTGAGCGACTCCACCGCATGGAAGCTTTCTTCGTGACGCGCCAGATAGGCCTTCAGGTCATCGGCATGCACCAGGTACAGCGGCGCACCTTGCAGGCACTCATCGATCCAGGCCAGGCGCGCACTGTCGAAGGGGTCGGCGAAAACACCGATGACCGCATCGTTGTGACGCAACAGGGTGAATTCGCGCTTGAGGCATTGGGCCAGGGTCACCCGGTCGAACACCGGCGTGGAATTGAACAGGCTGTCGGTGTCGAGCACCGGGTAGTGCAGGGTTACGCCGAGGCATTGAATGAAAGGCATGGGAGCCAGTGCGCACAGCCGCCCCAGGGCGTCCAGCATCCGCTCGCCGGAACTGGTGGCCAGGGCTCGGGCCTGGGCCAGTTGCTCACTGGTGAAACGAGTCGGTGAACATTCCGGTTGCGCCGGTTCTACGGCAAAGGATAGACGGTCCATGGCTTGCTCTCCTACGCCCGGGGCTTTGGGCCCTGTCGGCGCGGCGAGCCATTCGGCGGAGGCCGGAACGTCTTGTCGCGCCACTACTCCCCGGTGAGCAACTGTTCGTCGTCTGGCGCCTTGGAGGCCGATGTATTTTTTCGGCGATCTGCCAGCACCCAGCTACCGTCGTACAACTGCAGCGGGAAACTCTCGGTCCTGCTCTGGCGTCGTTCGACAAAGCCTTCGGAAGTGCTCACCCCCACTTTGGGTTCGCGTTGCCTGCCCAGAAGATCAAGCACGGCACGGGCCAATTCCGCCAATGGAAACGGTTTGAACAGGATATGGCTGACGCCCAGTTGCCGGGCCCGCTCGCAAACCTCTGCGGTTGGATGCCCTGTGATCAGCACGAAATGACACTTCCTGTTCTGGCGGACGGCATCGAGCACCTGAAAGCCTTCCATATCGGGCAAGCGGTAATCGAACACCATCACATCGGGCGCGAAATCATCGGCTTCAGCGATTCCTTTCGCACCGTCGTGGGCAATCCGGACTTCCAGTGCTTGCGCCTGCAGGTAACCCTGGAGGTTCTCCGCCAGCAACTGTTCGTCATCAACAACCAGTACTTTATTCAACAAGGTGGACTCCTTGAAACCGCAGGTCCGGATTTTGAACCTGACGGAGTGCGCGTCCTGACAGGACTAACGCACACTTCATGCCAGGCTGGGCACCGGTAATTTGAGGACTTCATGTCCTTGAATTTAAAAAACAATGCCTTTTCGTAGCGCAATTCCATCCCCCAAAAACGGGGAAAGCGACGTGACTGGCACTGGATTTCTCCCCCCACTGTTGGGGAAACCCCCTATTGATCGGCAATCCGTTCGATTCGATTGCGCGAGCGCAATGGCGCCGACGCCCTCATCCCGGTTAAGCGTAGCCCTGCGGTTTCGCCAGTGGAAGCGTCTGCACCGGGCGGTATCGAGTTTCATGATCGGCCTCCGGTCAGGGCTTGGCAGCAATGGGTTTATAGGGCGCGACCAGATAGAAACGCTGGTCCGGCAGATCCACCGTGACGATATGGGCACCGCTCAAGCCCAGGCGCCGGCCCGGACCAAAGCTGATCAGCGGTGTCAGCCCGGTATCGAAGTCACGCAAGCCTTCCAGGGCCCTGACCAGCTTCTCGCGACTGGCATTGCGCCCGGCCTGCTTCATGCCTTCGCTGAGCAGCATCATCGAACTGAACGCGCCCACTTGCAGCACCGCATGCTGTCCACCGAGGCCCTGGTGTTCGCGCAACTGGGTCAAGGCCAGGCGCCCGGCCTGAGTCCAGTCGCTGGGCACGAACGGATAGGCCAGGAACACCCGTCGGGAAAATCCGCTGGGCACCTGCATCAGATTGCCCGCCACCTGGTTCGAGGCGGCGAACAGGTAAGGCACCTGCCCCGCCGTTTGCAAGCGCTCGGCCAGACGACTGAAGCCGCTGCTGCTGCCCAGGTAAAACACCGAGCGCGACCCCAAGGGAAAATCATCCCCGGCCGGGTCATAGGCTTGCAGGCGCACCTTTTGCCAGGCGTGCCCCTGCAAGTACTTGCTGAGCTCCTGCGCCGCCAGGCGTTGGCCGGGTTCGTCCGGGTAGGCGATCAGCGTCGGCCCCTGAAGCACCCGCAGGCTCGCACTGGCGTAGTTGGCCAGGGCGATCAATTGGTCGCGAAGGCCCGGCAGTGGCTCGAATATCTGCGGGCTGGTGTGGAGCGTGCCCTGCAAGGACAGCGGCCCGATCAGGGGAATGCCGGCCTGTTCCAGACGCATGGCGAAGTTCAGGTCCAATGCCGGCGCCATCGGTGCGATGAGGGCAAACACCTGCTCTTCATTGATCAACCGGTCCAGCGCCTTTTCGGCACTGGCGCGGTCGGCGCCGGGGTCGAGGATGGTCAGGCGCAACTGCCGGCCATGAATTCCACCCGCCTCGTTGATGCGCGCCACGCAGCCATTGAGCACCGCTGCCACCGTGATGCCCTCCTCGCCCAAGGGGCCGGAACCCGGCAACAACGTACCCAGGTGCAGACTGTCGGGGGCCAGTCCCGGAACGCGGTCTTCGGCCAGGTGCTTGAGGTACGCCGTGAGGTTGCGTTGATCGATCATTGACAACACGAACCGTGGCATCGTCGGATCGAGCCGATTGTTGCCCGGGTCGCGCCCCTCCTGCACCGCCCGCGCCAGGGTGATTTCGCTGTAGGCCGGATAACTGCGGCCGTTGATGTGCTGCTGGCCTTGACTGCTGGCCAGTCGCGACCAGCGCAGGTCCGGCGGTCGCACCTCGCCTTCCGGGCGCCCGAGGCCATCCTCGCCATGACAATTGGCGCACGGCAGGCGGGTGGCCGGCAGCAGCACGCCCGCTGCGCCGACCCGGACCATGATCGGTTCGCCGCTGGCCGACACGCCTTCGTGGTACAACCGTTTACCGGCACTTTCGCTAAGGCTCAGCGGCAGCGCCTGGGCGGTGAGCGCGATGCTGCCGAAGAGCAGCAGGCCAAGGACGAGGGCAGTATTCATGGCCGTGGCTCAGCGACGGGCCACGGGCATTGTCAGCAACTGCAAGCGCTGGGCAATGTCGGCGGGACGGATTTTGCTCCAGCGCTTGTTCGCCGCGTCACCGACGATCAACCGTGTGGAGTGCTGCAAGGGGGTCGGCACGATCTGGTCGATGCGACCCCATACAAGGTCCATTTGCACCTTGTCTTCGGTAAGAAAAAACCAGTGGGGCCCATCGATGCCCTGTTTCAAGGTGCAAGCCTTGAGTACCGCTGGCGTGTTGCGCAGCGGATCACTGGTAAGGGAGATAAAGGTGCTGCCGTTCTGGTCCTGCACGGGTATGTCGGGGAAGCAGGTTTTCCTGTCGAAGGCGCTCATGGCTGGTGCTCCATGGCGATGGCGGTGTGCTTGGCGTGGGCGTTGCGTTCGCCTCTGAGCCTCTCGACGGCCCGGGCCAGCTCCGCCGGTTCGGTGAGACCGTAGTAGCGGGTCCAGTAGCGGTTGTTGCCGTCCCCCACCAGAATCAGTGGCGAGTGGTTCTCGAAGTTGCCGCTGTAGACACCCAGGCCCTTGAGGGTGGCATCGACCGCCTGCGGCGAACCGGTCAGCCAGCTCCAGCCCGGCCCTTTCTGGAAGGTGCGGGCGTAGTCGTTCAGGCGTTGGGGATCATCACGCTGCGGGTCGATGCTGATGGACACCAATTGCACCTCGGTGCCGACCCGCGCGCCCAAATGTTTCTGTACCCTGCCCATGATCGAGGACATCACCGGGCAGACCGTGGTGCAACGGGTGTAAATGAAACCCATGACCACGATTTTGTTGCTGACCAGGTCTTTTTCCAGGTTGACGACCTTGCCGTTCTGGTCCAGCAAGGCCACGTCGGCAAATCTGATCCGGGCGTTCTCCGGGCTGGCGGTGCTGGCCGCCGTGTCGTGCCCGGTGTGCTCGTCCGCCGAGTGAGCCAGCGCCTGGTCGATACCGAAGGCCAACAGGCAAAACGTCAGCAGGCCGCAATGCGCGAATCGGTCCATGTCGGTTTCCTCGTTAGTGGGTATCACCAGGACTGACCCGAAATCCCGGCACGACGCCGGACAAGGGTTGGTCCTGTTTTCAGCAACATTCCTCTTTACCGATCTGTACCTGTCTTACCCGCCCCGTTGTGGGGGGGGGGGGGGGGGGGGGGGGGGGGGGGGGGGGGGGAGGGGGGGGGGGGGGGGGGGGGGGGGGGGA
>NZ_JBXAQZ010000019.1:57546-83343 GCF_058807755.1 Pseudomonas sp. GW821-FHT12A04
CGCGATAGCGGACTGACAGTCGACATCGTTGGCGAGTGGAAAGCAGTCATCGCGAGCAAGCTCGCTCCCACAGGGGGGGTAAGCAAATCAATCAAGGACCAAGCGTGGGATATGCCGATCATGGACTCGGGCCTCGCTGCGGGTTATCGGGGGGAACACTTCTCGATAAATCGACCGGAGCAATCCGCATGCCACAAAAAAATACGTTATTAATCAGCTTGTTATGATCACGACTTGATAGGCCGGGGGATATTCCCCACCCAATCCCCCCACTTTTTCGCCGGGGCCACTATTCCCCACTATTGGGGAAATTTCCCCGGGTGTTCGATCACAGCGGCGCATCCGCGGGCAACCCCTGCAAACGCCGATACTGGTTCAGCACACTGGGCACATAACGCTGGGTTTCGGCGAACGGCGGGACCACGTTGCCCCGGCTGAGCACCGCTTGCGGGCCGGCGTTATAGGCCGCCACGGCGAGCCGGATATCGTTGTCGAACATCGTCATCAGGCGCTTGAGATAGCGGGCGCCACCCTGGATGTTGGCCTTGGGGTCGTAGACATTGGTCACCCCCATTTCGCGGGCGGTGGCGGGCATCAATTGCATCAGCCCGCGAGCGCCCTTGGGTGAGGTGGCGCGGGCGTTGTAGCTCGATTCGGTCTTGATCACTGCGTGCAGCAGCGCCGCCGGCAGTTCGTTGGCCCTGGCCGCCGCCGCCACCAGCTCGGCATAGGGTTGCGCGGCGATCATCTGCGGTTGCTGATCGAGGCTGACCACCGGCGCATCGGGCTCACGAATCACCCGTACATATTGGCGTCCGGGGCGGTGGACATTGGACAGGACGTAGCCGCCATTGGCGTCCACGGAAACAAACACATCGGCCTGTGCGGCGCTGGCCAACACAAGGAAACCCAGCAATCCGGCGGTGAGTGTCTTCATTGTTATACCTCCCCTTTCCGGCCCCGAAAATTGGGGGTATTGCCCCAATGGCCAGTCGTGCACCAGCCATACGCAAGCACTGTGCCGTAAGCGAGAAGGCCCGTAGCAAGGGGGGGCGCGCAAGGGTCAGCAATCGTGAGCATGGCAATTGCATGCAACTACATGGCAACTCTGCTGCCGACTGTTATGAGGTCATCATGAATCAGCGACTGTGTTATGCCCGGCGAACCCAAAGCGGGTTCACCTTGCTCGAACTGTTGGTGGTGCTGGTGGTACTGGGGCTGTTGGCCGGCATCGTGGCGCCGAAGTATTTCGCCCAACTGGGCCGCTCCGAAGTGAAAGTGGCCAAGGCGCAGATAGAAGGCTTGAGCAAGGCACTGGACCTTTACCGTCTGGAAGTTGGCCATTACCCGTCCACCGAACAGGGTTTGCAGGCGCTGGTCACCGCCCCCGCCGACGAACCGCGCTGGACCGGCCCGTACCTGCAGAAAAAACTCCCGCAAGACCCCTGGGGCCGCAACTACGCCTATCGCTATCCCGGTGAAAACAGCGAGTACGACCTGTTGTCCATGGGCAAGGACGGGCAGCCCGGTGGCGAAGGCGAGAACGCCGAAGTCACCAACTGGAACTGACGGGAATGGCGACCATGCGCTTTCATCTCAAGGCCGTCGGCAAGGCCGGTGTGGTCTCGATGACCGTCGAGGCACCGGGGCACAGCGAAGCCAGGCGCATCGCCGAAGATCAGGGCCTGCGAGTGGTCAGCCTGCACGCCGAGCGCCATTGGCGCGCATTGCGCCTGCACAAGCGCGAGACGTTCAACCTGGTGTTGTTCAGCCAGGAACTGACCACCCTGCTCAACGCCGGCCTGCCGTTGATCGATGCCCTGGAAAGCCTGGCGGAAAAGGAAAACGCGCCTCAGGCCCGCAAGACCTTGAACGAGTTGGTCCGCCTGCTTTACGAGGGCAAATCGTTTTCCCAGGCCTTGAGCCAGCTGTCGGCGGTTTTCCCCCCGTTGTACGTGGCGCTGGTGCAGTCCAGTGAAAAGACCGGTGCCGTGGGCGATGCCCTGGGCCGCTATGTCAGCTATCGCCAACGCATGGACGAGGTTCGCCAAAAGATCATCAGCGCTTCGATCTACCCCTTGCTGTTGCTGGTGGTGGGCGGTGGCGTGGTTTTGTTTTTGATGGGGTATGTCGTGCCGCGCTTCAGCCTGGTGTTTGAAGGACTGGGGTCGAACCTGCCCTGGATGTCGCAGATCCTGATGAGCAGCGGCATGTTCCTGCACGCCCACCAGGGTGAATTCTTCGGTGGCTTGCTGGCCATCATCGTCGCCCTCACCCTGCTCCAGCGCCAGCCGGCCTTTCGTCGGGGGCTGGACCGCCTGATCGAAAAACTCCCTGCGGTGCACCAGCGCATCTTCATGTATGAACTGGCGCGCTTCTACCGTTCACTGGGGATTCTGCTGCAAGGCGGCATTCCCCTGGTCACCGCCATGGGCATGGTCCGTGGCCTGCTCACCGTCGCCTCCCGCACGCGCCTGGACCAGGCCTGCGACCGGGTGCGCGAGGGGCAATCACTTTCTGCCGCGCTGGAACTCAATCACCTGGTGACCCCCGTGTCCCTGCGCCTGCTGCGAGCCGGCGAACAGTCCGGCAACCTCGGGCAGATGATGGAGCGCAGCGCCGACTTCTACGACGAAGAAATCAGCCGCTGGATCGAATGGTTCGTGCGGCTGTTCGAACCCTTGCTCATGACCTTCATCGGTCTGTTGATCGGGGTGATCGTGATCCTGATGTACATCCCGATTTTCGAGCTGGCCTCGAGCATTCACTGACTCTTTGAAGCTGACCCTTCAGACGCGGGTCCGGCTGAACGCTGCACTCTTTTTCAATGTTCCCGCCGAATAAATCGGTGCGCTGAACTGTTCATCAAGTTCCCACGGGGAAAAATCAGCACATTGCACTGTTCATGAAGGTTCCAATCTGAATTAAAGGACGGAGAACGACATGCTCATCAATAAGCTTTTACTGGCAGTAGCTATTGGCGCGGTTCTGTCGGCGTCTACCGTATTGATTCCGGACAGTCTGTCTGGAGTTTCCAGCGCTCAGGCCAAGGATGGGGGTAGTGGTGGTGGTGGCGGTGGCGGTGGCGGAAGTGGTGGTGGCGGCAGTCACGGTGGCGGCGGCGGCGGCGGCAGTGGAAGCGGCGGCGGCGGCAGTCATGGTGGAAGCGGCAGTGGTGGTAACAGCGGCAGCAGCCACAGTGGCGACCATGGCAGCAACAGTGGCCATGGCAGTGCCAACAGCGGTTCGAGCCACTCCGGATCGGTCTCGTCCTCAGGACGCAGCGGCACCCATGATGAACCCGGGGACGACCATGGCGTTCATGCCAATGGCGAGCCCGGCGATGACCGTGGCGTCCATGCCAATGGCGAGCCTGGGGATGACCGTGGCGTCCATGCCAATGGCGAGCCCGGTGATGACCGTGGCGTCCATGCCGAGCCCGGTGATGACAAAAGGAGCTGATTCCCACTGATTCCCACACAACACAAAACCCTGTGGGAGCGAGCCTGCTCGCGAAGGTTGAGTGTCAGACGACTTCAATGTTGGATGACACGACGCCATCGCGAGCAAGCTCGCTCCCACAGTGGCCGATGTGAGTCAGGCAATCCGCCGCTCTACAACCCACCCTCAGACTGATCCAGTTCCTCGCGCAAGAACTCAACCAGCGCCTGCACCGGCCGCGAACTCTGCCGGTGTTGCGGATAGACCGCCGACAACGTCAGCGGCTCCGGCCGAAAATCCTCCAGCACTTCCACCAGCCGTCCAGCCTTCAACGCCGAGCCGACAATGAACGTTGGCAAATACGTGATCCCCAGCCCGGCAATCGCCGCGTCCTTGAGCAATTCACCGTTGTTGACCCGCATCCGCCCGCTGACATTGACGCTCAATGGCTTGCCCTGCCCTGTAAACCGCCATTGAACCTGTCGACCATGGCCGTACGGCAGGCAGTCGTGACCGTGCAAATCTTCAGGCTTGAGCGGTGTGCCGCGTTCGGTCAGGTACGCCGGGCTTGCGCAGTACACCCGCTCAATGGAGGCAATGCGTCGGGCGATCAGTGTCGAGTCTTCCAGTGTGCCGATGCGCAGCGCCAGGTCGTAGCCCTCACCGAGCAAATCCACGGGACGATCGCTCAAATCCATCTCCACCGTCACGTCGCGATAGCGCTGCAAAAACACCGGCAACAGGCAGCCCAGATGCGCCAGCGCGAACGACAGCGGCGCACTCACACGAATGGTCCCCCGTGGCTCGGTGGTCTGGCCGGCGATGCCCTGCTCCACTTGTTCGACTTCGCTGAGCAGACGCAAGGCTGACTCGTAATAGCTCTGCCCCAGCGGCGTGACATCCAGGCGCCGGGTCGAACGATTGAGCAAGCGCACGCCCAGGCGCTCTTCGAGTTGCATCAAGCGGCGGCTGACAAACTGCTTGGACAGCCCCAGTTGATCGGCGGCCGCCGTGAAGCTGCCGGAGTCCATGACCTGGCAAAAAATACGCATATCTTCGAAGGGGTTCATTGTCACTTCCCGGTTGACAGTCAAACACGTTATAGCCGCTTTTTCCCTTCCTGACACACCATTAATCTTCGTTCACCGCACTGAAATCACCTTCCCCGAAGGATCTGCGATCTGTTTGCCGCAAGCATTTAAATGGAGTTTCCCCATGTCCTTTCTCCTCGGTCACCTGCTCTCACTGAGCACCCTGCTGCTGGCCATCGACGCCCTGCTCTGGCACCTCGCGCCACTCAAGCATCGCGTCAGCCGGGTCGGTGTGCGCCTGGCGCTGTTTGTGCTGTTCAGCACGGTGCTCATCAACGCCGGCGTCAGCCCGTTGCAGGCGCCGTTGTTTGCCGATGATCGCGTGGCACAACTGGGGGCCACGGCACTGGGGATTCTCTGGTGGCTGTACGCCGCGCGGGTGCTGACCGAAGTGATCGGCCTGGCCCTGATGCGGCGCATCGGCCATAGCGGCCGGCTGTTGCAGGATGTCATCGGTGCACTGGTGTTCCTGATTGCCGTGGTGGCCGCCGCCGGCTACGTGTTGGAGCTGCCGGTGAAAGGTTTGCTGGCGACCTCCGGCGTCGTCGCCATCGTGGTGGGTCTGGCATTGCAGAGCACCTTGAGCGACGTGTTCTCCGGCATCGTGCTCAATACCACCAAGCCGTATCAGGTCGATGACCGGGTTTCCATCGACGGTATTGAAGGCAAGGTGCTGGACATCGACTGGCGCGCCACCCACCTGCTGACCAGCGCCGGCAGCACCGCTGTGGTGCCGAACTCGGTGGCAGCCAAGGCAAAGATCGTCAATCTCAGTCGCCCGTTCAATATGCACGGCGTGTCGATCAGCATTCAGGTGCCCAACCACATCCGTCCGCGTCGGGTACTCGATGCCCTGGACCGCACCCTTCAGGGCAGTAGCAGTCTGCTGCTCGATCCGGCGCCGAAAGCCGTGCTCAAGGAGGCCGGCGAAACCATGTCCGAATACGTGGCCAGCGGCTTCATCGCCGAATTGGGCAAAAAGGGTGAAGTGCGCAATCAACTGTTCGACCTGGCCCATCGGCACCTCGAAGCGGCAGGCATTTCCCGGCAACCCGATGGCGTGATCGAGCCGTCGACCCGCGCACGGGCCTTGCTCGATGAAGTGAAAATATTCCGCTCCCTGAGCGCCGAGGAACGGGATCACCTGGCCCAGAACATGGTGGCGCAGCAATACGCGGCCGGTGAGGTGGTGCTGGATCTGGATGAAGTACCGGACAGCCTGTTCGTCATCGCCACCGGCGTGGTCAGCGCCACCGTCCCCAACGGCAGCACGCAGATCGAAGCCGGGCGCATGGGGCCGAGTGAAGTCATGGGCGAACAAAGCATCCTCGCCGACACGCCGTCCCAGGCACGGTTCACCGCCATGACCTCAAGCATCATCTACCGCCTCGACAAATCACTGACCCGCAACTGCATGGCGCAACGACGGGAAGTCGACCGGGCGTTGAACAAGCTGCAGGCGGTGCGCCAGCAGAACAGCCGGATGGCGTTGATGGCCAAACCGGTAGCGGTCAGGAAAGGTGGGTTTTTGGGGTGGTTGCAGAGTCGCTGATCAAGTGATCACACAAAAAATCTGTGGGAGCGAGCTTGCTCGCGATAGCTTTCTGTCAGTCAACATGTGTGTCGACTGATACGCCGCCATCGCGAGCAAGCTCGCTCCCACAGGTGTACTTCTTACTTGGCGGTAAATTTGGTGTAGCTGTTGATCAGGTTGCGATAGTTCGGCAGGCGTTCGGACAGCAGGTTGGCCAGGCCTTCCATGTCGTTGCGCCAGTCGCCTTGCAGCTCGCAGGCCACAGAGAACCAGTTCAGCAGTTGTGCACCGGCGGCCGACATGCGCGCCCAGGCCGCTTGTTGCACGGTGGTGTTGAAGGTGCCGGAAGCGTCGGTCACCACAAACACCTCAAAGCCTTCGGCAATGGCTGACAGTGTCGGGAACGCCACGCACACGTCGGTCACCACACCGGCAATGATCAGTTGCTTGCGACCGGTGGCCTTGATCGCCTTGACGAAGTCTTCGTTGTCCCAGGCGTTGATCTGGCCCGGGCGTGCAATGAACGGCGCGTCCGGGAACTGCGCCTTGAGCTCCGGCACGATCGGACCGTTCGGACCGCTGTCGAAACTGGTGGTGAGGATGGTCGGCAGTTTGAAGAACTTGGCGATGTCGCCCAGCGCCAGCACGTTGTTCTTGAACTCATTGGGCGAGAAATCCTGTACCAGCGAGATCAGACCGGTCTGGTGGTCGACCAGCAATACCACAGCATCGTCTTTGTTCAGGCGTTTGTAGGGAACGTTGCTCATTGGAAACTCCTTGGTGGATGGTTGTTGCAGTCAGCGCCGACCTGTTGGGCCGGCGCTTTTTTAAAAGAGTCAGAAGGCAAAACACGAGCAGCCAAAGGCGCCCCAGAAACCGGCGAAATCGCTGACCGGCGCGTTCGACAGGCGCGCCCGTTCATGACTGTGGGAATGCACCGCGCACGGGCCGCTGCAATGGTGAACCTGGGCCTGCATCGGCGAAGTCGGGCGCCAGTGGCCCGGCACCTTCACCACCGGCGACCAGTCCGGCAGCACCGGCACGCTGGCCGGCCCGAGCTTCTCGAAGTCACCGGCGCCGTACACCACCTTGCCGCCGACCACGGTCAATACCGACTCGATCCACTTGATCGCCTCTTCATCGACGCTGAAAAAATCTGCACTGAGGGCCGCGACGTCAGCCAGTTGCCCGACCTTGATCTGGCCCTTCTTGCCTTGCTCCGACGAGAACCAGGCGCTGCCGTGGGTGAACAGTTCCAGCGCCGTCAGGCGTGAAAGGCCTTCGGCGTGCAATTCCATACCTCCGACGGTGCGACCGCTGACCATCCAGTACAGCGAGGTCCACGGGTTGTAGCTCGACACCCGCGTGGCGTCGGTACCGGCACCCACCGGTACGCCTTCGGCCAGCATGCGTTTGATCGGTGGCGTGGCTTCGGCCGCTTTCGCGCCGTAACGCTCGACGAAATATTCACCCTGGAACGCCATGCGATCCTGAATCGCGATGCCGCCGCCCAGCGCCCGCACCCGCTCGATGTTCTGCGGGGTGATGGTTTCGGCGTGGTCGAAAAACCACGGCAAGCCGTTGAACGGAATGTCGCGATTAACCTTCTCGAACACATCGAGCATGCGGCTGATGGATTCGTTGTAGGTGGCGTGCAAACGGAACGGCCAGCGTTGCTCGACCAGATGGCGCACCACCGGCTCCAGTTCGGCTTCCATGGTTTGCGGCAGGTCCGGGCGCGGCTCGAGGAAGTCTTCGAAGTCCGCCGCCGAAAACACCAGCATTTCCCCGGCGCCGTTGTGCCGCAGGAAATCGTCGCCCTGGTGCAGCTTCACGCTGCCGGTCCAGTTCTTGAAGTCGGTCAACTCTTCCTTGGGCTTCTGGGTGAACAGGTTGTAGGCGATGCGCACGGTCAGTTGCTCGTCCTTCGCCAACTGCTCGATCACCTGGTAATCGTCCGGGTAATTCTGGAAACCGCCGCCGGCATCGATGGCACTGGTCAGGCCCAGGCGATTGAGTTCGCGCATGAACTGACGGGTCGAGTTGACCTGATACTCCAGCGGCAGCTTCGGCCCCTTGGCCAGGGTCGAGTACAAAATCATCGCATTGGGCCGCGCCACCAGCATGCCGGTCGGCTCGCCATTGGCGTCACGCACGATCTCGCCACCCGGCGGGTTCGGCGTATCACGGGTGTACCCGGCGACGCGTAACGCGGCGCGGTTGAGCAAGGCGCGGTCGTACAGGTGCAGCACGAAAACCGGCGTGTCTGGCGCCGCCTGATTGAGCTCCGCCAGGGTCGGCATGCGCTTTTCAGCGAACTGGAACTCGTTCCAGCCACCGACCACCCGCACCCACTGCGGGGTCGGCGTGCGGTCGGCCTGCTCTTTGAGCATGCGTAAGGCATCGGCCAATGACGGCACACCTTCCCAACGCAGTTCCAGGTTGTAGTTCAAGCCGCCACGGATCAGGTGCAAGTGTGAGTCGTTGAGCCCAGGGATCACGCAACGTCCTTTGAGGTCGATCACCTGGGTGTTCGAGCCCCGCAGGGCCATGGCTTCGGCATCGTTGCCGACTACGACAAAACGCCCGTCGCTGATCGCCACGGCGCTGGCGAGCGGTTTTTCGCGGTCAACGGTATGGAATTGACCATTGAACAGAATCAGATCGGCGTTCATCACGGTTCCTCGTGCAATGTGGCGGGAGACAGCCAGGGCGCGAACAGACGCGTCGCCATGGGCATGAAGATGTAAACCACCGACAGCACGATGGTCAGGGTGATCAGAAACGTGGCCACCACGTAATTGGAGAGCAAGGCGTTGAGCCGCAACAACGGCCCCCAAAGCAGCGGCACCAGCAAGGTGTGCGGCAGGATCACCAGCAGCGTCACCACGGCCTGCTTCCAGCGCGGCGGTGGCGTACTGGCCTCGGCCTGGGGCGAGAACCAGAACTCGTTGACCGGATTGATTTCGGTCTGGTCGCCATCGGCCAGCATCGGCGCGGCTTCATCGACCAGTTCCTGGCGTTGCGGTGAATCGAGCCAGCGCTGCATCGCCTCGGTCGAACAAAAGCGCAGCACGCAGGTGTAGGTGTCGAGGCCGGCATTCTTGCCACGCACCACATCCACGCCCAAGTGCCCGACGTTCTGCGCGGCCACCTTGACGATGTTGCGCAGCCAGGCTGCATAAGGCACTTCGAAACCGGCCTTGACCCGGTGCTTGACGATCAGGGTCACCACCTCATCAGGCCCCGGACTTGCCGGCTCACGGCGATTGGATTCAGACATAACGCAAGGCTCCGGCGAAACGGACATTGAGTGCCAGGCGTCCCGGCCCGGCGATGAAAATGCTGGTGAACACGATCAGCAGCAGCCAGCCGAACTGGCCTTCGAAGAGCGTCCACTGCGGATGCACGATCAACATCGACACCCACAGCAAAAACAGAATAGGCAAACACGCTAGACGCGCCAGCAACCCGGCGACGATCAGCAGCGGGCACACCACCTCGGCGAAAATCGCCAGCATCAGCGTCAGATTCGTGCCCAGGTGGAAAGGGTCTTCGATGTTTTGCAGCTCGGCACTGTAGTGAAGCAGCTTGGGCAAGCCATGCACCCACAACAGGAACAACCCGCCGCTGACCCGCAGGAACAGCAGCCCCCAGTCTTGCGCCCGATCATCACTTCGCGAAGTGTCCATGGCCTATCCGCACAAATGAAAAACCACCGGCGTCGATGCGCCGGGACAGGATTCGATAGTGCCGGGGCGGAGGAAGGAAAAATTGAATGTACGTGCTCTGTTTGCGGGAAGACCGAGATCGACCAAACGACATGGAACCCTGTAGGAGCGGGCTTGCTCGCGAAAAACGTCTGGACAACACGATCAATCAGGCAGCACGCGTTATCGTTGACGTCCATCGCGAGCAAGCTCGCTCCTACAGGGTTGCTCGTTGCTTGCTGCTACTGGACTAGTCTTGCGGGTCGAGATTATCCAACGCCCGATTCACCGCCAGCTCACCCAACATGATGATCTGCGCAATCCCCAGCAGCGCATTGCGATGAGGGCTTTGCAGAAATCCAGCAAGATCGCTGGCCATGATGCTGGCCGAGGCGAGGGATTCGCAGGTGTGGGCCAAGAGGGTTTCGGTGTTGATGTCGGGGGCGATGAGAAACATCGTGCTGGGGTTGCGTGGTGGTGCCGGGGCTTTCGGGGGATTGGGGGTGGGTTTGAACATGGTCAAGCTCCTTGATCAATGGAGCCGCCACAAGTCGCTGCTAAACGAATTGGGTGGCGGCTGTACGCGGGTTAGCAGACCAGGGATCAAGGAACCCGGCGCACCGAAGTGCCCCACGCACAGCCACCAAATTGCAGATCGGACTGATCTGAAGGTGACACTGGCGAGCCTTGAAATTTACCGAGCTGCTAAACCCGATCGCTGAATGGGCAGCGACGTGGAGAACGATAGAGATCAGGGCCAAGACTCACAAGCCGGCGGATTCTGGCGTAGTTGTAGGCAACGACGCAAGGCGGTGTGGCTTTCCGGAATTGAGGCTGACCGCTTTTAAACAGGGCTTTCAGAACACTGCACATTCCCTGTGGGAGCGAGCTTGCTCGCGATGGCGGCATTACATCCGGCATTGGTGTTGACTGATACACTGCTATCGCGAGCAGGCTCGCTCCTACAGTTGGGCTGGGTACACTCATAAGAAAGTGGTCGGCTGGCAGGCCACCATCGCGAGCAAGCTCGCTCCCACAGAAGAGCAAAGCAGAGCATCCCGCACCACCGCGTCGTTTCTCACCACTCATCAGGCCGAGCGTTAGCTCGCCTGCAGCTTTTGATCTTGATCCACCCGCCCCCTCGGCAGGCTGAGTGGAGGTGTTTATCCGGGGATTGGCGCGCAGCGCCGTTCGACGCAGTCGAACACATCGCATGTAGGTGCCAGCGAAGCCAACCGGAGGGCGATGCCCCCGGATGAATGCCGGAGCGAAGGAACCCCGAGCCTCAGCGAGGGGCCGTACGTAAGGGGCGAGACTTTTTGGTTCCTTTTGTGTCGTTTGACAAAAGGGACTCGCCGTAAGGGCGAAACCGCCAGCCGCCGTTACCGAAGAAACGGATATGTACTCAATCAACAAAGAACCTGGTCGGCCCAGAGGCCGCCAAGGTCAACACCTAAGAAACATCCAAAGCCACAGACATGAACTGACCGATCCGCGACCGCAACCACCGCTCCGCCGGATCATTGTCATGCACCCCGCTCCAGGCCATCGACAACTGCGCCGCCTCAATCTCGAACGGCGGATCCTCAGCGCGCAAGCCACAGCCTTCGACCAACGCACACGCCGCATAATCCGGCACAGTGGCAATCATCTCGGTCCCGGCGAGCAACGCCCGCAACCCACTGAACTGCGGCACCCCCAGCACCACACGACGACTACGCCCGACCTTCGCCAGATCCAGGTCGATGTTGCCACTCAGGTCGCCGGAAAAAGACACCATCGCATGGGGCCGCTCGCAGTACTCATCCAGGGTCAGCGTCCCCGGCCGGGTGTCGCCGCGCAGCACTTTGCAGGGGATATCGCGCAGCTTCTTGCGCTTGGCATTGGCCGGCAGATCCGTGGTGTAGCTCACACCCACCGAAATTTCCCCCGACGCCAACAGCGCTGGCATCAACAAGTAATTGGCCCGCCGCACGACCACGACGATGCCCGGTGCTTCCTCTTGCAACTGACGCAGCAACGGTGGAAACAAACCGAACTCGGCATCGTCCGACAACCCGATGCGAAACACATCGCAACTGGTCGCAGGATCGAATTCCTTGGCCCGGCTGACCGCACCGGAGATGGTGTCCATCGCTGGCTGCAATTCCTTGAGAATCGCCAATGCGCGCGCCGTCGGTTCCATGCCGCGTCCATTGCGCAGCAGCAACGGGTCGTCGAACAGATCGCGCAAACGCCCCAGCGCGGCGCTCACCGCCGGTTGGCCCATGAACAGTTTTTCCGCGACTCGGGTCAGGTTCTTATCGAACATCAGGGCCTCGAAAATCACCAGCAGGTTCATGTCGACGCGACGCAGATCGTTACGGTTCATAGGCACGGGTTCCTTATGTGTGTTCGGCTGGGCGCGAGGATGAGAATTGTGTCTGACTTTACCCAAGACTTCCCGCGGTGAGCGAGAAATTAACAACGATTAACTCGTAAGCCAGAGCCTTCGGGTCCAAGAATGAAGCCTACCGACACGGACATTCGCCATGGCTCACGTTCAGCAAAATGCCGCCCCCGCGTCATTCACGCCGGTGCCAAAGAAAAGCACCGGCGGCCTCAGCCCGCAGCGCGAAAAGCTGGTTAAACAACTGATACTCGAACGCTTGGGCGACAGCCTGGAAGTCACTGAACTGGCACAGGCTTGCGCCCTGTCGCGCAGTCACTTCTCGCGCGCGTTCAAGTGCAGCACCGGCCTCTCGCCACAGGACTGGATTCGCCAGCAGCGCATTGCCCTGGCCAAGCAATTGATCCAGTACACCAACCTCAGCCTCACGCAGATCAGCCTCGAATGCGGCTTCTGCGATCAGGCGCACTTCTGCCACATTTTCACCCGCAGCGAAGGCATCAATCCGTTTGCCTGGCGCTGTCAGGCGGTGCATGGCCTTAAAAGCAAAAGATCGCAGCCTTCGCCAGCGCCTACGGGTATGCACGTGTAGGCGCTGGCGAAACCTGCGATCCCTTGATCCGGCTTTTTAACCTTTCAAGAACGCCAACAGGTCAGCGTTGAGCTGGTCCTTATGGGTGTCCGTCAAACCGTGAGGGGCGCCCGGGTAAATCTTCAAGGTCGAGCCCTTTACCAGTTTGGCGCAGGAGACGCCCGCCGCTTCATACGGCACGACCTGATCCGCGTCGCCATGCACCACCAGCGTCGGCACGTCGAACTTCTGCAAGTCTTCGGTGAAGTCGGTTTCCGAGAACGCCTTGATGCAGTCATAGGCGTTCTTGTGGCCGGCCATCATGCCCTGCATCCAGAACCAGTCGATCATGCCCTGGGACGGTTTCGCGTCAGGCTTGTTGAAGCCGAAGAACGGGCCGCTGGCGAGGTCGATGTACAGCTGCGAACGGTCAGCCAGCGAGGCCTGGCGGATGCCGTCGAACACTTCCAGCGGCAGGCCGCCGGGGTTGGCTTCGGTCTTGAGCATCAGCGGTGGCACCGCGGAAATCAGCCCGGCCTTGGCCACGCGGCCGGTGCCGTGGCGACCGATGTAACGCGCCACCTCGCCACCGCCGGTGGAGAAGCCGAACAGCACGGCGTTTTGCAGGTCGAGCAGCTCGATCAACTGCGCCAGATCGTCGGCGTAATGGTCCATGTCATTGCCCGACCACGGCTGGCTGGAACGCCCATGACCGCGACGGTCGTGGGCGATGACCCGATAACCCTTGGAGGCCAGGAAGATCATCTGCGATTCCCAGCTGTCGGCGTTCAGTGGCCAGCCGTGACTGAAGACAATCGGCTGACCGGTACCCCAGTCCTTGTAGTAAATCTCGACGCCATCGCGGGTAGTGAAAGTGCTCATGGGTGATGCCTCCTTAACGAGGGTTGGGGGGTGAATCAAACGGGTCAGTGACGCAGGCGATCGGCCAGACGCGCCACCCGCTCGCCCAGGTGCGCGGCGGTGCAGCGATCCTCGGGCGGAGGGGCATCGTCAGGGGATTGCTCGACATTCGACTGGGCCATGGCGCCCAGTGAGCTACCCAGACGATTGAGTTGGCCGTTGAACGCGCCGGTGCTGGAGCGTGCCGGCAGCAGGTCGAGGCCGACCCAGATCATCGAGTGCTGGGCGGCGAACACCGTCATTTGCAGCAAAGTGTTGAGCTTGTCGCCGCACAGGCTGCCGGAGTTGGTGAAGCCCGCCGCGAGTTTGTCGCGCCAGGGCTGGGTCAGGTAGAACGCCGCCGTGGCCTCCATGAACGCCTTGAAGGCCGCCGAGGCGCTGCCCATGTAGGTCGGCGCGCCGAAAATGATGGCGTCGGCGTAGTGCAGCCGCTCCCAGTGCTCGTCTACCTCTTCGACCGGGATCAACTGGCAGGTGCTGCCAAGGTGCCGTTCCACGCCACCGGCCACGGCTTCGGCCATGACCCGGGTGTGCCCATAGCCACTGTGATAGACCACCACCACGTTGCTCATTGGTTTGTCCTTGAGATGGGTTGAAATCCCTTGTAGGAGCGAGCTTGCTCGCGATGGTGTGTCAGCCACATTGGCGTCGACTGATACTCCATCGCGAGCAAGCTCGCTCCTACAGGGAAGAGAGTTTTGGGTGCAGACCGGGCGCAGGACGAGTTAAACGTTGTTAATTTTCCCAGGCGCGCAAAAAGCCCCAGCAGACGCTGTCCATCTGTCGCGCCCAGCGATCACGGGGCCGACAGCCGCTGGCCGATACGCTAGAGTCAATGCCTGCCCCTTCAGTCACCCGGGCGACGCATTGCGCTCCGTAAAAAACCTGAGGAATATGCTCGAAAACCGCGTACCAGACGGATGCAGCAGGAGCGACTCGTTGACCCTTTCCCCCGAACAGGCTGTGCATTTCGGCCCCTACCGGGTCTACCCCGGACAACGCCTGGTGATAGAGGCCGACCAGCCTTTGCGCCTGGGGCGGCGCGCCATGGACATCCTGTTGATCCTGCTTGAGCACGCCGGCAACGTGGTCAGCAAGCAGCAACTGATCGCCCGGGTCTGGCCCAACAGCGTGGTCGAAGACATCAACCTGCGGGTGCACATGGCCGCGTTGCGCAAGGCGCTCGGCGACGGTCAGGCCGGCCAGCGCTACATCGTCACCGTGGCCCAGCGCGGGTACAGCTTCGTCGCCCCGCACTCACTGGAACAGGCCGAGCAATCGCCAGCGCCCGAGGCTTGCGCACCGAGCCGGCATAACCTGCCGGTGCGCCGTACGCGAATGATCGGCCGGCAGACCCTGGTCGACAATCTGGTGGTGCAACTGCCACGCCAGCGCTTCATCACCCTCGTCGGTCCCGGCGGCATCGGCAAGACCACCATGGCCTTGCGGGTCGCCGAACAAATGATCGGTCGCTACCGGGACGGCATTCGCCTGCTGGACCTGGCCCCGATCAACTGCCCGCTGATGATCGACGGTCATCTGGCGACGTTGCTCGAACTGGCCCTGCACAACGACGCCCCCCTGAGCGGTATTGCCGACTGTCTGCGCGACAGGCAAATGCTGTTGGTCATCGACAACTGCGAGCACCTGGTCGACGCCATCGCCCATCTCTGCGAAACCATTCTGCGCAGTGCGCCGCACGTGCATATTCTCGCCACCAGCCGCGAGAGCCTGCGGGCCGAAGGCGAATTCGTCCAGCGCCTGGAATCACTCGACTGCCCGCCGCCCATCGCCGTCCTCGACTGCGCCCAGGCGATGACCTTTTCCGCCCTGCAACTGTTTGTCGAGCGGGCCATGGCCAGCCATGACAGCTTTGAACTGACGGACGATGAACTGCCGCTGTTGATCGACATCTGCCACCGACTGGACGGCATTCCACTGGCCATCGAACTGGCGGCGGCGCAAGTGGGCAACTTCGGATTGCCCGGCTTGTTGACGCAGTTGCAAAGCAACTTCCGGGTGTTGACCCAGCCCAGCCAGACGCCCCCGGCACGCCATCAGACCCTGCGCGCGACACTGGACTGGAGCTTCGAGCTACTCAGCGCCTGCGAAAAGACCTGCTTGCGCCGACTGAGTGTGTTTCGCGGCGGTTTCACCCTGGAGTCCGCAGCGGCGGTGATTGTCGGCGAACACATCGAACCGCGCGAGGTGTTCGGCTCGATCACCCAACTGGTCGCCAAGTCCCTGTTGAACGTGGAGGTGGGCGACGAGGATGTTTACTACCGCCTGCTCGATACCACCCGCAGCTATGCCCTGGAAAAACTTGCACAAACCACCGACCTGCCCGGGACGCGGAAGCGGCATGCCGAGCGTTGCCTGGCGCTGATGCAACAGGCGAAGGACGACTGGGAGAAAACGTCCACCGGCTTGTGGCTCGAACGCTATGGCCGGGCCCTGGAGGACATCCGTGCAGCCCTCGATTGGGGTTTGCACGGGCAAGGGCCGCAGGCACTGGCGATACGCCTGGCCGCGACGTCCACGCCGCTGTGGCAGGAGTTGTCACTGCTCAAGGAACACGGCGGTTATGTGCGCAAGGCGCTGGCCTTGCTCGAGCAGTCTGCCGAGCCTTGCCCGCGCTTGCAGATGGCCCTCAAGCTGGCTTTGGGCAGTGCCTGTTATCACGTTCAAGGAGGTAGCAGCGAAACCGTTGGCGCCTTCGTCAGCGCCAGAGCCCTGGCCAGCCAACTCAACGATGTGGCCGGTCAGTTGCGGGCGATTTCCGGGCACCTGGCGGTCAATCTCAGCTGCGGCCAATACCAGATGGCCCTGGAACAGAGTCGGCAATTCGATCACCTGGGGCTGCATGACGACGCCCTGATGTCCCTGAGCATGCATCGATTGCGGGTGCTCGCCCTGCACTTCTCCGGCAACCAGCATCAGGCTGGGGAGCATGCCGAACAAGTGCTGCAACGCATGGCCCACAGCGGTCATCTCAACCGTTTCACCCATGGCTTTGGCGTGCAATACGACCAGAGTGTGGCGGCGCTGACCCTCCACGCGCGCATCCTCTGGCTGCAAGGCCAGCCGGAACAGGCCTGGCGCACTGCCCGCCAAGCGCTGGACATCGCATTGCAGATCAACCACGGCACGTCGATCTGCTACACCCTGGCGCTCGCCGGCTGCCTGATCGCCCACTACAACGGCGATACCCGCAGCGCCCGCGAACTCCTGCGCCTGCTGCTGCAACAAGCGCGGAAACACTCGGTCCTGCTGTTCCATGACTGGGCGCAACACTATGCGCGGGTGATCGGCGGTACCGATGTTCAGCCAATCGGCCGACAAAGCGTCGGTTTGATCAAGGACATCATGGTCACGCTGGATTCAACCTGTGTCGACGATGATTTGCTCGAACGTGCGCAAAGCGGTGTTTCGGACTGGAGCACGGCAGAGATACTGCGGGCCAGGGCCAGGACGTTGCTGGCAACCGATTGCCCGCTCCAGACCGCGACGGCCGAAACCATGCTGCTCAAGGCACTCAACGTGGCAAAGGCCCAGGGTGCCCTGGCCTGGGAGCTGCGTAGCGCCACCTCACTGGCGCAGTTGTGGCAGCGTCAGGGCGATCCCCAACGGGCGCATCAATTGCTGGCGCCGATCTACCAGCGCTACACCGAAGGTTTCGCCACGCCAGACTTGATGACCGTTCGCCGGCTACTCGACGAGCTGCAATGCCACCTGCCCGCCTGAAGGCCAGCGCGCTTGACTGACGTAACCGGCATAACGCATTTCAAGGGCGCGCAACTCACCACTGAGTTCGAGTTTTTCCAGCGCGTAGGTGCGGGTGGTGTTGAGGAAGCGGTAGCGGGTCACACCGCCGCCCTGCTCCCGGGACAGCAGTGACTTGAATGCCAGGCTTTCCAACACCTTGATCAGGTCTGCGACGGGCAACCTGTCGCAGCAGATCACGCCGATCGCTGCGTCCTGGGTGAAGGCCATCTTGAACACCGCCAGGCGCTGCAAGACGGTTTGCTCCACGGCAGTCAAACGTTCGTAGCTCCAGTCCAGCGCCGCCTTGAGCGTCTGGTGCCGCGGCACGGCCGTGCGGCGGCCCTGGGACAGCAATTGAAAACAGTTATCGAGTTGCGCTTGCAACCCCACCAGCGCCAGCGCATCGATTTGCGCCGCCGCCAATTCAATCGCCAGCGGCAGGCCGTCGAGGCGCCGGCAGATTTCCCGTACAGTCTTGAGGTCTTGTTCGCGCAGGGTGAACCCTTGCTGACGAGCCCGTGCACGGCTGACGAATAACTGCACCGCCGAATAGCCCATGACCTCGTCAACACTGCGCAGCGCTGACACCGGCGGCACCGCCAACGGTGGCAGACGCAATACGGTTTCGCCCGCTGCCTGGAGCGGCTCGCGGCTGGTGGCGAGGATCGACAGACGAGGCAGCGAAGCCAGCAGTGTTTCGATCAACGTCTGGCAGCGTTCGAGCAGGTGTTCGCAGTTGTCCAGAACCAACAAGGCATGCCGCTGCGCCAGCGCCTCCAGCGTGGTGCCGACCTCCAGCC
Source organism: Pseudomonas sp. GW821-FHT12A04 (assembly GCF_058807755.1). Taxonomy (NCBI): domain Bacteria; kingdom Pseudomonadati; phylum Pseudomonadota; class Gammaproteobacteria; order Pseudomonadales; family Pseudomonadaceae; genus Pseudomonas; species Pseudomonas sp. GW821-FHT12A04. The sequence continues at coordinate 75,769 of NZ_JBXAQZ010000019.1, forward strand.
CAAGGGTTCGTGTGACGTGGTCGGTCACTTGCGCCGGGTCATCGATCGCCGCCAGGTCCACCAGCCACACGCCGTGCCGATAGTGCTGCAACAACAGTTCGGCCACGCGCAGCGCCACGGTGGTCTTGCCGATCCCGCAAGGCCCGACCAGGGTCATGAATCGGCGCACCGGCAACTGCCGCACCAGGCTGCCGACAACCGCATCGCGCCCGGTGATCGGCGTGAGCCGCGCCGGCAAGTTGTGCAGGGGCTTTTTTACGGTCTCGCTCGGGAACGAGACGGGCTGCGGCGAATGCTGTACCGGGGCGACAAAACTGTAACCGCGCTGGGGAATGTTGACGATGTAGCATTGGCCGTTCTGGCCGTCGCCCAGGGCTCGGCGCAGGGCGGCAATGTGTACCCGCAGGTTGATCTCTTCGACCACGGAGCGCGGCCAGACCTGCGCAATCAACTCTTCCTTGCTGACAACCGAGCCTGCGTGCTCGACCAGCACCTGCAACACGTCAAGGGCGCGGCCGCCCAGGCGCAGCGGTCGATCGCCCTCCAGCACCAGTCGCTGACTGAGGTGGAAAGCGTAGGGCCCGAATTGCAGCACCGCTTCGCTGTTTATATCTCTGAGGCTATTCATGGGCTGTCACTCGCTGCAAGCCTGGCTTCCAGCCCAGGCTCTGCACCGTCCTTGCAATGAGTTCAGCGGTATCTTGGCAGGCCTCGGTGACGGTACAACTGCCGCGGGGGGAGCGTCACGGCCATTGCGGTGCGCACGACGGACATGCGCGTTAGCTGAACTGCTCGCGGTATTGGGTCGGGGTCAGGCCGAGCTTTTCACTGAACAGAAAACGCATGTGCCGCACGCTGCCGAAGCCGCTTTTGAAGGCCACGGTCTTGAGCGGCAACTCGGTGGTTTCCAGCAGGTTCCTGGCGCAATCGATACGCGCGCTTTGCAGAAACTCCATTGGCGTCATGTTCACTTCCCGGGCGAACACCCTGGCGAAATGACGCGGGCTCATGTTGGCCAGACCGGCCATTCGCTCGATGCTGTAGGTTTCATCGAGATGTTCAAGCACATGGTTCTGCACCCGGGTAATCGCCGTTTCGTGAGGGGCCACCGCCGCCATCAACGGGCTGAACTGCGCCTGCCCGCCCTGGCGCTTCATCACCACCAGCAACACCTTGGCCACGTCCTGGGCGACTTTTTTGCCATGGTCCTGGGCGACCACCGACAACGCCAGGTCGATCCCGGCGGTGACGCCACCGGAAGTGATCAGGTTGCGGTCCTGAACGAAGATCTGATCGGTCTCGACGGTCGCCTTCGGAAAGCCCTTGATCAGCCGCTCGGTGTAGTGCCAGTGGGTGGTGACGCGATAGCCGTCGAGCAAACCCGCATGCCCCAACACGAACGCCCCGGTGCAGATCGAGCCATAACCGGCGGACCGGCTGACGTTGTGCCTGAGCCAGTCGAGCAATGGCGGATGCTTTTCGTTGTAGGCACCGGGACCACCGGGCACCAGCAGCAAATCAAACCCCTCGCAGGCCTGATCGATGTGCCGGTCGGCGTGCACGCTCACCCCGTTGGACGCCCGCAGTGCGCCGGGCTCGGTGCCGATGGTCGTCAGCACATAGTGATCTTCGGGTTTCAGATAACGATTGGCGATGGAAAACACTTCCATGGGCCCGGCCATGTCGAGCAGGAGAAAGTCGGGAAACAGCACCATTGCCACGGTTTTCATGGATTGGAATTCACTGGGATCAAATAAGGTCGGTTTGTCGAGCGCTAGCCCTTTGTGGGAGCGAGCTTGCTCGCGATGGCAGTATCACATTCGACAGATGAGGTGACTGGAAAATTGCTATCGCGAGCAAGCTCGCTCCCACAGGTTTCGGTACTGTGCATTATGGACAAACACAGGCCAGGCATCGGAAAAGAATAACTGATTCGCGTCCGAATACTGTCAACCTGAAAGAGACAGTATTTCAATTTCAACCTACTTATTGAATCAACCAGTAACCATTAACCTTCTCCTCACTCGGACGAATTCACGTCCCCAAAGGAGATTTCATCATGCTGACTCTTCGCAAAGCCTCGGATCGTGGCCTGGCCAATCACGGCTGGTTGAAGTCGTTCCATACCTTTTCCTTCGCCAGCTATCGCAACCCGAAAGAGCAGGGTTTTTCCGACCTGTTGGTGATCAACGACGACCGCGTCGCCGCCGGCAAAGGCTTCGGCCAGCACCCGCACCGCGACATGGAGATTTTCTCCTATGTGCTTGAAGGTGCCCTGGAACACAAGGACACCCTGGGCACAGGTTCCGTGATCCGCCCCGGCGACGTGCAACTGATGAGCGCAGGCAGCGGTGTGGCCCACAGTGAATTCAACCACTCCGGAACCCGGCCGGTGCACTTTCTGCAAATCTGGATCGTGCCCGACGTCAGCGGCGCCAAACCGCGCTATCAGCAAGAGCATTTCAGCCCCCAGAAGAAACGCGGGCGCCTGCAACTGATCATCTCGCCGGACGGCGCCAAGGGTTCGCTGAAGGTGCGTCAGGATGCACGGGTGTATGCCGGCCTGATCGACGGCAAGGAAAGCGCCACCCTGGAGCTCGCCGCCAACCGCTACGCCTATGTGCATGTGGCCCGGGGCAGCGTTGAACTCAACGGTGTGTTGTTGCAGGAAGGCGACGGTGTGCGGGTTCGCGAAGAACAGGTGCTGACCTTGAGCAATGGCGTGGATGCTGAAGTATTGGTCTTTGACCTGCGGCCACAGGAACTGCCGGAAATGCCATGACAGATCCCTGTGGGAGCGGGCTTGCTCGCGAAAGCGCTGTGTCATTCAACAGAGATGTCGACTGGCACTCCGCCTTCGCGAGCAAGCCCGCTCCCACAGGTTGTGTGGCCCCCGGATTTATTCGCAGGTCCTGGCGCCCCCTGCGACAAGGGTAGCGACCTCTGCGCCCTGCTCCCCCTGATAACGGGCCCGATAACGCCCGGGGCTTTCCCCGGTCCACTTCTTGAACGCCCGATGGAAGGCGCTGGGTTCCTGGAAACCCAGTTGTTCAGCGATATCGCTGATGCTCGCGTCGCTCTGACGCAATTGCTCAAAGGCCACGCCACGGCGTACTTCGTCCTTGATCTCTTGGTAGGAACAGCCTTCACGCTCCAGTTTGCGGCGGAAGGTGCTGGGGCTCAGGTGCTGTTCCAGGGCAAAGGCCTGCAACGTCGGCCACTGACTGTAATGACTGCCGCGCAAGCGCTGATGAACCTGGGATGCCAGGCCATGCTGGTTGCGGAAGCGGATCACCAGCCATTGCGGCGCGGTACGCAGAAACACTTTCAGCGACGCCAGATCCTGAACCACGGGCAGGCGCAAGTAGTGGCTGGCAAATTCGATTTCGGTGCGCTCGGCACCGAAGGTCAGGTTGGGGCCCCACAGCAGGCGGTCGTCACTCAGCGACAGGCGCGAATGGCGGAAGTCCGCACGGTCAATGGGAATGCGCCGCCCGCCCAGCCAGCACAGCAGACTGATCATCAACACCAGGAAAGTTTCTTCACCAAACCGGCTGGCATCGTTGTCCGTCGAACGGGTGTCGAGGCTGATGACCGCACGCTTGCCACGCACGGCCAGAGAGCCGCGAAAGTCGCGCAGGAACAAGCCGAAGTTGGCCAGGCATTGACGCATGGCCTTGTGCAGATCGGGCTCCTGAATCAAGGCACGGCAAATCAGGGCGAAACTGCCCGGCGGCATGCCATGGGAATCGAGCCCGAAAAACTCATCGTCGAGCTCGCGGATCTGGATCAGCCACAACGCCGCAAACGCGTTGGCCGGCACCCGCGCCGTGGGTTGGTGCATGACCGCCGGATCAATGCCCGCCTGTTCGAGCACGGCCGTCACGCGCTGCGGATCATCGCGCAGCCCATGGATCATTGCCTGCACGAAATAGGCGGCAACCGAGTCCTTTTCCCGCATTGGTTCGCTTCTCTCTCATCACCCGAATGGCAAAAAACATCAGTGCCGTTGAACAGTTTTGGCATAGGACAACCGCCCTGCCGGCTCTAGACTCGCGGCAATAGTACGCCTTCGGCCGCAATCGCGGCCAAGGTATCGCAGGGTTTGATCGAAGGATGGGAAGATGAATCTGCAAAACATCGGGGTGATCGGTGCGGGCACCATGGGCAACGGCATCGCCCAAGTCTGCGCCATGGCCGGTTTCAACGTGACCTTGCTCGATATTTCCGAAAGCGCTTTGCAAAAAGCCGTTGCAACGGTCGGTAAAAACCTTGACCGGCAGATCGCCAAGGAAACCCTGACGCCGGAGCAGAAACAGGCCGCCCTCGACAAAATCCGCACCAGCACCGACTACAGCAGCCTGCAAAACGCGCAGCTGGTCATCGAAGCTGCGACGGAAAATCTCGACCTGAAACTGCGTGTGCTGCAACAGATTGCCGCGCAAGTCAGCAGCGAATGCGTCATTGCCTCCAATACCTCGTCGCTGTCGATCACCCAACTCGCCGCCAGTGTCAGCCAGCCTGAACGCTTCATCGGCCTGCATTTCTTCAACCCGGTGCCGGTGATGGGCCTGATCGAAGTCATCCGTGGCCTGCAAACCAGTGACGCGACCCACCAACTGGCGCTGGACATGGCGACCACTCTCGGCAAAACCGCAATTACCGCCGGCAATCGTCCGGGCTTCGTGGTCAACCGGATCCTGGTACCGATGATCAACGAAGCGATCCTGGTGTTCCAGGAAGGACTGGCCAGCGCCGAAGACATCGATGCCGGTATGCGCCTGGGCTGCAACCAGCCTATCGGCCCGTTGGCCCTGGCGGACCTGATTGGCCTGGACACCCTGTTGTCGATCCTCGAAGCCTTCTATGACGGTTTCAACGACAGCAAATATCGCCCGGCGCCGTTGCTCAAGGAAATGGTCGCCGCCGGTTACCTGGGACGTAAAACGGGGCGCGGCTTCCATGCCTATGCCTGAGCGTTGCTCGCGCTTTGCCGAGTACCGGGACAAGGTCCTGGAGCTGTTTGCCTGCAAGGGGTTCGGCCAGGTCGGCATGCGTGAGCTCGCGACGTGCCTGGGGCTCTCCCCAGGCTCGCTGTATCACCACTACCCCAGCAAACAGCATCTGCTGCTCGACCTGATCGAGGAGTTCTACGAGGAGCTGCTGGCCACCCTGGGACGTATCCAGCAAAAGGCCCCGGGCAAGCGCGACAAACTCAACAGCCTGATCCGCGCCCATCTGAATCTGCATCGGGAGATGCCCTGGCATTTCCGCCTGGTGGAGCGCGACAGCGGTTGCCTGAACGAAGAGCAACAGGATCGGGTCCGGCAATTGCGCGAGCAATACGAACGCACGTTGCTGAGGATGCTGGGCGCCAAGTCCCGTTTCAGCGAGCAAGGCCTGCTGGCCGCCGGGCATGCCATTGGCGCCCTGCTCAACAGTGCTCCCAGCTGGCTGACACCCCATGTGCTGGACGAGCAGGAACGTGAGGAGCTGCTCGAGAGCATGGTCAGCGGCGCCATCGAACGTGTACTGGCGCCACGACGTGTGCCGGAGGCGATAAGCCTCGCGCGTCCTATCGAAAAAACATCTAAAGAAACACAAGCTTCGACAAAGATTTAGCGCTTTGCTTGTCGGCTCGACACAATCGGAATTCGCCGAAAAAACCGGCGTCCAAACCGTTGTATGTACTCGAGCACCTGGAGCCGACCATGAAAATCAATCCCTACCTTATCTTCAACGGCGACTGCAAAGCGGCCTTCACGTTCTACGCGCAGTGCCTGCAAGGCCAGATCGAAGCCATGATGACCTTCGGCGAAACGCCTGCCGGTGAGCATGTCCCCACGGATCTACACAACCTGATCATCCATACCCGCCTGATCGTGGGCGACCAGGCGATCATGGGGTCGGACACCACTCCGGATCGTCCCGTGGATAAAATGAGCGCCTGTTCGATTTCACTCAACGTCGACAGCATTGCCGAGGCCGAGCGGGTCTTCAATGCGCTGGCGGACGGTGGCGCTGTGCAAATGCCACTGGAGACCACGTTCTGGGCGGCGCGCTTCGGCATGCTGGTCGACCGTTTTGGTGTGTCGTGGATGGTCAATTGCGAAAAGGATCAGTGAAAGGCCTTGGTCGATCGAGAGTATTGAAGGCACAAAAAAGCCCGACCTGAAAAGGTTGGGCTTTCTGGCAACTCCCCGCCTGTCTGCTACCGTCAACTAGCCATACGGATAGCAGCAAACCTGAGGAGGATACCCACTATGCCGACCCACGACGCGTCCTGGCCCACTCGTTGCAAGCTCTTGCTACTGGCCGGTGGAATGATCGCCAGCCTGCTGACCCTCAATGGTTGCACCACTGTCGATGCACAGACCACCGCCTATGTCGGTGTAGAACATCCGGCACCGACATCGCCGGACCAGGTTGTCGTGCTGCGCTCGGAGCCTCTGCGCCCACATGTGCGCCTGGGTGAAGTGTTGATCGACGCCAGCATCGACCCTGCCCCGCCGATTACCGAAGTCGAACAGAAGCTGCGGGAAGAGTCCGCCAAACTCGGTGGCGACGCCGTGGTGGTCGTCTATGACCACATTCAAGCGGTGGGTGCCTATGCCAGCGGGCCGCTGTGGGCACGCGATGTGAGGACCATCGAGGGACGCAAGCTCAAAGGTATCGTGATCAAGTACCAGTAGATATCTCCCCTTGGGGGACAGCGTCAACGGAGGTTGAATTTGAATGACGTGGTGATCGCCCTCATCGTTTTCGCCTGCCTGTCCGCCAGCGCACTGATGGGCACGTACGTGAGGGAGCGATTACCGAGCCATCATCTGAGCGATGACTCCGTGGCAGTAGTGAAGCTGGCCACCGGCCTCATCGCAACGATGTCGGCGCTGGTCCTCGGCCTGCTCGTTTCCTCTGCCAAAGGCACCTTCGATACGGCCAATGCCGAACTGGAGGGCGCGGCGGCGAAAGTGGTTCAATTCGACCGCTTGCTGGCCCGCTACGGCCCCGACACCCAGGGCATCCGCACCGAGCTCAAGCACAACTACGCCGAAGTCACCCAGGTGCTCGCGACCCGCGATCACCGTCAGATTGAAAAACTCGATAGCCCAGAAGTGATCCGTCGCTCCGAAGGCCTGCAACGCCAGGTCGAGTCACTGACGCCCGGCAACGATGATCAGCGCGCGCTCAAAGCCAAGGCATTGCAAGACATGGACACCGTGTTTGCCGCCCGCTGGCTGACCCTGCTGCAGGCCAATCAATCGATTCCACCGGTGATGCTGGTGATCCTGGTGACGTGGCTGGGGATTATCTTCGGTTCGTTCGGCCTGTTTGCACCCTGCAACGGCACCATTGTCGCCGTATTGCTGATGTGTGCCCTGTCGACGGGGGCAACCATCTTGCTGGTAGAGGAACTCAATCGACCGCTTGATGGTTTTATCTGTGTGTCGCTGGATCCCCTAGAGCACACGCTGGAGCGGTTGGGGCAGTAATTTCATTTCCCGCGGACAAAAACAAAACCCCTACCTGCATACGCAGATAGGGGTTTCGGAATTTAATCTTGACGATGACCTA
>NZ_JBXAQZ010000020.1:0-80340 GCF_058807755.1 Pseudomonas sp. GW821-FHT12A04
ATGGAGCAAAAAGCGGCATAAACACCGTAACCGGTGTCCGGGATTACTTGACCAGTTCAAGCTCGCTCCCACAGGGTTACATCGGAGGACGCAGCAATTTTGCCCGGCACAAATCCTCTGTGGGAGCGAGCTTGCTTGCGATAGCGGAGGCTCAGTCGCCATCAACGTCGAATGGCACTCCGCATCGCGAGCAAGCTCGCTCCCACAGGGTTACATCGGAGGACGCAGCAATTTTGCCCGGCACAATTCCTCTGTGGGAGCGAGCTTGCTTGCGATAGCGGAGGCTCAGTCGCCATCAACGTCGAATGACACTCCGCTATCGCAAGCAAGCTCGCTCCCACAGGGGCTCTTCGGCGCACACAACGCTGCACAAGGCACAAAAACCATGCATCCGCCCCGATATGAGTTTTGCTTGAAAACACCATCAGGGCGTAACGAATAATTGTTCATGCTGCGGTGTTCTCGTCACATCAACCTTGCACTGCATCTGGCGGGACGCGACCTGATCTGAACCCATGAAGCTCTGGAGCAAAGCCCATGAATATTCGTTTTGCTGTTCTGACGCCCCCTCTGTTGCTGGCCGTTGCGTTGTCCGGTTCCCTCGCCCTGGCCAACGGCGGTGGCGGGGACGACGACGCGCCCATCAGACCCAACTGCCCGAAAGGTCAGGTGTTCGATAGCAAATCGAAACGTTGCGTCCGACAGACCAGTAGCATGGTGCCGGACGAAGACCGTACCAACTATGCCTATCGACTGGCCAAGTACGGGCGTTATGAAGAAGCCCTGGCCCTGCTCGACACGCTGAAACAGCCAAATACCGCAAAAGCGTTGAACTATCGCGGCTACGCCACGCGTAAACTGGGACGTACCGACGAAGGCATCGGCTATTACCTGCAATCGGTGAAACTAGACCCGCAATATGCGCAGGTCCGCGAATACCTCGGCGAAGCCTATGTGGTCAAAGGCCGGCTGGATCTTGCACAGGAGCAACTGCGGCAGATCGAATCCATCTGTGGCAGTACCCAGTGCGAGGAGTACCAGGACCTGGCCGAAGCCATCAACGGCTCATCGAAAACCTGACAACCCGAGCGGACGGAGGTCGCCATCGCCAGCGATCAGGCAATACGAACGGAACTGAACCAGCATCTGGCGCGTTTATGGCGCTACGGCCTGCTGCTGTCCCGGCAACGGCATGTCGCCGATGACCTGGTGCAAGCCACTTGCCTGCGGGCGCTGGAACGGGCCGGGCAATACGTGCAGGGGACGCGCATGGACCACTGGCTGCTGAGCATTCTGCATTCGATCTGGCTCAACGAAGTCCGCGCCCGGCGGGTGCGCCAGGGGCAGGGCCAGGTAGACGCCGATCAGGCCTTGTCGTTCGATGGAGAATCCGTGGCGCAAACCCACGTGTTGGCAGCACAGGTCATCCGCCGCGTCGATGCCTTGCCCGAGGCCCAGCGCGAAACGGTGTTTCTCGCCTATGTCGAAGGCTTGTCCTACCGCGAAGTCGCCGAGGTGCTGCAAGTGCCCATCGGCACCGTCATGAGTCGCCTGGCCGCCGCTCGGGCGAAACTGGCCGAATATCCACCGTTGCACACGGTGCCCACCCCTAACCGAGGAGAACATTGATGAACGCGATACCCTCGGACGAACAACTGGTGGCTTACCTCGACAACCAACTCGATGCCGAGCAGCGCTCGCACATCGACGCGGCCATCAGCGCCGACCCGATGCTCGGCCTGCGTCTGCAATGGCTGGATCGCAGCAGCCTGCCGTTCAAGGACGCCTACGATGAACTGGCCCGACAGGCGCCGGTCGATCGCCTGCAAACCATGCTCGCCACAATGCCCTCACCCGCCCGCCCCGGGCTCAATCGACGCTGGTTCCTGGCCGCCGCAGCCGGGCTGTTGGCCGGCGGCGTGCTGGCGGACCGTTTGTTCCTCGGCTGGCAAGCGAGCCAACAGTCACATAGCTGGCGCGGCCTGGTGGCCGATTACATGGCGCTCTATGTGCCGGAAACCCTGGATCACCTGCCCGGCGATGAAGCTGCCCAACGGGCACAACTACGCACGATCGATGCGCGTCTGGGCCTCAACCTCGCGCCGGCAAAACTGAGCCTGCCCCGTGCCGAGTTCAGGCGCGCGCAAATCCTCGAATACGACGGTGCACCCATCGCCCAGATCACCTACCTCGATCCGGCCCACGGCCCCATGGCGCTGTGTGTTACCCGCTCCAACAGCGGCAGCCGCCATTTCGCCCGGGAACAGCGGCGCGAGCTGAACATCGTGTATTGGGCCGACATGGAACACGCCTGGATGCTGATCGGGCATCAGCCGATGGCGGACCTGGAGGAGATGGCGAAACTGCTGCGTAGTCGCCTGAGCACCTGAGAATCCCAGGCACAACGCAGGCGCTGCGGCAGCGCCTGCGAAGCGCGTCAGGCCGAAGCCGGCAACCACAAACGAAACCGAGCCCCCCCCAGCGGCGAGGCTTCCACCGTCAACGTGCCGCCCTGGGCTTCCAGTGCTCGGCGGCTGATCGCCAGTCCCAGTCCGAAACCACCCGTGGCGCGGTCGCGGCTGCGGTCGAGGCGGTAGAAAGGTTCGAAGATCCGCTCGCGTTCGTCATCCGGAATGCCGATGCCATCATCGTCGACCCAGATTTCACAGCCGCTGGCATAGACCTGCACACCGATCTGAATACGCTTCTCGCAATAGCGCATGGCGTTGCGCAGCAGGTTTTGCAGGGCTCGCGCGGTCAGGCGCGGGTCCAGGCTGAAGCGTTCGAGCTGGCCGTGGAGCAACACGTCGATGACGATTTGCGGAGACTCCATTTCTTCGTCGACGCTGCCGAGAATGCTGTCGATGAATTCATCCATCGACACTTCGACCTGCTCCGGCAGCCGCGCCGGGTTTTGCAGGCGGCTGTAGGACAGCAGCTCCAGCACCAATTCATCGAGTTCCCGAATGTGCGCCACCAGGCTTTGCAGGCGCTCGCGGCTGGCCGCCGGCAAGTCATCGGACAGGGCCAGCGCCAGGCCGAAATCCAGGCGCGTCAGCGGCGTGCGCAACTCGTGGGACACCGCATTGAGCAGGTCTCGCTGCTGGTTGAGCAGGTTCTCGATGTCGCCGGCCATGGTGTCGAACACACTGGCCAGGCTGCCGATGTTGGAACTCGGGGAAATTTGCGTGCGCTCGCCCAAGTGGCCCTTGCCAAAGCGTTCGGCGGCGCCCTTGAGGCGCTCCAGGTCACGCCAATGCGGGCGCAGCCACAACAACAGGCACGCGAGCATGGTCGCGCCGATCAGGACGTTGATGCTCCAGTACAACAGATTGACGTCCAGCGGATCCGGTGGCACGACCATTTGCACCACGGTGCGCTCATTCAGCGGCGCGACCGCCAGCGTGCGCCAGCCCCAGTCGCCCACGCGCACGACGTTCTCGCCGTGGCGCAAGCGCAGTTGTTCATCGGGCGTCAGGCTGCTGTCGTCATTGCTGCTGAGCACGATGTGCAGAGGCGAGAAGTCCTTGTCCATTTCAGCGGCCAGGGTCGGCCACTGTTCGGCCGGGACCCCCTGGAACTGTTTGACGATCAGCGTTTGCAGCCCTCGCGAGTAATCGAGGTTGTAGGTGACAAAGCGTTCCTGGAACACCTTGACCACCAGATCCGGCACCAGATAGATCGCCGCGCTGAACGAGACGATGGTCACCAGGTACAAACGAAAGAGGATTCTGAACATCGGCTCAGCATTCCCACTCGGAACGGCTGAACAGGTAACCCTTGCCCCACACGGTCTTGATCTTGCGCGCCTCGCCGGCGTGGTCGTCGAACTTGCGTCGCAGCTTGGAAATCGCCACGTCCACCGAACGGTCGGTGCCATTGAATTCGATGCCGCGCAAGCGTTGCAGGATCTGGTCGCGGCTCAACACCTCTCCGGCATGCCGGGCCAGCACCACCAGCAGGTTGTACTCGCCGCTGGACAGCTCCACCAATTGCCCGCGCCAGGTCACGGTGCGTTCGGACAAGTCGATGCACAGGTTGCCCATCAGAATGCGGTCGTTGGCAGTCTGCGGCTCGCTGAGGCTACTGCGGCGCAACAAGGTCCGCACCCGGGCCAGCAGCACCCGCGGCTCGCAGGGTTTGGTGACATAGTCGTCGGCCCCCATTTCCAGGCCCAGGACCTGGTCGTGACTGTCGTCGCGGGCGGTGAGCATCAGGATCGGCAGGGTCGCCGAATCGGCGCGCAGCAGGCGACAGACTTGCAAGCCGTCGAGGCCAGGCAGCATCAGGTCGAGGATCACCAGGTCCGGCGGATTGAGCCGCGCACGTTCGCGCACGTGGTCACCGCGACCGATCACGCTGACGGAATAACCGTTGCGTTCCAGGTAACTGGCAATCAGTTCGGCGAGGGCGGTGTCGTCTTCGACCAGGAGGATGTTGGGCATGGGGTGTTTCCAGAAAGTGCTTTGGCGCCAGATACGCCGCCATCGCGAGCAAGCTCGCTCCCACAATGGTCGGTGGTGTTCACAACATTCGTGTTCACATCAAATCCCGGTGGGAGCGAGCTTGCTCGCGATGGCAATCTATATCTGGCGCAATAGAAATCAAGGACTGCAGGATATACGCCCTCACGCACACCTGAGTAAAACCCTTACACAATTTCACACAGCACCAACAAAGCTTCACCGCTACCCTCGCCTTCGCCCAGTAGGATGCTGGGGGTCTTTATTGGGGTATTACATGTCGAAGAATCTGCTTGCCAGGCTCAGCCTGATTGCACTGGCGTTGACACTGGGCGCGTGTGACAAGTCCTCGAATGCCGAGGAACAGGCGCCGCTGGCCACAGTTCGCATCGAGACCATCGAAGCGCGGCCACTGACCATCAGCAGTGAACTGAGCGGGCGGATTGCCGCACCGCGCATGGCCGAAGTGCGTGCCCGGGTGGCTGGCGTTGTCTTGCAGCGCACCTTCCGTGAAGGCAGTGACGTGAAACAGGGCGAAGTGTTGTTCCGCATCGACCCGGCGCCGTTCAAGGCTGACCTGGACAGCGCCGAAGCCGCGTTGCGCAAGGCTGAAGCCAACGCGTTCCAGGCCAGATTGCAGGAACAGCGCTACGCCCGGTTGATCGACGACAAGGCCATCAGCGGCCAGGACTACGACAACGCCCGGGCCAACGCCCGGCAGACCGCTGCCGACGTCGCCGGCAACAAGGCGGCGGTGGAACGCGCCCGGTTGAACCTCGGTTACGCCACGGTCACCGCGCCGATTTCCGGGCGTATCGGTCGCGCACTGGTCACCGAAGGCGCACTGGTCGGACAAAACGAAACCACGCCCCTGGCGCTGATTCAGCAACTGAACCCGATTCATGCCGACCTGACCCAGTCCACCCGCGAACTCAACGAACTGCGCCGCGCCTTCCGCTCAGGTCAGTTGCAGCAGGTCGGCCAGGACCAGGCCAAGGCCACGTTGATTCAGGATGACGGCAGCCTCTACCCGCTGCCGGGCAAAATGCTGTTCAGCGATATCACGGTCGACCCGGGCACCGGCCAGATCATCCTGCGCAGCGAGTTCCCCAACCCCGACCTCGACTTGCTGCCCGGCAGTTTCGTGCGCGTACGCCTGGAACAAGCGATCAACCAGCAGGGCATCAGCGTGCCGCAACGGGCCATCCAGCGCGACAGCGCCGGCATCGCCCAGGTGCTGCTGCTCGACGCCGAACAGCGGGTCGGGCAGCGACCGGTCGAACTGGGTGCCGTGCAGAACGATCGCTGGATCGTCACCGGAGGCCTGAAGGCAGGTGACCGCATCGTCATCGAAGGGCTGCAGCACGCCCGCCCCGGCGAGAAAGTGCAGATCGACGACACCCCTCTTCCACTTGCCCAGGCGACTGGTCAGTAAGCAGGACGCTTTTTATGCCGCAGTTCTTTATCGACCGCCCGGTGTTCGCCTGGGTGGTTGCCCTGTTCATCCTGCTGGCCGGTGCGCTGGCCATTCCGCAATTGCCGGTGGCGCAATACCCCGATGTTGCACCGCCACAAATCGAAATCTACGCCGTGTACCCCGGCGCTTCGGCGCAAACCGTGGACGAGAGCGTGGTCAGCCTGATCGAGGAAGAGCTCAACGGCACCGATCACCTGTTGTATTTCGAATCCCAGAGCAGCCTGGGCAGCGCCACCATCAAGGCCACCTTCCAGCCGGGCACTAACCCGGAACTGGCTCAGGTGGATGTGCAGAACCGCCTGAAAGCCGTGGAGTCTCGCCTGCCACAAGCGGTCATCCAGCAAGGTTTGCAGGTGGAGAAAGTCTCCTCCGGCTTCCTGCTGCTGATCACCCTGACCTCCAGCGACGGCAAGCTCGACGACGTGGCGCTCAGCGATTACCTGGCGCGCAACGTGATGAACGAGGTCAAGCGTCTGGACGGCGTCGGCAAGGCGCAACTGTACGGTGCCGAACGGGCGATGCGGATCTGGATCGACCCGCAGAAACTGCTCGCCTTCAACCTGACACCGGCGGACGTCAACACCGCCATCGTCGCGCAAAACGCCCAGGTGTCGGCCGGCAGCATCGGTGACCTGCCAACCCGCACCACCCAGGAAATCACCGCGACCATTCTGGTAAAGGGCCAGTTGTCGACCCCCGAAGAGTTTGCCGACATCGTCCTCAAGGCCAACCCGGACGGCTCGACCGTGCGCATCAGCGATGTGGCGCGGGTCGAGATCGGTAGCCAGGAATACCAGTTTTCCACGCGCCTGAACGGCAAACCGTCCACCGCCGTCGCCGTGCAACTGTCGCCCGGCGCCAACGCCCTGAACACCGCAACCCTGGTGCGGGCGAAGATGGACGAACTCAAGCGCTATTTCCCGGCGAACGTCGAGTACTCGATACCGTACGACACCTCACCCTTCGTCAAGGTCTCGATCACCAAAGTGGTCTACACCCTCTTCGAGGCGATGCTGCTGGTGTTCGCGGTAATGTTCCTGTTCCTGCAGAACATCCGCTACACGCTGATTCCGACGCTGGTGGTGCCGGTGGCGCTGATGGGCACCTTTGCGACAATGCTGGCGCTGGGGTTTTCGATCAACGTGCTGACCATGTTCGGCATGGTGCTGGCCATCGGCATTCTGGTGGACGACGCCATCGTGGTGGTGGAAAACGTCGAGCGCATCATGGCCACCGAGGGCTTGTCGCCCAAGGAAGCCACGCGCAAGGCCATGCAGCAGATCACCGGGGCCATCATCGGCATCACTCTGGTGCTGGTCGCTGTGTTCATTCCGATGGCGTTCATGCAGGGTTCGGTCGGGGTGATTTACCAGCAGTTCTCGCTGTCGATGGCCACCTCGATCCTGTTCTCGGCCTTCCTCGCCCTGACCTTGACCCCGGCCCTGTGCGCGACACTGCTCAAGCCGATTGCCAAAGGCGAGCACCACGAAAAGACCGGGTTCTTCGGCTGGTTCAACCGTCGCTTCGAACAACTGACGGAGCGCTATCAGGGCTGGGTCGCCTATGCGTTGAAACGTACCGGGCGCTACCTGCTGATCTACGGCGTGCTGCTGATCGGCCTGGGCTTGGCCTTCAGTCGCTTGCCCTCCTCGTTCCTGCCGGTGGAAGACCAGGGTTACACCATCACCGACATCCAGTTGCCACCGGGTGCGAGCAAGAACCGCACGGTGCAGGTGGCCGAGCAAGTTGAAGCGCACAACGCCGGGGAACCGGGCATTCGGGACAGCGTGGTGATTCTCGGATTCAGCTTCTCTGGCAGCGGGCAGAATGCGGCGCTGGCGTTCAGCACGCTCAAAGACTGGTCCGAGCGAGGCAGCGACGACTCGGCGGCTTCGATTGCCGACCGGGCCAACGTCGCCCTCAGCCAGATCAAGGACGCGGTGACGTTTGCCGTACTGCCGCCGCCGGTGGATGGCCTGGGTACGTCCAGCGGATTCGAGTTCCGCCTGCAGGATCGCGGGGGTCTCGGCCATGAGAAGTTGATGCAAGCGCGCACCGAGTTACTCGCGGCAGCCGAAAAAAGCCCGATCCTGATGAACGTGCGCGAAAGTGCCCTGGCCGAGGCACCGCAGGTGCAACTGGTCGTCGACCGCAAGCAGGCCAACGCACTGGGGGTGTCATTTGCCGACGTCGGCAATGTGCTGTCCACGGCCGTGGGCTCAGCCTACATCAACGACTTCCCCAATCAGGGGCGGATGCAGCGCGTCGTGGTGCAGGCCGAGGGCGACCAGCGCAGTCAGGTGGAAGACCTGCTGAAGATTCACGTGCGCAACACCCACGAAAAAATGGTGCCTTTGTCAGCCTTCGTACAGGCCAGGTGGACTCAGGGCCCGGCGCAGTTGACCCGCTACAACGGCTACCCGGCGATCAGTATTTCCGGTGAACCGACCCCGGGGCACAGCACCGGCGAGGCCATGGCCGAGATCGAGCGGCTGGTGGCGCAAGGCCCGGCGGGCCTGGGCCAGGAATGGACCGGGTTGTCGTTGCAGGAACGGTTGTCCGGCAGCCAGGCGCCGATCCTGCTGGGGCTGTCGCTGTTGATCGTGTTCCTGTGCCTGGCGGCGTTGTACGAGAGCTGGTCGATCCCCACCTCGGTGCTGCTGGTGGTGCCGCTGGGCGTACTCGGCGCGGTGCTGGCCGTGACCTTGCGCGGGATGCCCAACGACGTGTTCTTCAAGGTCGGGCTGATCACCATCATCGGCCTGTCGGCGAAGAACGCGATCCTGATCATCGAGTTCGCCAAGAGCCTGTACGACGACGGCCACGACCTGATCGACGCGACCCTGCAAGCAGCACGCCTGCGGTTGCGGCCGATTGTCATGACCTCCCTGGCGTTCATCCTCGGCGTGGTGCCGCTGGCCATCGCCACCGGCGCCAGTTCGGCGAGCCAGCAGGCCATCGGCACCGGGGTGATCGGCGGGATGATCACCGCGACGCTGGCCGTGGTGTTCGTGCCGGTGTTTTTTGTGGTGGTGATGAAGCTGGTGCGCAAGCGCCATAAAAACATCTAACCAACACCACCGATTACCTGTGGGAGCGAGCTTGCTCGCGATAGCGGTGTAACAGTCAACATGGATGTTGAATGTGACAGCCTCATCGCGAGCAAGCTCGCTCCCACAGGGGATCCCGGTGATTTCAAGATTGTGCTTACCTGGGCTAAGGTGTTTGCAATACTCCGACCCATCGAGCGCTCATGCCCTACCTCAGCCACACCCACCCTCGCCTGTCCGCCGCCACGACGCTCGGTATCGCGGCGGGTATCTTGGTTCCGGCCGATTCGGTCATCGGCAAAATCCTCATCGGCTGGAATGCCGGGGTCTGGACTTACCTGATCCTGATGTCCTGGCTCGTCGTGCGTTCGAAAGCGACTGATGTGAAACGCATTGCCGAAATCGAGGACGAGAACGCCGGGCTGGTGCTGTTCGTGGTGTGCGTTGCGGCAATTGCCAGCCTGGCAGCCATCACCCTCGAACTGGCCGGCGGCAAAGACCTGGAAACCACCCGAAAACTGCTGCACTACGGCTTCACCGCTTTGACGGTGATCGGTTCGTGGCTGCTGATCGGGGTGATTTTCAGCGTGCACTACGCGCGCCTGTTTTACACCTGGGAAGGCAAGGAGCCGGCGTTGCGTTTTGCTGAAGGCCTGACAACGCCCAACTATTGGGACTTTTTGTACTTCTCGTTCACCGTCGGCGTGGCGGTGCAGACCTCGGATGTCGGCGTGGCGACACGGGAATTGCGCAAGATCGTGCTGGCGCAGTCGTTGATCGGTTTTCTGTTCAACACGGCCATTCTCGGGTTTTCGATTAATATTGCCGCCGGGCTGTTCAACTGAACGCTGCACAAACGTTCTAGTCATCGCCCTCGGAGCGGACGTTAAATGGGGCGGTGTGGCGCTGTTGCTGCTGGGTTCGGCATGGTTGAGCGTGTTGGCCTGACGGCCACTTCTCGGTCGTTGTTCGACAATCCATCATTCGGGGCTTGACGGCGAATTGGCTTTTGGTGTCTTCTGAAACCGGTTTCAGGTGGATCTCACGAACCACTCGACCCTATAAATCCAATAAGAAGGTTTCAGACCGTGAACGATTTCTCCGCCGCCCAGCGCAGCCGCGTGACCATGCTCGACGTGGCCGAACACGCCAAGGTCTCCAAGGCCAGCGTTTCGCGGTTCATCGGCGAAGACCGCGCCCTGCTCTCCGATGCCATTGCCCAGCGCATCGAACAGTCCATTGCCGAGCTGGGTTATCGCCCGAACCAGATGGCCCGAGGCCTGAAACGGGGGCGCACCCGCCTGATCGGCATGCTGGTGGCCGATATCCGCAACCCATATTCGATTGCCGTGATGCACGGGGTGGAAACCGCCTGCCGTCAACACGGCTATAGCCTGGTGGTGTGCAACACCGATCGCGACGACGAGCAGGAACGCCAGCACCTGGCCCTGCTGCGCTCGTACAACATCGAAGGCCTGATCGTGAACACCCTCGGCCATCACCGTGACGAGTTGCATGAACTGCATCGGGAAATGCCTCTGGTGCTGGTGGACCGCAAGGTCGAACACCTTGAGAGCGACATGGTCGGCCTGGATAACCCGGCGGCTGTCGAGATGGCCCTTGCCCACCTTGAAGAACGCGGCTATCGCGACGTGCTGTTGGTGACAGAGCCGTTTGACGGCACCAGTTCGCGGATCGAGCGGGTCAGCAGTTTCAAGACGCAGATCGCACAGCGCCCGGTCCTGCGCGGCACGATGATTGAGACCGGCAGCGAACTGACTGCGCACCTGAAAAATTTCCTCGCCACGCCAGGCCCAGGTCCGAAAGCGCTGTTTTGCGCGAACGGGATCGCGGCGCTGGCCAGCACCCATGCCTTGCGTGAGCTCAAGTGCAATCTGTTTGAAGACGTGGGGCTGATAGCCCTCGACGATCTGGATTGGTACCCGTTGGTGGGCAGTGGCATCACCGCTTTGGCCCAGCCGACCACCGAGATTGGCGCGAGTGCGTTCGAGTGTTTGCTCAAGCGGTTGCGGGGGGATGACGGGGCGTTGCGGACGCTGGATTTTTCGCCGCAGCTGGTTGTGCGGGGGTCGACCCTTGGCGCTTTCAGATGACTGGACTGGCCCCATCGCGAGCAAGCTCGCTCCCACAGGAATCACAACATTGATGTACGACACAAAACACTGTGGGAGCGGGCTTGCCCGCGATGAGGCCCGAAAAAACAACACATCACTCACTGATATTTTTTTGAACAAAAATGAAACCGGTTTCAGAGGTAGAAAAACAATGAATAAACCAGCCGTTTCCATCAGCCTCTCCAGCTACGGCGCCGATCTGGTGCGCCAGCGCGGCCAAGGCAGTTTCATCGCAGTACTGGCCGCCGCCGGGGCCACGCGCATCGAATGGCGCGAAGAGCTGCTGACCTTTGAGAACCCCGAGCACCTGGCCGACGCGACTCAGGCCGAGGGTCTGGAAAGCGTGTACTCATCACCGATGGAGCTGTGGCTGGCCGGTCAATCCAGACCCAATCCCGAATTGCTGACAGCACTGCAACGCGCCCAAATGTTCGGCGCCAAATGGCTGAAAGTATCGCTGGGTTACTTCACCGACAACAGCGACCTGCAACGCCTCTCCCGCATGCTCGGCGAAAGTGCGGTGCAATTGCTGGTGGAGAACGACCAGACCCTGCACGGTGGCCGCATCGAACCGTTCCAGCGTTTCTTCAATGAAGTCGAGCAACACAACCTGCCGATCAAAATGACCTTCGATATCGGCAACTGGCAGTGGCAGGACCAGTCTGCTGCCAGCGCCGCGCGGTTGCTCGGTCGGCACGTCGGTTATGTGCACTGTAAAGCGGTGACGCGCCGTGCCGACGGCAAACTGGTTGCCATCCCACCCGCCGCCAGCGACTTGCAACAGTGGGAACACCTGCTGCGGCACATGGACCAAGGCGTTATGCGAGCCGCGGAATATCCGCTGCAAGGCGAAGACCTGGTGCAGCTGACAACCGAGCATGTCGCCGCCCTCGCCCACCTCGGCCAATCGTCGCTGGAGAACGCTCATGTCTGAGATCGATATCCTCTCGTTCGGCGAAACCATGGCGATGTTCGTTGCCGAGCAGACCGGCGACCTGGCCAGCGTCAACGCGTTCCACAAACGCATTGCCGGCGCCGACAGCAACGTCGCCATCGGCCTGTCGCGCCTGGGTTTCAACGTGGCATGGCTGAGCCGCGTCGGCGCCGATTCCCTGGGCCGATTCGTGATCGACAGCCTGAAAAAGGAAGGCCTGGATTGCCGCCACGTCGACATCGACCCCGCGCACCCCACCGGTTTCCAACTCAAGTCGCGCACCGACGATGGCAGCGATCCTGTCGTCGAGTACTTTCGCCGTGGCTCGGCGGCCAGTCACTTGTCGTCGCATTCGATCGTGCCCGACTTGCTCAAGGCCCGGCATCTGCACGCCACCGGCATTCCTGCGGCGTTGTCGGAAACGGCGCGGCAGATGTCCTTCGAATTGATGACCCGCCTGCGCGATGCCGGGCGCAGCGTGTCGTTCGACCCCAACTTGCGCCCGAGCCTGTGGGCCAACGAGCGACTGATGATCACCGAGATCAACCGCCTCGCCGCCCTCGCTCATTGGGTGTTGCCAGGGCTGAGCGAAGGTCGCCTGCTCACCGGCTTCGAAGACCCGGCCGACATCGCCGCGTTCTATCTCGACCAGGGCGCCGAAGCCGTGGCAATCAAGCTCGGCCCCCACGGTGCTTATTACCGCACGCATCTTGATCAAGGTTTCGTCGCTGGTGTGCCGGTGCAAACGGTGGTCGACACCGTGGGTGCCGGCGATGGATTTGCCGTCGGCATGATCAGCGCACTTCTGGAAAACCACAGCTTTGCCGACGCCGTGCGGCGGGCCAACTGGATTGGCAGCCGTGCGGTGCAGAGTCGGGGGGATATGGAGGGGTTGCCGACCCGATCCGAAATGGTCAGCGAATTTGAGGCCGCCATCGCGAGCAAGCTCGCTCCCACACTGGATCGTATTCCAATGTAATTCCCCTGTAGGAGCGAGCTTGCTCGCGATGAGGCCAGTACAGGCACTGAAGAACAAACCGTTACCTGCTGCGACAAAAACAACAAGCTCAGGAGCATCACCCATGAAAACCGCAACGCTCGCCACCCGCCGCTGGTGGTACATCATGCCCATCGTGTTCATCACCTATAGCCTGGCGTACCTCGATCGCGCCAACTACGGTTTTGCCGCCGCCTCCGGGATGGCCGCCGACCTGATGATCACACCAGGCCTGTCGTCGATGCTCGGCGCGCTGTTCTTCCTCGGTTACTTTTTCTTCCAGGTGCCGGGGGCGATCTACGCGCAGAAACACAGCGTGAAGAAACTGATTTTCGTCAGCCTGATCCTCTGGGGCAGCCTGGCGACGTTGACCGGGATCGTCTCCAACGCCTACTGGCTGATCGTCATCCGCTTCATGCTCGGCGTGGTCGAAGCCGCGGTGATGCCGGCGATGCTGATCTACCTGTGCCACTGGTTCACCCGTGCCGAACGCTCACGGGCCAACACCTTCCTGATCCTCGGCAACCCGGTGACCATGCTGTGGATGTCGGTGGTCTCGGGGTATCTGGTGCAGCATTACAGCTGGCGCTGGATGTTCATTGTCGAAGGTTTGCCGGCAGTGCTCTGGGCCTTCATCTGGTGGCGTCTGGCCGATGATCGTCCGTCCCAGGCCAAGTGGCTCAACGATCAGGAAAAACAGGATCTGGAAAGCGCACTGGCGGCCGAACAGGTCGGCATCAAAGCGGTGAAAAACTACGCCGAAGCGTTTCGCTCACCCAAAGTGATCATCCTCGCGCTGCAGTTTTTCTGCTGGAGCATCGGTGTCTACGGTTTCGTGTTGTGGCTGCCGTCGATCCTCAAGGCCGGCGCGCAGATGGACATGGTCGAGGCCGGCTGGCTATCGGCGCTGCCTTATCTGGCGGCGGTGATCGGCATGCTGCTGGTGTCCTGGGGTTCGGACAAACTGCAAAAGCGCAAACGCTTCGTCTGGCCGCCGCTGCTGATTGCCTCGATTGCTTTCTACGGTTCCTACGCGCTGGGCGCCGAACACTTCTGGTGGTCGTACACCCTGCTGGTGATTGCCGGTGCCTGCATGTATGCGCCGTACGGTCCGTTCTTCGCGATCATCCCGGAAATCCTACCGGCCAACGTCGCGGGCGGTGCCATGGCGCTGATCAACAGCATGGGCGCGCTCGGTTCGTTTGGCGGCTCTTATCTGGTCGGTTACCTGAACAGCTCCACCGGTTCGCCCGGCGCATCCTATCTGTTGATGAGCGGTGCGCTGATGCTTTCGGTGGTGCTCACGGTGTTCCTCAAACCCGGCGCCAGCGACCGGGAGCGGCCCACGGTAGCGCGCCCCCTCACAGCTCATTCCTGAATTGAAGTTGAGATCACGAAGATGAAAAAGCAGGTCGTCCTGTACAAGAAACTCTCGCCGCTGCTCATGGCTCGCCTGCATGAGCACACCGATGTGACGCTGATCGACAACCTCGATGCCGAAGGTCTCGGCAAACTGCGCGACGCCCTGCCCCATGCCCACGGTCTGCTCGGTGCCAGCCTGAAACTCGATGCCGAACTGCTGGATCTGGCGCCCAACCTTGAAGCCATCGCCAGCGTTTCGGTGGGCGTCGACAACTACGACATCGATTACCTTACCGAGCGGCGCATCCTGCTCAGCAACACGCCGGACGTGCTCACCGAAACCACCGCCGACACCGGTTTCGCACTGATCCTGGCCACTGCGCGGCGCGTGGTGGAATTGGCGAACATGGTTCGCGACGGCCAGTGGACCCGCAACATCGGCCCCGCACATTTCGGCAGTGACGTACACGGCAAGACCCTGGGCATCATTGGCATGGGCCGCATCGGCGAGGCCCTGGCCCAGCGCGCGCATTTCGGCTTCGGCATGCCGGTGATCTATCACAGTAACTCGCCGAAACCGGCGGTCGAAAAACGGTTCAACGCGCAATACCGCAGCCTGCCCGAACTGTTGCAGCAAGCGGATTTCATTTGCCTGACCTTGCCGCTGACGGCCGAAACCGAAGGGTTAATCGGTGCCGAGGAATTTGCACTGATGCGCCCGGAAAGCATCTTCATCAACATTTCTCGAGGAAAAGTCGTGCATGAAGCGGCGTTGGTCGAGGCGTTGCGCAGTGGGCAGATTCGCGCGGCGGGGCTGGATGTGTTTGAGCGCGAACCGTTGAACCTTGATTCGCCGTTATTGCAATTGAACAACGTGGTGGCGACGCCGCACATGGGCTCGGCGACTCATGAAACACGGGAAGCCATGGCCCGCTGTGCGGTGGACAACCTGCTGGCGGCGCTGGCGGGTGAGCGGCCGGAGAATCTGGTGAACATACAGGTGTGGAAAGCCTGAGAGATTTGTTGCCTGTAAGTAACCATCGCGAGCAAGTTCGATCCCACAGGATATCTGTGAGCGCCGCAGATCAAATGTGGGAACGAGACTGCTCGCGATGAGGCCAGAAAAGGCAATGCAAATCCGTCAGGCCCACCGCGCCATCAACTATTCCGAGAGTTCCCGCTAATCCACCACCAACCCGAACGAATATGCGCCATCGCGCTCGCCCCCGAACGCCTCACCGGCCAGTACCGACAAGCAATAACCTACCAGCAGCCGCTCCGCGAAGTGCTGGGCAGACGACTCGATCTGAAGCACATCGGCCATCACGAACATACCACCAACCGGCTGAATCGCCCGGATACCCGGATAATGGTTCAAGTTCGCACACACCAGATCACGGCGCTGGCGATACTCTTCGCGCATCAACGCCACTTCCGGCAGATTTTCATCCAGGCCCATGTACGCAGCGTTCTGAATGAAATCCGGAATGCCGAACAGAATGAAAACGACAAATTCACCAGATGCTCGGATATAAGTTTCGGTCCGATCACCCATCCCACTCGCCAACCGCTCATGGTGTGGGATTTCGAAAGGTTATTGATCGTCGCCATACGCTCGGCCATTCCCGGCAAACTCGCTGGGCTGCTGGACCTCATATAGCAATTCGCTGTAGACCTCGTCGCGGATTAGCCACAGGTCATGACGAATTCACAGCGACGCCAATCCCAGCCAGACCTTCAGCGGAAAATTGGCGCCGAAAGCATTGTTCGGACTTTTGAGCAAAATGGCACTGGCCTGGGGGGGAGTAATCAGTGCCACCACGTCCACCGAGGCGACCTGAAAGCTGTTCTCCAGACGTTCCGCCACCGGCACCACTTTCGCTCCGCAAGTGCCGATCACTTCATCACCCAGATCGAGCAGGGCTTGCACCAGCATTTACAGCGTGCAATGCACCCTCGGGAACGCAAGGCAACCCGACTGTCGTCCACGGAAAACACCAAACTACGAAACGCCCACTGAATGAGTTACCCACCTGTTGCATCGGCCAGGCAGACTCTCAAAGTGCAAATACACCCTGGCATCTACGCTGCGGCAATCAACCTGAGGCCATTTGCCTAAGGAAGGTAGGATCGTTCAATGGGCGTTTTTTTTCAGTCGATGTTGAGATTCTTCAGTCGAGCCAATCCCTGTTTTATATGACCCGCGTTATCACCAATTGCCTCCAATGCTCCTCGAACATTCCCTCCGATCTCAGCTGAGCCCCGCTGCTCCACCCAGACTGTCAGCTCCATCAAAGCCGCCTCTAAGGCCAACTGGTTGTGGTAAATCCTTTCAAGAACTTCCAATAATGAATAGTCTTTCGCCATAATTTCGACTCCTTCGAAAAATTCAAACATAGCAGCAGCGCTTGCTTGAGTAGCCAACAGAATGGGGACGCCCCAGCGGCCGTGTTTTACAAGAGCCGCTATTCAGTACCTTTTCTTTTCATTGCGCGTGGTTTGCTAGTAAACCGCACGGTCTGATCCTTTCGGGAGGTATAGGCCTTCATAGCTCGCTGGTGTTGTGCTTCGCCAAGTGCCAGACACAGGAAAAAAAACTAGCCGCCGAGGTTCGACCGTTCAATGAAAACTCAACCTCGCATCGCAGGCTGGTTACTGTCACTCAGACATTAGCCGGCCGGTGGATTAGTTCTTTGCACGCCACACTACCGGCGCATGATCACCATTTATAGCGCGCTCCCATATTGGCTCCCCACGATTGTTCGATCTTGTCGCCATTGCTGTAATCAAGGTCCAAATGCATGGAAACCTTGTCAGTCACCGCCATGGCCACGCCCGCGCCCAACTCGCCACGAGAGCCCGACAGGTCGGTACTGAAACGGTTGTCATTGACCTCGACATCGCTGTTCTTGGCAAACTCGTGTACGTACGCGGCACGCAGGTACGGCTGGACCGTTTTACCTTGCGCCCAGGTAAAGTTGCGACCCACCGTGGTACCGACTTTACCCAGCAAGGAATGCACACGATCACCTTTGGCGGCCAGGCCGTTGTCCAGCTCGTAATCGGCGCCATCGATCATCACACCGGACAGTTGAGCGTAGGGCTCGACAAAGTAGTCATCCGCCAGCTTGATGTTTCGCCCAAACTCCAGCGACGCACCGATGCCGTCAGTGTCGTAATTGCCCTTGGTTTTCTTGCCGTCGCTGAGTCGAACGTCGGATTCGTTCTGGAACCGGTTGTATTTGACGACACCGTCGAAGTAATAGCCGCTCTGCGCGTCCAGCCAGGTCGTATAGGCACCCAGGTAGTAGCTGTCGACTTCACCGCTCGTGCCACGGCTCATGTCCAGGTCGGACTGGCTGTAACCGCCCAGCACACCGACCAGCCATTGCCCGTCGCCCATGGGCAGCGGCCCATCGGCACCGAACGAAATGCCTTGCTGGGTTTGCTTGTAGGCCACGCCGGCGCTGTCACTCACGTTGTATTTATTGCCATAGGCACGGATCCAGCCACCGGCCTTGCCCTGATCCATGCGCACCTCGCCCATGCGGGTGCGCAACGTGCTGAGTTCACCGTACCAGACCGTCGGGGCCGCGTTGAACAACGCCATGACCGATTGTGTACCAGGGCTGATCGCCCGTGTGGCCGTGTCCAGGACCCACTCGTTGTCGCCTTGCTTGATCAGGTCGTAGGAAAACGCCCCGAGGTCCACGGCACCACCGGCCAAGGCAAAGGTGGCGTCACCCGAGCCGATACTCACCACGGCCTTGGAGCCTGCCCCTACCGGTTCAGTGCCCTGGCTGTCGAGGGCGACAAGATGGTTGCCACTGGCATTGCCAGACACGGTCAGGGTATCCACCTGCCCGGTGGTGAAGTCGTTGTGCATATAGAACGTTCCCCCCGTACCCGACAGGGTTTCCACGGAGAGATTGAAATACTGCCCCGGGTTGCCGAACTGGACGCCACCGCCGTTGAGCGAAAGGTTTTTGACACTGCCGTCACCGACCATCACCCAGCGTGCATCGTTGTTGACGGTCAGGTTCTCGACGTTTTCCAGGCGCCCGGTCAAGGTTGCGGCGCGGTCCAGCAGCACTTCGGCGCTGCTGCCGTCGGCCACGACGATATCGCCGACGAGGTGACTGTTGTTGACCGCGAAGTTGGCCGCCGCGCCATTGAGCACTTCCAGCAATATGCCGTTGCCACCTTTGAGCGTGGAACCATTATTGACCTCGATATTGACCTGCTCACTGTTGGTCTGGTTCACGCCTTGTATAACAATCGCCGAGCCATTGATTCCCTCGACATGGCTGTTGTTTAAAACCAGCGCATCGTCGGTAATCAAATCATTGCTGAACAGCCTGACCCCATTGAGCCCACCCATGACGGTGCTGTCAGTGGCGGATATTCTGCTGCCAAACGCTTCGATGCCGATGCTGGCGGCATTGGTACCGATGACGCGTGCACCGGATTGCAGCGTCAGTTGGCTCTCGGCGCTGACGGTGGCGCCACGGTTACCACCGACGATTTCACTGTCGCTGACCGTCGCACTCGAGGCTGACCTGCCAGCACGTATCAGACTCAACCCGGTGCTGGCGCTGACCACTCTGCTTTTATTGGCAATAGTCGCCTCGCTCCCGGACAGCCGAACGCCATTGGCGGCCCCCGTTGCATTGACCGCCGTGCCGTTGAGCGTCACCTTCGAACCGGTTTGCGCGCTAATTTCCCGGGTGGTGGCGCCATTCGCCGTCAGGCTGGCCGCGTTGATCAGTCGATACTCATCAGCCGCAACAGAGCCGTCGATGGTTTTGCTCCGGCCATCAATCAAGTCCGCCAGCGCGCTTGGGGCAATCAGGAATAATGGCGTCAACGTGGCCAGTTTGAACCAGTACGCAAGCGGTGTGACGGGAAATGAGTGAATGAATCGCATAGGGTCGCTCCTGAATACACCAACGGACTGTAAATTCGCGCCGACAGGATGCCGTTGAACCGGGTCGGGCGGTTTAGGGACGGCGATCCTAAGTAAAATGCGTACTTGCGGTATGTAGGATTTATCCTCAAAACGCTTGGCACCGCTCAACGGGCCGTTTGGTTTGAGTGCGAACAAACCTGCCGCCGGATCCGGGTCGATACGAACCGAAGCAGTCCGTGCCGACCCGGGCAGGATCCCGT
The DNA here is from genome assembly GCF_058807755.1 of Pseudomonas sp. GW821-FHT12A04. Taxonomy (NCBI): domain Bacteria; kingdom Pseudomonadati; phylum Pseudomonadota; class Gammaproteobacteria; order Pseudomonadales; family Pseudomonadaceae; genus Pseudomonas; species Pseudomonas sp. GW821-FHT12A04. The sequence goes on from NZ_JBXAQZ010000020.1 coordinate 19,588, forward strand.
CGGTGTGCCGAACGCTGTGCGCACGATCCACGGCTCCGATTCAATGTCTTCGGTGCCGTCATTGAAGAAATACTGAATCTTCAGGCGACCTACACGAGTTGGGTTTTCGTCGTAAAGCGGCAGGATATGTTTATCGTACGGCTGCACTAGAAACGTGAATCCCGTCACCGGGAACCCGGTGGTACCGAGCGTAAAGTCGGCCTCGAACTCCGCGCCGATAATCGGATCCTCGGCGGAGCGCAGGTTGCCTCTCATGGGTGTGACGATGACACTGATCTTGTCCCCCGACACAAGCAAACCGGTCAGGTCCGGTATATCGGCCTTGAGCGATCCATCGGGTTCCAGAGCGCTACAACGCGGGAGGCCATCGGCAACGGGAATGGTGGGAAAACTCGCACGGGGCAGTTCTACTGCAATCGCATTGACCACGACATTCGTTGTTGGCGAGTACAGATCGTTCACCAGGCCCGGCGCGCTCACCCGGTAGTGGACAGGCACCGGATTACCGTTGCCGCCTTTCTTGATGTACGACCAGGGAATGTCGACCTGGTAAGGACCGCCCGGCACATGCTCGGGATCGGCATCGTCAAATTTGACCTGCGCCTCGACCACACGCTCACCGTTCCAGTAAAAGTCGATGATGTGGCCATTCTTCGCGTCGCTGTACCAATCGAAGTGGTAGGTGGCGTCCTTGTCCTTATCGGCCCGGGTCAGTTCATTGGTCCGGCTCGCATCGAAGTTCTTGACTTCACCTTCGAGCAGGCCCGGGTGGATCGGGTTGGGCCAGTCTACTGGCGGCCATGGGTCGGGCCATGGCACAGCCACCTCAAAGTTGACGTCAAAGTCGTCACCCACTGGACCGAACAAGCGTCCCTGGCGAACAACGTGGTAGCTTACCCGCGTTGATTTCACCCCGGTCGTCGTCTGTCCATAGTCTTCAAGCATCAGGTTGTTGGGCAACACCTGTATTTCAATATCTGAGGGTGGAACGCTTCCCAGATCGTGGTCGCCCAAGACCTGAGCTCCCCCACTGCAAACGAATGCGATCCCCGCCTTTGGCGTTGTCAAACCTGAAGAGCCATGCACTCACACCGTGAGCAACATGCTGCATGTTCAAGGGGCCGGGGTTGGCTTGCGGCACACGCGGCGCGAACAAGTTGGTGGGCAACGGGCCGAACGTGAGGCTGAGTTTTTTGTAAAGCGCCGGCGGGCTATCGTTGAACGCTTTATCGCGCAAGGCATAGGTAACCAGCGCCTTGGCATCGCCAAACGCGCGGATCTTGTCTGCGTCAATGTCGACTTTGCTATCGGTGACGCCCGGCGCGGGCGCCGGCCCGACATAAATCGGGGGGGTAGTGGTGGGGTCTTCCGGGATGTTGTCTTCATCAACCAGGTACACGGCAATTACATCAGTGGCTTGCCAATCCCCGTAGCCAGGGATGGTCATGGACAATTTGCCACCGCCCGGCAGCAACACATCGTCGAGGTAGTCCCCTGCAAATACCGGCGCCTTTGGCGCATCGTGTTTATAAGGCGGCAGTCGATCGCAAATGACCGTGGTGATAAACGAGTCAAATTCGTCCCCCGCAAAATCAAACAGTTTGTAGCGCAGGTGGCACGTCGCGTAATCCGGCAGCGCATTGGTCGGGATTAACATGTCAAACGGGAAGGTTTCGGGATACGTGCCACCATCGGTTGGCATCGTGAACACATGAGAGGCTACTGTTGAAAAGGTGCCTGAACCAGGGTCAATCTGCAGTTCGACTGTTTCTTCCATACCAACGAATGGCGCCTTGTTTTCCCACTCCGGGACTTTGACCTTGAGCCCGCCATTGTCCTTCAGTCTTGGCCCATGGAGGAGCTTGGTTGCGGGGTCCGCAAAAGCGTCCGAAGCAATAATCAACTCCATGTCGGCAAGCTTTGCCCGATACTTGGAGCGCATTTTCAGATAGGCGCTGTTCGCTTCCTGTTGCGCCCGGATGTCCTGATCGATCGACATGCTCTTACCCTCCTGTCACGCCATTTGAGCCATAGGCAGCGCTACGGCTGATCCATAGGTCAACAGCGTGGGCGTTGCGGGCAAGCCAAAAAATGGTCCAGCGCAGCAAGCCAAACTGACCTTGGGCGGATTAAACGCTCATGAAAAGAAAAGCGATACTGTCAAAGTTGACAGGTGGGTACCGATTCCCTGCGCAGGAAGGATGGGGGGCGCAGGGTTTAAAACGGTGAAGAAGAGCTCAAGGCCGCGACGAAACAATCAGGCCCGCCGCCCTTCAAGCATGTTCGTCACACACATCACGATACGTCGGCAGGCGTCCGCCAGCTTCGGCCGATCCACCACCAGACCGATGCGAATATGCCCCGCCGCACTCGGCCCGAAGGCTTCGCCGGCCAGCACCGACACGCCATAACCGTCCAGCAGCCGTTCGGCAAAATGCTGGGCGGACAACCCGGTCTGGCGCACGTCGACCATCACGAACATGCCGCCATCGGGGCGAATCGCCTGGATGCCAGGGCACAGATTCAAACTGGCACACACCAGGTCGCGACGCTGGCGATATTCCTCACGCATCTGCGCCACGTGCGGCAGGTTTTCATCCAGCGCCAATTGCGCGGCGTTCTGGATGAAATCCGGAATGCCGAACAGCATGCACAACGACAGATTCACCAAATGTTCACACAGCGATTGCGGCCCGATCACCCAACCCACCCGCCAGCCACTCATGGCGTGGGATTTCGACAGGCTGTTGATAGTCGCCGTGCGTTCGGCCATGCCCGGCAAACTCGCGGGGCTGATATGTTCGCCCTCGAACAGCAGCTCGCTGTACACCTCGTCGCTGATCAACCACAGGTCATGGCGAATGCACAATGCGGCCAGCGCTTTCCAGGCCGTCAGCGGCAGGCTGGCGCCGGAGGGGTTGTTCGGGCTGTTGAGCAACATCGCGCGGGTGTTCGGCGTGATCAGTGCCGCGACATCGGCCGGATCGACCCGAAAGCCGTTCTGCGAGCGCACCGGCACCGGCACCACTTTCGCCCCGCAGGCACCGAACACGCCTTCGTAGGTCACGTACATCGGCTCGGCGACGAGCACTTCGTCCCCCGGGTCGAGCAGGCATTGAGCAACCGAATACACCGCGCACTGCGCCCCGGGGAATACGATCACGTGCTGCGCATCCACGGCCTGGCCGCTGCGCCGGCGATGATGGCGGGCGATGCTGTCGCGCAGGCCTTGGCTGCCGCGCACCGCCGGGTAGTGCGTGTCGCCGGCCAGCAAACTGCCAATCGCGGCCTGGACGATGGGTTGCGGGGTGTCGAAATCCGGGTCGCCGATCGATAGCAGCAAGACATCGACACCCTGCTCGCGCAGCGCCAGCGCTCGATCGTGAATCTGCCAGGCCGCCGCTCCGTCACCGGCGATTCGTTGGGTCAAGGCTGAGTAGCGCATGGCGTTCTCCTGTCGCGCGTATTCCTGGCCACAACCCTATCTCAAATCGCGCAACACGGCACCTCGCGAGCGCGTGTTTAATGGTGTTTAAGGTTACTTCATGAAAGCCACAGGACCTTGCGCCGTTGCCTACGCTTACGCCAGAATCCGCCGGCTTGTGCGCCTGGGGGGCCATCGGTAACTTGATTCGCGTCACTGCTCATCAGTGATCGGGTTTAGTCGCCCGGTGGTTTTCTAGTGAAGTGCATAGGCGCTATCAGTCAGGCATTCCCATGTCTGCACTCGATGGTAGCTGTGCGCAGGACGCCTTCGGGCGCGCCGGTTTACTAGATCCCCGGTCTGCTAACCCGCATACAGCTGCCTCCTCTTTCGTTTAGCAGCAAAAGGGATGGCACTCCATATAAGGATCTAGTTGATGTTCAAGGTCACACCAAACCCGCCGGGCACCGATCCGGTTTCCCCGTACGAGCCCGATTCAAAAAAACTCAACGAAGCCGCCGAACGCGCCCTCGCCTTTCACTTCCCCTCGATCGCCGATATCAAAGCCACGCCGCGTACTCCCGGCACACTGTTCACCGTGAACCCAGAAGCCACGACCGAAACCCTAATGGTTTACCTGGTGGAAACGCTGGCCTCAGTCGACGTGATGGTTCACCAGTTGGTGGATCATCTGGACGGCGGATCGCGCAATGCGCTGCTGGGGATTTCCAACAGCGTGATGCTGGCGGAGATCGCGGCGAACCGGGTGCTGGATCAGATTGATCCGCCTGAATAGTCCGCCAACACTCAAAAAACCTGTGGGAGCGAGCTTGCTCGCGATAGCGGTATGTCAGTCAGCATTGATGTCGCTGACACACCGTCATCGCGAGCAAGCTCGCTCCCACAGGGATTGGGGTGTTCGAAAGGTCAGCGACTGGCCAGCCGCCAAACCCGCGCCACATCGGTCGCCCGCTCACGCAACAAGCGCGGCGCTTCGGCACAAGCCTGCTCCAGGGTCATCGGCCCGCTCGCCAGGGCAAACGCAGCGTCGATACCATGCTCGTACAGTGCCTGATAGCCCTCGCCCAACGTGCCAGCGATGACAATGACCGGCACGCCGTGCTCCCGGGCGACCCGCGCCACGCCAAACGGCGTCTTGCCGCGCAGGGTTTGCGCATCGAAACGCCCTTCACCGGTGATCACCAGATCGGCGCCTGCAACGGCGTCGGCCAGCCCCACCAGTTCGGCAACCACCTCGACCCCGGCCGTAAATTGCGCACCGAGGAACGCCTTGGCGGCAAACCCCAGGCCGCCCGCCGCGCCACTGCCCGGCTCGTCGCGCACGTCGTTGTTCAAGGCTTGCGCGCAATGGTCGGCAAAGTGCCCCAGGGCGCGGTCCAGTTGCTCGACCTGCACGGGCGAAGCGCCTTTTTGCGGGCCGAAAATCGCCGAGGCACCGTGGGGGCCGCACAGCGGGTTGTTGACGTCGGCGGCGATGTCGAAACGCACCTGGGCCAGGCGCGGATCAATCTCGCTCAGGTCGACGCGGGCCAACTGCCCAAGGGCGAGGCCGCCCGGTGACAGCGTCTGCCCCTGGGCGTCGAGCAATTTCACGCCCAAGGCCTGCATGGCACCGGCGCCGCCGTCATTGGTCGCACTGCCGCCAATCGCCAGGATCACCCGTTGCGCACCGGCATCCAGCGCGGCGCGGATCAATTGCCCGGTGCCGAAGGTGCTGCTGATGCACGCATCCCGTTGCGCCACCGGGACCAACTGCAAACCGCTGGCTTCGGCCATTTCGATGATTGCGGTGTGGCTCTGGGGCAACCAGCCCCAGGCGGCTTCCACCGTGGCCCCCAGCGGCCCGCGAACCAAGGTGCGGCGCTGCTGGCCTTCGCACGCGGCCAGGATCGACTCGACAGTCCCTTCCCCGCCGTCGGCCATCGGGCATTTGATCAGTTGGGCATCAGGCCAGACCTGCGCCAATCCCAATGCAATGGCATCGGCCACGCCTTGGGCGCTGAGGCTGTCCTTGAACGAATCGGGGGCGATCACGATTTTCATGGGAATTCTCCAGTTCCAATGCCCACATGCTGCCAGCCGCCATGAACAATAACGCCGGGCCGCTGCACAAGCGGTGTTGAGGATTATTGTTCATTTCCACAAAACCCGACGGGAGCGGCATCGTCCACAAATCTGTGCACCACCACAAATAACTGTGGGAGCGAGCTTGCTCGCGATGGCGGCGCATCAGTCAGCATTAATGCCGCTGACGCACCGCTATCGCGAGCAAGCTCGCTCCCACAGGGCAATTGCGTGATTCATGGATGGGTGTCTGACTCGGGCAGCAGTTGCACGCCAAGGTAGAGTGCGAGCATGCCGTCCAGTCGCAATGGATCAACCCCACTCAGCTCGGCAATCCGCTCCATGCGATACCGCAGGCTGTTGCGATGGATGCCCAGTGCATCGGCGCAGGCCTGGCTCTGGCCGTCGTGTTCGCACCAGCTGCGCAGGGTGGCCAGCAACTGGCCGTTGCTGTCTTTGGCAATGACCTTGCGCAGCGGATTGAGCAATTCGTCGAGGGCGTCGTCGTTGCGGTGGCGCCAGAGCATCACCGGCAGCCGATAGCGGTTGAGCGTCAGCAATCGGGAGCGCGGCAGCACTTCGCGCCCGTAGGCCAGCAAGTCACCGACCCGGCGATAGCAGCGACGCAATCCGGAAAGTCCATCGGCCTGCCCACCCACGGCAATGCGCAGGATGTTCCAGCCCAGGCCGTCGAGTTTGTCCAGCAAGCGCTCGTTCTCGACCGTCTGGCTCGCCGGCCGGCACCAGAGCAACGAGGTTTTGGCCGAGCTCACGCACCAACTGTCCGGATGACGGCTCGTCAACCAGGCACTCAGTGCCTCGACGGTTTGTCCTGGTGCGTGTTCCAGCCCCAGTTCGAACAAGTACGGCACTCGAGTCATTTGTGGTTTGAGGCCCAATTGCTGCGCTTCATCGACCAGTCGTGGAGAATCCCCGGCTTCGCTCAGCAGCAGCGCCAGCAAGTCATCGCAGCGCTGGCGCCGCCATTGCTGTTCGGCCTGCTGGTTGCGCTGCCCCACCAGCATTTCGGCGGTCATGCGCACCAGCTCGGCGTAGGTGCGCAGTTGCTCGGGTTCGCCAGTGATGCCCAGCACCCCGATCAGGCGCTGGTCGAGCATCAATGGCAGGTTGATCCCCGGTTGTACGCCCTTGAGATGAATCGCCGTCTGCGCATCGATCTCCACCACCCGGCCATTGGCCAATACCAGTTGCGCGCCTTCATGCCGGGTGTTGACCCGCTCCGGTTCGCCGCTGCCCAGGATCAAGCCCTGGCTGTCCATGACGTTGACGTTGTACGGCAGGATAGCCATCGCCCGGTCGACGATGTCCTGGGCCAGGTCGTGATCGAGTTCGAACATGCAAGTGATCCTTGAAGACAGTGATGGAACGGGTTGTTCACCCGCACAGGCCTTGGTTGCAAACCCTGTGCTCAGGCACAAAGACAGCCACCCTGAGGGTGGTCGAGACTCTCTGGGCGATCAACGTTACCCTTTGCATCGCAAAAAATCATAATAAAGAGAGAGCCGCCATGACACAGAGCGCCGTAGCGTCCCAGGCCATCGCTGACGATAAAAACGCCGTCTACAAGCGCATCACCCTGCGTTTGATCCCCTTCATTTTCATCTGCTACCTGTTCAACTACCTCGACCGGGTAAACGTTGGATTTGCCAAACTGCAGATGCTCGACGCGCTGAAGTTCAGCGAAACCGTGTACGGCCTCGGCGCCGGCATCTTCTTTATCGGTTACGTGCTGTGCGGCGTACCAAGCAACCTGGCCCTGACCAAATTCGGCCCGCGGCGCTGGATTGCGCTGATGATGATTGCCTGGGGCACCCTGTCGACCTGCCTGCTGTTCGTCACCACGCCGACCGAGTTCTATACCCTGCGCCTGTTCACCGGCGCGGCCGAAGCCGGGTTCTTCCCGGGCGTGGTGCTGTACCTCTCGCAGTGGTTCCCGACCTTCCGCCGTGGCCGCATCATGGCCTTGTTCATGTCGGCGATCCCGGTGTCGGGCCTGCTCGGCAGCCCGTTCTCCGGGTGGATTCTCAACCACTTCGCCGCCGGCCAGGGCGGTCTCGCCGGCTGGCAGTGGATGTTCCTGCTGCAAGGCATTCCCACCGTCATCCTGGGTGCGCTGGCTTACTTCCTGCTCAGCGACAGCTACGCCAATGCCAAGTGGCTGACTCCGTTTGAGCGTTCGGTGCTGGAAGCCGACCACGCCGAAGATCTGGCGAACAAGCCGAAAACCACGACCGATTCGCTGCTGGCGGTGTTCAAGAACCCGGCGATCTGGGCTTTCGGCCTGATCTATTTCTGCATCCAGAGTGGCGTCTATGCGATCAACTTCTGGCTGCCGTCGATCATCAAGAACCTGGGCTTCAGCGATAACCTGGTGATCGGCTGGTTGAGCGCGATTCCGTATCTGCTCGCCGCCGTATTCATGCTAATGGTCGGCCGTTCAGCCGACCTGCGCAAAGAACGCCGCTGGCATTTGGTGGTGCCGATGCTGATGGGGGCGCTGGGGCTGCTGATCGCGGTGAACTTCGCCGCCAACCCGGCCATCGCGATTCTTGGTCTGACCATCGCCACCATGGGCGCCCTCACCGGCCTGCCAATGTTCTGGCCGGTGCCGACCGCCCTGCTGAGTGCCGGCGCTGCCGCCGGTGGCCTGGCGCTGATCAACTCGATGGGGCAGATGGCCGGTTTCCTCAGCCCGTACCTGGTGGGTTGGGTCAAGGACAGCACCGGCTCGACCGATGCGGCGCTGTACCTGCTGGCGGGTGTGATTGTCTGCGGCAGTTTGCTGGCGTTGCGCATGACCCGAACCTTGCGCACCTGATCAACACAAATCCCCTGTGAGAGCGAGCTTGCTCGCGAAGGAGTGTCAGACACGCCCATGTAGCTGACACTCCATCGCGAGCAAGCTCGCTCCTACAGTTGGTTTGTGTGTGTTTGAGATTTGCGTTTGCTCCCGGCAATGGTTCTGGTATCTGATTGAGCCTTTCCCACTGGTAAAAGGATTTGCTCATGAGCTACCGCACGCTGGGTCATTCGGGTCTGCAGGTGTCCACCCTGACCCTGGGCACCATGATGTTCGGCGAACAGACCAGCACCGAAGATTCCCTGCGGATCATCGACAAGGCCTGGGACCAGGGTATCAATTTCATCGACACCGCCGACGTCTACACCAACGGCCGTTCCGAGGAAATCGTCGGCGAGGCCATCGCCAGCCGCCGCCATGAATGGGTGCTGGCCACCAAGGTCGGCTTCGGTCCCGTGGACGGCGTTCCCAACCGCAGCGGCCTGAGCCGTAAGCACCTGTTCAACGGCATCGATGCCAGCCTGACACGCCTGGGCACCGACTATCTCGACATCTATTACCTGCACCGCGAAGACCACAATACGCCGCTGGAGGTCACGGTATCGGCCATCGGTGACTTGATCCGCCAAGGGAAAATCCGCTACTGGGGCCTGTCCAACTACCGTGGCTGGCGCATCGCCGAAGTCATTCGCGTCGCCGACAAACTGGGCGTTGACCGGCCGGTGATCAGCCAGCCGCTGTACAACATCGTCAACCGCCAGGCAGAAACCGAGCAGTTCACGGCGGCTCAAAGCTACGGCCTTGGCGTGGTGCCCTACAGCCCGCTGGCGCGCGGGGTGCTCAGCGGCAAATACGCACCGGATGTGAAACCTGATGCCAACAGTCGTGCCGGACGCCAGGACAAACGCATCCTGGAAACCGAATGGCGCGTCGAATCCCTGCGCATCGCCCAGCAAATCCAGCAATACACTCAGGAACGCGGCGTCGGCATCGTCGAGTTCGCGATTGCCTGGGTGCTGAACAACAGCGCCGTCACCTCAGCCATTGTCGGGCCGCGTACCGAAGCGCAGTGGGACGCCTACACTAAGGCGCAGGCGGTGACGATCACGGCCGAGGATGAGGCGTTCATCGATTCGCTGGTGACACCGGGGCATGCGTCGACACCGGGGTTCAATGATGTGAGCCACTTTGTGTCCGGCCGCAGACCGCTTTAAACCACTGTAGGAGCGAGCTTGCTCGCGATGGTGGTCAACGATAACGCGGGGAGCCTGCCTGCCCGCGGTGTCTGGTCGTTCATCGCGAGCAGGCTCGCTCCTACAGGGGATGTTGTAAATATTGATCATCCGGACAATATTCAGCACAAAAACCACGTATCCTCCGCCCCCGTTTCACCTTCAACCTCGCGAGGACAGCTTGTCTAAAGGTATCGCTCTATCGGTTTCAGCCTCGGTGCTGTTTGCCGTCATGTACTACTACACATCGCTGCTCAGCCCCTTGAGCGGCGTGGAAATCTTCGGTTGGCGCATGCTGCTGACCGTCCCGTGCATGACCGTGTTCATGGTGGTGTCCGGGGAGTGGAAGCGCGTGCTGGAGATCGTTCGGCGCGCCATGGCCAATCCGAAACTGATGGGCGCGCTGATCGCCTCCTCTGCCCTGCTCGGCGTGCAATTGTGGCTGTTCATGTGGGCACCGTTGAACGGCTACAGCCTCGACGTATCGCTCGGCTATTTCCTGCTGCCGCTGACCATGGTCTTGACCGGTCGCCTGGCCTACGGCGAGCGTCTGTCCTATCTGCAAAAAGTCGCGGTGGTGTTCGCCTGCCTGGGGGTGGTCAACGAGGTGTATCAGGTCGGTGGTTTTTCCTGGGCGACCTTGCTGGTCTGCGTGGGTTATCCGGCCTACTTCGTCCTGCGCAAACGACTGGCGGCGGACAACCTCGGTGGCTTGTGGCTGGACATGGCATTGACGCTGCCGGTGGCAGTCTGGTTCGTCCAGAGCGGCGCGCAAGGTTTTGGTGTGTTTGAACAGCATCCATGGTTATCGCTGCTGATCCCGATGCTCGGCGTGATCAGCGCATCGGCACTGGTGGTCTACATCATTGCCAGCCGCCTGCTGCCGTTCAGCCTGTTCGGCTTGTTGAGCTATGTCGAACCAGTGTTGTTGCTGGGCGTGGCGTTGCTGTTGGGAGAGAGCATCAAGGCCGGGGAATGGCTGACCTACATCCCGATCTGGATGGCCGTGCTGGTGCTGGTTTTTGAAGGGTTCAAGCATCTGGTCCGGCAGCGCAGACCTTAAGCACACGCAAAACAAAATGTGGGAGCGAGCTTGCTCGCGATTGCAGTGTGTCAGTCAACATTAATGTTGAATGAACTACCGCTATCGCGAGCAAGCTCGCTCCCACAGTTTTATCGGTGTAACGGCTTAGTCGGTGGAGAGAACACCACGACGCACCTGGTCACGCTCGATGGATTCGAACAGCGCCTTGAAGTTGCCTTCGCCGAAACCGTCGTCGCCCTTGCGCTGGATGAACTCGAAGAACACCGGCCCCATCAGGGTTTCCGAGAAGATCTGCAGCAGCAGACGCTTGTCGCCCGACTCGGACGAACCGTCCAGCAAAATGCCCCGCGCCTGCAGTTGGTCCACCGGCTCGCCGTGGTTCGGCAAACGCCCTTCGAGCATTTCGTAGTAGGTCTCCGGCGGCGCGGTCATGAAGCGCATGCCGATGCTTTTCAGGTGGTCCCAGGTCTTGATCAGGTCATCGGACAGGAACGCAACGTGCTGGATGCCCTCGCCGTTGAACTGCATCAGGAACTCTTCGATCTGCCCGGCGCCCTTGGACGACTCTTCGTTCAGCGGGATGCGGATCATGCCATCGGGTGCGGTCATGGCCTTGGAGGTCAGGCCGGTGTATTCGCCCTTGATGTCGAAGTAGCGGATTTCGCGGAAGTTGAACAGCTTCTCGTAGAAGTTGGCCCAGTAGGCCATGCGCCCGCGATACACGTTGTGGGTCAGGTGATCGATGATCTTCAGGCCGGCACCGACCGGATGGCGGTCGACGCCTTCGATGAACACGAAGTCGATGTCATAGATCGAGCTGCCTTCGCCGAAACGATCGATCAGGTACAGCGGTGCGCCGCCGATGCCTTTGATCGCCGGCAGATTCAGTTCCATCGGGCCGGTTTCGATGTGGATCGGCTGGGCGCCGAGTTCCAGGGCACGCTTGTAGGCTTTTTGCGAATCCTTGACGCGAAACGCCATGCCGCACACCGACGGACCATGCTCGGCCGCGAAATACGAAGCCACGCTGTGGGGTTCGTTGTTGAGGATCAGGTTGATCGCGCCCTGGCGATACAGGTGCACGTCCTTGGAACGGTGGGTCGCCACCTTGGTGAAGCCCATGATCTCGAAGATCGGCTCCAGGGTGTTCGGGGTCGGCGATGCGAGCTCGATGAATTCAAAGCCCATCAGGCCCATTGGGTTTTCGTATAAATCTGCCATGGTCGGCGCCTCATCATTTTTTATCAATTAACAAAGGTTAGTTGTAAGCAATGCTGAGACCGGTGGGTGGCGCACAGGAGATGCCCCGCACACTGCGGGCGAGAAAGTCACCGTAGATCAGTTGAAACCCGAATATCTTCATTTTCGACCCAAGGCTCTTGCGGGCGAGGCTTCTGCTGCCAGAAGACGATTATTATTGTATGCGTAACCCGATTCTACACAGCGTAAATCAGTTTGTCCGCCTTCTGTATCAAATCCCCTTTTTCCATGCCCGCGCAAGGGGTTTGTTGCAGAGGAAAATCCCCGCCAGTATCAGCCCGCCACCCAGGCACATGGCCAGCATCAGCGGCTCATCCAGCAGCAGCGCGCCAAGGATCACCGCCGTCAACGGGTTCAAGGCAATGAACACCCCGGAACGGGTCGCGCCGATTTTGCGAATGCCGTCGTAGTAGCCGATGTACGCCAGCGCCGACCCCAGCACGCCCAGGTACAAAAGGCTCAACCATTGCTGCGCACCCAGCTGGGCGATCGCGGCGACACTCACCTCGCCGCGCACGATGCAGGTCATCCAGAGCATGACGGTGCCCAGCAGGATCGAATAGGTCACCGTTTGCACCGGGCCCAGGGTGTGATTCAGCTCTTTGGAGAACAGCGAGTAGACACCCCAGCCGAGGACACAGCCGAAAATCAGCAAATCGCCGAGCCAGACATCGGCGCCGCCGGCCAGTAGTTGCGGGTCGCGACTGACGATCACCATGCTCGCGCCCGCCACGCAGATCGCAATGCCGACGACTTTCGCCCGATTCAAACGCTCCTTGAACAGCAACCAGGAAGCCAGGCCGATCACCGCCGGATTCAGCGCCACGATCAAGGATGCCCGCGAAGCGTTGATGTAATGCAGGCCATAAAAGAAGCACAGGTTGTAAAAAAATATCCCGAAAAAGCCAAGCAATGACAATTGCAGCCATTGCCGGGGGCTGGGCCGGACCAGCGGTGTGCGTGCCATGCGTATAAACAGCAGCAACGCCACGCTGGCCAGCAGAAACCGCAGGCTGGCAGCCAGTAGCGGGCTGAGGCCACCGGCCAGATAGCGTCCGGCAACGAAGGTGCCACCCCACACCATGGTGACCGCCGCCAGTTTCAGATACACCGGAAGATCCGATGGTTTTGACAGGCTTTGCTCGCAGATCGTCATAGATTCCAGGACCGGATGTCGGAGAGATGTCGTATCATTCGGTTAATACCCAGTCATCGTAAAATGAGCAAACACTCATGACCCTCACTCAACTGGAGATTTTCTCCCTCGTGGCCGAACTCCACGGCTTCACGGCAGCGGCCAATCGCCTGGGTATTTCCCAATCGGCGGTGTCCCATGCCTTGAAGTCCCTGGAGTTGGAGTTGGGTGTCGAACTGCTGCGCCGGCATCAAACCCAGGTCGAACTGAGCGACATTGGCCAGCAGTTGTTGCTGCGCGCCCGGGCGATGCTCGGCCTGGCCAACACCCTGCGCCAGGAAGCGGCCGATGCCAGGGGCATGAAACGCGGCACGCTGCGAATCGGCTCCTTCGGCCCGACTTCATCGATCAAATTGCTGCCGTTGATTCTGCAGCAGTACCGCGCCGCCCATCCCGGCATCGAGGTGCATATCGACGAAGGCCCCGACCGTCAGGTACTCCAGTGGCTGGAGGAACGGCGGATCGACATTGGCTTTGTGGTATTGCCCGAGGAGCGTTTCGACACGGTTGCGCTGATCGAAGACCAGATGGTCGCGCTGCTGCCCGCCGACCACCCGCTGGCGGCTCACGACAGCCTGAGCCTGAAGGATCTGTGCGACTTCCCGTTCGTGCTGACCGAGGCCGGTTCTTCGGAGCTGGTTTCACGTCTGTTCACAGTGGCCCGACTGACGCCCAATATCCGTTATCGCTGCTCGCAGTTGATCAGCACCCTGGATGTCGTCGCTCGTGGCGACGGGGTGACGGTGGTTGCCGAAGGTTCATTGCCTAATCAGATTGACCGCCGCTGCGTGAAAAAACCGCTGTCGCCGGCGGTGTTGCGCCAAGTCGGCCTGGCGGTGCTCGATCGACGCCAGGCATCACCCGCGACGCTGGCCTTTATCAGGCTGGCCGAAAGCCTTGATTTGCGTTGAGCGGCATAACCGCCAACGGCCAACTATCATGGCCCATACCCGAACTCTTCATGGGAGGCGTTTTACCCCGCCATCAATTGAGAGCCTTACATCTTCGTGACAGGACTCGCGAATGCCGCTGAAAGCCAAAACCCGCAGTCGCAGCACAAGAATTGCCGTCACTCTGATCAGTGGCTTGCTCCCGGTGCTGCTGGGGGCCGCCATTCTTTACATGCAAGCCGGGCGTGCGCTCAAACAAGACGCCGAACAAACCGCCGAAGAAGCGATTCGTCAGTTCGACCTGATGCTCGACAACAACGCCCAGGCTGCTCGTGAATTGCTGCCGCTGGCAGGCCAAAGTTGCGGTGAAGTCACACTGGCGCTGCGCGAGCAGGTCACTCGCCGCCCCTTCGTGCGTTCAACCAATCTGGTGTGGGACAACAACCTCTATTGCAGCTCTCTGTTCGGCGACTACCAGGAGAAGGTCAACCCCGGTGACTACACCCAGGGCGCCTTATGGCTCTTGAGCGGCAATCCGGTAACGCCCAACACCGCCGTGCTGGTGTACCGGCTGAGCGAAGGAAACAAAGGCGCACTGTCGACCCTCGATGGTTATCACTTGATTAATACCCTGCGCCTGATCGGTGGCAATACCTTGCTGGTGCTGCAAGTTGGCCCGGACTGGATATCCGCCGATGGCAAGGTTCATACCGGCACTGCGCCTGACCTGCCCGTTGCGCAAAGTCGCTTGACCTCCGGCCGCTATGCTTTTGCCGTGGAAGCCGGTTTTCCCAAAGGCGAAATCTGGCGATACATACGCAGCGAATATCCGCCGCTGCTCAGTCTGCTGATTTTCTTCGGTGTGATTGCCGGGGCTATTGGTCACGTCTTGCAAAAGCGCTCCTCGGCACCTACCCAGGAAATGCAGCGGGCACTGGAAGCTTCAGAGTTCATTCCGTATTTCCAGCCCGTGGTGCATGGCGACAGCAAAAGCTGGTCCGGCGCTGAAGTGCTGATGCGCTGGCAACATCCAAAGGAAGGCCTGGTGCGTCCGGATCTGTTCATTCCGTTTGCAGAGCACTCCGGGCTGATCGTGCCGATGACCCGCTCGCTGATGCGACAAACCGCCGCCCTGCTCGCACCGCAATCGGCCAGCTTCAACAAACCGTTTCACATTGGCATCAACATCACCGCCAGCCATTGCCAGGACCTGGAACTGGTCAAGGATTGCCGCGAGTTTCTCGATGCGTTCGAGCCAGGCTCGATCCATCTGGTACTGGAACTGACCGAACGTGAATTGATCGAGCCCACGGCCATCACCCTGCAACTGTTCGAACAACTTCGCGAACTGGGCGTGAAAATCGCCATCGATGACTTCGGCACCGGCCACTCAAGCCTTGGCTACCTGCGGCAGTTCAATGTCGATTTTCTGAAAATCGACCAGAGTTTTGTCGCCATGATCGGCGTCGACACACTGTCGAGCCACATCCTCGACAGCATCATCGAACTGGCGGTCAAACTCGACCTTGCCCTGGTGGCCGAAGGTGTCGAAACCCGCGAACAGAGTGATTACCTGAGCGGTCACCAGGTCAACTTCCTGCAAGGTTATCTGTTCGGCAAACCCATGCCCGGCGCGGAATTCATTAGTGCATTAAGCGACCATTAACTCGCGAATTCAATCGCCAATACAAACGATTAGCCGCACCAATTTGAATCAAAACACTTCTGACGTTACATGAAGAAAAAGACAGGATTTACTCTTGGCCAATTAACTACTACAATTTTTGATGCCTGCGCTAAATTTGCAGGTGAGCCACTATCACCGAGTCGCTTCAAGGCTCTTGGCTTATAGCTTTGTTTGCGGTTGGCATCAACCAAACACACTATTGGAGTAAAGATATTGTCCAGACTCGCTGAATTTCGTGCAGCCGAAAAGGCCCTTCAAGAACAGCTCAAGCAGTTGGAATCCCTGAAGAACGATGCCGGGCTCAAGAAAGAAATCGAATTCGAAGAGAAGCTCCAGGGCTTGATGAAAACCTATGGCAAGAGCCTGCGCGACATCATCGCCATTCTCGATCCTAACCCGGCAAAATCCGGCCTGCTGCAGGCAGCCGCCCCTAAAACCCGCCGCGCCCGTGTGGTCAAGGTTTATCAGAACCCGCACACCGGCGAGCTGATTGAAACCAAGGGCGGCAACCACCGCGGCCTGAAAGCCTGGAAAGAACAGTACGGTGCAGCCACCGTTGATTCCTGGTTGCGCGGCTAACTCTCGCGGCGACAAAAAAGCCCTGCTTATGCAGGGCTTTTTCATGGGCTATCTAAATGCCCGGGGCCGGCACCCGACAATTACTAACTGCCATCAACTTTGTGCTTAATCCATTTGGATATCTAAAATATTTTTCATGCATCGAAAAAGCACTGGTGCTTACTAAAGTTTCAAGCTGTTACGGGCAGCGTCTATTTCATCCTGGCTCGCCTTATAAGCCTCGGCCTGCCCAGCGTAGGAAAGAACATAGGCCTTATCGGCATCCACCGCAGCCACCAATGTTTGAGAAAGCACATGCCTGCCGTTTTGCGTGATGGTGCAGGTTGTTTCCAGCGCGGCCAATCGACTCAACGTAGTCGAATGAATGCGCGTGCAGACACTTTGATATCCGCCCTGAAAGAAGTCTTTTTGAACCGACTTGCGCATCTCCAGCAGTACGCCTTCGAGGTTTACCTGGTGACCGCTTTGCACCGGGCTCATGGTTAGTTCCATCACCATGAGCGGCGATCCATCCTGATCATTTTTCACCGCCCGCTGGCGACTGACCCCCGACGCCGATTCAGGCACGTCTTCGACCTGCCAGCCTTGCGGCCAGGTCACCACTGGCGCATCGGCGCGAGCAGCGCCAGCCAGCGAAAGCACGCTTAGCAGGATGAACAGCACGTTACGGAATCGAATCATTGCAATGGGCACTCAAGGTTCAAGCCGTAAAGTCTGGGCCCAGGCCGGCTGTCAGGCAATAGCCGACTGTTTGGGTTTGGTGATGTCCGAACCCTTGCGTATCATTGTCTCCATTCGTTAGCCCACATATTTTCCGGAGGGCCCATGAGCCTGCACGAATTGAACACCTTCCCCGGCGTTACCGCCCAACCGGACGCCGCTACACAGAAATTTGTCTTCAACCACACTATGCTGCGGGTCAAGGACATCACCAAGTCCCTGGATTTCTACACACGCATCCTGGGTTTTACCCTGGTGGAAAAACGCGATTTCCCGGAAGCCGAGTTCAGCCTGTATTTCCTGGCGCTGGTGGACAAGAACCAGATCCCGGCCGACGCCACCGCGCGCACCGAGTGGATGAAATCGATCCCAGGCATCCTGGAGCTGACCCACAACCACGGCACCGAGAACGATGCGGATTTCGCCTACCACAATGGCAACACCGACCCGCGCGGTTTTGGCCACATCTGCATCTCGGTGCCGGACATCGTCGCCGCCTGCGAGCGCTTTGAAGCACTGGGCTGCGATTTCCAGAAACGCTTGAGCGATGGCCGCATGAAGAGCCTGGCGTTCATCAAGGATCCGGACGCCTATTGGGTAGAGATCATTCAGCCAGCACCGCTGTAACCCTCAAAACAAATCCCACATTTGGAATGTGTGAAACACAAAACCCCATGATCAATCATGGGGTTTTGTGTTTTCAGAGCCGGCGCCGATACCCCTCTGTAGGAGCGAGCTTGCTCGCGATAAACCCGAGAACGCCTCGGGGCACCTGCCAACCAGCGTTATCGTTGACGACCATCGCGAGCGAGCTCGCTCCTACAAGGTTTTGTATTTCAGCGTCCGATTTATGCCGGAGCCGAGGTCCGGATCAAGTGATCGAAAGCGCTCAGGGAAGCCTTGGCACCCTCGCCCACTGCGATCACGATCTGCTTGTACGGCACCGTGGTCACGTCACCGGCAGCGAACACACCCGGCATCGACGTTTCACCGCGAGCGTCGACGATGATCTCGCCACGGGGCGACAATTCGATGGTGCCTTTGAGCCAATCGGTGTTGGGCAACAGACCGATCTGCACAAAGATCCCTTCCAGTTCCACGCTGCGCAATTCGTCGCTCTGACGATCCTTGTAGCGCAGGCCGTTGACCTTCTGGCCGTCACCGCTGACTTCAGTGGTTTGCGCACTGGTGATCACGGTAACGTTCGGCAGGCTGTGCAACTTGCGCTGCAATACCGCATCGGCTCGCAACTGCACATCGAACTCCAGCAGCGTGACATGGGACACGATACCGGCCAGGTCGATGGCCGCTTCGACGCCGGAGTTGCCGCCGCCAATCACCGCCACGCGCTTGCCCTTGAACAACGGACCGTCGCAATGCGGGCAGTACGCCACGCCCTTGTTGCGGTATTGCTGCTCACCGGGAACGTTCATTTCACGCCACCGCGCACCGGTCGCCAGAATCACGGTCCTGGCCTTCAACGAGGCGCCGCTGGCGAAGTGAATCTGGTGCAGCTCGCCATTCTTGCCGGGTACCAGTTTGTCGGCACGCTGCAGGTTCATTATGTCCACGTCGTACTGCTTGACGTGTTCTTCCAGGGCCACGGCCAGTTTCGGGCCTTCGGTTTCCTGCACCGAGATAAAGTTCTCAATGGCCATGGTGTCCAGCACCTGGCCACCAAAACGTTCGGCCGCGACACCGGTGCGAATACCTTTACGGGCCGCGTAGATTGCAGCCGAAGCACCGGCCGGGCCACCGCCGACCACCAGCACGTCAAAGGCTTCTTTGGCGCTGATTTTCTCGGCCTGGCGTTCGATGCCGCTGGTGTCGATCTTGGCGAGGATTTCTTCCAGGCCCATGCGGCCCTGGCCGAAGTTCACACCGTTAAGGTAGATGCTGGGGACCGCCATGATCTGGCGCTCATCGACTTCAGCCTGGAACAGCGCGCCGTCGATGGCGACGTGGCGAATGTTCGGGTTCAGTACCGCCATCAGGTTCAGCGCCTGGACCACGTCCGGGCAGTTCTGGCAGGACAGCGAGAAGTAAGTCTCGAAGTTGAACTCGCCTTTGAGCGAGCGGATCTGTTCGATCACATCGACACTGGCCTTCGAAGGGTGGCCGCCGACTTGCAGCAAGGCCAGCACCAGCGAAGTGAATTCGTGGCCCATCGGGATGCCGGCGAAACGCAGGCTGATATCGGCACCCGGGCGATTGATCGAGAACGACGGTTTGCGTGCATCGTCACCGTTGTCGAGCAAAGTAATCTGGCTGGAAAGACTGGCAACGTCTTTCAGCAATTCAAGCATTTCCTGGGATTTCGCACCGTCGTCGAGGGATGCAACGATCTCGATCGGCTGGGTGACCCGTTCCAGGTACGATTTCAACTGGGCTTTAAGATTGGCGTCCAACATACGGGCGATTTCCTTTTGAATGATTCATTTAGAGCAGGCATAAAAAAACGCCCGAGCGAATCTCGCCCGGGCGTTTTTATTGGGCGGTGCAGCTTACTGAGTAGGCGCGGAGTTCCGCCCTGATGGTGCGATCACAGACTTAGATCTTGCCGACCAGGTCCAGGGACGGCGCCAGAGTGGCCTCGCCTTCTTTCCACTTGGCTGGGCAAACCTGACCTGGGTGAGCAGCGACGTACTGGGCAGCCTTGATCTTGCGCAGCAGCTCGGAAGCGTCACGGCCTACACCGCCGTCGTTGAGTTCAACGATCTTGATCTGGCCTTCAGGGTTGATCACGAAGGTGCCACGGTCAGCCAGGCCTGCTTCTTCGATCAACACGTCGAAGTTGCGGGAGATGGCGTGGGTCGGGTCGCCGATCATGGTGTACTGGATCTTGCCGATGGCTGGCGAAGTGTTGTGCCAGGCAGCGTGGGCGAAATGGGTGTCGGTGGAAACGCTGTAGATCTCGACGCCCAGTTTCTGGAACGCGTCGTAGTTGTCAGCCAGGTCTTCCAGCTCGGTCGGGCAGACGAAGGTGAAGTCGGCCGGGTAGAAGAACACC
The DNA here is from genome assembly GCF_058807755.1 of Pseudomonas sp. GW821-FHT12A04. Taxonomy (NCBI): domain Bacteria; kingdom Pseudomonadati; phylum Pseudomonadota; class Gammaproteobacteria; order Pseudomonadales; family Pseudomonadaceae; genus Pseudomonas; species Pseudomonas sp. GW821-FHT12A04. The sequence continues at coordinate 39,536 of NZ_JBXAQZ010000020.1, forward strand.
ACAGACCACTTGCCTTTCAGGTCTGCGTCCGAGACTTTTACGAAGTCGCCATTTTTGAATGCGTCAGCTTTGAACGGTTTAACTTGGCTGTTGATGATAGGCATCGTTGACTCTCCGTCAGGGGGTTAAGAAGTTGATGGAAAGAACTTTACCCACTCGACGAACGGAAGGCTCATTGGCAAACCTGATGCTGCTGATTGGCTTTCGCTATTAGCCAACTGTATTAATAGAAGAAAACGGTATCTAGGGTGAGACGGGCTTTTCCGTGATACGCGCCATGCCGAGAAACGGACTGGCTTCGATGTAGCGCATGGCCGACTTCATGTCCTTCCAGCCCACATAGCTCATCAGCGACTTCAGATCCCAACCACTTTGATGCGCCCAGGTGGCAAAGCCGCGACGCAAGGAATGACTGGTATAAAGCTCACCGGCGATACCTGCTCGCGCCAACGCCTGACGCAATAACGGAATCACGCTGTTGGCGTGCAATCCCTCCTCGCCCAGATGCCCCCAGCGGTCGATGCCACGGAACACCGGCCCACGCACCAGTGCCGCCTCGGTAATCCAGTCGATATAAGCCTGCACCGGACACAAGCGTTGCAAGGCCGGTGTCTGATAGGTCTTGCCAAGGTTATCGCGATCACTTTTGCTACGCGGTAGATAGAGACTGATGCCGGAACCGGCGCTGGCCTGCACGTGTTCCACCTGAAGCCGGCACAACTCATCACTGCGAAAGCCACGCCAGAAGCCCAACAGGATCAGGGCCATGTCGCGCCTGGCCCGCAGCAAACCCGGTCGGTCGCCTGTGGCCCTGGCGGTCTGCACTTCTTGCTCCAGACAACTGACCACCTGTTCCAGGTGCTGAAGCTGCAAGGGTTCTGCCTGTTTTTCCTGGGCCGGGTGCAGCGCGCGAATGCCCTTGAAAACTTTGCGCACCACAGGCGCCTTGGTGGGATCGGCAAAGCCCTGGCTGTTGTGCCACTGCGCCAATGCCGACAAACGCAATTTCAGCGTGTTGATCGACAACACGCCGGCATGGGCTACCAGGTAGCGCGCCACGCTGTCGCCGGTTGCCGGCAGAAAACCGCCCCACGTGACTTCGAAGTGTTCGATGGCCGCCCGATAGCTGCGACGGGTGTTGTCGCGAGTCGCGGCTTGCAGATAGCGATCCAGATCGCTCATAGGAAATGAACCTGTTTTAACCGACTGTAGGAGCGAGCTCGCTCGCGATGATCGTCAACGATAACGCTGGCTGCCAGGTGCCCCGCGGCGCTCTCGGGTTTTTCGCGAGCAAGCTCGCTCCTACAAGGGGTATCGGCCGCTGGCGCGAAAAACACAAAACGCTGTAGGAGCGAGCTCGCTCGCGATGATCGTCAACGATAACGCTGGCTGCCAGGTGCCCCGCGGCGTTCTCGGGTTTTTAGCGAGCAAGCTCGCTCCTACAAGGGGCATCGGCCGCTGGCGTTAAAAACACAAAACGCTGTAGGAGCGAGCTCGCTCGCGATGGTCGTCAACGATAACGCTGGCTGGCAGGTGCACCGCGGCGTTCTCGGGTTTTTCGCGAGCAAGCTCGCTCCTACAAGGGTTGGTGTACGGAAACAGTGCGGGGAATACCTAGAAACTTCGATCACACGGGGTAATACCAGTATATCCCGTGTTAATCACATTCAGCATTTAACTTTTTTGATTGAATGGTACAATGTGTATTTACGTGGTACGTACCACATCATCAAAACCCGGGAGATCTCATGGCACGCGGCGGTGTAAATAAAGCGGTGGTTCAAGCCGCTCGGTTGGCGATCCTCGCCCGCGGCGAAAACCCCAGCATCGATGCCGTACGGATCGAGATGGGCAATACCGGCTCGAAAACCACGATTCATCGCTACCTCAAGGAGCTCGATGACCGGGTCGAACCTGTCGAGGCGCCGACAGAACCGATCGACGACGAACTGATGGCGCTGGTGGCGCGGCTCGCGCAAAGACTCAAGGAGCAGGCGCAAGAGCCCATCGACCAGGCGCGCGCGCAGTACGAAGAACAACGCAAGGCGCTGGAAAACCAGCTCGGCGAAGCGCAAGAGGACAACAGCGAGCTGCACCAGCAATACGAGTTTCAAAGCCTGGCACTGACTCAGGAATCCGAGGCCCTGCAAGAAACTCGAGCCATGCTGCAAACGGAGCAAACCCGCAACGCCGGGTTGAATCAGGCGCTAGCCGATTTCGAATTGCGCTTGAAAGACAAGGACGAGCAGATCCGCTCCCTTGAAGAAAAGCACCTGCACACTCGCGACGCACTGGAGCACTACCGCAATGCGGTCAAGGAACAGCGCGAACAGGAAATGAGTCGCCACGAAGGCCAGGTGCAACAGATACAGATGGAACTGCGTCAGGCGCAACAAAGCGCACTGGTACGCCAGGATGAAATCACCCAGTTGCACCGCGACAACGAACGCTTGCTGACTGAAAACCGCGGCACGCTGCGCGAACTGAGCCTGCTGCAAGAACAGCTCAAGCAAAGCAATACCCGTCAGGATCAGTTGCTGGAACAGGCCACCCGCGTCGACGGTGAGCGCACCCTCCTCCAGGAGCGCCTGCGCGTCGCCCTGCTGGAAAGCCAGGCACTCAAGCAGAACGTCGATGAGCAGTCGCAGCTCAACAGGTCACTGGAAATGGATCTGGCCAAGACCCGGACGGATCTGGAAGAACGCGTACGTCTGGCCGCGACCCTTGCGGCAGCGGCAGACGCAGCGAAGGACGCTTAACCGGCGACCGGCGTACGCATGGTGACGAACTCTTCGGCGGCCGTCGGGTGCACCCCGATGGTTTCGTCGAAGTCGCGCTTGGTGGCGCCGGCCTTCAAGGCAATCGCCAGCCCCTGGACGATTTCACCGGCTTCCGGGCCGACCATGTGGCAACCCAGGACCTTGTCGGTGTTGGCGTCCACCACCAGTTTCATCAGCGTGCGCTCCTGGCATTCGGTCAGGGTCAGCTTCATCGGCCGGAAGCGGCTTTCGAAGATCTGCACCTCGTGACCGGCTTCGCGAGCTTCTTCCTCGGTCAAACCGACGGTGCCGATATTCGGCAGGCTGAACACCGCCGTCGGGATCATCTTGTAATCCACCGGACGATACTGCTCTGGCTTGAACAAGCGTCGCGCCACCGCCATGCCTTCAGCCAGGGCCACCGGCGTCAGCTGAACACGGCCGATCACATCGCCCAGCGCCAGGATCGACGGCTCGGCGGTTTGATACAGCTCATCGACCTCGACAAAGCCTTTCCTGTCGAGTTTGACCCCGGTGTTTTCCAGCCCCAGATTGTCCAGCATCGGACGACGACCCGTGGCGTAGAACACGCAATCGGCTTCCAGCTGGCGACCATCCTTGAGCGTGACTTTCAGGCTGCCATCGGCCAACTTGTCGATGCGCTCGATGTCCGAGTTGAACTGCAGGTCCATGCCGCGCTTGGTCAACTCTTCCTGCAAATGCTTGCGCACGGAACCATCGAAGCCGCGCAGGAACAGTTCGCCGCGATACAGCAGCGTGGTCTCGGCGCCCAGGCCGTGGAAGATCCCGGCGAACTCGACCGCAATGTAGCCACCGCCCACCACCAGCACCCGCTTGGGCAGCTCTTTGAGGAAGAACGCCTGGTTGGAACTGATGGCATGTTCATGCCCCGGAATCTCCGGAATCTGCGGCCAGCCGCCGGTGGCGATCAGGATGTTCCTGGCGGTAAAACGCTCGCCATTGATCTCGACCTGATGCGGGTCGACGATCTTCGCGTGGCCCTCATGCAAGGTCACGCCGCTGTTGACCAGCAGGTTGCGATAAATGCCATTGAGGCGATTGATCTCGCGGTCCTTGTTGGCGATCAACGTCGGCCAGTCGAACTGCGCCTCATCCAGGCCCCAGCCAAAACCGGAAGCCTGCTCGAAGTCTTCGGCGAAGTGCGCACCGTAGACCAGCAATTTTTTCGGCACACAGCCGACGTTCACGCAGGTCCCGCCCAGATAGCGGCTTTCGGCCACGGCCACTCTCGCACCGAACCCGGCGGCAAACCGCGCAGCCCGCACACCGCCGGAACCGGCGCCAATCACATAAAGGTCAAAATCGTAGGCCATTTTCAATCTCCTCGGCAGGTGACCAGCATACCCGCAGACATTTGTTGGGCAAGCGCTGCAGTCGATATGGGGCCTGAAAATGAAAAAGCCACCTGAAGGTGGCTTTTCAATACAGTCAGGTCGAAAGCGATCAGTACGCCTTGCCCGTCTTGTAGAAGTTCTCGAAGCAGAAGTTGGTCGCGTCGATGTAGCCTTCGGCGCCGCCGCAGTCGAAACGCTTGCCCTTGAACTTGTAGGCCATCACGCAGCCGTTCTGGGCCTGTTTCATCAGGGCGTCGGTGATCTGGATTTCGCCGCCCTTGCCTGGCTCGGTCTGTTCGATCAGGTCGAAGATGTCCGGGGTCAGGATGTAGCGGCCGATGATGGCCAGGTTCGACGGTGCGTCTTCCGGCTTTGGTTTTTCAACCATGCTGTGTACGCGGTAGATGTCGTCGCGGATCATCTCGCCGGCGATTACGCCGTACTTGTTGGTCTCGGACGGATCGACTTCCTGGATGGCCACGATCGAGCAGCGGAACTGCTTGTACAGCTTGACCATCTGGGTCAGAACGCCGTCGCCTTCGAGGTTGACGCACAGGTCGTCCGCCAGCACCACGGCGAACGGCTCGTCACCGATCAGTGGACGGCCGGTGAGGATCGCGTGGCCCAGGCCTTTCATTTCGGTCTGGCGGGTGTAGGAGAACGAGCACTCGTCGAGCAGCTTGCGGATGCCGACCAGGTATTTCTCCTTGTCGGTGCCCTTGATCTGGTTTTCCAGCTCGTAGCTGATGTCGAAGTGGTCTTCCAGGGCGCGCTTGCCGCGACCGGTGACGATGGAGATTTCGGTCAAGCCGGCATCCAGTGCTTCTTCGACGCCGTACTGGATCAGTGGCTTGTTCACCACCGGCAGCATTTCTTTGGGCATGGCTTTAGTCGCTGGCAGGAAGCGAGTACCGTAACCGGCTGCTGGGAACAAGCATTTCTTGATCATATAAGTCCTTGAAAGGGCTGTGTGTACGAGTTTCGGCGCAGTCTAATCAGGCGGCGTGCACCTTACAATGCCCCGCGCTGGCTAACCGATGCCAACATAGAGAAATATTCTTGCCGATAGTTCCCTGCGGGAGTGCGCAGGTCGCTGCGCAGCCTCTTATGCATAGCAGAGACTTGCGCAAATGCACGGTTTCTACCGCCCGGAACCCATCACCATACGCCCATCGACACCCCTTGAGTGTGTTTGGCGGTATCATGGCGCGATTGAACCAGACAACGAGGCAAGTAGATGTCGGCAGTAAAAAGCGTCAACGGATTCCTGATCAATCAGGAGAAAGACGGCCAATGGTGGGTGGCCAGTGTCGCCGGTGAAAATATCGCCGGGCCGTTCCCTTCCGAAGCCCTGGCAACCGAAGTGGCCTCGGTGCTGGAACTTGAGCACCCGGAACCCAAGCGACGCGGCAAAGACAAGAGCTGATCGACGCCCGATGCAAAAAGCCCTGCCATGGCGCAGGGCTTTTTTATGAATACCGAAAAAGAAGTGGCCTTTGGCTATAACCTTTTGAATCCGGCGCTGTCTCAGCCTTAGCCCCCCCCCCTGACGATGATCAAGCCATGAATAAAGTTTTGCCTTTGCTGACGGTATTGGCCCTGAGCGGCTGCGCAACGTCGGAACAAACCTACCTGGCCAACGGAGAGCAAGGTCTATCGATTGACTGCTCCGGGGAAGCCAACTCTTGGGCTGCCTGTTACGAAAAGGCCGATGCGTCCTGCGCGGGCACCGGCTACAAGATTGTCGGAACCGATGGCACCCCCTCGCTCAAGGAGAGCGAAAAGACCCTCGGCGCCGACGTCGGTAACTACAAGAGCCGTAACGTCGTGGTGATCTGCAGGTAACGCGCCGCGCCCTACATATGGATTTCGGCGAATTTGATTCCAAGCCCGCGCACGGTATCGATCAGATCATCAAGGCGGCTGAAGGACTCGACTTCATCATTGTCATCCACCAGGAAATAGCTGCGCCCGGCGCTTTTCTTGAAAAACACGATCCATTCCCCCAGCTCCGCCGGATTCTGAATCACATGGGTGGCAGAGATTAAACCCTCTGCATGCCGCTCCCGGACCTGCTCTCGCTTCATGTTCGACTCCAGAAATAACGATGCCGCCAAAGCAGGGCTTTGGCGGCATCGGTGCTGATGGTCGATAGTCTATCAGCCGGAAATGCACTCGTTGGCAGCCTTCTGCACATCCTTTGGCCGCACCGGGACATTGGACATGCTCTCGTGCAGCTTGATGCTGCTGCCGCCGGAGCGTTCTTCGATGTCAAACACGGCAGACGGCCCCACGGAAAACTTGAGCGGCACGATCACGCGCAAGCCATCCTTGTGCGACTGGATCTGCAAGGCGCCTCGGCTATCGGCCAGTTTTTCGCTCAGGCATTGCGCGTATTCATGGGGCTTCTTGCCAGAAATCACGTTCATCGTCGGCAAGGACTCGTTGATGTCCGAGACGTTCGCGCAACCACTGATCGTCAATGCCATCGGCAACAACCACAAACCCCACTTCATACCAAACCTCCATTAAAGACCCTCGGACAGCGCAACTGCGATTTTTCTCCGAGACAAACTGCTTTATCGCTCATCAAATGTGAAATAAGCGTTTTTTATTGTCGAAGCGGTCGGATAATAAGGCCTTCGGGCTGATAAACTGCGCCTATCGCCCATGCTATCGTTTTGATTTTGTAGAAAAAGCCCTTCTGGAGGCGCCTCATGAAATTTATCCATCAGCGCGAGCACCTCAATGAAGACGACATCGTCGTCATTCAATGCTCCCAAATGTGCAACATCCGCTTGATGAACGACGCCAACTTCCGCAGCTTCAAGAATGGCGGTCGTCACACCTATCACGGCGGTGCATTCGACACGTTTCCAGCCCGAATCACAGCCCCGAGCACCGGTTTCTGGAACATCACGATCGACACCGTCAACCGCCGCGCTATCAGCGTGACGCGCAAACCCACCCTGACGCACTCGATCAAAATCATTCGCCGCTCCAGCACGAAACTGAGCTGATCAGCGAACCCGAAACACAAGACAGGCAGATACAACCGTGGCCCAAACGACCAAGTACGTCATCAAATATAAACTCAACGGTGAGCGCCGCTTCGAGTTTGCCCAGCTTGAAAACGGCACCCAGGAAGAAGCCAAGGCGGCGCTGGACGCCATTCATGGACAGGACGACGTCATCAGCGACATCAGCGTCAGCAAAGCGTTGTAACACGATCCGGAGCGACAATGGACGTCGGCTCCCGCTCGCAGTTCAACCGCAAGCAGCGGAGTGCCAGCTTTATTTTTGCCTTGCAGACTGACCACCTCCATCACAAGAGGCCCGGCAATGAGCGAGCAATATCTGGACAGGCTGGACTGGCCCCTGCTGGAGCAGCAACTTGATCAGGATGGCTGCGCCGTCATCCCGTCACTGCTGAGTCACAAGGCTTGCGGGCAGGTCAGCGCCTGGTACCCTCGCACCGAACTTTTTCGCTCCCACGTGGTGATGGCTCGCCGCGGGTTCGGCCGAGGCGAGTACAAGTATTTCAACTACCCCTTACCGGAACTTGTGGCCCGCTTGCGCAGCGCGCTCTACCCACGACTGGTGCCCATCGCCAATCGCTGGCATGAACAGATGGGCTTGCCGGAGCGTTTTCCTGAAACCCTTCCAGCCTTCCTCGAACGTTGCCATGCCGCTGGTCAGAACCGTCCGACACCCTTGTTGCTGCAATATGGTCCGCAGGACTACAACTGTTTGCATCAGGATCTGTACGGTGAGCACGTTTTCCCGCTGCAAGTGGCGATCCTGCTGTCAGACCCGGATCAAGACTTCACCGGCGGCGAATTTGTCCTTACTGAACAGCGCCCGCGAATGCAGTCACGCCCGATGGTGATCGATCTGAAGAAAGGCGACGGGCTGATCTTTGCGGTCAACCAGCGTCCAGTCAAAGGCACTCGCGGTTACTACCGCGTTACCCTGCGTCACGGCGTGAGTCGCCTGCACAGCGGTAAACGGCATACCCTTGGAATCATCTTTCACGATGCGTCATGACCCCATGAATCCGCAGACTTTCGATCTGTTTGCCGATGCAGAACCCGAGCAACAGCCCAGGCGCGAGCAGATCGGCGAACAGTCCTACGTGCTCAGAGGCTTCGCCCTGCCCTGGCTGGAGCGTTTGCTGCCTGCCCTGGAAGAAGTGCTGGCGGCCGCGCCGTTTCGGCAGATGGTCACACCCGGCGGTTTCACCATGTCGGTCGCCCTGAGCAGTTGTGGCCAATTCGGCTGGACCACTGACCGCCGCGGTTATCGGTACACCCGCCTCGATCCAGACACCGCAAAGCCTTGGCCAATGATGCCCGAGGTGTTTTTCCAACTGGCGCAAGCAGCGGCACAGGCAGCAGGGTTCACCGGTTTTGCGCCGGATTCCTGCCTGATCAACCGTTATATCCCCGGGGCAAAAATGTCATTGCATCAGGATAAGGACGAACATTCCTACGCCGCCCCCATCGTTTCGGTATCCCTGGGTTTGCCGGCGATGTTCCTGTTCGGTGGTTTTGCACGCAGCGACAAAAGTCAGCGCGTGCCCCTGTTCCATGGCGACATCGTGGTCTGGGGTGGCGTGGATCGCCTGCGTTATCACGGCGTGTTGCCGATCAAGGACGGCCATCATCCGAAACTGGGCGAGCAACGCATCAACTTCACCTTCCGTACCGCCGGATAAAGCCTTCGAATTTGACCGCAAGCGCCGGAGTGTGTGGCAACTGCCCCACGGTTAATGTGCAGGCAACCCCTCAATGGACGTGACGCCATGACAACCCGATCGACCAAAATCGCCACTGAAAACGATCCGCGCTGGGCCGCCGTGGTTGCGCGCGATCCCAAGGCTGACGGGCAGTTTGTCTATGCCGTGAAGACCACAGGCATCTACTGCAACCCCAGCAGCCTCGCGCGCTTGCCCAAGCCACACAATGTCGAATTCTTCGATAGCGCCGAACAGGCCCGCGCCGCGGGTTATCGTCCGAGCAAACGCGCGACGAAGGATCAGAGCGAACTCGCCGCGCAACATGCCGCCACCGTGGCCGCCGCGTGCCGCCAGATCGAAAGCGCGCAAACGCTGCCCGCCCTGGGCGAATTGGCCGAGGCGGCGGGCCTGAGCAGCTTCCACTTCCATCGCGTGTTCAAAGCCGTCACCGGCCTGACGCCCAAGGGCTACGCCGATGCCCATCGTTCACGCAAGGTACGCGAGCGACTGGCGCACGGCGGCTCGGTGACCGATGCCCTGTATGACGCCGGCTTCAACTCCAACAGCCGGTTTTATGAAGCGGCAGACCAACTGCTGGGAATGAAACCCGGGGACTACCGCGCGGCCGGTCAAAACAACGACATTCGTTTTGCCGTCGGCCAGTGTTCGCTGGGCGCGATTCTGGTGGCGCAGAGTGAGCGTGGGGTTTGTGCGATCCTCCTGGGCGATGATCCGCACCAACTGGTCTGTGATCTGCAAGACAAATTCCGCCGCGCCAACCTGATCGGTGCCGATCATGAGTTCGAGCAATTGATTGCCCGGGTCGTCGGCTTTATAGAGGCGCCGGCCATTGGCCTTGATTTGCCGCTGGACGTACGCGGCACGGCGTTTCAGGAGCGTGTCTGGCAAGCGCTGCGAGAGATTCCCGTGGGCAGCACTGCCAGCTACGCCGATGTCGCCCAGCGCATCGGTCAACCAAAAGCCGTTCGCGCCGTGGCCCAGGCCTGCGGCGCGAACAGCCTGGCGGTGGCGATCCCTTGCCATCGCGTGGTGCGCAGCGATGGAAATCTGTCGGGCTATCGCTGGGGTGTCGAGCGCAAACGTCAATTGCTGCAGCGCGAATCGCAGTGATCAGCGGTTCACATCCACCACCACTCGCCCGCGCAACTGCCCGGCCAGCAAGCGTGACGCGGCCTCGATGGCTTCGCTCAAGCCGATTTCGTGACTGATCAGCGGCAACAGATTGAAGTCCAGATCCCGGGCCAGGCGATTCCAGGCTTCCACGCGCTTGGCTTTGGGCTGGGTCACGCTGTTGATGCCGGCCAGGGTCACGCCGCGCAAGATGAACGGCGCAACGGATGCGGGAAAGTCCATGCCCTGGGCCAGACCGCAGGCCGCGACGGTGCCGTTGGCCTGGGTGCTGGCGCACGCATTGGCCAGGGTGTGGCTGCCGACCGAGTCGATGACGGCCGCCCAGCGCTCCTTGGCCAACGGCTTGCCCGGCGCGGACAAGGTGGCGCGATCGATGATTTCGCTGGCGCCCAGTTGCTTCAGGTAGTCGTGCTCCGAGGTCCGTCCGGTGGACGCGACCACCCGGTAGCCGAGCCTGCTCAGCAAGGCGATGGCAAAACTGCCGACGCCACCGTTGGCGCCAGTCACCAGAATGTCACCCTGCCCGGGCGTCACGCCGTTGTGCTCCAGTGCCAGGATGCACAGCATGGCCGTGTAGCCCGCCGTACCGATGGCCATCGCCTGAGCCGCGGTAAACGCCTTGGGCAGCGGGATCAGCCAGTCACCGTTCAGGCGAGCCTTCTGCGCCAATCCACCCCAATGCCCTTCACCCACGCCCCAGCCATTGAGCAGGACCTGGTCACCGACCTTGTAGTCCGGATGCCCGCTGACTTCGACGACACCGGCCAGGTCGATCCCCGGCACCATCGGGAATTTGCGCACTACCGGACTGCTGCCGGTAATCGCCAGGCCATCCTTGAAGTTCAGCGTGCTGTAGGCCACACGCACCGTGACATCGCCCTCGGGTAACTGATCGTCCTGGATCTCTTGCAGTGTGGCCCGGTAACCGCTGTCGTCTTTGTCGATCAAAATGCCTTTGAACATTACGGCCTCTCAATGGAATCAGTCTGTGGGTGGTGCAATTGAAATAACACATAAGCCTCACCCGCTGAAATGACGACTGGCCTTGCGCCAGTCGTTGCGTTACAAATCCTGTTCTACCGCCCCTACCCGGATTCAACGTCGGAGAACACAGCACATGAACCAATGGCCAGATACCCGCATTCTTGACCTGCTCGGGATCGAACTGCCGATCATTCAGGGGCCGATGGCCGGTGCCACAAACTCTTCCATGGTGATTGCAACCTGCAATGCCGGCGGCCTGGGCTCGATGCCAGCGGCGATGCTCAGCACGGATCAACTGCGCGAAGAGCTCAAAACCATCCGCCAACACACCCGGCGCCCGATCAACGTCAACTTCTTCTGTCATCGGCCACCGGCTCCGGATGAGCAACGCGCGCAGGACTGGAAAAACCTGTTGCAACCTTACTACCAGGAACTCGGCGCCGACTTCGATGCGCCGACGCCGGTGTCCAACCGGGCGCCGTTCGATAATGCGGCCTGCGAAGTGGTCGAAGCGTTTCGCCCTGAAGTGGTGAGTTTCCACTTTGGCCTGCCGGAAAAATCCCTGCTCGACCGGGTCAAGGCCACCGGCGCGAAGGTGCTGTCCTCGGCCACCACCGTCGCAGAAGCCGTGTGGCTGGAACAGCATGGTTGTGATGCAATCATTGCCATGGGCTACGAAGCCGGGGGCCATCGCGGAATGTTTCTCAGCGATGACCTGAGCAGTCAGGTGGGGACTTTCGCCCTGGTGCCGCAAGTCATCGATGCGGTGAAGGTGCCGGTGATTGCCGCCGGCGGCATCGCTGACGCACGAGGCGTCGCCGCCGCCTTCATGCTCGGTGCTTCGGCGGTGCAGGTGGGTACGGCGTACCTGTTCACGCCAGAGGCCAAGGTCAGCCCTTCCCATCACAAAGCCTTGCGAACCGCCCGGGAAAGCGAGACGGCCGTCACCAACGTGTTCACCGGCCGCCCGGCCCGGGGCATCCTCAATCGGGTGATGCGTGAGCTGGGGCCCATGAGCGCCAAGGCCCCCGCCTTCCCCCTTGCCGGTGGCGCGCTGATGCCGTTGCGGGCCAAAGGTGAAGCGGACTTCAGCAACCTCTGGGCCGGCCAGGCATTTACACTCGGGTTCGAATTGACCACCGAGGCACTGACTAGAAAGCTGGCTGAAGAAGGATTAGCGAGACTGCTAGGTCGTCCCTGAGCATCACTCCCATCAAAATTGTATACAATTTTGCGGCAACACATTCCGTTTAAAGGCAATTCGCTATATATTTTTGTACATAACGATTAATCTGCCGCCATTGCCTTTAACGGAGCCGTTTCATGACCATTCGTGCCTCACGTTTTGCCCCGACCTGCCTGGCGAGCCTTCTCGCCGTATTCGCCTTCGGCTCAGCCCAGGCGGACGAAGTCCAGGTGGCCGTCGCCGCCAACTTCACCGCCCCCATCCAGGCCATCGCCGCTGATTTCGAAAAAGACACCGGGCATAAACTGGTCGCCTCCTTTGGCGCCACCGGCCAGTTCTACACCCAGATCAAAAACGGCGCGCCGTTCGAAGTGTTCCTCTCGGCAGATGACAGCACCCCGAAAAAGCTTGAAGCCGAAGGCGACTCCGTCAAGGGTTCGCGCTTCACCTACGCCGTCGGTACGCTGGCGCTGTGGTCGGCCAAGGAAGGCTACGTCGATGCCAAGGGCGATGTGCTGAAAAAGAACGAGTACCAGCACCTGTCCATCGCCAACCCCAAAGCCGCGCCTTATGGCCTGGCGGCGACCCAGGTACTGGCCAGGGAAGGTTTGACCGACAAGGTCAAGGACAAGATCGTCGAAGGCCAGAACATCAGCCAGGCCTACCAGTTCGTCTCCACCGGCAACGCCGAGTTGGGATTTGTCGCCCTGTCGCAGATCTATAAGGACGGCAAGATCACCAGCGGTTCGGCCTGGATCGTTCCCGCCAGCCTGCACGACCCGATCAAGCAAGACGCGGTGATTCTCAACAAGGGCAAGGACAACCCGGCCGCCAAGGCACTGGTTGACTACCTCAAGGGGCCGAAAGCGGCAGCTGTCATCAAGTCCTACGGTTACGAAATTTAAATGTCGCTATCGAGTGCCGATTTTTCCGCCATCTGGCTGACCCTGAAACTGGCGTCCCTGACGACCGTCATCCTGCTGATTGTCGGCACTCCGATTGCGTTATGGCTGTCGCGCACCCGCTCCTGGTTGCGCGGTCCGGTCGGGGCGATTGTCGCCCTGCCCCTGGTGTTACCACCGACGGTGATTGGTTTCTATCTGTTGCTGGCCCTCGGCCCTCACGGGTACCTTGGCCAGCTCACCCAATCACTGGGCCTTGGCACCCTCACGTTCAGTTTTGCGGGGCTGGTCATCGGTTCGGTGCTGTATTCGATGCCGTTTGTGGTCCAGCCGCTGCAAAACGCTTTTTCCTCGATTGGCACCCGCCCGCTCGAAGTGGCCGCGACCTTGCGGGCCAATCCCTGGGATACCTTTTTCAGCGTGACACTGCCCCTGGCCCGCCCCGGATTCATTACCGCGGCCATTCTCGGCTTTGCCCACACCGTCGGCGAGTTCGGCGTGGTGCTGATGATCGGCGGCAACATTCCCGAGAAGACCCGCGTGGTCTCGGTGCAGATCTACGATCACGTCGAAGCCATGGAGTATGCCCAGGCCCATTGGCTGGCCGGGGCAATGCTGGTGTTCTCGTTTGTCGTCCTGCTGGCGCTGTATTCCAGTCGTAAAACCAAAGCGGGCTGGAGCTGACCGATGATTCAAATGCGTCTGAAACTACGTTATTCGGGCTTCGCCCTGGATGTCGATCTGCAGGTGCCTGGCCGTGGCGTCACTGCGCTTTACGGCCACTCCGGCTCTGGCAAGACCACTTGCCTACGCTGCATCGCCGGCCTGGAACGGGCCGATCAAGGCTTTGTCCAGGTCAACGATGAAATCTGGCAAGACAGCGACAACCGGATCTTCGTCGCGCCGCACAAGCGCGCGCTGGGCTACGTGTTCCAGGAAGCCAGCCTGTTTCCTCATCTGTCGGTGCTGGCCAACCTGGCATTCGGCCTCAAGCGCATCCCCAAGCCGCAACGCCGGGTCGACATGGCCCACGCCACCGAGTTGCTGGGCATCGGCCATTTGCTGGACCGGCACCCGCAACACCTTTCAGGCGGTGAGCGACAGCGCGTCGGCATCGCCCGCGCCTTGCTCACCAGCCCGAAACTGTTGTTGATGGACGAACCTCTGGCGGCCCTGGATGCCCAACGCAAAGGTGAAATCCTGCCCTACTTGCAACGCCTGCACGACGAACTCGACATCCCGGTGCTGTACGTCAGCCACTCCCAGGATGAAGTTGCGCGGCTGGCCGACCATATCGTGTTGCTCAGCAACGGCAGGGCACTGGCCAGCGGCCCGATCGGCCAGACCCTGGCACGCCTCGACTTGCCGCTGGCAATGGGGGATGACGCTGGTGTGGTGATCGAAGGTCGCGTCAGCGCTTATGACGCCGACTATCAATTGCTGAGCCTGCAATTGCCCGACACTACCCTCAACATCCGTGTGCCTCATACGCCACTGGATGCGGGCCAGGCACTGCGCTGCAAGGTCCAGGCGCGGGATGTGAGCCTAAGCCTGGACAATACCGGGCAAAGCAGCATTCTCAATCGCCTGCCGGTCACTGTGGTCAGCGAAATGAGCGCCGACAACGCCGCTCACGTGCTGATTCGCCTGGACGCCGCCGGCACGCCATTGCTTGCGCGGATCACGCGTTATTCCCGTGATCAACTGAACATCCATCCCGGCCAGCCACTGTGGGCACAAATCAAAGCGGTCGCGGTGCTGGCGTAAATCCGAAGGCACGACTGCACCGGGGCGGGGTCAATGGCTGTAACGCCCCGTAACTCCTTGCCCAGGATGCTTGTCATGTCCGATGGACTGCCACCTGACCTGCATTATGTCGATAACACCCAGCCGGGCATCACCCGCAGGAAACTGCGCGGAAAATTCGCCTATTTCGACCCGGCCGGTCAGCGCATCACCGACCCCGACGCAATCAAACGCCTCAACACCCTCGCGGTGCCACCCGCCTATACCAAGGTGTGGATTTGCGCCGATCCACGCGGTCATCTGCAGGCCACCGGCCACGACGCCCGGGGTCGCAAGCAATACCGTTATCACCCCCGCTGGCGGGAGGTGCGTGACGCCGACAAGTACTTGCGCCTGCGTGAGTTCGGGCTGGCCTTGCCGAAACTGCGCAAACGACTGCAAGCCGTATTGGCGACTCCGGGATTCAGTCGCGACAAAGTCATGGCCACGGTCATTACCCTGCTCGACTCGACGCTGATCCGTATCGGCAACAGCCAATATGCCCGGGACAACCGCTCTTACGGCCTGACGACCTTGCGCAGCCGCCATGTAGAGATCAACGGCAGTGCCATCCTGTTCCAGTTCCGCGGCAAAAGTGGCGTCGAACACCAGATCACAGTGAAAGACCGCCGACTGGCCCGGATCATCAAGCGATGCCAGGAAATACCCGGGCAGAACCTGTTTCAGTATCTGGATGAAAACGGTGACCGGCACACCGTCACTTCATCCGACATCAACAGCTATTTGCAAACGCTCAGCGGCACCGATTTCACCGCCAAGGACTACCGCACCTGGGCTGGCAGCGTTCTGGCTCTGGCGATACTGCGCAAGCGGCATTGGGAGCCTGAAACAGACGCCAGGCGGCACCTGGTGGAGATGGTCAAGGACGTTGCCAGGCAGCTGGGCAACACCCCGGCGGTGTGCCGCAAGTCCTATATCCATCCGGCGGTGCTGGATGGCTTCCCTCTGGGCGCTTTGGCGCAACTGCCCAGGCCGAGAGCGCGCAAGGGACTCTCGGCCGAGGAAGTCGGGTTGGCGAACTTTCTGCAGAGAACGCTGGCAGCATCTGAATCGACGAATTGACCTGCCTATTTTTTGCACGATCACCAATGGCTTCTATAGTTGAACTGAACACGTATCCGCTGCGGAGACGCCATGGAAGACATTTTCGTCGTGAAACGCTGCAACAAGATCATCATCCATGGTCGCCGTGCGGGTGAAAATGACCACCTGCCACCGGATGCCACGGTCTGGTACCGCATCGCCGATACCCGCACCCAAGGCTTCATCGGAGATGGCTACGATAGTGAAGAAGACGCTGTGCGTGTTTGCCGTCAGTTGAACGCTCAATCACAAGTGACAGCCCGACAAAGTTGACGGCTCGTCACCATTTTTTAACGGGTCTATACTGAGATAGTTGAAGGATCAGTAACCCTTTCGGCAGAAAGCTCGCCCCAGGCGGGCTTTTTGTTGCCACACCCAGGTTTCTTGAACGGAGGTGCCTCCCATGTCCGAAAAAGAGTCCATCACCACCCTGCTCACCTTGCTGGACTCCCGTCAGGCTCGCTTGGCCGCCGCCTGCAAGGAAATCGCCGACTGGGTCGATCATCAAGGCGGACACCCCACCGCCCTCAGAATTCGTGATCGCCTGAACGACATTGAGAAGGACACGCCGCTGATCCGGCACACGCTGTCGTCTCTCAAGCCTGTCGACCGGCCTCTGCCCCGGTTCAGATGATCCGTCACGGATTCGCGGTGCGGGAAAAGGCCCTATTCGGGCAGCATGATCGGTGACCGTACGTCTCCATATCCTTGGCTGCCTGCTGGATTTCCATCCCTTCTCACAACCCGGCCTGGAACCGGGATTTTTTGTTGTGCAAAACCAATCGAACGTCCCCGCTCACGTGGAGTCAACCGCTCACACGTCACGAAGGAGACGTTCCAATGGTCACTCATTTCAAAGTCAGCGGGCACCTGGCCTGCGGTCACCACGGCAACAACCTCGTATCGACCCGCGAACTCAACCGGGTGAAATGCCGAAGCTGCCGAAACACCGACGCCTACAAAGAAGCCCGCAAGGCTGAGCGCAACGCTGCCCGCCGCGCAGCACGCAAAGCCAAAGCCGTGCACACCGCCAATGACTGGCGTTCAGCCTGGACCGAGCGGCTGACCGCGATGGCCGGCCTGCAACGACTGCCCCGTGGCTTTGGCGGCCAACCCTTCGTTTAGGGAGCATGAAGTCGCCGTCAGGTTTTTACGGCAAGACGATGTCCCTGCGCGCGGGCTCCATGATCTCGCGCAGGGACATGCGCTTGAACGCCTCGACCAGTGCTCGCCCCTCAACGGGTGCACAAGTGACCGCCAACCGCATGGTCGCCTCGCCCAGGTGCCAGATCAAAAACGCGGACTCCTCGACCTGTTGCTCGTCGCAGTCGGGATACACGCGTAGCATCGCCTGGGCCAGCAGGGCTCCGGCAACCCGGCTCTCCTCCAGTTCCAGCTGCAACAACTGCTTGTCGGCCTGCATACCGGACCAGATGTCACGCATCACCGGTGTCGTCATCACGATCTCGTAATACAGATCGAGCAACTGCGAATAGGCGGCGCGCAAACCATGGGCATCCTCGACAGCCTCCATTGCCTCGGCAATGCAACGACGGCTTTCAGCGTTATAGCGCTCAGCCAGCGTACGGATCACGGAACTCTTGTCAGGGAAATACTGATAAAGAGAACCGATCGAGATCTCGGATCGCTCGGCGATTTCACTCATCTTGAGTTGATCGCTGCCCTTGTCCGCGATCAATTGAGTGGCCATGGCCAGAATCCGCTCCTGACGATCGCGGCTGCGCTGTTGCGTGGGATTGCGTCGAACCGCTTGTGCAGCAGGCTGTTCGAGGGTTTCAGAGGTTTTTTTGCGCACGAGTGAGTTCCCGATCAAAAACGTGACATGTACTCACCTTAGCATCGCCATTCCCTACGCCCAACAACAGATGCCGCACGTCGGGGAATTCGATCTGATGGGTTGACGGCGAAACATGAGCATCTATCATCTTTTAAACATGAGCATCACTCATATTAATCGATGGAGATGAACGCGATGAAAACGGCCCAACCCATCACGCTGGTCCTCGGCGCCACCGGCAAAACCGGACGGCGCATCACACAACGGCTCGAGGCTGCCGGCCTGCCCGTTCGCCGGGGTTCGCGCGATGCCAATCCGCCCTTCGACTGGGAAGATCGATCGACCTGGGACGCCGTGATCGATGGCGTTCATTGCGTCTACATTTCCTTTCAACCGGACCTCGCCGTTCCAGGCGCCGTTGAAACCATCCAGGCGTTCACCGACCTGGCGGTGAAAAGCGGCGTCCGCAAACTGGTCTTGTTATCCGGGCGCGGCGAAGTTGAAGCACAACAGGCCGAACGCGTCGTACAGGACAGCGGGATTGACTGGACGATTCTGCGGGCCAGTTGGTTCTGCCAGAATTTCAGCGAGGCACACTTTCTTGAACCCATTGTGCAAGGTGAGCTTGCACTCCCCGTCGGCCAGGTCGCCGAGCCCTTTGTCGATGCAGAAGACATCGCCGAGTGTGCCGTCGCGGCACTGACCCAACCCGGACACACCAACCAGCTCTATGAACTGACCGGCCCTCGGGCGTTGACCTTTGCCCAAGCCGTGACCGAGATTGCTCGCGCCACCGGTCGCAACATCGAATTGGTGGCTGTACCGGCAGACGCGTATCGACAGGCAATGGAACAGGAACAGCTTCCCCCGGCGTTGATCGACCTGGTGTTGTATCTCTTCACGACTGTGCTGGACGGGCGCAACACACCCGTGGCCGATGGTGTACAGCGGGCGCTGGGACGGCCGGCGCGCAACTTTGGCGACTACGTACGGCGCACTGCCGCTACGGGCATCTGGGGCAATGGCCGTCCGACGTAAAGCAGTGGCGGGAACAGGCTTCGTCGACTAGGGTTTTTTGGCGTATCGAAGTGCGGCGCCTTTATTGGCAGGAGCCTGATCAAGGAGGAACCCATGTCACTCAATCGTAGTGCTGAACAAACCTACCGCCAGTGGTCGACCCCGATCCTGTTGGAACTCAAGGAGCGAGAACATCAGATGAACCCGTCAGACCGCCAGGCCCTGGAAAACGTACTGCTGGAAAGAAGGCTGATCGATACCGGCAACCCGGCCGGCAGCGATCGCCGCAAGGCAGACCCGACGTCCTGAAAAGCATCAGGCAATCACGATCAAGATAGAAATAATGGAATAGAAAAAAACAAGGGCTTGCATCCGCTTTCGCTTGCAAGCCCTTGCTTTAGAGAATGCCCAATCGAACGCAAACACGGTTCCAACGTCTGAATCCCCCCCGCCGCCGTAAATCCATTTTTGATAATTATTAATTTCCAAACACTCCCCTCTATCGGCTTTAAATGTGCCAGGAGGAGGGTTAGCCATGGTGGGACCTGCAGGCGACGTTTTTGACGAAAGCTTCGACCGCCATCAAAACCGCATTTGCAGAGGCTGACTTTCCTGAGCAGATTTACTGTTTTGTCCCGCGTCGTCACCCAGGCCACGCAGACAAACATTCACACACCGCACTTCGGTTTTCCCCGGTTCGAGACCAGGCTAAACCACCACATGGAGGGATTCCAGGATGCTGATAAAAATCGAGAAGGCGAGCAAACCGGAAGGCTGGAATGTATGGATGAACGCGTGGTGCGTTGAGTTTCGCAGCTACGCAGAGGCCTTGGCGTTCGTGATCAGATTGGAAGGCCGGATCAATGCACCTCACCCCTTGCCTATCAGCACCGCCAGACTTCTTTTGGAACAGGCTTGACCTCGCGACGCCATCACCGAGAGGCTATCCACGACGTCATATCCGTATTTATTAATCTGTCTTTGACAATTATTGATTTCGCTCGCCCCTCTCCCTCGACTTTAAATATGCGTCGAGGGGGCGTTGGCCAAGGTGGGGTTTACAGGTGACACCTTTAACGGACGCTTCGAATACAGCCAGTCTGCTTTCGAGGAGGCCGACCTTCCTCACCATGTGTAATACTTTTCCCCGCATCTTCCCCCAGGAGATGCGGGGTTTTTTTCGTACATGCGTTAAAACCACCCGCTACGATCATCTTCCAACTCTTGGCGACACACTTTAAGTTGAGCGTTGTAAATCTCTGACTGCTTTTGCACTTTCTGGGCAACCTGCATCAGCCAAGGTTTACTGCGATAGGTATTGCGGCTAAAGCCCCCACGCCCCTCGTGATAGGCCAGGTACTGATTGTAGGTGTCCCATTTGGAGATTCCGAGCTGACGTTGGGTGCCAGTGGTGTACCAACCGATAAACATGATCGCGTCGTCAAAACTGTCACGCGAACCACCGTTGCCCGTATTGTCCTTGTACTCACCCCACACCGGGTCTTGAGCCTGCGCATAACCGTAGGCCGAACTGACTCGCCCCCAGGGGATCACCCAGAGCAGGTAGTCACGAGGCGGCAATGCGTCCGCCACGTAACTGCTTTCCTGCTTCATGATCGCCATGGCCACATGCAGAGGCGTCCCATATTCACTCTGCATTTGCAGCGAGTCCTCATACCAGTCGGGATACTCACGGTAAATACTGCAGAGATTGCCTTGGTCTTTTGGCGGCGTGGTCGTGCACCCCGTTAAAAACAGCATCAACAAAGCCAACAGCAGAACCTGTCCTTGTTTCATTCCTTACCCTCAA
The DNA here is from genome assembly GCF_058807755.1 of Pseudomonas sp. GW821-FHT12A04. Lineage (NCBI taxonomy): Bacteria > Pseudomonadati > Pseudomonadota > Gammaproteobacteria > Pseudomonadales > Pseudomonadaceae > Pseudomonas > Pseudomonas sp. GW821-FHT12A04. The sequence goes on from NZ_JBXAQZ010000020.1 coordinate 60,147, forward strand.
AAATAAGGGCATAAGGTACCCTCCGTTTACTGCAAGGCGCCTGAGTCATGCAGGTGAAGACAAAAACGTCAGAAGACATCCAGCTTGATCGCGTCACCCTTATCGAGAGGCTTCTTTGTAAGTCCCTATTGCACGGCGGCCTGACGCAAGCCCTGAGCTCTGCACGCTGATTGAATGCTCACACGTGGGCGTGAGGCCAGTGGGTGTACTCCGGGTTTCGATCTAGAGCATTTTCTCCAGGCCGATCTTGTCGCTGAGCCAGGCCTTGAAGCTGCGCCACTTGCCGCCGGGCTCCTTGCGCAAGGTATGCAGGCGGTCGTCGTCCTCGGTGAGCCAGACAATTTCGCCGCTTTCCAGTCGGGCCTGGTAACTCCGGGCCGGCGCCATGCCCTCAAGCGCCAGCTGGCGTACGTAGCCGGCCAGTTCGGGACTATCGACCAGCACCCCGACTTCAGTGTTCCAGAACACTGAACGCGGGTCGAAATTGTACGAGCCAACGAACACTTTCTGTCTGTCCAGGATCATGGCCTTGGTGTGCAGGCTGGAGTCAGAGCCACCACTGAAACCAAACGAGGAGCTACGACCAGGATCGTCCGGCTGGCGCCGCAGCTCATAGAGTTTCACGCCATGTTCGAGCAGAGTCTTGCGATACGGTGCATAGCCGCCATGCACCGCCGGCACATCGGTGGCCTCCAGTGAGTTGGTCAGCAGGCGCACATCAACGCCGGCATCGGCACGACCCAGGAGATAGTCCATGCCCGGCTTTTGCGGGACGAAATAGGCCGAGATCATGATCAGCTCACTATTGACGCTATCGAGTTCAGGCCGCAGCTGTGTGGCCATCAATAGCGCGCGTGCCGGTTCGCCGCTGGCCAGGACCTTGCTTGGAGCGTCCCACATCGCCTTGTTATGGGCCCAGATCAGCTGCTTGCGCCAGGTCTCGAGTTGCGGTTGAGTCTGGTAGGTCATGAGATGGTTGTACAACGCCTTGCTCTCGATACGTGAGGTCTGGAGCGATTGCTCCAGACGTTGGCGGCTTTCGAGCAAGTCTTGCGCTGTTGGCTTGTTGAGCTGGAAGTCACTGATCGACTGGCTCAAGGCGCTGTTCCAGTACTGATCGAAGCTGTGCCCCAATTGCTCGGCGACCGGGCCGATGCCCATCAGGTCCATGTCGGTGAAGTTGAGGTCGGGCCTGGCGTCGAAATATTCATCCCCCAGGTTGCGTCCGCCGACGATGGCTGCGCTGTTGTCGGCCAGCCACAGTTTGTTGTGCATGCGTCGGTGTTGTTGGGAAAGATCAAGCAGGCGGCCCATGGTTCGAGTGACCACGGTGCTGCGCCCCAGATGCAAAGGGTTGAAGACGCGGATATGGATGTTCGGGTGCACCGCCAGGGTAGCGATGACTTCTTCCTGGCCGTCGCTGGCAGTGTCATCGAGCAAGATGCGTACCCGTACGCCGCGATCTGCTGCCAGCAGCATTTCATGCACCAGCGCCCGAGTGCTGAAACCGTTATGCACGATGTAGTACTGCAGATCGACGGCTTTCTGCGCATTGCGGATCAACTCCGCGCGCGCCCGGAATGCTTCACTGCTGTTGGGCAGAAAGCGAAAACCCGAGCGCCCCTCATGCTCGGCGGCCTGAGCCTGGATCGAGCGCCCGAACGCCGAATCGCTGGCGGGTATCGCCTCGCTGAATTCGTGAGGCAAGCGCGTGGTGGCGCAGCCGACGAGCAGCAGCGCGAACAGCATGGCGCAGAGAAACCGGGACATGGGCAAGGACTGCTCCTCAACCACAACGGGTGTAGTTTTGAACTCGGCATCCAGCCAGTACTGGCTGCCGAGCACATGCAGCCCTCGATAGTCCGCACGACTTGTTCCAGTAAAGCCCGTTTCAAGCAGTGTGTCGAAATATTCCAGCAGCTGCGCCCAGAGCATGAAACCGCCCTGGGCCGGGTGCAGGCCCGCCCTCCGCTATAGCGCCTGGCTGGGTCGAGCAGTTTGGGTCAGCCGGTGTCGCTAACAACGTACGCGGTGCCCTGGAAGCCATCGATAAGATTGAAGAATTCATCAAGATGACGCTTGTGGTGATGATGGCACCGGAGTGACTGAGTCGTTTTCGGCCCTTCGCGACAGGCAGCAGTCAGCCAAAAGCGGGCGCTCACAGCGGATTTAGATTTTGACGTGTGCCCACTCTATAAACGGCTCTGGAAAAACGACGGCAGCAAAGTAGTCGCCTAACCTGGGCGCTGGGCTCGTTCCGATTCATCCAGGTGCTCTAGCAGCATCGCTATCGTCGCATCCCGCAGCTTGATTGCCTCCATCCAGTCCGGCCCGTCTGCCAACAGCGGAGGACAGACGTTGACGTGGATTGCACCGTGGCGCGGGTACCACTGACCGTCGCGCAGCACCTTGCGCGTGCCGCAAATTGCGACCGGCAGCAGCGGCACGCCGGCACGCGCAGCTAGCACGAAGGCGCCCATGTGGAACGTTCGCAATCCTGGCTCGCGGGTGAAGGTTCCCTCGGGAAAGAACACCAGGGGCTGGCCAGCCTGCAGCGCCTCGGCCAGGGGCTCGGTGTCTGCGGCGCTGCGCTGCAGGTCGAAGCGTTCGACAAAGCGGGCGCCGAGCTTGCGCAGGAACCGGCCGGCGATCCACTGGCCAGCCAATTCGCGCTTGGCAACGAAGCTGAATTGCGGCGGTAGGGCCGCGCTGAGAATGACACCATCGAGGTAGCTGGCATGGTTTGCGGCCAGCACGCTCACCGAGGAGGAAGGCAGGCGCTCGAGTCCCGTGACACTGAACGGAACACCCGCCAGGCGCAGAAACAGCCGGGAGGCCGTACGGGTAAAGCTGCGACACCAACGCTGGCGCGGCAGGATCGCAACGACCAGCCAGGTCAGCGGTGTGACCAGCCAGAACAGCAGCCAGATGTAAGTGGCATACAACGCGGCGCGGCAGGTCTGCCAGCTGCGACCGAAATGCCCGCGCAAGGCCTGCAATACCAGGCGCAGCAGCTGGCGCCAAACGGCCAGGTGCGGCCGCCCCACTTCGCCGCGCTCATACAGTTCACGACTGGCAGCACGGCGAAGCTTTCCGCTGGAGGTTTTCAGTACGCTATGCGGTGGCGCCAGAACGATATCGTCGGGCGCCACACCGGTGAGGTCGAACACGATACGGTTGACCTCCTGCTGCAGCTGTTGCCGCGCAGCAGCGTCCTTCTCGTAGCTTTCCGCCAACACCACCAGGCGCTCGGTGCCGGTGGCCGGCTCCGGACTGCCGAACACCGCGATGCAGCCTTTGCGCAGCCCGGGCAGATTGCCGACCGCTGCTTCGACATCGTAGGGGTAGATGTTGCGCCCGGCACGGATGATCAAGTCCTTGGCGCGGCCGGTCAGGTAGACCTCGCCGCCGGCCATGTAGGCGAAGTCGAGCGAGTCGAACCAGCCATCGCGCAGCACCCGGCGGGTCTCTTCGGGGTTGCGGTAGTAGCCTGTCGAGGTAGACGGCCCGCGAAATTGCAGGTGCCCTTCGCTGCGTTCGGGCAGTTCGATTCCGCTGCCATCGACAATACGAATCTGATGGCCCGGCAGTGGTCGACCGCTGGAGACGAAGCGCAGCGTTGCGCTGGCATCCGCTTCGACGGGCAGTGCATTGCCGCGGGCCTGGAACGCGTCGCGCTGTACCCGGTCGATCAGCGGTCCTCGGTCCAGGGGAGGAAAGGCCACGCCCAGTGTGGCCTCGGCCAACCCATAGACGGGCGCCAGCGCAGTGGGCGCCAAGCCGTAGCGAGCGAAGCGTTCGGCGAAGCGCTGCAAGGTCTGCGGGCTGACCGGTTCGGCACCGTTGAAGGCCAGGCGCCAACTGCTCAGGTCCAGGCCCTCGAGGTCGCCGTCAGCAAGTTTGTTCAGGCACAGTTCGTAGGCAAAGTTGGGCGCCGCCGACAACGTGCCGCGGAAGCGGTCGATGGCCCATAGCCAACGCGCCGGCCGTGCCAGGAAAGCCAGCGGCGACATCAGCATCAGGCTGTAGCCGTAGTACAGGCTGCCCAGCCAGGCACCGATCAATCCCATGTCGTGGTACATGGGCAGCCAGCTGACGAACACGTCTTGCGGCCCCACCTTCAGAGCCCTCCCCATGGCGCGCAGATTGGCCAGCAGATTGGCGTGGCTGACCATCACACCCTTGGGCTGGCCAGTACTGCCCGAGGTGTACTGCAGGAAGGCGATGTCATCCGGTTGCCGCGGCGGTGTGACACACTCGCCCCCCTCGCCTGTCAGCTCGGCCACACTGGCAATGCGCGTCAGGCTCGGGACCTGCGGCTGGAGCAACCGGGCGAGCAGCTTCGCTTGCGTCACGGTAATCAGCACTTTGGCCTCGGCGTTGCGCAGAATACCGGCCTGGCGGCGCAGATGATCCTCTATCTGCGACAGGCGCAGCGGTGGGTAGATGGGCACCGGCACACCACCGGCCAACAGGATGCCGAAAAAGCCCTGGAGAAAGTCGCGGCCTGTGGGCAGCATCAGGGCCACGGTCTGACCGGCGTGCAAGCCACTGCGTTGCAGCCCTGCGGCAACGGCCAAGGCCCCCTGGTGCAAGGCGCCATAGCTGATATCTTCCTGCTGGTCACTTTCACCTAGCAGGCGCACGTGAAGATGCTGCGGCTGCTGGCGCACATGCCAGTCCAGTACCTCGATCAAGGTCCGCGCGGCGTCTGGCGTCTGCCCTGTTGCTATCAGGGTCTCGCTGGAGTCGCTGGTGGGCAACGGACGTACGGCCTCGGCGCCATGCCTGCTGTGCAGCACGCGCAGTATGTCGGTGGGGGTGTCTGCCGAGGCGAACAGGTTTTCTGGCAAGCGCACACCGAATTCGTGCTCGATACGTGACCAGAGCTCGACTCGAGCCAGGCTGTCTACGCCCAGATCCCGATCCAGCACGCTGTGCAAGGTGACTTGCAAACCTTCTGCCGCTTGCGGGCGCAGCTCGACCACGGTGCGCCGGACAATTTCGAGCAATTTTTCCGCGTCCCCATCGCAACGGGGAACGGCACGGGTTTCTGGAGGCGGACGAGGCATCGGCAGCCCCTCATGACAAAACAATCTGTGTGTAGATCCTTGCCAATTGCCATTATGCGCCTACTGAGACGACTGGGAATGCCATCATCAGCTGCAGCGCTCGCAGGATGGGTGAGCCGGGGCTAGGCTTCTGAAGAACGCAGCCCCTGCAGAGAGATCTGCCATGCCAGCCAGCCTTGCCCCCGGAGTGACACGCCGAGAAATCTGGGCCTGGGCGATGTTCGATTTCGCCAACTCCGGTTACACGACCGTGGTGATCACCGCCGTGTTCAACGCCTACTTCGTCGCCGTGGTCGCCAAGGGCGAAGCCTGGGGTACGCTGGCCTGGACCAGCGCCATATCCCTCTCTTACGCCTTGATCATCCTGACCGCTCCGCTGATCGGTGCCTACGCCGACGCGTTCGCCTGCAAGAAACGCCTGCTGCTGTTCAGCACGATCGGTTGCGTCGCCTTTACCGCTGGACTGGCGTTGGCCGGGCCGGGGGAGCTCGGCGTTGCGATTCTGTTCATCGTGCTATCCAACTACTGCTTCGGCAGCGGCGAGAACCTGATTGCCGCCTTCCTGCCCCAGCTCGCCCGTGCGGATGCCTTGGGCAAGGTGTCCGGCTGGGGCTGGGGGTTTGGCTATATAGGCGGCCTGGTCAGCCTGGGTGCCTGCCTGGCCTTCGTCAGCTGGGCCCAGGCGCAAGGCCAGACGGCGGCGCAGTTCGTGCCGGTGTGCATGCTGATCACTGCGGTCTTGTTCGCGTTGGCCAGCGTACCGACCTTCCTGTTCTTGCGTGAACGCAGCCTGCCGCAGACAGGGAGCAGCGACAGGCCTATCCCGCAAGCGGTGCTAGCGCGCTTCGCGCAGACGCTGCGCGAAGCCGACCGCTATCGTGACCTGCTGCGCTTCCTTGCCTGCACCGTCTGCTACCAGGCCGGTATCTCGGCGGTGATCACCCTGGCTGCCATCTATGCCAATCAGGTCATGGGCTTCAGTACCCAGGACACGCTGCTGCTGATCTTCGTGGTGAATATCACGGCCTCCATCGGTGCCGTGCTGTTCGGTTGGCTGCAGGATCGCCTCGGCCATCGCACCACGCTGGCGCTGACCCTGCTGGGCTGGCTCGGCATGGTCGGTCTGGTCTGGGTCGCGCGCGGCCCCGGGCTGTTCTGGCTGGCGGCCAACCTCGCCGGTCTGTGCATGGGCGCCAGCCAATCGGCCGGACGTGCGATAGTCGGTCTGCTCGCGCCGCCGACGCGGCTGGCGGAGTTCTTCGGCCTCTGGGGGCTGGCCGTCAAACTGTCGGCAATCCTCGGCCCCATGACTTACGGCCTGACCAGTTGGCTGTCCGGAGGCGATCACCGCCTGGCGATGCTGATTACCGGCAGCTATTTCGTTGTCGGCCTGCTGATCCTGGCCGGCGTCAACCTGGAGCGCGGGCGGCAGGTAGCTGTCAGCCATACCGAGAGTCTCGAAAAGTGAAAGAGACTCCCTGCATCGGGTCAGTCTTCGCCTGTCGAAACTGACCTGATTCGGCCAAAAGCTGCCGGTGACGAATCAAACACAACGATGTGTCCAGTCTGCCAAACACATTCGCCTCATGAGTTTTCACGTAGCTTGCAAAAGTCATGCGAATAGGGATAGATCGCTTTAAAACGTCAACTCATCACATGTCTTGCTGCCAGGTCTATTTATGCCGCTCAGCTTTCATAAAATGCACGCCAATGGCGATGATTTCGTTATCGTCGACTCGCGAAAATCACCGAATCCAATCACCAGCAATATGGCTCGTCTAATGGGAGATCGGAACCGAGGAATCGGCTTCAACCAACTCGCGGTGGTGTTTGATTGCGATGATGCAGATGCGCGTTTGATGTTCTGGAATGCAGATGGCTCAACGCTGGACGCTTGTGGCAGCGCAACGCGCGGGGCCGCTGATATGCTGATGCGTGAATCCAATATGACTTCGGCAGCACTGCGAACCAACCGTGGCCTGCTGACTTGCGAACGAACTTCAACCGGCGCCATCTCTGTAAACATGGGAAAGCCACTTTTGGGCTGGTCGGATGTTCCTCTGGCTTTGGAAATGGACACTTTAGTGATGCCACTTGCCGGTCACCCAACAGCTTGCAGCATGGGAAATCCGCACTGCACCTATTTTGTGGATGACCTGGCAGCCGTTGAAATTGCGACGATTGGACCGGGAGTTGAAACCAACCCCTTGTTTCCCCTCAGGACGAACGTGCATTTCGTCCAGATCATTGACCGAAAGCACATCCGGTTGCGAATTTGGGAGCGCGGGGGTGGTATCCCTCTGGGTTCAGGTTCCTGCTCTTGTGGCGCCGCGGTTAACGGAATTCGTCGTGGCTTGTTAGACAATTGCGTTGAGGTTGAATGTGACGGCGGAGTTGTAACGGTTCAATGGGATGGCGTGGGATCAGTTTTTCTCACCGGGCCGGTAGAGACGACTTTTTCAGGAACAATCGCGGATGCTTTGTTGAAAGCTTGATTTTCAGGTAAGCCACTATTGGCCGACTTTTGCCTGTCGCCACCGTCTGCTTTGGGTTGTGGATTCAACCGGTCGATGACTACGCCGATCAGTCGACCATCACTGTCGCGCTCAGCTAGCGTCGGTGCCGCCATCGCCCGTTCTTGTCTCAAATTCATCCTTATTCTCCCGTAACCCGTGTTTTGCTCTTCGTCAAAGTCAGGCTCAACAGTACCGAAATCAAGATGATGCCGCCGACCGTGGTCAGCGACCATTGGATCGGCATGTGCCACCACGGCGCGACCAGCATCTTGCCGCCGATGAACACCAGTACGATGGCCAGACCATATTTGAGCAAGTGGAAACGGTAGGCCATGTCGGCAAGTAGAAAATACAGTGCGCGCATGCCCATGATGGCGAAGATGTTGGAGGTGAACACGATGAAGGGGTCGGTGGTGACGGCGAAGATAGCCGGGATGCTGTCGACCGCGAACACCAGGTCGCTGGCCTCGATCAGCACCAGCACCGGGAACAGCGGCGTCGCCCAGCGCAGGCCGTTCTGGCGCACGAAGAAGCGCTCGCCGTGAAAACCGTCGGTGATGCGAAGATGGCTACGCAGCCAGCGCAGCAAAGGGTTCTTTTCGAGCTCTGGCTGCTGGTTGGCGAAGATCAGCATCTTGAAGCCGGTGATGAGGAGGAAAGCGCCAAAGACATAGAGCAGCCAGGCAAACTCCTGCACCAGCCAGACACCGGCGAAAATCATACCGGCGCGCATGATGATGGCGCCGAGCACGCCATAGAGCAGGACGCGGCGCTGCAACTCTGGCGGCACGGCGAAATAGCCGAAGATCATCACGAAAACGAACATGTTGTCGATCGACAGCGACTGCTCGATCAGGTAGCCCGTCAGGAATTCGAGCGTTGTACGCTGGGCCACTTCGGCGCCGAACATGCTGCGCAGATACCACCAGAGCAGGACGGAGAAGACCAACGCCAAACTGGTCCAGGCGATGACCCAGGCCAGCGCTTCGCGTACCGAAACACGATGCGCCTTGCGCCCGCCGAAAACGAAAAGATCCAGCGCCAGCATGGCGAGGACGAACCCGATAAAGGCGGCCCACATCCAAGATTGGCCGACGCTAATGGTGGTCATTTAACTATCCAAGATTGGCCGATACTCATATAGCGCCGCACGATCACCCGCCCCAATGCGGGCGGCGCAGTGACTTAAGCGGTAGGCCAGGCGCTTGCTGAAGTAATCTCGAAACCGCGGCATTGGATGGCCTTCTGCATGACTGTCTCTGCATGAAGTAAATGGGCTGGAAGAGGTCATGCTAACGGGCATGTAGCATCAGTAAAAATCGTTTATTCGTTGCGAATTGTTCGTTTTTTACGAAGTGTTGATTCGAGAGACCGGCTTGCTCAACCTGAATCTGAGCCAAGCCGACCGTCAGCTATGGGTTGTGGATTCAACCGGTCAACGCAACAGATAGGCTAAATCGTTCAGCGGGCGTTTCGGGTCGGGGGTACTGATGGGTTCCGCTGCCGTTGGTCGGCACCTTGCGCAGCAGTGCGATAGAAAACTATAGGAATAAACTCTCGTGCCGATATCACTGAGGCAAGGCCTGCGCGTGCCTGACCTTGAACCTGAGCGAACGAGCACATTGATGAGTGATAAATCTTTGGAAGAAAAAGCGGCATTGATGGTCGACCCACATGAAACGATGGCCAGTGTCGGACAGATCACTGCCGGGCGCGATGCCCTGCGACAGAGCCTGGACAAGGCTGATCGCGCGGTTCAGGAGCTTCAGGAGCAACTGGACTTGGCAAAGACGCTGATGACCCGTCTGCTGGCGGCGAGTTTTGCGTCGACCGGCAAACTTTCCGCGCCCCTTACAAACTGGGGGCTAAATGAGATCGACGTTGTCGAACGGGAGATGGCCTGCTATTTGAATTCTACCAATGAGGCGAGCGCCGCTTCATAGGTCGCGCACTGAATGCATATGGCGGGCTGCCGGAAGTCATGCCGCCCCGCCAGCTACACTCATTCGATACATTTCCGCACAGAGACTTCCGCCATGACGACCAAAACCGCAATCGTATTCGCTGGCGGTGGCAGTTTGGGGGCGGTGCAGGTGGGAATGTTGCGGGCCCTGGTCGAAGCCAATGTTCGGTTTGACATGGTGATTGGTGCTTCGGTAGGCGCTATCAACGGTGCCTACTTTGCCGCAAGACCCGATTCCGATGGCGTCCAGGCGCTCGCCGGATTCTGGCGCGGGCTGAGTAAAACTGACATCTTCCCCCTCTCTTGGTTCGATACCTGTAGAGGATTGATCAAACGGCGTGGCTATCTGTTGCAGCCGTCGGCCTTGAATCGGCTGCTGGGTCAGGCACTGCCCATTCACCGCATTGAGGATGCGGTGCTGCCCCTGTACATCGTCACCACCAACCTGCTCAGTGGTGCCGAGACGGTCCTGTCCAGTGGCGAACTCGAGCAGGCGTTACTGGCCAGCGCTGCCATTCCGCTGGTGTTCCCCTGCGTACAAATCGCCGATCAGTTTCTGGTTGATGGCGGCGTGGCAAGCAATACACCTATTTCGACTGCCGTAGCCTTGGGAGCCACCAACGTCGTGGTAATCCCCACCGGAGTGAGTTGCGACCTGACGCAACCTCCCCGAGGACTGGTCGCCTTGGCCCTGCACACCGTCAATCTGATGAGCATGCGCCAGCTGGTGAGCGACATCGAACACTTCCGCACTGTCACCAGTCTGCACATCGTCCCGCCCTTGTGCCCGGTGGATGTCTCGGTTTTCAACTTTGACCAGACCGAGTCTTTGCTGCAGCGTGCCTATGAGCAGACCCTTCGGTGGCTGGAACGTGGGGGGCTTGAACGCACCAAGGTCCCTGGTGCCCTTTCCATCCATTCGCATGCCCATGAGCATTGAGTGATGTGAATTACCAAAAGAGCGAACCTGCAGGCCGGAGCACCCAGAGCGATGACTGCGTTTCAAGATCAACCCAAATCAGCTCGCCCTACCCGCCCTAAATGCCGCCATCCTGGAGTTCACGCTTCGGGTTGCCCATGATCCTGCTGAGCGTCGCCGGACTACTCTGGGCAGCCTGAACAGGGCAAATAATTAATTGATTAACAGCCCCATTTTTTTAGACCAGTGAGGAACAGGAAACATAGACGAAGGGAGTCGCAAGCGGACACTCGGTCAGCTCAGTTTTCAGCCACTTAGTCGAATCTTCAACGCATCGATTTTTTTGGCTTTGAAGAAACTGGGGGGCAGTTTTTTACCCCCCCCAGTTAACTAACCACGCAGGAAAGCGAGCAAATCGGCGTTGATTGTATCGGTGTTCGTCGTAGGCATTCCGTGCGGGAAGCCCGAGTAGGTTTTCAGCGTGCTGTTTTGCAACAGTTTGGCTGACAAGAGCCCGGAGTTTTCATAAGGCACGATCTGGTCATCATCACCATGCATCACCAGCACGGGGATCGTGATGCTCTTTAGATCCTCGGTAAAGTCGGTCTGGGAAAAGGCCACGATCCCGTCATAATGCGCCTTTGCACAGCCCATCATGCCTTGTCGCCACCAGTTCCGGATGATGCCCTCAGACGGTTTTGCACCAGGGCGGTTATAACCGTAGAAAGGTCCAGCTGGAACGTCATGGTAGAACTGTGCGCGGTTGGCCTTCAGCTGTGCCTGCAAGTCATCGAAAACCGACTTTGGCAAGCCGCCTGGATTGCTCGGTGTCTGAACCATCAAGGGTGGCACGGCGCTGATTATGGCGGCCTTCGACACTCGGTCTTCGCCGTGGCGCGCAATGTAATGGATGACTTCACCACCGCCGGTGGAGTGCCCCACATGAACTGCGCCTTGTACCCCAAGATGGTTGACCACGGCCGCGACGTCATCAGCATAGTGATCCATGTCGTGGCCGTCCCAGACCTGACTGGATCGCCCGTGGCCACGCCGGTCGTGTGCAATGACCCGGTAACCGTTCGCCAGGAAAAAGAGCATCTGCGCATCCCAGTCGTCCGCACTGAGTGGCCATCCGTGATGAAAAAAGATCACCTGGGCATCCCGTGGCCCCCAGTCTTTGTAAAAGATCTCAACACCGTCCTGCGTAGTGACATAACCCATGTTCGCATCTCCCGAATGAAATGGAGGGTATGACCAATCGTGTCCTGATCGTGCCCCTTGTTGAACCTTGCCCTTGTTCAATAACGTGCAGCCCATCCAATAGGCGGTTCCCAGGGATTGGTCCTGGTCTGGTTTTCGCCCACCCCTGAATTCCATGGCGTTTTAGCAATGCATTACATCCGCGCAGCTTGGTCGCCAAATCACTTTAGGTTTAAAGTCAACTTTAAGGTCAATGGCTTTTTTGGGGTGGGATATGAGAATAGGCGAACTGGCGAAAATCAGCGGACTGGCGCCTTCACGGATCCGCTTTTACGAAGCGAGCGGCCTGATCAAATCTGTCGGGCGCAAAGCCAATGGGTATCGGGACTATGCACCTGATACGGAGTGGGTTTTGGAGATCATCACGGGCGCCCAGGCGGCGGGGTTTTCACTGGAAGAAATCCGACAACTACTGCCGATGAATGCGAACGGTTGGCGGCATGAAGAGTTGCTCAGTGGACTCAAGCGCAAGGTTGAGGAAATCGAAGTCCTGCAGCAACGGCTGGCACTCAATAAAGCGCAACTTCTTCTGGTTATCGAGGGAGTTGAAAGTAAGCCTGAAGGCATGGGTTGCGTGGACAACACGCAGTTGTTATTGCATCGTCTACGCGAGGAAGGCGTGGCGGCAGCACCACGCGGCCGTGATATTGCGTCGTCCAAGTAAAACGTCACCTGTCAGGCTTGTGAGGTCTGACAGGTTTTTGCCGGATCGTTGAATCAGTGCGCGTTAGCCAGTGCCGCTAACGGCTGCGGCGCGTAGAGCGCACTTTGGAACGCTGGCACGTATTCGTACTTCATCATTTTCCCCAGTTTCAAGGAGCGGATGTAGTTCGACAGGCTGGTTCAGCCTCAGTTCGACACGCTGGAGGTTAAAGCCCCGGCAACCTTGAACACCCGCACCATGCCCTCATTCACAAGCGGAATATTCGACTCCGTTCCTTCGCGTCATCCCGTCTCCCCTTCCCAGTAGTCTGAATCTCCTGCCCCGTCTGGGAGTATCGGCCGATGTATATCGCCCGGCGTTTATCCATAGTTGTGGCATGTACCAAAAAAAGGTCCGCGGTCCGGCCTTGGTGACTGCAATTGCTTTGGAGAAAGTCATGGCTACTCAGAAAAAAAACTCATCGTCAACGAACGATCAGATCGCTCTATCCACCCAGCCCCTCACCACTGACCTCAACGAGTCATTGGTGACAACGTCGGTTACAGCCAGCGCTTTGGGCGTCGTGGCGACCGGCGAAGACGTGACCCTGGATGAAACGGCCGGATTGCAGAACGCCACTGCCACGCCAACCCCTGCGGGGGACGCTGACGACAACGACATTCTGGTGGCGTCCCTGCCCACGACCTTCGCTAACCGTTTGGCCGGACTGGGGGCAGGCACCGCCACGGGTGCGGCCTTGAGCGGCTATACCGGTGCCGCGGGCAACACGGGCAGCGATGCATTCACCGTCACCGCCGCGCCCGGAGGAAGCATTACCGATATCAGCTTCACCGACAGTTCAGGCGCACCGCTCAATGGTCTGGACAGCGGACTCGATACCCTCGATGGCACCAGCATCCTTCTCTATACCGATACGAACGACAACAACATCGTCGTGGGCCGAGCCGGGGGCCCGGCCGGTGCGATCGTGTTCGCTGCCTACATTGAAGAAACCGGTTCGCCGGTCACGGGCGGCAAGATCTGGACCGTGGAGTACCAACCGCTCAAGCATCCCGATATGACGGATGCCGATGACTCGCTCAATCTGCTGAATAAGGTTTTCATCGGAGCCAGTGAGGATCTGGTGTTCAGCCTGGCCAATGCGCCCTCCGGTCAGAACCTGTTCCTGATGTTCACGAAGGCGAACCCGAACGTTGTCGATGACGGCGGTGTGTTGCGGATCACAGATCCCACCATCATTGCCACCGGCAAGGACCCTGCTGACCAGTCAAGCGGCGTCAACATAAACACTGGCGACACGATCAATACCAGCCAGGCGGGTGGCCCGACCACCTTCGGCACCAACAATCAGATGATTGTGGAGCAAGAGGGCATCCGCTTTTCGTTCGTCACGGGTGCCAGGCAGAATGTGACCATTCCCAACCTGGATCAGAACGAAGCCGACCTTGAATCCAACGTCGACTTTACCGACGTCTACAACACGAAGTCGGCCAATTTCGACGTTGTGCAATTGCAAAGCGGCAAGAGCGCTATCGTAAAAATCAGCGCATTCAGCACCGCGGCTGAACCTGGCGTGAATTTCATCAACGGATACGCGGGCGATACGTCGGTGGCCATCACCAATGTTCGCGTGATCAACAATAGCACCGGGCTGGTGATCGAGAATTCAGACGGATCGGTGAATGATCCGGCCATTACCATCAGCTTTGCTGCAGGGGTCGCAACCCTCACCGGCATTAAAGCCGGCTACCAGATTGAATACACCACTACGGCGGATCACAACCGCGTGCTTATCGAGAACGGTGCGGCCGTCAATGCCAAGGGCAATGACCACGCCGACTTTGATATCGGTGGTTTCACGCTGGTCAAAGCCTCTGTTACCACCACCGAAATCGGCTCCAAGATGATCTTCGACGACGACGGGCCGAGCATCAGCACCACCGGCACGGAGCCGACGCTGACGGTGGACGAGACGGTACTGGCGACCAACGACACTCAGAGCTTTGCCGCCAACTTCAACTCGGCGTTTGGCGCCGATGGGGCCGGCACGCAGACCTATGCGCTGGACGTGGTGGCCGGAGCTTCCGGGTTGACCGACACGGAGACAGGCGAGGCGGTGAACCTGTCGCTCAACGGCACCGTGGTCGAAGGCCGCACGGCCCTCGGCAACCTGCTGGTGTTCACGGTCAGCGTGGCCGCCAATGGTGATGTCACCCTCGACCAGCTCCGCGCCGTGGTGCATCCCGACCCAACCAATCCGGATGACTCGACGAGTTTGACCTCGGACGACCTGGTGACGCTGACGGCGACCACGACCGACGGGGACGGCGACAGCGCCCAGGCGACCCTCAACATCGGGCAGAACCTGGTGTTCAAGGACGACGGGCCGAGCATCAATACCACCGGCACGGAACCGATGCTGACAGTGGACGAAACGGTGCTGGCGACCAACGATACCCAGAACTTTGCCGCCAACTTCAATTCGGCGTTTGGCGCCGATGGCGCCGGCACCTTGACCTATGCGCTGGACGTGGTGGCCGGAGCTTCCGGGTTGACCGACACGGAGACAGGCGAGGCGGTGAACCTGTCGCTCAACGGCACCGTGGTCGAAGGCCGCACGGCCACCACCAGCCTGCTGGTGTTCACGGCCAGCGTGGCTGCCAACGGTGATGTCACCCTCGACCAGCTCCGCGCCGTGGTGCATCCCGACGCCACCAATCCCGATGACTCGACGAGTTTGACCTCGGACAACCTGGTGACGCTGACCGCGACCATTACCGACAAGGAGGGCGACAGCGCCCAGGCGACGCTGAACATCGGGCAGAACCTGGTATTCAAGGACGACGGGCCGAGCATCACCACCACCGGCACGGAGCCAACGCTGACAGTGGACGAGACGGTACTGGCAACCAATGATACCCAGAGCTTCGCCGCCAACTTCACCTCGGCGTTTGGCGCCGATGGGGCTGGCACCCTGAGCTATGCGCTGGGCGTGGTGGCCGGGGCTTCCGGATTGACGGACACGGCCTCGAACCAGGCGGTGAACCTGTCGCTCAATGGCACCGTGGTGGAAGGCCGCACGGCCACGAGTAATCTGCTGGTGTTCACGGTCAGCGTAGCCGCCAATGGCAGCGTCACGCTGGACCAGCTCCGCGCCGTGGTGCATCCCAACACCGCCAATCCGGATGATTCGAAGACGTTGACCTCGGACAACCTGGTGACGCTGACGGCGATCAAGACCGACGGGGACGGCGACAGCGCCCAGGCGACGCTGAACATCGGGCAGAACCTGGTGTTCAAGGACGACGGGCCGGCACTCAGTTTCGGCAACCTGATCGGGACCGGTAGCGTCCTTGCGCAATCCGGGTTCTGGAACATGGCGACGGGAGCCGACGGGCTGGGGGCGGCCGGTCTGGATATCTCGTTGGTCAATAACCAGTTCACTCTCGTCAGGCCGGACAACACGACCACGACCGGGACCGGCACACTCAGCGAGCTGTCGCCATCACCGGATGTCAATGGCGCGTACCAGTTCGCGGGAACCTTGACCGGTGATTTCGACAACAACGCCGCAACGGCGAATACCACCGTCGACTACACGTTGACCGCCTATGCCGATGGTCGCTATGCACTGGATCTGGTGCAAGGCTTCCGTTCGACGATCGTGCTCAGCAGTGCCGACGGCTCGCTCGCTGCCGGCGGCCCGGATCCGGTGCGCACATTGTTGATTCCGCAGACGAGCAACCCGGCTATTCCTTCGGCATCCGAGGAGATCGTGTTCTTTTCCGCGAAGGCGCTGGCGTCGACCGCGGACATCCTGACCGGCATCGGGCTCGGAGCACCCGACCCTACCGAAGCCGCGCTACAGACCAACCCCCTGCCGTCGTACATCGACCCGAGGGCCATGAACGTCAGCACGTCCGGCATCGGCGTCGCCAACAACGTGCTCCAGGGCGATAACCTGGCGGCAATCAGCGCCGTCGATGAAAGTTTCGTCATCAATCCAGAGAGCCTGCTGACGGCAATGAAGGTCTTCATCGACAACTCCGTGGCGGGTTACAACACCGCGACCGAGGACCTGTACTACCGGATCTACTACGCGGATGGCACGTTTTCGGACCGCATCGAGGTAAACACCCTGACGCCGGAGGCTGGCGGGCAGGTGTCCTTCCTCGTCGAGAAGGCGGGTACGACACTGATCGACGCGGTTCAGCTGACGATGGGCCGGGGCGATATCAAGATCCCGGTGATCCAGTTCATTCAGGAGAGCGAGAGTCTGGCCAGCGATGTCCAGCTGGCGTTCAGCGCGACGCTGACGGACAAGGACGGGGACTCGGCGACGAGTACCTTTGACGCCAACCTGTTCGCCAACGAACCGGACAACGCACCCTTCGACTTCACGTTGGTTGGCACGATCGGTGAGCAGGATGCGTTCAACATCGATCTGTCAGTCAATGAGAACCTGTACCAGGTCACCGGCTTCGATGCGGGCCCGGGCGTGCGGGACAGGCTGGTGCTCAACGGCGACCCGAACGCCGCTGTCCAATCGATCGACAACACCGGTGCCGACAGCATCGTGACGGTTGCCGAGACGGGCGGACAAACAACGACCATCACCTTGATCGGGGTTGATGTTCTGAATACCGACGTCTTTTTTGGCAGTGCTTGAAGCTTTGCGCGTGAACGGATGCGAGGGTGGCCTAGGAAACCACCCTCGTATTCTTTTTGCAGTTCAGATAAGAGATTCGGATGATCGCATGCGCGGCGAATGTCCGGGTGGTCATTGATACTGACCATCACCCTGCCCACGCGGCTGAGAGATTTTCTTCGATGCGCAGCAGTTTCAGGTAAATGCCGAGCCGTCGCGATCTGCTCCCTGTTTCCGCGCGACCGTTTTCTATGTCTGGCACAACTACCCTGACATCGGTGGGCCTATACTTTAACGATCAGCACACTCGATGCGGCATGCAGTCGTGTTTGATGTATGGGGGACGCGTCGAGCGATCGTTCACGCAGGCCACGGCCTGCCTTCGTCGTAGGGAGGAAAACATTCATGGCGCGTAAATACATCGACTGCCGCGAGTTTCCGAGCGATTCCCACTGCTCAATCGCACTGTCCGCAGACTCTGAAAACGAACTGCTCGAGGCCGCCGCGCAGCATGCGGTCAGTGTTCACAAGCACACCGACTCACCAGAACTGCGTGCTCAACTGAAGACGATGTTTCACGACGGAACCCCGCCTGTTGAAGCACCGCGTCCTGCTTAGCACCCAGGGGTTTCAGAGGAGTGATTGTCATCGATAAGCACCTACGAGGCTCATTTCGATGAGTTCCGCAGGCCTGAGGGTAGTTTTTTATGCCTGGCACAATCTGAATGACGAAGGAGACCCCCAAGGAACTGCCAATGGCTGCTCCTTGGGGGTGCTTTGGAGTGCTTGTTTAATGTGGCTGCGTGTTCATTCAAGCCAAGCTCAAACTGATTCGACAGACTGCTATCGGCCAAAAAGCGGCCCTTCTCGACCAGTTAAATCCATATCGCCTTTCTACCCGGCCGCCTGAGCAGGTTCAGCCTCAGTTCGACGCGCTGGCGGTTAAAGCCCCGGCGACCTTGAACAGCAGCGCCATGTCCTCATTCACAAGCGGAATATGCGGCTCGGTTCCTTCACGTCATCCCGTCTCCCCTTCCCAATAGCCTGAAACTCCTAGTCCGCCTAGGAGTATCAGTCGATGTGCAGCCTGCGGCGCATGTTCATAGTTGTGACCAATAGAACCGAAAATGGTCCAAGGTCGACCCCCGATGACTGGACCCCGCTCAGGAGAAAGTCATGACTATGCGCAAAAAAACCTCATCGCCCACGAGTGACCTGGCCAATAACGCCGGTGACCATCCTTCACCCGTCAGCCACGACTGGACTTTTACCTACATTCCGACCGTCACCACCAACCTTGAAGACTACGCCCCCGGCAGCACGGCCATCATCACGGCCAGCGGATTCGCCGCCGGCAGCACCGTGACACTCGAAGTGGACCACGCCATCGGTGCCGGCGCGGATAGTGTGTGGGGTACGTCCGACGACGTGCTCGATACCAATACCGGCGAGGGACACGAGCCCTGGTCCGTGACCGACGGTGGCGCCGGCGATCTTGACGGCCAAGTCAACGGCAGCGTCACCACTTCGTGGTACGTGAATCCCGACGACTCGGCAGGCGCAACGTTTCTGCTGACAGCGGCCTCTGCGGGCGCCGATGGAGTGGTCGGCACGGGTGACGACGCCATGGCGACTACGTCCTTTACGGACAGCGTTTTGGGCGTAGTGGCGACCGGCGAGGACGTAACGCTGGACGAAACGGCCGGGTTGCAGAACGCCACTGCCACGCCAACCCCTGCGGGGGACGCTGACGACAATGACATTTTGGTGGCGTCGCTGCCCTCGACCTTCGCCACCCGTTTGGCCGCACTGGGGGCAGGTACTGCAACGGGCGCGGCCTTGAGTGGCTATACCGGTGCCGCAGGCAACACAGGCAGCAATGCATTCACCATCACCGCTGACCCCGGAGCAAGCATTACCGATGTCAGCTTTGTCGGCACCTCTGGCGCACCACTCAATGGCGTGGACAGCGGGCTGTTGACCCTCAACGGCACCAGCATCTTTCTCTATACGGATACGAACAACAACATCGTTCTGGGTCGAGCCGGCGGCTCAAGCGGCGCGATTGTGTTCGCTGCTTATATTGAGGAAACCGGATCACCGGTCAGCGGCGGCAAGATCTGGACCGTGGAGTACCAGCCGCTCAAGCATCCCGTTATGACGAATGCCGATGATTCGCTCAATCTGCTGGATAAGGTTTTCATCGGCGCCAGCCAGGACCTGGAATTCAATCTGGCCAATGCGCCTTCCGGTCAGAACCTGTTCCTGATGTTCACGAAGGCGAACCCGAACGTTGTCGATGTCGGTGGTGTGTTGCGGATCACGGATCCGACCATCATTGCCACCGGCAAGGACCCCGCAGACCAGTCAAGCGGCGCCAATATAACGACTGGCGACACGATCAATACCAGCCAGGCGGGTGGCCCGACCACCTTCGGCACCAACAATCAGATGATTGTGGAGCAAGAGGGCATCCGCTTTTCGTTCGTCACGGGTGCCAGGCAGAATGTGACCATTCCCAACCTGGACCAGAACGAAGCCGATCTTGAATCCAACGTCGACTTTACCGACGTCTTCAATGCGAAGTCGGCCAGTTTCGACGTTGTGCAGCTGCAAAGCGGCAAGAGTGCCGTGGTAAGAATCAGCGCATCCAGCACCGCGGCTGAACCTGGCGTGAATTTCATCAATGGATATGCGAATGATGCGACGGTGGCCATCACCAATGTTCGCGTCTTCAACAGCGCCGGGCAGGTGATCGAGAATTCAAACGGCTCGGCGAATGATCCCAGCATCATCATCAGCTTTGCTGCAGGGGTCGCAACCCTCACCGGCATTAAAGCCGGCTACCAGATTGAATACACCACTACGGCGGATCACAACCGCGTGCTTATCGAGAACGGTGCGGCCGTCAATGCCAAGGGCAATGAGCACGCCGACTTTGATATCGGTGGTTTCACGCTGGTCCAGGCCTCTATTTCGAAAACCGAAATCGGCTCCAAGATCATCTTCGACGACGACGGACCGAGCATCAACACCACCGGCGTGGAACCGACACTGATGGTGGACGAAACGGTGCTGGCGACCAATGATACCCAGAGCTTTGCCGCCAACTTCACCTCGGCGTTTGGCGCCGATGGTGCCGGCACCCTGAC
>NZ_JBXAQZ010000021.1:0-79839 GCF_058807755.1 Pseudomonas sp. GW821-FHT12A04
CTGACGGTGGACGAGACGGTACTGGCGACCAACGACACTCAGAGCTTTGCCGCCAACTTCAACTCGGCGTTTGGCGCTGATGGTCCGGGCACGCTGACCTATGCGCTGGGCGTGGTGGCCGGAGCCTCCGGGTTGACCGATACGGCCACGGGCCATGCGGTGAACCTGTCACTCAATGGCACCGTGGTCGAAGGCCGCACGGCCACGAGCGACCTGCTGGTGTTCACCGTCAGTGTGGCCGCCAATGGCAGCGTCACGCTTGACCAGCTCCGCGCCGTGGTGCATCCCGACCCAACCAACCCGGATGACTCGACGAGCCTGACCTCGGACAACCTGGTGACGCTGACCGCGACCAAGACCGACGGGGACGGCGACAGCGCCCAGGCGACGCTGAACATCGGGCAGAACCTGGTGTTCAAGGATGACGGGCCGAGCATCACCACCACCGGCGTGGAACCGACACTGATGGTGGACGAAACGGTACTGGCGACCAACGCCACCCAGAACTTTGCCGCCAACTTCAATTCGGCGTTTGGTGCCGATGGCGCCGGCACCCTGACCTATGCGTTGGGCGTGGTGGCCGGAGCCTCCGGGCTGACGGACACGGCCACCGGTGAGGCGGTGAACCTGTCGCTCAACGGCACCGTGGTCGAAGGCCGCACGGCCCTCGGCAACCTGCTGGTGTTCACGGCCAGCGTGGCCGCCAACGGTGATGTCACCCTCGACCAGCTCCGCGCTGTGGTGCATTCCAACACCACCAATCCGGATGACTCGACGAGCCTGACCTCGGACAACCTGGTGACGCTGACCGCGAGCATTACCGACAAGGAGGGCGACAGCGCCCAGGCGACCCTGAACATCGGGCAGAACCTGGTGTTCAAGGACGACGGGCCAAGCATCAGTACCACCGGCGCGGAACCGACGCTGACAGTGGACGAGACGGTGCTGGCGACCAATGATACCCAGAGCTTTGCCGCCAACTTCACCTCGGCGTTTGGCGCCGATGGTGCGGGCACCCTGACCTATGCGCTGGGCGTGGTGGCCGGGGCTTCTGGATTGACGGACACGGCCTCGAACCAGGCGGTGAATCTGTCGCTCAATGGCACCGTGGTGGAAGGCCGCACGGCCACGAGTAATCTGCTGGTGTTCACGGTCAGCGTCGCCGCCAATGGCAGTGTCACGCTCGACCAGCTCCGCGCCGTGGTGCATCCCAACACCGCCAATCCGGATGATTCGAAGACGTTGACCTCGGACAACCTGGTGACGCTGACAGCGATCAAGACCGACAGGGACGGCGACAGCGCCCAGGCAACGCTGAACATCGGGCAGAACCTGGTGTTCAAGGACGATGGGCCGGCACTCAGTTTCGGCAACCTGATCGGGACCGGTAGCGTCCTTGCGCAATCCGGGTTCTGGAATATGGCGACGGGAGCCGACGGGCTGGGGGCGGCCGGTCTGGATATCTCGTTGGTCAATAACCAGTTCACTCTCGTCAGGCCGGACAACACGACCACGACCGGGACCGGCACACTCAGCGAGCTGTCGCCATCACCGGATGTCAATGGCGCGTACCGGTTCGCGGGAACCTTGACCGGTGATTTCGACAACAACGCCGCAACGGCGAATACCACCGTCGACTACACGTTGACCGCCTATGCCGATGGTCGCTATGCACTGGATCTGGTGCAAGGCTTCAGTTCGACGATCGTGCTCAGCAGTGCCGACGGCTCGCTCGCTGCCGGCGGCCCGGACTCGGTGCGCACATTGTTGATTCCGCAGACGAGTAACCCGGCTATTCCTTCGACATCCGAGGAGATCGTGTTCTTTTCCGCGAAGGCGCTGGCGTCGACCGCGGACATCCTGACCGGCATCGGGCTCGGAGCACCCGACCCTACGGAAGCCGCGCTACAGACCACCCCCCTGCCGTCGTACATCGACCCCGCATCCATGAACGTCAGCACGTCCGGCATCGGCGTCGCCAACAACGTGTTCCAGGGCGATAACCTGGCGGCAATCAGCGCCGCCGATGAAAGTTTCGTCATCAACCCAGAGAGCCTGCTGACGGCAATGAAGGTCTTCATCGACAACTCCGTGGCGGGTTACAACACCGCGACCGAAGACCTGTACTACCGGATCTACTACGCGGATGGCTCGTTTTCGGACCGCATCGAGGTGAACACCCTGACGCCGGAGGCGGGCGGACAGGTGTCCTTCCTCGTCGAGAAGGCGGGCGCGACACTGATCGACGCGGTTCAGCTGACGATGGGCCGGGGCGATGTCAAGATCCCGGTGATCCAGTTCATTCAGCAGAGCGAGAGTCTGGCCAGCGATGTCCAGCTGGCGTTCAGCGCGACGCTGACGGACAAGGACGGGGACTCGGCGACGAGTACCTTTGACGCCAACCTGTTCGCCAACGACCCGGCCAACGCTTCCTTCGACTTCACGCTGGTTGGCACGGGCGGTGAGCAAGATGCGTTCAACATCGATCTGTCAGTCAATGAGAACCTGTACCAGGTCACCGGCTTCGATGCGGGCCTGGGCGTGCGGGACAAGCTGGTGCTCAACGGCGACCCGAACGCCGTTGTCCAATCGATCAACAACACCGGCGCCGACAGCGTCGTGACGGTTGCCGAGACGGGCGGACAAACAACGACCATCACCTTGGTCGGGGTTGATGTTCTGAATACCGACGTCTTTTTTGGCAGTGCTTGAAGCTTTGCGCGTGAACGGATGCGAGGGTGGCCTAGGAAACCACCCTCGCATTTTTTTTGCAGTTCAGATAGAGATCCCCTTGATCCCATGCGCTGTGAACTGGCGAGCAGCACAAGGCTTAAAGAACGCCGCTGCGTGCATATTGGGGTCCGTTTGTGTGTTTGCACGCAAAAACAGCAGATGGACCTCTGCCTGCACCCTCCCCTTAGGTGCTTCAGGCTTTTCATGTTGACCCATCGATCTGCAGGCTTTCTCCGCCCCACATTCGCGTACACAACCCCCAACCTGGGCCTGTTTTAGCCGGGTGCAGGTATGCAGAAAAAACGACACATTCAGACCGCAGGCGTGGCTGGGGGACGACGGCGCGCGCCAGGTCAAAAAGCCCTCCTCCGCCCCCAAGTACGCCAAGGCGCGGCATCTGGTGCAAGAAACGAATGCCTGGCCGGGGAGATCAGAGCCGAGGAAGCGACGCAGTGGGTGGCCGACGTGAACAACGAACGGGCATGGATCATGCTTGAGTATGGGAGACAGTTCAGGGGTTGATCGGGATCCGCTGCAAGCCTTGCCGGTGATCGATGGGCTTTGACTACATTCAAGGAGCGGTGCAAAACGCTGAAGCGCGGGCCGCAACAAAAAGGTAGCCCGCGCGTTACGAGTAACGGGGGCTATGTTCAATTGCCCAGTACCGACAAGGCCCTGCTGGTTGAAAACTGCGCCACTGATGGCGACCCAAGACCCCAACTTCTGGCGCAGCAGCGCATACATTTGCGCCTTAAGAGTGAAGGCGCTAATCAGGATGGGAGTTCGGCATGCTGTTTTTCAAACCCGAGCGACAACTAGCGCTTGAACTAGACCTCGAGGGACTCTCGCTCCGTCTCAAACCCCTCAGTACCACCATCAAGCTGATGACGTCTCACAGGCTGCGGAAGTATCAACGGGCCCTGGAAAACGACATAGGCGGACTACCTGGGTTTATGGCGTTGTCGGTTGAGGGAAAAGTCAATTACATGATTCCCATCATTTCGCAAATGAACGAAGCCAGAGATCAGCAGAATGAAGTCGATTTCATAGCGGCCTACCTGACCGTCATGCTGCTGGAAAGCATCAGCTGCGGCTATCATTCGACGATGAACTTGGTCTTTAGCGGGATGGAAAAGATCGCCGCGTTCCGGTGGGATGAGTCATAAAAAAGCCATCCAACAAGAAACTCTGGAAGCGCTTATCAACAACCACGTGCCGGGCGAGCGCCACGACTTCGAGGAGTGGCAGGAGACGGTGTCCACGCTCCTCATCAATCTGGTCAAAGCACCTGCCGATCAGTCTGCCCGCTTCGCCAACATGTCGCGACCTGAAATTGTAGTTTCTGAAAAGTGGTCGCGAAAGCTAGTAGGGTTCGCCAAGACCGGTGTCGAAATCTGGCGGTCTAGCTACTGCGCTGGCGCAGTCTCCACTACTTGACTTGATCATATGCATCATTCATCACTTTAATGGCGTTTAACACATGCGGATGTTCAGCCCAGCGGTATGCAGCATTTCCAAGTAAGCCGGCTGTCGCGTTGTCCATCAGGCTTTTTACATCAAGCCCGCTGGCGACGGCCGCTCCAATAATTGCTACAAGCGCTTGTTCCAGTGCAATTTCGCGATCACTAACCACTGCATCTCCTTAAACCGACCCCATGCCGGCCTGAAAGATTAATCGCTCACCCACAACCAAATTGCCACTACCCCCTGTCGCATCCGGTCACGGAGTACGGCGCTTGAAACACCCTAACCCTTTTCGCGTGCTCTCCACAATCAATCGATGCTTTGTAGTCTCGATACGCGTAATCGCAGGCACTTGGCCCGACCGAGAATGGATCAGCAAGAACTGTTGGGGGCGCTCGGTGTGAAAGATCTGTCCCAACCCGTTGTAATGACCGAGCAGTACATCCGCAACAGAAAGGGGAAGAAAGTCTCACCAACCAAGTGAATTGCGGACCAATCCAATAATTGCGGACCAGAAACGAACAAGGGCTTGCCCAGCTTTCGCTCGCAAACCCTTGATATATATGGTGCCGAAGCCGGGGTCGAACATGCTACATAAAGACCGCTTAATTACTGGTTTTCTCCACTCTAAATCTCGTAGCGTATACCTAAACGTATACCTAAAACTGGAAGTACCCCCCTCCTCCAGCCGGTTGCCTATCGTACCAGCGGCCTCCCCCGTTTCGCCGTCGCCGGGTGGTGCTTGTGATCATCAGCTCTCTCCCCGTTTCAGGATGGTGGTTAGGAATACGAATTTTGAAGATATGGAAAAATAGTTTGGGCGCTGGGGCGGATACTGTGAAGGCTCGAACTTTTGACACAGCACCTCCCGGCACTCCCTCATGTTCGTCCAAGACGGCGATTTGCCAAAAAAACTACGAATTTATGGTTGAAACGGACAGGGACCGGTCTTTGAGGCGAGGGCTCCAGACTTTTGACCTACCCCCTCCCTAATGACTTTACCGAGCAGCAGGCACCTCTCCCGCCTCCAGTCCTTCTGACGCCTGGAGCGCGAATAGCGGCGCAGCCTCGAACTGATGTGACTGACCGGACGGCTGATCTACTACACGAATCTCTATCACGGGCTGACGACGTATGCCTACAGGAGCTCGAACTGTAAGTAATGTTCGATCCGGTCGTAGCGGTTCACTGCTTTTCATAGCGAAGAGTTCGATACTGGGAGGTTGTCTGCATTTTGTCCGCATTGCATGCGGACCGACTTCGGACGGTTGGCTGACTGCATTCCGTTTGGTGTCTTTTCGATACGCATTCGGTTGACGGAAATCTAGAAGGCTACAGCGTCGAGATGGTCGACGACCTGATCGGTTTTCTGGGTTTCGCGCGCGCCATGATCGACGTTGGATGACTAATCGAAACCGCCGGAACCCTTACCCTGCCTTGCTTTAGGACCATAACGGGCTATCGGCCAAGCACCGGGCAATGGACTCAGACCGTAAGCGAAACGTCCGCAATCTGTCTGCATCCGATGCGGACAAAAAGCGGACTAGAGAAGAGAAGAGAAGAGAAGATATATACAAACACTAGCTAGCACTAGCGCTTTAAGCGCTGCCACGCCGAAGACGAATCGGTAGATTGCATTGACCGTAGATGTGGATCTCCAGAAGTACGGCTGGGTGGCAGGCCGCCCGGGTACTGCCGGCGCCACCCTGAACTCCAGGGTATCCTGGTCGAGTTGCTCGACTCACAGCCACAGCACACTAACTTAGAGTTGGCACTCCAATAACGAAGGCCTACCGGGAGACGGTGACAGCCAGCGACTACCACAGGGTATCTAGAGTGTGCATCCGCCGTTGCATCGGATTTGACCAGCACGCGTCGTAATCATGGCCGGCAGAGAACGGCCAGAAGCCGCCTATGGCCAGAGCAATGGCAGATCATGGGCTATGCTTGGTCTGTTGCCGGAACTGATCGAGAAGCTGGGTCTTGCCACCCGTGTCGTGTTTCTCCTCGAATAGTGTCGCGTCCGCAGTGACCACCGCAAGGCAAAACAAGGACGTACCGGATGACAAGGAGCGTTGAAGGCAGAACATGTAGTTCAGTTAGGGAGAGAAGCATGGCAAGACATGATCCATTATTTAACGTCAATTGGACTATGGACCCAGGAAATTCACTGTTTAATGAGCAATGGAAACCTGATACGGAAACCCGACTTTATAAACGTGTCGGCAAAACGGGCTATAAGCTTCAGGTCTCAGGCACTTACAAAGGAAAACCTTATGAGTGGGGATATACAGCTAATTACGATGGCAAAGACTATCCCGTCTATGGTCGCGATGATGTCGATGCCATAGAGGCATACAGAATCAACAGCAGAATAACGGTTGGATTTTTCAAGAAGAACGGAATGCCTGGTGGGCCTTACAAGAGAAAGCTGTCTGCTGATGGAAAAACTCTTGAAGTTGAGACTGTAGGCCGTCGGCCAGATGGCACGTTCTACCTCGACGTAATTCAATATAACAAGTCTTGAAAATTTAACTACAGGTTCAAGCCGATGCCCTGCCCTAGGCGGGTCTGCGGCTTAACTTGATGTTAGGGTAATAAGCTGAAAAGCTCGATCCAAAGTGGGCCAATGTCATCGGGCTCTTGCTAGATTCAGTGGCAGCGGTGTTTCTGACTTATGGCCTAAGCACATCAATTGTGCTACCTATGTAGCGTCCGCCAGCCAGACTGCTATGATTTTGGCATCTCGAATGGAGTCGATGCCTTGCCTAATCCAAATTCCCTTCTGAATTTCCTCTCTTGGGAAAGAACCCGCCTTGAAGCCGCGCTCATAGCTAACGCCATGGGTCGAATTGCAAGGTCAAGAAGTGTGCGGGTCAATCTGACTTGTACCAACTACACCGTAAAGGATAATTGATAATGGAACCCGTAACTACTACTAAGGGAATAGGAACCGCTGTTAAAGTCTGCGTAAACCTAGCCAAAGCCGTCGGCCCGTTTTTCATATCACAGTTCGACTATACCAAGTTTAAATATTTAGACTTCAAAACCAAACAAGCCCAAACAGCTGGATATGCCGAGTATTTCTTAGCAGAAGCTAGGTCTCTTGTTGATCTGAAGACCGAGCAAATACGGGACTCACTTAACAAAACCGGCTTAGAGAGACTAAAAGCCGAAGAAAATGTTACGCTAATAACAAAAGAAATAAACAGGCTACTCGTTTATTCAAAAGTACCTACGCATGTACGCTATCTTGAAGGAGAAAAAGAACAAGACAGCAGCACCTCTACTGAAGAAAGCATTAGCATTAATGAGACATGGCTTGACCGATTCAACGATCTCGCAAGCAAGCTTAACGAAGATTGGCGTCAAGATCTCTTAGCCAAATCTTTTGCTGTGGAGGCGGACAAACCTGGAACAATCGATTTAGAGACGCTATTCATGATTGCCAGACTAGACCAAAGATCATTCTATTTTTTTGATGCAGTTCTTTCAAATTCATTAAAATTTTATGAAGTTTACTTCCTGCCAATAGAGAACAACACCTTCACATTAACAATTGACGTTCACGGTACAGAACACAACGTAGGTAACATTCTATACCAATTGCAGCACACGGGGCTATTGATACATGGCGAGTCTTTAGGAGTCAATTTAAAAGCAGGCTCCTTGGCACAATTTAGATACCACGACGATGTACTTGCAGCAATCTCTCCAACAAACTGCAGCTTTCCCGGAATAATGACAACAAGGGCTGGCTCCGCGCTCGCAGCCCTATGCTGTACCGCTCCTACTGAAATCGGAATAACAATATTTAATTCGTTTGAAGAAAAATTAAAAGAACGGAATTCTCTTCACAAGCGATACTCCATTAAAGAGTGAACAATTAACATCTAAAATCGCTAAATTCGCGTCTGTGTATTAGGCGCGAATTTTTAGTTTAGAGGGGCGTCATTGTTTTGCCACAGCAAACCTCTGATCTAATACGGGTGGGCCAATGTGGTGTGGCCACAGTTTCCCAAGCTGATAACGAGGGTTTGAATCCGTTCACCCAGCCCCAATACTTGCAAGGACTTCAGCAAATTTTATCCGTGAAATGGCAGCTTTGGGTCGACCCCGGCCCGTCACGACCGGCAACAGTCGCCCCACAGCGGACAATCGCATCAAGCAGAAAACGGTCGAAACCCAATGCCAAAGAGCCCCTCAAGCAAATAAGCCTCTTTGAATATGACTCCCACTTTATGTCGAAGAATTTCATATACTTCTAACTTATCTTGTTGTGGCATTCGGGCTCCAAAAATGATGGAGGAAACGGGAGCAGGTGCCCGAAAAAGCTTTTCACCTTCATACATTATCACGCGCCACTCCTTTTCATAACTCCATTGTATTGCCTTTGTATAAATACAAATATCAAGAAAGCTACCCTTCGCTTTTTTAGGAAGGTCTTCCAGAGAAAGCGAGGGAAACAACTCAGTGTAATTAACTGGTTGAGCAAGGCTCCTTAAAAGTGAACCTTCCTCAAGTTCATATTCAACACAGAAGCCTCTATGGTGATCAGCATAATGAGACCACATAAGGATTTCACTCGGAGTTTCACTGAGGCAAAGAACGCCAATTGTCTGCATTTCTTCTTTCAGTGACTTTCGTAGCTGTTCATAGGCAGCCTCATCCTCTGCTGTCACTTGTTTAAGATTTAGGGCAATCTCTACTGGAATGTTATTAGTTTTGGCTATTTGCTCAACTGCATGTGATACAGACTCTTTCAGCTTTCTCCGATCAAGATTAATGGCGCAGTCGAACGGATCATTAAAAGAGGCAGGTGTGGATAGCCAAACAGTCTCGCTCTTTAAAGATGCCAACGAATACTCTGTTTTCTTTTGGTATTTATAGAGGTGAGAGGGGGTGATCATATTATTCAAAAGGCTCGTAAGTTTAGACTGCATTTTTTCGCTGAGCTAGAAGTTTAGCGTGCCGCTGTAGAACTACGTAATAGTGTCGGCGCCCACTATTGCCCAACGTAGCAACGTAAAGTGCACGGTCTTCCGGTCATCTCGATCGCCTGCTTCTGGCCAATTCTGTTGAAAAAGTCCGAGCGGGCAAACTCAACCCGCATTGAACATGGAAAACATCAACTTTGCACGCAGCCACACAAAGTCTGGTCAGATTAGCGCCTGCTCAACGTCCGGATTTCAATCTCAGGTGGACATTTTTCGGCCGCCGTAACCATAGGCGACTTTTTCAACAGAATCGGCCGGTACCCGCCAGTGGTGAAGGGAGACTATCGACCCAAAGCGCTCATCCTACCTATCGGCCTAGTGTGCGGAAGGCCGTCGAATCGAACTACAAGCTGTGTCTGGTATGGCGGGCCGGTAACAGGTGACCTGCACAAACGGCTCTAGTCTCTCCGAACACTGGAGCCCGAAAATGTCCTAGTCTGGGACTTGCGTGTGGACTGAAACGGACCAGGTGTGATTGATGCGGAAAGAACAAACGATCTTCGTTGAGCTGGAAAGTCTCTGTGCGTCGCCGGGTTATGTGCACGCAATTGCCTACTTCTGCTTTCGAGACAACATGATTCGGTATTCCGGTGAGATGAGGGCTGCGGATATGCAGCATCTCTTTTCGAGGAGCCGCCTCATCCGCACCGAGATATCGACCCTCATCGGACTGATGCTCAAGCACGACATCGATTACAACCTGCCCGCGCCGCAGGTCCTGGAAAAATACGTTGAGACCACTGAAGCGCTGCTCGAAGGAATTCACCATGCGATGTCAGCGTCGATTTGGGAGGGTTTTAATCCCGCCAAAATATCGAATAAGGATTTCAACCCCTTCAACAGCGGAGCCGCTTTTCGGGAGCCCATCTTTTATGGCGGCGAATCCGCATACAGCTTCCAATACCGCGACTTTTCGCCAACCAAGTATGGGCATGACGATCCGTGGCTGATAGCGAATAAGGGGTTCTCTATCCGTGACGCCCGTAACGTTGTCTACGCGATTTCGCAGTTGCAGGACGAGAAGGCAGTCACGACGTTACGGGCAATGCGGAAAGTCGCCCCTGACACGTGGACGGTTCTGCCCGGCAATACGTTCTCGGTTCAGGATGTCGCGAATCAGGCGCACATGGACCCTGCCCTCGTGCAGAGGATTTTGGCAGCCTTCTCGGTTCCGCCGGACGCGCGCAATGAACAGTTCACGGCACTGCACGACTTCAACATTGCCAACGCCAGCCCGCTCATCCGTACCCCAGAGGGCAACTACCTGCTGTTCAACATCTACAGTCTCGTTGAGGCCCTGTATGAGTCGCCGTTTTATTGGATGGGCGCTGATAAGGCCTATGTCAGCACCGCGATGCAAAACCGAGGCCTGTTTACCGAGCAGTTTGCCGTCGAGCGGTTGTCGCAGGTCTTTGGGGCGGGCAACGTATTCTCTAACATCGACATCTACGAATCGAAGGGCAACAAGCTCGCTGAAGTCGATGTCCTGGTGCTGTTCGGCACCCATGCGCTCGTGCTGCAGGCAAAGTCCAAACGCTTGACGCTCGAGGCCCGGCGCGGTAATGACTTGCAGATAAAGGACGATTTCAAGAAGAGCATTCAGGACTCGAGCGATCAGGCCTATCGCTGCGCCGCGCTTATAGAAGAGGGCAAGTGTTCCTTTAAGGATGCGGCCGGCAATGTCGTGACGCTCCCAGCCAAGCTGAAGCGGATTTACGTCCTGTGCCTGATCTCTGACCACTATCCGGCACTCAGCTTCCAAGCACGGCAATTCTTGAAATGTGTGCCGACGACGACGATTTCTTCGCCCTTCGTCATGGACGTTTTCGCGCTCGATGCGATGACCGAAATGCTGAAGTCGCCGCTCCTTCTGCTGAGCTACATCGATCGCCGCACCGGCTACTCGGACAAACTGATGGCGTCGCATGAGCTTACCATCCTGTCATATCACCTCAAGCAGAACCTCTGGGTGAATGACGAGCACGATATGGTCGTCCTCGAAGACGACATATCTACAGACCTGGACTTGGCAATGCTTGTCCGGCGTGAGGGCATTCCCGGTAGGGGCACACCGGACGGCATCTTAAATCGGTTTGAGGCCACAGCCTTGGGACGGATGGTCAAGTCCATTGAGACCAGGCCCGATCCCGCGACCATCGATCTTGGTTTTACCCTGCTGACGCTTGGCGAAGATGCTGTCGTTACCATCAGCGCCGGCATCGATCACATCGCCAAGCTGGCCGTCGCCGACGGGAATAGTCACGACTTCACGGTGTGCATCGCTCAAGGAAGAACCGGGCTCACTATCCATTGCAACGACGACCCGATTGATGTCGCCGGCCCGCGTCTGCAGAAACTCTGTCACGCCCGGAAGTACACCGAACACGCCAAAACCTGGTTCGGCGTATGCGTAAAGCCCGGAGATCAGTCAGTGCGATTCGGGATCAATCTAGATTTCGAATGGGAACAGAGCGATGCAATGGATGAGCTGACGAAGAGCATGGGCAAACCGGCCAAGATTACCGACTTAATCAAAATGCCCGGTATGAAGGGGCCAAAGGTCGGTCGGAATGACCGCTGCCCATGTGGCAGTGGCAAGAAGTTCAAGAAGTGCTGTCTCGCATAGCTCTAGGTGAAATCGACACGCAGCTATTGGCCGATTGCTGCCTGTCGCGAGAGGCCGCAATCGACCCCAAAGCAGACGGTCAGCAGCGTCAGAAATCGGCCACTTCGAGTCAAATGACAGTGCGCAATCCAACGAGTAACTAGCTTAAGGATGATGGTAGCCTATAGCTATTTTTCTTTTGGCGTGAGCGTTATGATGCTGCCTTATAGATTTACCTTGTTATTTCCGCCAAACAACGATGAAAAGGATTGTTGAAAATGGATTTTCAGGTATTGCCGCCTAGAACCTCGCCCAATTACGATTCCACTGCGCTGTTTGCGTTGATTCAACACAGTTGGAATGACTACAGCTTCGAAACCCAATATAGTTTGGTTTATTTGGGGCCCAAGGAGCAGCGCTCACATAACTTGATCGGCACTGTTAAAATCTTAAAGCGAGGGCAGCTTGCTGTCGATGGGTTGCAGATTGTTACCGATTTTGATGTGCTGGGGGAGGAGTTTATTTCTGTAGGTCAGTCGCTGGACTATTATCAGCGCCTATCCGCCTTAGAAGACAATCTAAGAAAAAAGCTACTAATAGCGCTTAAAGATTTTATATATAGCCCTGAACGAGCGGAATCGTTTCGACTTGAAGAGGGTTGGAGTACATCGTTATTTAGATATTTTGGCGAAAATGACGCTTTTCTTCAAACGGCTAGGTCTTTGCTCGATAAAAATTTTGACAGCCTACTAGCTCAGGATTTAAAGTTTTCTTTCGCCGTACCTGGCTGGCAAAAAATAGTCACGTTCGATTACTCTCTTCCGGAATACGCTGAAATAGTCGGCAAGAGAGAAGCTCCGCTTCCAAGTCGGATATTTTCGGTCATTGGGAGAAATGGTTCGGGCAAAAGTACCCTTTTAGCACGCATTGCTCGTGTGGCTTACGGCAGCCTAAAGGATCGTCACGATGAAAGCCTATCATCGTTGGGGAAAATCTTGCCCGAGGAGGTTAGCTTTCCTCGAATAATTACGGTGTCTTATAGTGCGTTCGACAGCTTTCGCTTGCCCGCGCTTAGACCAACCGCAGAGGGTGAAGCGGATGAGCGTGTGCAAGTAGTTAAAGATATTCGAATGGGTGTCGGACGGTTTGTATTTTGCGGCCTGCGTGACGTTGCGGCAGAGTTAGATGCTGATATTGAAGATGAGGGCCTCTTTGGGCCATTCGCTGCTCAGTCCGATAAAGTAGGAAAAACATTGCTTAAGCCCATTGAGCAGCTGGCGATGGAGTTTGAGGAGACATTACAACTGGTCCGAGAAACAGAAGCGCAAGATTTACTGGATCAGTCATTAGCCTATCTTTCGACAGATTCATCTTTCTCTACCGACTCAAAATCCCTCACCAGTGATTTCCTTCTTCGTAATGGGCCGCGCGAGATATTTTTGCAATGGAGTACCGGGCATAAAATCGTGATGCATATCATTTGCAAGCTCGCGGCCCACACCACTCAGTCGTCCCTGATATTAATAGATGAACCTGAAACACATTTGCATCCACCTCTATTAGCTGCATTAATGCACGCCATTAGAAATATATTAAATGTAAAAAAAGCGTTTGCAATCGTTGCTACGCACTCACCTGTAGTACTACAGGAAACGATTGCTAAGCATACCTTAATTGTTAGGCGCGAAGGTAATATAACAGTTACGAAGAGCCCATCAAAGGAGACATTTGGAGAGAATGTCGGGACGTTGACTGGTGACATTTTCGGTCTCAGTACGCGCGAAACCGACTACCACAGAGTATTAAATGATCTCATCGAAAAACACCAAAATCTTGATGTTATAGAATACTTCTTTCAGCCTCATGGGCTCAGCATGCAGGCGCGTGCATATGTCATTGCCGAGCTTGCGAAGAGAGGGCTAATTTAATGTGGCGCTTAGCAGTTCCTGATTTTGAAAACGCAAGAGAAAATCTGCTATCTGCATTAACCTTTGTCGACGGTACGGTAGTTTATCTCTTGAGCGAGATAGACCACTCTGCAATTCTCGACCTCTATGCGGCCTATGATAATAACTTGGGGCAACCTGTCGCTAACTTAGAAGGAGATCAGTTGAGCGAGGGGTTGCGGCAGGCGCTTCATAATGCTTACAGTCAGGTTCAGATCGGTGGGCGACTTGCGAGTTATAGGAATCAATTGAAATTATTGGCGGAATTATGCCCGTATTGCGGATATGGTTCGGTCACGGATTTAGATCATCATCTGCCTCGCTCCAAATACAGGGCTCATGCACTATATGCCAAAAACCTTATCCCTAGTTGTCATCCTTGCAATAATCTAAAAAGAGCAAAAGCTGGTGAGTCTGCCAGTGCTCAATTCTCCCATGTATATTTAGGTGCTTACCCGACGGAGCAGTTTCTGTTTGCATCTATTACGATTTTGCAGAAGGGGATCGGTGTGGTGTACAGTGTTGAACATGTGGCGAGCCTCAGTGTCGATGAGTACGAAAGGCTAAAGTTTCAATTTGAGACGCTTCAACTGAATGATAGATATGGACCACAAATTAATATTTTCCTAGGTGGGCTTCGCACTAGCGTTGAAGAGTGCGGTGCTTTCGGCGCGCCAGTTTTGAAAGCCTATCTAGCTAAAGCCCATAGCAGCCATTGTGAAAGCTTTGGGGCGAATCATTGGCAAAGCGTTCTTCTCATGGCTCTTTCAAAATCGGATGAATTTTGTTCCGGTGGTTACAAAACCAGTTTCGGCCAACACCGAGTGGTCGTTTGAGTTGTTGCCCGAAAAGGGTCGTCTTCCAATACGAACGGTGTCAAAGATCAATCAAGTATAAAGAGGCAGTGAGTCGCTCCTGGTTTTATCGAGAGCGAGTGACTACTTCTAGCCGATTTCGGCCGTTTTTCAACGGCAGCTTTTGGCCGATTCTGTTGAAAAAGTCGACCCGACCTGGCTACCCATGCATTGAGCGGTGAAAACGCCTTTTTTGCACGCTGCTACGTGAAATCCGAGTCCGGAAGCCTCTGCCAAAAGTAAAGATTTCAATCTCGGGCGCGTACTTTTCTGATGCGCAAACCATGGCCGACTTTTTCAACAGAATCTGCCGATAGCCGCCTGTCGTAACAACCCACTTCCCACCCGAACCCGAATTTAACGTTCGCGAGCCGCAAGTGCTCAATGACTGCCCCCTGCCTTGGCGCTCCAGCGTCACAGACGATAACCTGAACCCGAGGACTCCGATCAAAGCTATTGGCCACTAAATTGTGTCCTATGCTGAGCGAGGTATACCGGAACCGCTGCCAGAAGCTCACGCAAGTCAAGTGCTGGCCATAGGGAGAATCAACAAGATGGAGATCTATATGCGCTGCAGTCTTAGCTACTTGTTCATCTGGGCAGCACTGGCCTTGACGCTACCAGCTGGAGTTATGGCAGCTGACCAGGTCAGCTGCCGGATGGAGGGTGACAAGCAGATCATCACCACGCAGGCGCAGGGGGCGACATATGCCGTCAATGGTACCGCGAGGTCGATGGCTAAATCTCAGGGCTGGCGCGACGGCAGTGAACGGTACGAACCTACTGAGATGCTCAGTCTATTGCAGGAGGGGATCGCCATTTGCGACCCATCCAAAGCGGTAAAGGCCTCCCCAGTCTCTGCGCAGGCACCTGCGCCCCAAGCCAATCCGAGCGGGCGGGTGACGGTCGACCAATTCACAAAGGCGGCGGACCAGGGCGACCTAGACACGCTCAAGTTGTACCTCTCTCAAGGTGGCGACGTGAATGCAAAGGACAAGGGTGTACCGGGGGTTTTCGAAGGCTCATCGGCAATTTATGCTGCCGCAGCCTCAGGCAAATGTGAAGCGCTGGATTTTCTACTGAAGTCAGGTGCCAACCCCGATCCCAAAGGTGTGAAGTTTGGGTTCACTCCACTCAGCCACGCGGCCCAAGCCGGGGCCACCGCTTGCGTGAAATCGCTCCTGGCCAAGAAGGTCCGTGTGGATGTGAGGACCGAAGCTGGCGGAGACACAGCGTTGATCATGGCCGCCTATAACGGATACATGGAGATCGTCCAACTCTTGATTGACCATGGAGCCAGCCTGAAGCTGCAAAACAAAGATGGGGACACGCCATACCGCGCCGCGATGGTGATGGGAAACCGGCGGGTGGCGCAGTATCTCCAGTCCAAAGGGGGGAGCTAAACACCGAAGCGCTTTTGGAGCACCTCGCCCCACGAGCTATCGCCATTGGGTATTTCTGGGAGGAGTCCACATACGGCTGTCATCTGACAACACTCGGTGGCGCAGTCCGGAGGCTCAAAAAGCGTGATTCATATTCTTGACGCACCGATTCAAGCTTCCACTGAACGTCAGCACGCTTTTGCTCTAGGATAGGTTGTAACACTGCGGTGATCTGTGTGACGACCTCCAAAGGCTCGCAGGATGATGTCTGAATAATGTTAGTCATGCTTATGTGACAATGGTTTCTGCTTGTAGTTGAGTTGCAGAAGCTACAGGCAGTAACCTTATTGACAGCATCAATTTCCTTGGACAAAATTTCACATTCTTCAAGAGACAACTCCGGAAATCGCTCAGTAACAGCCAAGCAAATATCTTTGAAACCCCCTCCCTGACTTTTGCCGATAATGTGCTCAACAGTCATCTGGCGCCACAAGTCGAAAGTCAGTTCGGAGCCACCACACCCGCATAGTTGGCAGGTGCCGCTAGAACGAACATGCACGTCAAATGCGTAGCCGAACAGGGATTGACAGTTTTTGTAGTTGTAAGGAGTGGTCATTTTATTTTTTAACCTGTATAAGCAGCTTGCTTTAAAGTGGCGAAATACTTAGAAGCAAATTTTCGCCAACTTCACTATCCTTTCAAGTTAGCCTTTAGCTCATCAATATAAATTCTTGCTAGAAATATGGAAAAGGCTTTTAATTCGGAAACCTCAAACTCAATTTCAAAGTCTTTTATGCCCTCTTTGCCGTGATTCCATATCTTAACCCCTCTCCACTTTCCGCCATCATTCAGTGGTGCCAAATTTTGATGAGCAACACCGTTTCTTATTTTTTTAAGCAACTCCTTCAACTTCATGTTGCGCGCCTGCCTATATCCATTGACATTAATTTTTGATTCAAATGAAATATTTTTATCACCTTGATTGATTAAGGATTTACCATTTATTTGCTTTTTGTAAACCTTGAGCGCACTTTCTAGGTCAATATATGCGATTTTTTGAGGAAGCAAACATTTGCTGTCTAATTCGAATATTTTTTTATCAAGCGTCTTTATTTCGTGTATTGCTATGTTTTCAGATGTAGCTACAATTAGCCCGAGTAAGCAATTAAGCAGAAAAGTAACATCAAGACCTCTGTATTCAGCATCAGCTGAAAGTGATTCAATTAATGAGACAGTGCGCTCGACAAACTCTAAGGGGTAGTTTTGTAGTTCCAATTGTTGCGTCCTCTCTATACGGAATAGCCTAGCGCAACGACCTCTTGCCACATCCTAAGTACTAAATTCCTAAAGAGCGCACTTAGGCTAATGCACACTATCTAAAGAGAAAGAGCATATGGACGGCAAGCCAATGGTGCTCATCAACTTCTGACAGTAGACAAAGCATAGCTAATATTTGGCCACCGTTTGCCCGTCGTCCGCTTCTGGCCGCTCTCTGCTTATCACCCGGTCGGAACCGACTACTTAGCACGCCCCGACCCGCCACAGTTGATCCATCCTCGTCGTATAGCTCTGGCTCATCAATTCCCGCCGCATCCCCCAGTCCAGCGCCAGCTGTACCCGGCCTGGACGGATTGTTCCCCCACCCACTTGTTTTTGATCTGATCGAGTACGCCCATCATCCGACCGGCCTCGTCGGTTGCACTGGGACGAAGAGATCGCCGGTGCATTCGTTGCGCTGGCATAGGCCGAGCAGTATTACCTCGGCCTTGCTGTAGGTGAATCCTTCCCGATAGACGCGTTCCAGGCCAGCCAGGGCCGCCTTGGTGATCAGGGTGACAAATGGGTACCTGCTGGGAGCGAGTGCCAGCCACCTTTGCTCAGCCGCTTCTGCACTAGATCCTTGTACTCCTGCGGCTCAGGCGCGTCCTTGCGCTTATGACGGCGCTGATTGCACAGCAGGCAGGCGGCAGCAATGTTGGACTGGCTATCTCTACCGCCATCCTGCCTAGCGACCAGATGCTCAGTTGTGCACTGGAAGTGCCTGGTATGGCGAAGGGAAAGGCCATGGAGTTGGGCGAAGGCTTCAGGGGAATTACGCCACATCTGAAAGCCGCAGTAATAGCAGCGGCCACCTTGGCGATCGAAGGCAGAGAAGCGATGTTTGATGACAGATTTATTGGCCATAGCGGCCTCCTATGTGAATAAGGAAGTCCGCTATGCCTAAAGGCAGGAAACGGTGCCAATCGAGTCACTCAAACTGGCCCAACATCGCCCCCTAAGGGGAACGGCAAGAACGAATCTACGCCGAAACAAAAGCAACGTGCAAGTGGCAGCAAGGAGGCAACCATGTGTGGACGCTTCACCCAGTACCAGGTCTCGCAGATTACCTGGCCGAGTGAACACAGAGCAGGACGTGATCAGCGGGTACGACAGCGTGCCCATTGCCCGCTACAACGTGGCGCCGAGTACTACGGTGCACATGCTCCATGACGAGACCCGGGGCATCCACGCGCAGCCAGGTGGGGCTGGGCGCCGCACTGGGGCAGTACTCGGTAGACGATGGCGAGGAACGAGAAGGCGACGGCCTGGTGATCAATACCCAGCCGAGCGACGGCGACATGCTGACCATCCATGACTGGCAGCCGGCTGTGCTGCCACCTGCCGTTGGATAAACCCGGAGCTGACCTCCACCCGGACCGAAAATCTGGCGCAGACCCAAGGACGCCCGCTGCAACCTTCACGTGGTACCCGGTCACCAAGACAGTTGATTAATGTGAAGCACGACTCGCCCGAACTGATTCAGTCGATCAGCCTGTCAAATCTATGAATCAGCCCCCCAGCAACACCTTCCTTCAAATCGGCACCTTGTAGTGTTCGACTGATTCTGGACACCCATGTAGGCGAAATCATCGCTAATCAACTGTGTAAAAGCATAAAGCCCGGTAGTTATCCGGGCTGAGCGTCACTCGACCTTCGCGTCAGGCCATCGCATTCGGGCTTCAACCAAGGCTTCGGTATGAGTCATCGGCTCACCGATCATTGTGAAGGGGCTGTACCCTGTTACGAGCACTATCCAGTGACTGCGGTGAGCTTCACCATCGTTGGCCGCAACTTCGACCATCAGCTCCAAACGGTGCAATTTTATATAGCGCCGCTCCTCCTGTGTCAGCTTGCTAGATGGCGAGACGATTAGGCGGTTGCCCACCACCTTGGCAGTGAGCCCTCGATCATGGAGATAGTCGATAGCTCTCATCAGAAGGCCTCCGCGTCGGATTCATCGAAGACCATGTCCGACGAAGTACTGGCGGTGCCGGGGGATAGTTGCCAACTCGAAGTCCTGAATGTCCTGATGTCCTGCTCGGGGTGATCGTCTAGCAGGACGTCAGGACTTGCAGGACATTGCTTCGATAACTTCCCTCCGATGGCCCACTTCACTGTACCCCCGACTTTTTTCAGGGACTTGCACTCGATGCCTATCTGCCGAAGAGCTGGAGCGGCACGTCGCAAGGCATCCCCTAGCCCCTTCGCGGAGCGGGGCCACGAATCGCAGCCGGTGGGACGATACTGCTCCAGGATGAGCAGAATCTCCTTTGTCGGGGCCGTCACTCCGTGCGGGCGAGCCTCGACTAGGTCCACTACGGCAGCAGCCACCGGGCTAGAGTCAATGGTGCGTGCCAAACTTTCCTGCCGACTGGCGTTGAATTCCCGCAGGAAATCTTCGGGCGTATGTCCTGCTGCGGCTGCGACAGCCATACCGAGGCGGGCGAACTCAAGCAGACGCGGACGCTCGTCGGCGGGGATGTGCATCTGCGGCAATAACTCCAGCGCCTTGGCGAAAATATCCAGCAGCGCCCCCAGCAAACATGGACGCTCGGCTTCGTACTTCCGCCAAAGGTCTGTCACTTCAAGCCGCTCGCTGATAACCGGCGTCTCGATGGTGATCGTTCTGTCTACCAGATCTTGCGCCGTGACTGCCGCAGATATGCCATTCAGCACGACTGGGCGCTTCACGCTGATAACACTTTCGTCGGCATCCGAGTACAGCTTGCGCTTGGCAAACCCGCCTCCGGTTGCCAATACGCACATGGCATCCTGAGTTGCTGCGGGCAAGTGCGAGACGTTCTCCAGGCTCACTACCGCACACACACCAGCAGAAACGAATAGGTCCTCCGACGACTTCGGCGCACTGCGCAAAGGGCAGGAATTCGGATCAATGAGCTGGCGCAGTGCTGTTTGTGTCGTGCTCTTCGCACTACCCTGCTCGCCCAGCAGCTCCAGCACTGGATAAGGCGTATCAGGACGCAGGCATTCGATCAGCCAAGCCAGGGCCAGCAGACGGGAGCCGCGCGGGATGTTCGCCACGTGCCAAAGTTGCTCGATCGATCCACCTGGAACTGGAGCCGGAATCGGCTGCATGGATTCAGGTCGAACGAACATGGCTTCGGGTGACTCGGCGATCTCCCACTTACCCGGCCGGATGCGAACCGCTCGGCTACTGCCTTGTACAGCCAAGTCGAGAAAGTAATCACCAGCGGCACCAGCAGTGCGCAGGTGTACCTCCTGACAGTCTCCATGGAATCGGCCGAGGCCGGTCAGGGTGCCCAGCGCCTCCCGGACCGATTGATCTCGGGGCGCCTTTCCGCTGTCGGAGTAAAAGCCGGCGACCAGTGCATCTCGGAACTGGCGCGCGGCTAGATTACGCACTTCGCCCGTCGTGCGATCCCGAGCGAAGACGTCCTTGTTTTCATCGTGGAACAGCTCGAAGCGTTGCTCCACGAACTTGACCAGCAGAGAAGCTTGGCTCAGCTTTTCGTCGGCATCATCACCGGGCTCGAGGTGTTCCTCGATTGGCTGCTGATCGTCGTCTTGGAACTGGTGGTTGCCGGGAGCGTCCACCATTTTCAGCAGTTGCTCTACGGTACCGCCCGCGTCCAGCCAGTCGGACACGTCACCCTTGGGTAGCAGCCCTGGAAGGCGGAGCACGCGAACTTCGGCCTCTGCCAAACTCAGCGCCCGACAAACCTTGTCGGCGTGCTGATGTCCCGGCTCATCGTTATCCGCCAGAATCACTACGTGGCGGCGCGCGAAAGGTTTGTTGAGCGCATCAGGCCACTTGCCAGCGCCGCCGGCGTTGCAGGTTGCGACCAGCCCCAGCGACTCCAGGCGCAGTACGTCCTTCTCGCCTTCCACGACAAACACTGGCGTACCCAAGGGTGCGTGCAGCAACTGCGGCAGACGGTAGGGAACCTGACGCACGCCCTTCACCGACCACACCCAGCCGCCTTTTCCGTCCGGGCGGCGCTGGCGAAAGTCCTTTGGCTCGAAGCGGACAACCTGATACAGAACGTTGCCGCCCTCGTCGGTGTAGTCATACCAAGCCGACATGCGGCGACTGGCCGGTAGGACAATAGGACTTTCAGGACATGGTTCCGGATGATGTTCTTTGAAGCCGTGCTGCTCCAGCCAACGCTTTTGCTCAGCTCGACTTGTGATGCCGGTTTTCCAGGCAATCAAATCCAATACGCCGCCACCGCTTTCGTCTTCGTGCGAATGCCATACCCCCTTTTCCAGGTCAACAGAGAGGGAGCCGTGCGCTCCGAATCGAAGCTCGGTCGGCTTGCTTTTTGCGGCATTTGGCTCGCCAAGAAGGTAGAGCGCTACTGGCCCAATCATGGATTTCAGCCAAGCCGATCCCGTCGGCGCATTGGCGCCGTTTTGACTTTTCATGGGTTACACCCCGAGCTGCTTGGCTTTGCGACAGGACCAGAGAGAAGAAGACTGGGAGGAATCCGCGTGCAGGGCGGCCATTACGCGAAACTTCCAGGACGCTGTAAGCGATGATGAATGGCTCATACTGCATCCCTCGCTTCGATCTTGGCGCACAGCCATGCATCCACCTCAGCCACGACGTAATACGCAGCAGCCTGGCGGGTGTCGCCGTCTTTGATCGGCTTCGGGAAGGTCGGGTCTTTCTTGCGGAGCTTGTCTAGGCCGGAGCGGGACAGGTCCAGCCATTGACAGAGCGCTGGCTGACGGATGAGAGCTTTCGGGGGAATTGTTACTGGTTGCATTTGAGCGCCTCCGTATCGGTACGGAGCCATTTTTGTTGAACCCCCGATTGCTGTCGCAGTGCTCAAAAGAGATTAGTTAGAGGCTTTTTTTCCCCCTTTTTTTGCACGTCTGATCAGTTTTTCGATTTCGACAATATCCTCTGGCACCTCTACTCCTGCGGCAACGAGAAGCACTCGGGCGAGCCCAGCAGCTCTGCGTTTGGTCATCTTCACTAAGGACGACTGCCGCAGCTTGTCCGCGGTATCAGCCAACAAATCATCTCGCGGATACTTCGGCTTCACGCCACGAATAGTTGGAGCCTGCTCCAGGTCCTGCTCAACAATGTCCAGCAAATCGATAAGCTCAGCGGTACTCGCCGTAAAGCCAGAAAGAAAGCTGCCGTTGAAAAAGTGCCCATATTTCCGAAAACAAGCGCCGTTGATGTAACCCTCGGCGAAAGGAGGGAGATTGTTTATCCCTCGTGACATTTCTTGAAGATGAAGTCGCAACTGCCGCACATGTCGAATTTCTTCGTGGCGCGCGGGTCCTTGTTCCGTTTCGCGGATGACCGCTCTGTAGGACCCAAGCCTTTGCTTGAACCACTCCTGAAGATCGCCGTCGTGATGTCCGGCCAGGTCAGCAATAATTGTCTGAGCAGAGTCAGACAGGCTTTCATCGACCAAATCACCCATACCCCACTCGAGTTGATTGTCGAATACTGGAAGTGCTTTTGATCGCTTGCCTCGTTTCGTCATACTTGTATCCCCCGTATCACGCTCACAATATCGGTGTTCCGGCGTGCAAAATCATAGGGCGTGATGTGCTTTTCCCGGTTGGAGTCCAGGTAGTCAGCCCACCACGTCATCATCAGTCGACGCTCTTCCAGGTGCTCAGCCTTGTGGATATAGGCCGCGCGAACGCCGTTGCGCTCTTGGTGGCTCATTTGCCGTTCAACCGCGTCACGCGACCACAGGCCGGACTCGACCAACGCGGAACAGGCCATAGTGCGGAAACCGTGCCCGCAAACCTCTATCTTGGTGTCGTACCCCATGCGGCGCAGTGACTTGTTTACGGTGTTCTCCGACATTGGCCGCCAGTGGTGGTGATCTCCTGGCAGCACCAGCTCAAAACGCCCGCTAAGCCGGCGTATCTGCTCTAGCACTTCCAGCGTCTGGTGTGACAACGGGACAAGGTGCGGAGTCCCCATCTTGGCTCCTCGGTGCGACCTCTTGACACCCTC
Organism: Pseudomonas sp. GW821-FHT12A04; assembly: GCF_058807755.1. Taxonomy (NCBI): domain Bacteria; kingdom Pseudomonadati; phylum Pseudomonadota; class Gammaproteobacteria; order Pseudomonadales; family Pseudomonadaceae; genus Pseudomonas; species Pseudomonas sp. GW821-FHT12A04. The sequence continues at coordinate 23,273 of NZ_JBXAQZ010000021.1, forward strand.
GATTGGTGCCCGTTCACCGGGAATCGTCCACATGCTCCGGGTAAAGTCGAACTCAGACCAGCGAGCAAAGCGCAGCTCACTAGAACGAATGAACACCAGTAAAGCGAGGCTTACAGCAAGACAGGTAAGCGGTCGTCCGGTGTCAGCCTCGCAGCGTCGCAACAACTCCGGCAACCGCTCAAGGGGCAAGGCCGGGCGGTGTTTGGTCTTGCGGGTGGCAGTCCCCCCCACCAGATCAAGCGCCGGGTTGTATTCGATGAAATTGCGCTGAACGGCGATTCGCATGATTCCGGCGATGCGCTGGCGCAGTCGCCCAACCAAATCAAGCGCGCCGCGCTTCTCTACCGCCTTCAGACAGGCCAGCAGGTCGCGGGTTTTCAGGTCGGATACGGGGCGTTTGCCCAGCATGGGGAAAAGATCGACCTCAATCTCTTTCAGCACCCTGACCGCGTGATCCTTCGACCATTTTCCGGCCATGCTGGTGTGCCAATCCAGGGCCAGCGCCTCAAAGGTGTTCCCCGCCTCATTGGCCGCCTCGATCTTTGCTTGCTTAGCGCTCTCGATGGGGTCTTGGCCATGCGCCAGCAACTCGAGTGCCTCGGCTCGACGTACGCGGGCGGCTTTCAGAGTGAGGGCCGGGTAGTTGCCGAACGTAGCCAGACCGGGCTTACCGCTTGGCTTTTTATACTTGAAGCGCCAGACCTTGGTGCCGGTAGCCTTTACAAGCAAAAAAAGCCCTTGCCCGTCGAACAGGGTGTAGTCCTTTGCGCGGGGTTTGGCGGCCTCGCATTTGGGGTCAGTAAGGGGGGTTACGGTGCGCGCCATAGGTATACGCCTCGATATCGAACCGATATATACCTAAACGTATACCTAAATCTGGGGGCTGTACAGGAACATACGGGGATATTCAGACACAAAAAAACCGGCTATAAGGCCGGTTTCTCTAGGTTTCAGGTGTTTACGGGAACATCTGAAATCATACTATTGGTGCCCGAAGCCGGAATCGAACCGGCACGCCCTTACGAGCGGGGGATTTTAAGTCCCATGCGTCTACCAGTTTCGCCATTCGGGCGGTAGCGCGGTGAAGCGTCAAGCTTTTGCCAGATAACGCTCTGGCAGTTCTGACGCTTGTGCAGCAGAGGTGGAAATATATACATCCCGCCCCGGTGAAGCAAGTTCGCAAATACCCTTTTCAAGACTAAATCTTGCAGGCTACTGCAAATAAAAAAGCTCCGTAAATCATAGATCTACGGAGCTTGTTTATTAGTGGAGGCCGAGGTCGGAATCGAACCGGCGTAGGCGGATTTGCAATCCGCTGCATAACCATTTTGCTACTCGGCCTCAAAACATTTGCTGTCAGTAGCGCGACATCAAATGCGTACAAACTTGGAGCGGGAAACGAGACTCGAACTCGCGACCCCGACCTTGGCAAGGTCGTGCTCTACCAACTGAGCTATTCCCGCGTCTTGGTGTGGCGCATTCTATAGAATCCAGAAGCCCCGTCAACCCTTTGATTCAAAAAAGTTTTATTTCTTTTCAACGTCGGTCTTCAGATGTGGCCAGGCAGCCCGCAGGTACTGGACCATCGACCACAAAGTCAGGCCAGCCGACACCATCAGCAAGGTGTAGCCCAGCAAGACCCAGAAACTGAAATCCTTGGAATTGGCCAGCAGGATCACCAGCGCCAACATTTGCGCGGCGGTTTTCCATTTGCCCAGGTTCGATACGGCGACGTGGGCACGAGCGCCCAGTTCGGCCATCCACTCGCGCAGTGCCGAGACGACAATCTCGCGACCGATGATCACGGCAGCCGGCAGCGTGAGCCACAGGTTTCCGTGTTCCTGCACCAACAAGACCAATGCAACCGCAACCATCAGCTTGTCGGCAACCGGATCGAGGAAAGCCCCGAACGGTGTGCTTTGTTCCAGCCGGCGGGCCAGGTACCCGTCCAGCCAGTCGGTCGCGGCAGCGAATGCGAAGACCGAAGCGGAGGCCATGTAGCTCCACTGGTAAGGCAGGTAGAACAGCAAAATGAAGATCGGTATGAGCAGAACGCGTAGAACGGTAATCAGATTAGGGATATTCATCGGCACAACTGGCTGCGAGGTGAGGGGGCATTCTACTCGCTGTGCAGATTTGCATAAATCAACTCTGCGAGCTTTTTACTGATCCCGGGGGCTTTGGCAATTTCTTCGATGCTTGCACGAGACAGCTCCTGCAATCCACCAAAATGTTTCAACAAATCACGCCGACGTGTGGGTCCGACGCCGGCGACGCCTTCCAGTGTAGACGTCCGACGGGTTTTTCCACGTCGGGCGCGGTGCCCGGTAATGGCAAACCGGTGGGCTTCGTCGCGAATCTGCTGGATCAGGTGCAGCGCGGGCGAATCCCCGCGCAAGGTGAACTCATGTGCAGCGTCGTTCAGGTACAGGGTTTCGAAACCGGCCTTGCGCGTCGCACCTTTTGCCACGCCGAGCAGAATCAGGTCAGGCACGGCCAGTTCATCGAGCACGTCACGGGCCATGGACAACTGACCTTTACCGCCGTCCACCAGCAGGATATCCGGCAGCTTGCCCTCCCCGTCCTTCAGTTTGCTGAAGCGTCGGGTCAGCGCCTGATGCATCGCCGCGTAATCATCGCCGGCCGTAACGCCCTCAATGTTGTACCGGCGGTAATCGGCCTTGATCGGACCTTCGGGACCGAAGACCACGCAGGACGCCACCGTCGCCTCGCCGCTGGAGTGACTGATGTCGTAGCACTCAAGGCGCTGTGGAGGTTCATCCAGCTTCAGCACCTCGGCCAGTGCATCGAAGCGCGCCGTGATGTGCTGACGATTCGCCAGGCGCGCACTCAGTGCCTGCTCGGCATTGGTCACCGCCAATTGCTGCCAGCGCGCCCGCGTGCCCCGCACGCGATGGCTGATGGTCAGTTCACGACCGCGCAACTCGTCGATGGCGGCGATCAACGTGGGAAAGTCATCGTGGACCACATTGACGATCAGTTCGCTTGGCAAGTCGCGTTCAGGACTGCTGATGAAGTACTGGCCTAGAAATGCGGCCATGACTTCGGAAACGTCTTCTTCAATACCGACTTGAGGGAAAAAGTTCTTGCTTCCCAGTACCCGCCCGCCCCGCACGCTGATCAAGTGAACACAGGCGCCGCCCGGGTTGACGAAGGCGGCAATCACATCGACGTCCCCGGTCCCGCCCTCCATGCTCTGTTGATCCTGGACCCGGCGCAGTAACGCAATCTGGTCCCGCAACTCGGCTGCTCGTTCGAATTCGAGATTGATCGCCGCCTCTTCCATCCCGGCGGACAACTCGTCAGTCAGTGCATTGCTGCGCCCTTCAAGAAACATCACCGAATGGCGGACATCCTCGGCGTACACCTGCGGCTCCACCAGCCCGACACAGGGCGCCTTGCAGCGTTTGATCTGGTATTGCAGGCAAGGGCGCGTGCGGTTCTTGTAATAACTGTCTTCGCATTGCCGAACGAAAAACGTCTTTTGCAGCAGGCTCAGGCTTTCGCGGATCGCGCCGGCACTCGGATAAGGCCCGAAATACTTGCCCTTGGCCTTTTTCGCGCCGCGATGAATGCTCAGGCGCGGAAACTCTCCGTCGGAGAGAAAGACGTAGGGGTAGGATTTATCGTCGCGCAGCAGGATGTTATAGGGCGGGCGCCATTCCTTGATCAGCGTCTGCTCAAGCAGCAAGGCTTCGGTTTCGTTGGCGGTGATCGTCGTCTCGACCTGGGCGATACGCGCCACCAGCGCGGCGGTCTTGGGGGCAAGCCCGGTCTTGCGAAAGTAGCTCGACAGGCGATTCTTGAGGTTCTTCGCCTTGCCGACGTAGAGCAACCGCGCTTCGCTGTCGAACATGCGGTACACACCGGGGCGCCCGCTAACGGTCGACAGAAAGGCGCTCGGATCAAAGGTGTCGTTCATTTTCAGAGGCTGGCGTCGACCATGCCATGACGAACCGCCAACAGCGTCAACTCGACATCACTGCTGATCGAAAGCTTTTCGAAGATGCGGTAACGGTAGGTGTTCACGGTTTTCGGGGACAGGCACAGTTTATCGGAAATGATCTGTACTTTCTGGCAGCCGACGATCATCAGCGCGATCTGGATTTCCCGCTCCGACAAGGCATCGAAAGGCGAATCGTTGGTCGGCTGGAAGGACTTGATCGCCAATTGCTGGGCAATTTGCGGACTGATGTAGCGTTGCCCGGCAAACACCAGGCGAATGGCCTGGACCATTTCCGGCAAACCTGCCCCCTTGGTCAGGTAACCTGCCGCACCGGCCTGCAACAGCCGCGTAGGAAACGGGTCCTCTTCACACACGGTCACCGCGACGACCTTGATATCCGGATGACTGCGCAATAATTTTCGAGTGGCTTCAAGACCGCCGATACCCGGCATCTTGACGTCCATCAACACCACATCGGGTTTCAGCTCGCGCGCCTTGATCAGGGATTCCTCACCCGACTCGGCCTGGCCGACTACTTGCAGGCCATCGATGTCAGCCAGCATTCGTGTAATGCCTGTACGAACGAGATCATGGTCATCGACTACTAGCACCCTAATCAAGCAGACACCTCGCGATTTGGTCTTATTGGGTTGTCAGACACCTTAGCAAAAAGCATCTGGCAGACCTAGCGGAAAGCGTCAGATTAAAAGTTTCAATTCATCTTAAAAGGCTTGTCGCAAGCGTGTTGCAGCGATCCAGGCCGGGGATATCCAGCTGCATCCTCAGGAAACATTCGTCCTTGCCCACCACCCTCAATCCCTTACGCTCGTACAACGCTTGCGCCGGGTTGTTTTCGAAAACCGTCAGGCGCAACGCCGGGCGCCGTTCCTGGCGCGCCAGAACCAGCACCTGATCGATCGCCCAGGATCCAGCGCCCCGCCCACGAAACGCTTCGACGATATGCAATTCGCGGATATACAAGGCCCTGGCGTCACGGCTCAGGCTGACATAACCCAGCACTTTGTCGCCCCATGCAATCAAGCGGTTGTCCCGCCCGGCCCAGGCCACGTCAAACGCTTCGTCCAGCCACAACAGGTCATGCTCAATGTAGTAACGCAGCATGCCTCTACAGGTCAGTTCTCGGGCAAATTCCAGGTCATCCGGTGTTGCCGGACGCCATTGGCGTTCCATCATTCCAGCTCCACGGCGAGGGACAGGTGCGTCCTTGTGACGATTTGTTTTTTATTGAAGCACAGAGTGTGTCACAACCTTCGGGGCACTCAAGCGATAGAAAGGGACGACGTTGGCCGATAGCATATTCTGATTGAATCTGCGTACCGGCCTCTAGTAAGCTCGACCCATCCATCGGAGACAGACCATGTTCAACGCCCTCTTACAGCTTGGTACCGCCAGCGCCCCTCGCTCGGTTGCTGCTGCCCGGGTGAACGACGGTTGTGCTCCGGTCAGCTTTTATTTTGGGTATTGGTTTAGCCACTGGCGCGCCTGATACCCACACGGCGCCCACTTTAAACGGGTCGCCACCAGAGAATTCTCAACCCCCGGTCGGCCTCCCGACCGGGGGTTTTGTTTTTTCAGCCCCAACACTTTTAGCGACACACCAGACATTCAGAGGATTAAGAACATGAACTACGCCACTTATTACCGTTACGACAGTTTTACCGCCTGGCGATTTACCACCCTCCGCTCGGGACAGCCTGCCGCCTCCGATCGGTCACCCACAGGTGGCAAGCACACACACGCAGCCAATCCGGCCAATTGTCGAACACCCCAGTAGGGCCGAGCGCGCGGGCACGAACCCGCCACCAGCCCAGGAAGCCTTGAATATGAACTCGTCCGTCTCTGCACTGCCGCTGTCCACCTTGAGCCCTGCCAATGAAGCGCTGACCCTGCGCCTGCCCAGCTCAATGCAACTCAAACAGCAATTGCCCCTCGGCAACGCCCTGACCCGGCAAGTCACCGCCCACCGCCAGGCGGTTCGCGCGATCCTCAACGGTGAAGATTCCCGCCTGCTGGTCATCGTCGGCCCCTGCTCGATACACGATCCCGAATCAGCCCTCGAATACGCTGGCAACCTTGCCCGCCTCGCCGCCGAAGTCAGCGACGAAATGCTGCTGGTGATGCGTGCCTACGTCGAAAAACCCCGTACCACGGTTGGCTGGAAAGGCCTGACCTACGACCCGCACCTAGATGGCAGCGATGACATGGCCGCCGGCCTGACGCTGTCCCGCGAGTTGATGCGCGAAATGCTCCGCCTGGGCCTGCCCGTTGCCACTGAACTGCTGCAACCGATGGCGGCCGGCTACTTCGATGATCTGTTGAGCTGGGTCGCAATTGGCGCCCGGACCACGGAGTCGCAGATCCATCGGGAAATGGCCAGCGGCCTGGGCATGCCTGTAGGGTTCAAGAACGGGACGGACGGCGGTGTTGGCGTCGCCAGCGATGCCATGCGCTCCGCCGCCCATCCCCATCGCCATTTCGGTGTCGATAGCCAGGGACATCCGGCGATCATTCAAACCCCGGGTAATGCAGACACGCACCTGGTACTGCGCGGCGGCCATCGCGGCCCGAACTACGACAGCGCCAGCATCGCCCAGGTGAACAGTGACCTGACCAGGCTCAGGATTCCGGCTCGAATCATGGTCGATTGCAGTCATGCCAACAGCGGCAAAGACCCGTTGCGCCAGCCAGCCGTTTTCAACGATGTACTTGAACAACGCCTGCAAGGCGATCGTTCGCTGATCGGCATGATGATCGAGAGCCATTTGTTCGAAGGCTGCCAGCCATTGAGTTCGTCATTGAAATACGGTGTGTCGGTGACCGATGGTTGCCTCGGTTGGGTCGGGACAGAACAACTGTTGCTTGATGCGGCAGATCGGCTGCGAGCGTCAAACAACGCCTGATAATCGACATCATCCGTCTGCCCTCCGGTCTTCATGGAAAGACTGGAGGGCAAATGGCAATCAATGTCCCATCAGGGACTGCACTTGAACCAGCGTCACCCCCGATTGCTGTCGGGTGCCGTCAAGGCGCTCGACTGAATAGGAAACACGGATCGCCGAATCTCGATGTTCCCTCCAGAACGGGTAGGGAATGATGAACACCAACGGCTCGCCAGCGGTATCCCTGGTTATTTCGCGGTCGTCATGGTGATTGAGTTTCTCCCCGTCGCACTCCAGGTAAATCCGTTCTCCTTTTTCAGCGCTGGCGCTCTCGATGACGACGGTCACGCCATCCTGCGCATCCTGCAGGTCCACCCAACCTTCGTCGGCTTCCAGCACAGTGGGTGCTTGCAGTGGTCGGCGCTCCAGGATGCCAATCATCAGTGCCGTTACTTCAGAATAACGAGGCCCCTGCCCTACTTGCTTGACGCAATAATCGACGGACACTGAGGAGCCCAGATTCAGCGTAATGCACTCCGGACTGACCCAAAACGACAGTTCGTCCCCCACAGCGAAGGACTCGACCTTGAGTGCATCACTGAAACTTGAGTCGACCGAAACGCCCGCCCAGGTCAGTAACACCCAATCGCCCGCCGCCATGCGCGCATAGGGTTTGATCGTAACGATCGCCCCTTCTTTCACCCTATCCGGATCAAGCGTTCTACCCACCGCATCGTTCACCGTCGCGGGCAACAGGTTGCATTGCACGTCACCGACACTCAGCTGCAGACGATGGGAATGCACGGGCTCGGAAAATCGAGTGCTCGTGAGTGAGTAACCGATTTCCAGTGAGCCACCCTCAAGCGCCGCGATATGTGCACTACCTACGGCAAAGATGATGTCCTCGCCGACCCTTTCCTCACTGACAAAACGCACCACCTGATGCTTGCAGGCGAGGCCATCGGCATCCAGCCCCGCCCAACTCAATAGTAATTTGTCGCCGCAGGTCATGCCTGGATACGGCTGGACCCTGATGACGGCTTTTTTGTCAGAAGGATTCAGAACACCGTTTTGCGCCTGCTCCAGCATGGGAGGTGGTAATGGTTGCTGCACGAGATTCAAGGTATCGGGTTCATAAGCAGTCATTCATTCGCTCCATTCCCTGGAATAGACACCGGACAGGTGGCCGGCTCTGGACGGCTATTTAACCCCATGGCAAACAACCGCGATGTCGGCCTCAAACGCTGACCCGCTCGGAAAGTCGATACACGCAAAGTAGGTCTTTGATCAGCAGCAAGCTGATTGCCGCGAAAAGTCCTCAAACGATTCCGACCAAGGCTTCAGCCACTCGTGGGTATTCGCACTTGTTCTATTCCGTTTTCCGCGAGTTTCGCCGGACTTTTCATACATCGCGCCAACCTCGAGTGTTTTAGAGTGAAGCGCCATGCAGCCCCAATGAACTTCTGCGTAAAGGTATGAACATGCAAAGGAATGCAAGCACTTGTTACCCAATACTGCTGGTCCACGGCCTTTTCGGCTTCGAAAGAATCGGCAAGTTCGAGCTCTTTCACGACATCAGGCAGGCGCTGAGGAACGCCGGAGCCAGGGTGTTCGTTCCCCACTTGTCGGCCATCCATGACAACGAGGTACGCGGAGACCAATTGCTCGCACAGATCGAGCGGGTACTGGAAGGAACCGGTGCACACAAAGTCAACCTCATAGGTCATAGCCAGGGCGCACTGACCGCACGTTATGCCGCGGCGATTGCGCCACACAGCGTGGCATCGGTCACCTCTGTCAGCGGGCCGAACCATGGTTCGGAACTGGCCGACTTCCTGCGCAAGGCATTGACACCGGGCTGCCTGCCGGAACATGTGGCTGAGACAGTGGTGACCCTGTTCGCCGACTTCCTCGCGGCATTAAGCGACAATCAGTATCTACCGCGGAACGCCATTGCCGCCCTCAACGCGCTGACCACCGAAGGCGTAGGCGCATTCAACGACAAATACCCACAAGGACTGCCTGCCACCTGGGGTGGCAAGGGGTGCGAACGGGTCAACGGTGTTCATTACTACTCGTGGAGCGGCGTGCTGCCGCCGAATGCGCTCCAAGAAGGGCTTTATGCGCTCGATCCGTTCAACGTCTTCTGTCGAGCCCTTTCCGGTTATTTCGTCACGGAAAGCGAGCAGAACGACGGTTTGGTCGGTCGTTTCAGCTCCCATCTGGGAACGGTTATCCGGTCCGACTATTCACTGGATCATCTGGACACCATTGGCCAGCCGGCCGGTCAACTGCGTAAAGGTGTCAACCCGATTGAACTGTATGTCCAGCACGCCAGGCGCTTGAGGGACGCCGGCCTTTGAGGTGCGACTGCCGCGGATCCTGCGTGGAACGGAACTTTGAGGAGAAATAGCTCACTGAATCCGGTAGGCTCAGCACTTTATCGAGTATTGAAAGGAGTATTTTCCCATGGCTAAAGCCACTGCCCGTCACATCCTTGTTGCCTCCGAAGCCAAGTGCAACGAACTCAAGGCCCAAATCGAGGCTGGCGCCGATTTCGCCGAAGTTGCCAAGGCAAACTCCACCTGCCCTTCCAGCCGCCAGGGCGGTGACCTGGGTTCGTTCGGTCCGGGCCAGATGGTCAAGGAATTCGACACCGTGGTCTTCAGCGCACCGCTCAACGTGGTCCAGGGCCCGGTCAAGACCCAGTTCGGTTTCCACCTGCTGGAAGTGACCAGCCGTCAGGACTGATCGACGCCTGAGCTATTCACACAACGGCCCGCCTATTGGTGGGCCGTTGTGTTTTCAACGTGCAATACGGCTGGCGAGGGACGCGCCGCTAGCGTACAAATTGTCGTTAACGACCTCCGGCTCTAAGGCTGACAATGCGACTGGCTTTCCCTACTTTGCTGTTCACGGCCGTGGCCCTGCTGATGGGTGCCTGGGGCGTGCATGCGGCACCGCAACCGGCAATGACCGTGTACGGCGAACCGGCGAAATACCCTCCCGGCTTCAGTCATTTCGCCTACACCAACCCGCAGGCCCCCAAGGGTGGCACGATGCGGCGATCGGCGATTGAAATCGGTCAGTTCGACCATGTTTTGCCTTACATCGACAAAGGCATCGGCGTTACACAGATTGACGGCTTGATCTACTCGCCACTGGCCCAACGCTCGCTGGACGAGCCTTATACCGTTTACGGTCTGGTGGCTGAGAAGATGGAGCGTTCAGAGGACGGACTGTCCCTGCGCTTTTACCTCAACCCCAAGGCGCGTTTTGCCGATGGAAAACCGATTACCGCCCAAGACGTGCGCTACACCTTCGACCTGCTGATGACCCAGGGCAGCCTGCGCTACCGAACCCAATTCGCCGATGTCAAAAGCGTCGAAGTGGAATCGCCACTGACCATCCGCTTTGATTTCAAGAACAACGAAAATCGCACCCTGCCCCTCGATATCGCAACCTTGCCGGTGTTTCCCGAACACTGGTGGAAGAGCCGCGATTTCGCCGGTGGCGGCGGCTATGAAGCGCCGTTGGGCAGCGGCCCCTACAAAGTAGGCAAGATCGATTCGGGGCGCAGCATCACGTTCGAACGCAATCCCGACTGGTGGGGCAAGGATCTGCCGGTCAGCCGTGGCCTGTACAACTTCGATCATTTCAGCATCGAATACTTCGGCGATACCGACGTGGCGCGCCAGGTCCTGCGCGGGGGCGCCTATGACTACAACCGGGAATTTTCCGCCACCGCTTACTCCATCGGCTACGAAAGCCCGGCCCTGAGCGATGGTCGCCTGCAAAAAGCCCACCTCGCCACAGAGGCGCCGCAACCGGCCCAGGGTTTTGTGTTCAATCTGCAAAAGCCCCTGTTCCAGGACCGTCGCGTGCGCCAGGCGCTGGTGATGCTGTGGGACTTCGAGTGGAGCAACCGGCAGATGATGCGCGACATGTACATCCGCCAGCAGAGCTTTTTTTCCAATACCGATCTCGCGGCCCGGCAACTGCCGGATGCCGGTGAGCGGGCGATTCTCGAACCGCTGCGCGGGCAGATTCCCGACGAGGTCTTCACCCAGGTGTTCGAGGCGCCGAAGACCGATGGCAGCGGCGTGATTCGTGACAAGCAGTTGCAGGCCCTGGACTTGCTCGAACAGGCCGGCTGGAAACCCGATGGCGACCAACTGGTCAATGCCCACGGCGAACCGCTGAGCTTCACGTTCCTGGTCAGTCAAAACGGCATGGACCGCCTCCTGCTGCCCTATAAACGCACGCTGAAACAGATCGGCATCGACCTGAACATCCGCCGCATCGACTCGTCCCAGTACGTCAATCGCCTGATGAGCCGCGACTACGACATGATCGTCACCGGCTACCCGGTCACCACCTCTCCGGGGGGCGAACTGGTCAATTACTTCGGTTCGGAGGCGGCCACCGACCCTGGCTCCAACAACTACATGGTGTTGCAGAACCCGGCGGTGGACACCCTGATCACCGGGCTGATCCGCGCCAATACCCAGGCTGACATGTTGCATTACGCCCATGCCCTGGACCGGGTGCTGCAATGGAATTACTACTGGATTCCCAACTATTACCCGCCGGGCACCTCAACGGTGTGGTGGAACCGCTTCGGCATCCCGAACGTGCAAGCGAGTAATGACGAAGCCATCGAGAGTTGGTGGGAGATGAGCACCACGCCATTGACCAACCAACAGATGACGGCCGAGCGTATCAGCCGAGGCAAACCCGGAGGGCCGCACTGATGTGGGCTTACATATTGCGGCGTCTGCTGCTGATCATTCCGACGCTGGTGATTATTCTCCTGGTCAACTTTGTCATCGTCCAGGCCGCGCCGGGCGGGCCGGTCGAACAGGCCATCGCGCACCTGCAAGGCATTGGCGGCGCCGCGGTTGGCGGCGGTTCCGGCGAATCCGTGAGCGGCAAGTCCCGGGCCAGTCGCGGGCTCGACCCGCAGCTGATCAAGGACATTGAAAAACAGTACGGCTTCGACAAACCGGCCCACGAACGCCTCTGGCTAATGCTCACCAGCTACGCGCGCCTGGACTTCGGCAAAAGTTTCTTCCGCGGTGCCACCGTCACCGACCTGATCCTCGAAAAAATGCCCGTGACCATTTCCCTCGGACTCTGGGCGACGCTGATCACCTACCTGGTGTCGATTCCCCTGGGTATCCGCAAGGCCGTGCACCATGGCAGCCAATTCGACATCTGGAGCAGTACCGCGATCATCATTGGCTATGCCATGCCGGCGTTCCTGTTTGCGATGTTTCTGATCGTGATCTTTGCCGGTGGCACTTCGCTGAACTGGTTTCCGGTCCGCGGGCTGGTCTCGGACAACTTCGAATCGCTGTCGACCCTTGGCAAGGTGGCCGACTACTTCTGGCATCTGGTGTTGCCCGTGACCGCCCTGGTGATCGGCGGATTCGCCACGCTGACCATCCTGACCAAGAACTCGTTCCTCAATGAAATCACCCGCCAATACGTAGTCACCGCCCGGGCCAAGGGCTTGAGTGAACGACGGGTGCTCTACGGGCACGTGTTCCGCAACGCCATGCTACTGGTGGTGTCGGGCATTCCCCAGGCGTTCATCAGTGTGTTTTTTGCCGGTTCCCTGCTGATCGAGGTGATCTTCTCCCTCGACGGTCTCGGCCGCATGAGCTACGAAGCGGCAGTGTCCCGGGACTATCCGGTGGTGTTCGGCTCGCTGTTCATCTTCACCCTGTTTGGCCTTCTGATAAAACTGGTCGGCGACCTCTGCTACACCCTGGTCGACCCGCGTATCGACTTCGCTGCGAGGAACGCCTGATGCTCAAGCTTTCACCGCTGGCGCGTCGCCGCTTCGAGCGCTTCAAGAAAAACCGTCGGGGCTGGTGGTCGCTCTGGTTGTTTGTCGGCCTGTTCCTGATGACCCTGGGCGGCGAACTGATCGCCAACGACAAACCGTTAGTGGTCAGCTATCAAGGCCAGTGGTACTTCCCGGTCTTCAAGCGCTACACCGAACAGGCCTTCGGCGGGCAACTGCCGTTCCAGGCCGACTACCGCAGCGACTACGTGCAGAAACTGATCAAGAAGGATGGCGGCTGGTTGCTGTTTCCACCGATTCCGTTCAGTGACGACACACCCAACTACGACCTGAACAAGCCCGCCCCCAGCCCCCCCTCCAACGTCAATTGGCTGGGCACCGACGACCAGGCACGGGACGTTCTGGCCCGGGTGATCTTCGGTGCCCGGGTGTCGATCCTGTTTGCCTTGATGCTGACCTTTGTCAGTGCCCTGATCGGCATCGCGGCCGGAGCCCTGCAAGGCTATTACGGCGGCTGGGTGGATTTGCTCGGCCAGCGTCTGCTGGAGGTGTGGTCCGGGTTGCCGGTGCTGTACCTGCTGATCATCCTGTCGGGCTTCGTCGAACCGAATTTCTGGTGGCTGCTGGGAATCATGGCGCTGTTTTCATGGCTGGCCCTGGTGGACGTGGTGCGCGCCGAGTTCCTGCGCGGGCGCAACCTGGAATACGTCAAGGCCGCGCGCGCGCTGGGCCTGACCGACCGCAAAGTCATCGTGCGGCACATTCTGCCCAACGCCATGAACGCGACCTTGAGTTACTTGCCGTTCATTCTGACCGGGGCGATTTCCACCCTGACGGCGCTGGACTTCCTCGGCTTCGGCATGCCTGCGGGCAGCGCTTCCCTGGGTGAACTTATTGGCCAGGGCAAGCAGAACCTGCAAGCGCCATGGCTGGGCCTGACGGCGTTCTTCACCTTGGCGCTGATTCTTTCTTTACTGGTGTTCATTGGCGAAGCACTGCGCGACGCTTTTGATCCTCGGTCTTGACCCTCGATCTTGATGCGGAAGTTGATATGACCAACCTGATCGAAATCCGTGACCTCAGCGTGGCCTTCAGTGGCCAGACCGTGGTGCGCAATCTGTGCCTGGACATCCGCCCCGGCGAATGCCTGGCGCTGGTGGGCGAATCGGGCTCGGGCAAGTCGGTGACGGCCCACTCGATCCTGCAACTGCTGCCGCAAACCGATACCGAGACGACAGGCAGCATCCGCTATCGCGGCCAGGAACTGGTGGGCGCCGATGCCGGCAAGTTGCGCAAACTGCGCGGCAATCGCATCGCGATGATCTTCCAGGAGCCGATGACCTCCCTCAACCCGCTGCACAGCATCGAAAAACAGATCGGTGAAACCTTGCTGGTGCACAAAGGCCTGGCGGGCAAGGCGGCGCAAGCGCGGATCCTCGAATTGTTGCATCTGGTAGGCATCCAGAAACCCGAAGAGCGCCTCAAGGCCTATCCCCATCAATTGTCTGGCGGACAGCGCCAGCGGGTGATGATCGCCATGGCCCTGGCGTGTGAACCGGAACTGCTGATTGCCGACGAACCGACCACCGCGCTGGATGTGACGGTGCAGCGCAAAATCCTGCTGCTGCTCAAATCCCTGCAACAGCGGCTGGGCATGTCGCTGCTACTGATCAGCCATGACCTCAATCTGGTGCGCAGCATCGCCCAGCGCGTGTGCGTGATGAAGGCCGGGGAAATCGTCGAGCAGGCGCCGTGCGAAACCCTGTTCACCGAACCCAGGCACCCCTATAGCTGCATACTGCTGCACGCCGAACCCGAGGGCGAAGCCTTGCCCCGGGACGAGCGCGAAAACGTACTGGAGGTGGACAACCTGCAGGTGCGGTTTCCCGTCGGTGGTGGCCTGTTTCAGCGCAAGACCTGGCTGCGTGCAGTGGATGGCATCAGCCTGAATATCCAACGCGGCAAGACCCTGGGCATCGTCGGCGAGTCCGGTTCGGGAAAGTCCACCCTTGGCCAGGCGATCCTGCGTTTGCTCGACTCCGAAGGCGGTATTCGCTTTCAAGGCCAGGCGCTGGACGGCCTGACGCAAAAACAGCTACGGCCGTGGCGCAAGAAGATGCAGGTGGTGTTCCAGGACCCTTTCGGCAGCCTCAGCCCGCGAATGTCGGTCGCGCAGATCATCAGCGAAGGCCTGGAAGTGCACAGCCAGTTGAGCACTGAAGAGTGCAATGCCGAAGTGATCCGGGCACTGAACGAAGTCGGCCTTGACCCCCAAAGTCGCCATCGCTATCCCCACGAGTTCTCTGGCGGGCAGCGTCAACGTATCGCCATCGCCCGGGCGCTGGTGCTGAAACCGGCACTGATCCTGCTCGACGAACCAACCTCGGCGCTGGACCGCACGGTGCAAAAACAAGTGGTCGCCCTGCTCCGTCAGCTTCAGGAAAAGTACGGATTGACCTATCTGTTCATCAGTCATGATCTGGCAGTGGTGCGCGCCCTGGCCCACGACATGATCGTGATCAAGGACGGAAAAGTGGTGGAACGCGGCGCCAGCCATGAGGTGTTTGACTCACCGCAGCATCCGTACACCAAGGAGCTATTGGCGGCGGCGATGTTGGGGCAGGCATAATCTGGCCGTTAAACCGCATCGCGGCCATCGTCGGAACGCCGCCCGGAGCGAGCTTGCTCGCGATGAGGCCACCACAGGCAATACACAATCAGGATCAGCCCCCCATGAACACCACCGAAAGCCTCAAGGACTACCAGCGCGTTCGCTTGCTGGCGATCCGTTCGCTGTTCGAAATCATCGAACAATCAAGCGAGGGCACG
Source organism: Pseudomonas sp. GW821-FHT12A04 (assembly GCF_058807755.1). Classification (NCBI taxonomy): domain Bacteria; kingdom Pseudomonadati; phylum Pseudomonadota; class Gammaproteobacteria; order Pseudomonadales; family Pseudomonadaceae; genus Pseudomonas; species Pseudomonas sp. GW821-FHT12A04. The sequence continues at coordinate 38,781 of NZ_JBXAQZ010000021.1, forward strand.
GTGATTGTCGACCGCGATGCCAACATCGTCTGGATGAATGAGCGCTATGCCCGGCGCTTCGGCCTGCCATCGGCCGAAGTCGCGATCGGCAAGCCCTGCGAAAGCGTGATCCCCGGCAGCCTGCTGCGTGAGGTGGTGCGCACCGGCCGGCCGATTCTGCTGGATATGCAAGACACCTCCAAAGAACCGCTGGTGGTCATGCGCCTGCCGATTCACGACGATGCCGGCGTAGTCATTGGCGCCATCGGTTTCGCCCTGTTCGACGAGTTGCGCAGCCTGTCGCCGATGCTCAAGCGCTACATGAGCATGCAGGAAGAACTGGCCTCCACCCGCTCGCTACTGCGGGCGCGGCAGACCAGATACAACTTCGCCCACTTCATCGGCACCAGCGCCGCCAGCCTGGAAGTCAAACGCCGCGCCCGGCGCAGTGCGAGCACCGAATCGCCGGTATTGCTGCTCGGAGAAACCGGTACCGGCAAAGAGTTGCTGGCCCAGGCCATCCACAACGCCTCGCCCCGCGCGCACAAGGCGTTCGTGAGCATCAACAGTGCGGCGATTCCCGAATCGCTGCTGGAAGCCGAATTCTTCGGCACCGCCCCAGGCGCGTTTACCGGTGCCGACCGCAAGGGCCGCGCCGGCAAATTGCAGATCGCTCAGGGCGGCACGTTGTTCCTCGACGAAATCGGTGACATGCCGCTGCCCCTGCAAAGCAAACTGCTGCGTGTGCTGCAGGAAAAGGAATTCGAGCCGGTGGGCTCCAACGAAGTGATCCAGAGCGATGTGCGGGTGATCGCCGCGACCTCTACGGACCTGGAAGCCGCGATCAAGCGCGGCGAATTCCGCGCCGACTTGTACTACCGGCTCAACGTGCTGCCGATCCAGGTTCCGCCCCTGCGTGACCGCCTCGATGACGTGCCGGCGCTCAGTGAGGCCATTCTCGAAGAACTGCGCAGCCAGCATGAATTGCACCACGAAGCCCTGGAACTGCTGGGGCAACACGCCTGGCCGGGGAACATCCGGGAGCTGCGCAATGTGCTGGAGCGGGCCGCGCTGCTCAGTGATGATTTGCGCCTGACGGTGGCGGACATCCGCGGGGCGATCGGTACATTCATACCGGTGGAACGCGTGGCGCCCTTGACCATCGAACCACTTGCCCACGAGACGTTCAGTGTGGCGCGGGAGCGATTTGATCGGCAATTGATCGAAACCACCCTCGCGCAATGCGGGGGCAAGGTGCCTGATGCAGCGGCACGACTGGGGCTTGGGCGGTCGACGCTGTACAAGAAAATGGCGGCACTGGGGATTGCAGAGTCTCAATAAAGAGACATTAGTCTCAATTGCTAGACAAACCATCGCGAGCAAGCTCGCTCCTACAGTAGACCGCGTTCTACTGAACTACTCCGTCCCCCTGTGGGAGCGAGCTTGCTCGCGATGAGGCCAGCACCACCGCCAAAAGTCTCTAATTAGAGACAAAGCATTCGAACTCAACCCTCATAAATCAAATATATTCTTATATTTCAACAACTTAACAAGATGGCACAAAACTCGCTCTACGCCTCTCCCACCAGGCTTCACCCAACAAAAATAACAACCCAGGAGACACACCATGAGTGTGATCATTGCCTTGGCAGCCCTCGCGCTGCTGATGCTGGCTGCCTACCGTGGCTACAGCGTTATCCTTTTTGCCCCGATTGCCGCCCTCGGCGCTGTCCTGCTGACTGACCCGTCTGCCGTCGCCCCCGCTTTCACCGGGGTGTTCATGGAAAAAATGGTCGGCTTCATCAAGCTGTATTTCCCGGTGTTCCTGCTCGGCGCGGTGTTCGGCAAGCTGATCGAACTGTCCGGTTTCTCGCGCTCCATCGTCGCTGCAGCCATTCGCCTGCTCGGCACCCGCCAGGCGATGCTGGTGATCGTGCTGGTCTGCGCCTTGCTGACCTACGGCGGCGTATCGTTGTTTGTGGTGGTGTTCGCGGTCTATCCGTTTGCCGCTGAAATGTTCCGCCAGAGCAACATCCCCAAGCGACTGATCCCGGCGACCATTGCGCTGGGCGCCTTCTCGTTCACCATGGACGCCCTGCCCGGCACGCCACAGATCCAGAACATCATCCCCAGCACCTTCTTCAACACCACCGCCTGGGCGGCGCCGTGGCTGGGCGTGATCGGCACGATCTTCGTGTTCTGCGCCGGCATGCTGTTTCTCCAGCGCCAGCGCAACAAGGCCCAGCGTACCGGTGAAGGCTATGGTTCGGACCTGCGCAACGAGCCGGAAACCGCCCCCGACCTGAAGCTGCCCAACCCGTGGCTGGCGCTGTCGCCACTGCTGGCGGTGGGCATCATGAACCTGCTGTTCACCCACTGGATTCCACAGGTGTACGGCAAGACCCACAGCCTCGCGCTGCCGGGCATGGCCACGCCGGTGACCACGGAAATCGCCAAGCTCACGGCGATCTGGGCGGTACAGGCAGCCTTGCTGGTCGGCATCCTCATGGTGCTGGTGTTCGGCTACAAGGCGATCAGCCGCAAGCTGGCCGAAGGCAGTAAAAGTGCGGTCAGCGGTGCCTTGCTGGCGGCGATGAATACGGCCTCGGAATACGGTTTCGGCGCGGTGATCGCGTCCCTGCCGGGTTTCCTGGTACTGGCCGACTGGCTCAAGAGCATTCCCAACCCACTGGTCAACGAAGCGATTACCGTGACTCTGCTGGCCGGCATCACCGGTTCCGCCTCGGGCGGCATGAGCATCGCTCTGGCGGCAATGTCCGAGCAGTTCATCAGCGCAGCCCACGCGGCGAACATTCCGCTGGAAGTGTTGCACCGGGTCGCCGCGATGGCCAGCGGCGGCATGGACACCCTGCCACACAACGGCGCGGTGATTACCCTGCTGGCGGTCACCGGGCTGACCCACCGCGAGGCTTACAAAGATATTTTCTGTATTACGCTGATCAAGACCCTGGCGGTTTTCGTGGTGATCGGCACTTTCTACGCCACTGGCATTGTGTGAGGTATTCATGACGACTCTTTCGGGCAAGACCGCACTGGTCACCGGCTCCACCAGCGGCATCGGCCTGGGGATCGCCCTCAGCCTGGCCAAGGCCGGGGCCAACCTGATCCTCAACGGCTTTGGCGATGCCTCCCAAGTGATCGCCCAGGTGCAACAGTTTGGCGGCAAGGTCGGCCATCACCCGGCCGATGTCAGCGATCCGGCACAAATTGCCGACATGATTGCCTACGCCGAGCGCGAGTTCGGCGGCGTCGACATCCTGGTCAACAACGCTGGCATTCAACACGTGGCAGCAGTGGATGAGTTTCCGGTGGAGCGCTGGGATTCGATCATCGCCATCAACCTGTCGTCGGTGTTCCACAGCACCCGCTTGAGCCTGCCGGGCATGCGCGCCAAGGGCTGGGGCCGGGTGATCAACATTGCGTCAGTGCATGGTCTGGTCGGTTCGGTGGGCAAGTCAGCCTATGTCGCCGCCAAGCATGGGGTGATCGGCTTGACCAAAGTGGTCGCGCTGGAAACCGCAACCACCCAGGTCACCTGCAACGCAATCTGCCCAGGCTGGGTATTGACGCCGCTGGTGCAAAAGCAGATTGATGATCGTGCCGCCAGTGGAGTTGACCCGCAGCAGGCGCAGCACGATTTGCTCGCTGAAAAGCAGCCATCGCTGGAATTCGTGACACCGCCGCAACTGGGGGAACTGGTTTTGTTCCTGTGCAGCGAAGCCGGCAGCCAGGTGCGGGGCGCGGCGTGGAATGTTGATGGTGGGTGGTTGGCGCAGTGACTGGCTGATAGACCCTTGTGGCGAGGGGGCTTGCCCCCGTTGGGTGGCGAAGCCGCCCCAAACACTCACAGACGATTCAGGTTGTCTGATTCACGACTGCTTCGCAGCCGAACGGGGGCAAGCCCCCTCGCCACACAAGCTCCCTCGCCACAAAAGCCGGCTCCACATCAGCCTGTGTGAAGGCATAAAAAAGAAGAGGCAAACCATGTCCGACATCCTCTGGCAACCCGACGCCAAACGCATTGGCAAGACCCGCATGGAAGCCTTTCGGCGCTTCATCAGTCAGCGACACCACCTCAAGATCGACGACTACCCTGCCCTGCACCAGTGGTCCATCGATCAGCGCCCGGACTTCTGGCAGGCCATCGTCGACTTCTTCGACATCCGCTTCCACGAGCAGCCCGACGCCGTGCTGCTCGAAGGCCCCCGGATGCCCAGCGCCCAATGGTTCCCCGGTGCAACGCTGAACTTTGCCGAACACCTGCTACAGCGTCGCGACGATGCGATCGCCGTGATAGCCGTCGGCGAAAACGGTCAGCGTGAACATTTGACCTGGGCTGAACTCGCCGAACAGATCGCCGGTTTTCAGAATGGCTTGATCGCCGCCGGCGTCGGTGTGGGTGACCGGGTCGCCGCGTGCATGCCCAACACCTGGCAGACACTGGTGGCCATGCTCGCCACCACCAGCCTTGGCGCTATCTGGTCCTGCTCCTCACCGGACTTCGGCACCCAAGGGGTGGTTGACCGTTTCGGTCAGATCGAACCGATAGTACTGGTGACCTGCGCCGGCTACCGCTATGCCGGCAAGGAGATCGACCAGACCGCCAAGGTCAACGAGATCCTCCAGCGTCTGCCTTCGCTGCAACAGCTGATCGTCGTGCCTTACGCCCGGCCACAGGCGCACATCGAAGAATTCCACACCCAGGCCAACGTGACGCTGTGGGACGATTTCTACGAACCCGGCGGCGAGCCGGATTTCGTCCCCGTGCCCTTCGCCCATCCGCTGTACATCCTCTACTCCAGCGGCACCACCGGCGTGCCTAAATGCATCATCCACAGCACCGGCGGCGTGTTGCTGCAACACGTCAAGGAACACGGCCTGCATGGCGATCTAGGCCCCGGTGAACGGCTGTTCTACTACACCACCTGCGGCTGGATGATGTGGAACTGGTTGGTGTCGGCACTGGCCACCGGCAGCTCCGTGGTGCTGTACGATGGCTCACCGTTCCAGCCCGATCCACAACGCTTGATCGACCTGATCGACGACGAACGCATCAGCGTCTTCGGCACCAGTCCCAAATACCTCGCTACCCTGGAAAGCAGCGGTATCAAGCCCCGTGAAAGTCATGACCTGAGCAGCCTCAAGACGTTGCTTTGCACCGGCTCGGCGCTGTCGCCGCACAGTTACGACTTCGTCTATCGCGATTTCAAGGCTGACGTGTGCCTGGCTTCGATGTCCGGCGGCACCGACATCGTCTCGTGCTTCGTCAACGGCAACCCGATGTCGCCCGTGCGGCGCGGCGAAATCATGGGCAAGAGCCTGGGCATGGCCGTTGAAGTGTGGAACGACGAAGGCCACCCGGTGATCGGTGAAAAAGGCGAACTGGTCTGCACCCGGCATTTCCCGGCGATGCCCATTGGCCTGTGGAACGATCCTGATGGCGAAAAACTGCACAAATCCTATTTCAGCCTGTTCCCCGGCGTCTGGGCCCAAGGTGATTACGCCGAACAACTGCCCCATGGCGGGATGATGATCCACGGACGCTCCGATGCCGTGCTCAACCCCGGCGGCGTGCGCATCGGCACGGCGGAAATCTACCGTCAGGTGGAGAAAGTTCCCCAGGTGCTCGACTGCGTGGCGATCGGTCAGCAGTGGCAGGACGACGTGCGGGTGGTGCTGTTCGTGCGCTTGCGCGACGGGCTCGAACTGGACGAGGCCCTGCAACAGCAGATCCGCCAAGTGATTCGCGCCAATACCACGCCGCGTCATGTGCCGGCGAAGATTGTGGCAGTGACGGACATTCCCCGGACCATCAGCGGCAAGGTCGTTGAGCTGGCGGTGCGCAATGTGGTGCATGGGCAGAAAGTGAAGAACACTGATGCCTTGGCCAATCCCGAGGCGCTGGAGCAATTTCGTGACCGGCCCGAACTGATGGATTGAAATGGGATTACCTGTGGGAGCGAGCTTGCTCGCGATAGCGGAGTGTCAGTTGACATCAATGCAACGTGACCCGACGCCATCGCGAGCAAGCTCGCTCCCACAGTAACCGCTCAAGCCTTCGAATCAACCTGCACCTATCACCTGTGCAAGAATAGTCCCAGCCAAAGCGACTCATGTGCAGGACTCCTTGATGAACGCAATACCAACCGCCAGCGATGCCCAGGCCTTGATCGCCCGAATCGACTGGGCAAGCAGCCCGCTGGGCGCTGCCAGCACTTGGCCACAAAGCCTGCGAACCGCCGTGGACATCGTCATTCATTCACCGATGCCGATGCTGCTGTTATGGGGCCCGCAACTGACGCAAATCTACAACGACGGCTTCGCCCTGCTCGCCGGGAGCAAACATCCGCACGCTTTCGGACAACCGACACACCTGATCTGGCCAGAGTTGCAAGACTTCACCGACCCGATCTACAGCGCCGTCCTGCAAGGTCAGGTGCGAACCTACAGCGAGCAGCGCTTTACCCTGCAACGCGGGGCCCGGGAGTCTGACTTCTGGCTCGACCTGACCTACAGCCCGATCCGCGACGAAGGTGCCCAGGTGTCCGGGATCCTGGTCACCGCCATCGAAACCAACGAACGCCGGCGCATCGCCCTCGAACTCGAACAGCGCTCGGCGGCCAGCCTCAAGGCCCAGCGTGAAACCGAGGAACGCCTGCAACTGGCCCTCGCCGCCACCGATGCGGTCGGTACCTGGGACTGGGACATCAGCGAGGACCGCTTCATCGCCGATGCGCATTTTGCCCAACTGCATGGCATCGACCCGGCCATGGCCAGCCAATTGCCGATCAGTGAATACCTGCACGGCGTACACCCCGAAGACCGCGCCCTGATCGCCCGCAGCATCAAGCATTGCATCACCCATGGCACGGAATACGCCGAGGAGTATCGCCTGCTGCAAACCGACGGCCAGATGCGCTGGGTATTTGCCCGCGGTCGCTGCTACAAGGATCACCATGGCCGGCCAGTGCGCTTCCTCGGCGCCGCCCTGGACCTGACCGAGCGCAAACACACCGAACAGGCCCTGCGCCAGAGCCAGACCGAGCTGCAACTGATCATCAACGCCATGCCGGTCCTGATCAGCTACGTCGACCGCGAAGAACGCTTTCGCCTGAACAATGCGGCGTACCTCGACTGGTACGGGCTGACGCCGCAAGAGCTTTACGGGCGAACCATTCTTGAAGTGCTCGGCGAAGAAGCCTATGCGCTGCGCGCTCCGCACATCAAGGAAGCGCTGTCTGGCCGGCCGTGCTGTTTCAGCATCAGCACGCCACACCGCGACGGCAGCATCCGCCAGGCCTTGATGAATTACCTGCCACGCCACGGCGCCGATGGCGCCGTGAACGGTTTCTACATCTTCGTGATCGACGAAACCGAGCGCAAAAAGACCGAAGAAGCCCTGCGTAACCTCAACGAAACCCTTGAAGAACGGGTTGCCGCCCGCACCCGCCAACTGGCCGAAGCCAACGAGCGTCTGCAGAACGAGATGTTCGAGCGCGAACGTGCCGAAGACGCCTTGCGCCATGCGCAGAAAATGGAAGCGGTCGGCCAGCTTACCGGCGGCATCGCCCATGACTTCAACAACATGCTCACCGGCATCATCGGCAGCCTCGACCTGATGCAACGCTACATTGCCGACGGCCGCGCCAGCGAGATCGGTCGATTCACCGAAGCGGCCGTGTCCTCGGCCAACCGCGCCGCCGCCCTCACCCATCGCCTGCTGGCGTTCTCCCGGCGCCAATCACTCAATCGCAAGCCGCTCAACCCTAACGAGCTGATCCACTCTCTGGAAGACTTGTTCAGGCGTACCAAGGGCGATCATATCGAGCTCGACCTGCAACTGGCCGAGGACATCTGGCGGGTCAACACCGATGTCAGCCAACTGGAAAACGCCCTGCTCAACCTGGTGATCAACGCCCGGGACGCCATGCCCGATGGCGGCGAGCTGCAGATCGAAACGGCCAACGTGTACCTCGACGGCAGTGACATGACGACCCTGGAACCGGTCAAGGCCGGTGACTACGTGATGATTGCCGTCAGCGACAACGGCACCGGCATGACGCCCTCGGTGCTGGCCAAGGCATTCGATCCGTTCTTCACCACCAAGCCCATCGGCCAGGGCACCGGTTTGGGCTTGTCGATGATTTACGGTTTCGCCCAGCAATCGGGGGGCCACGTCACTCTGTTCAGCCTGCCGGGACGGGGCACCAGCGTGCGTTTGTACCTTCCGCGCCTGCATTCGACCGAGCCGGAAAAAGTTTTGTCGCCCGTCATCGGCGAGGCACCGGCGGCCATTGCCGGCGAAACCGTGATGCTGGTCGAGGACGATGCGGCGGTGCGCATGCTGGTATTGGACCTGCTCAATGAGCTCGGTTACCGCGCCCATGAAGCCGAAGATGCCAAGGGCGCCCTGCCGCTGCTGGAGTCGGACCTGCGGGTGGACCTGCTGGTGACGGACGTCGGGTTGCCGGGCATGAACGGCCGCCAACTGGCGGAAATCGCCCGTCAGCATCGTCCCGAACTGAAAGTGCTGTTCATGACCGGTTACGCCGAGATCGCCGCCGAGCGCCAGGGTTTTCTCGAAGAGGGCATGGACATGGTGGCCAAGCCGTTTTCCATCGATCTGCTGGCGAACAAGATTCGCACGATGATCAGTCAATCGGACTGAGTTGAGGCATAATCGCGCCCCCCCCCCGCTGCCACCCACATAGCCACCACCGTTGCAAGGTACCGCCACATGAAAGCTCAAGCCCGCCATATTCTGGTGAAAACCTCGGAAGAAGCCGAGCAGCTCAAACAACGCATCGCCAAGGGCGAAGCGTTCGACGTGCTGGCCAAGAAGTATTCGACCTGCCCATCGGGCAAGCGCGGCGGCGATCTCGGTGAAGTGCGGCCGGGACAGATGGTCGGCGTGATTGATGCGGTGATCTTCAAGAAACCGCTGCGGGTGGTGCATGGGCCGATCAAGAGCAAGTTCGGGTATCACCTGGTGCAGGTGTTTTACCGGGATTGAGTGGCTGGTCAGGCCCCTGTGGCGAGGGGGCTTGCCCCCGTTCGAGTGCGCAGCACTCGTGAGTTCGCTGCACTCGGCATGTCAGATAAATCCGGTAGACAGGGTTTGGGGCTGCTTCGCAGCCCAACGGGGGCAAGCCCCCTCGCCACAAAGCCCCCCTCGCCCCAGTTAATGCATTTCAATCTCTGGGAATCAGCGCCCCCGGCACCTGAATCACCCGGCTCGCCAACCGATGCCCGGCCTCGGCGGCTTGCGAAGGGCTGCCGCCCTTGAGCCGCGAAGCCAGATACGCCGCGCTGAACGAATCCCCCGCCGCCGTGGTGTCCACCACCCGCTCGACCTTCTGCGCGGGCACTTCGAACGACTCTCCATCACAACGAATCAGGCACGCTTGTGCGCCGCGCTTGAGCACCACTTCCGGCGTACCGATCTGCTCATACGCGGCAAACACCGCGTCAGCATCGGCATAACCAAACAACGCCTGTTCGTCATCCACCGTCAGCAACGCCAGGTCGACATACGCCAGCACACTGCGATATGCCGCCCGGGCGTCTTCGACCGATGCCCACAGCCGTGGCCGGTAGTTGTTGTCGAACACGATCCGCGCATCGCGCTGGCGGGCTTCGATCAGGGTTTCCAGCAGTTTTTCCCGACCTTGCGCTCCGAGTACCGCCAGGGTGATGCCGCTGAAGTACAGCACATCATAATCCGGCAGCGCGGTGAGAATCGGCGCGGCGGCCGGGGTGGTGAAGCAATCGCGGACGGCCGCTTCGTTGCGCCAGTACAGAAAGCGTCGCTCACCGGCGGTGTCAGTCTGGATGCAATACAAACCCGGCAGGCGTCCGGGCAGACGCTGGACCATGGCGAGCCCGATATTTTCCGCCGTCCAACTCTGGCACATCGCGTCGCTGAAACTGTCATCGCCCAGGGCGGTGACGTAGTCCACGGAGCCGTCCTCTCCCAGTTCCCGGGACAGGTACACGGCCGTGTTCAATGTGTCGCCGCCGAAGCTCTGTTGCAGGCTGCCGTCGGCGCGATGCTGCAACTCGATCATGCACTCGCCGATCAGGGCGATGCGTGGAGTGTTGGGGCCCAGGGTGTTGATGGTGTTCATTGTTGTGGGGTCTCTGGTGTTTCGGTGTTGTCTGGTCGGCCGCCATCGCGAGCAAGCTCGCTCCCACAGGGATTTTGTAAACGCCATAGATCCAATGTGGGAGCGAGCTTGCTCGCGATGGCCGCAACCCGATCTCAAACCCTTAGAAACAGGTTTCCATCGTCTCGATGACGTTCAGTTGCTCATCCACCAGGCAACCGACACGCCACTTGTCGAACGTCAGGCACGGGTGCGAAGTGCCAAACGAAATGATGTCGCCCACCCGCAGATCAACCCCCGGTGCCACGGTCATGAACGCATGCTGGTCCATCACTGCAGTCACCTTGCAGACGCTCACATCATCGCCTTTGGCCGGCACGGCGCCCGCCTTGTAACGCAGCAATGGCACCGGTAAACCGGCGTCGTAGGCCACGTCGCGCTTGCCCAGGGCAATCACCGCAAACCCCGGCTCCGGCAGCGACTGCACGTGCGCCCACACCTCCAGCGCCGGACGCAGGCCTTCGTGCAGGTCACTGCGACGGTCGAGCACGCAGCACTGCGCTTCCTTGTAGATGCCATGGTCATGGGCCACGTAACTGCCGGGACGCAGAACGCTGAGGAAACGCCCGGCGGCGTTCTGCGCTTCAAACGACTCGGCAATCAGGTCATACCAGGCCGAACCCGACGCGGTGATGATCGGTTTGGGAATGGCGAAGGCACCGCTGTCCTGCAACTGCACCGCCAGGCGCACCAGTGATGCGGCGAAATCGCGGATACCGGTCACTGCGTGATCGCCATGGATCACCCCTTCGTAGCCTTCGATCCCGGTCAGGGCCAGCGCCGGTTGCGCGGCGATGGCCTTGGCCAGGTCGAGCACTTGCTGCTCGCTGCGGCAACCGCAGCGACCACCGACAACGCCGTATTCGATCATGACGTTCAAACGCACGCCACGGGAGGCGAAATAGGCGCCGAGGTCGGCGACGTTGTCCGGGTGATCGACCATGCAATAGAAGTCGAACGTCGGGTCGGCCAGCAGGTCGGCAATCAGCGCCATGTTCGGCGTACCGACCAATTGGTTGGCCATCAGCACCCGGCGCACACCATGAGCGTAGGCCGCACGGGTTTGGGTGGCGCTGGCCAGGGTGATGCCCCAGGCACCGGCGTCCAGTTGGCGCCGGAACAGCGCCGGGGTCATGCTGGTTTTGCCATGGGGCGCGAGTTCCGCTCCGCTGTCGCTGACGAACGCCTGCATCCAGCGAATGTTGTGTTCCAGCGCCTCGCGGTGCAGTACCAGCGCAGGCAGGCTGACGTCACGCACCAGGCTGGCGCCCTTGGGTGCGGTGCCTTTTTCCACGGCGGCGGTATTGGGGGCAGAAGACATGGTCGAACTCCTCGTTCACGCGGCCGCAGGCAGCCGCTGTTATTCGTTGATGCGACGGGCCAGGCTATTGGCGCTTTCGATCAGCACCCGGCGGTAGTCGTTGTAGTTGTTCTTGGCATCGGCCCGGGGGGCGACGATGCACAGGGTCGCGATGGCCACGCCGTTGGGGTCTTTGACCGGTGCGGCGAAGCAATGGGTAAAGGTGTCGGCGACGCTATCGAAGGAAAAGAAACCATCGATACCGGCCTGACGGATTTCCTTGAGAAACTGCGCAAGTTCCAAGCGTTCGCCGTTGGGCAGGATGAAGTCGTCGTGGTCGATCAGGTCGACGATTGCCTGGTCGCTCAGGTGCGCCAGCAGCAAGCGCCCGGATGCGGTCCAGGGGATGGGCGCGTTTTCACCGATGTCCGAGGAAATGCGGAAATGCCGCTCCCCCTCCTTCATCAGCGCAACGGTGTACTTGCGCCCGTTGAGCAGGCACATCTGCGCCGTTTCACGGGTCTGACTGACGATTTCCTGCAAGGCGTGATCGGCCTCGCGAGTCAGGTCGAAATGTCGCAGGTGTGCCTGCCCGAGAAAGTACAACTGGCGACCGAGGTAGACATGACCGTCCTTGCCCACCGGCTCCAGGATGCGTCGTTCCAGCAGCGAGGCCACCAGTTCGTAGACCGTGGATTTGGGGCTGCCGATGCCGCTGGCGATGTCGTTCGGACGCAGGGGCTGGCCGATCTCCTTGAGGAAATCGAGGATATCGAACGCCCGGTCCAGCCCGCGTGCCCGGCGCTTGATGGTGTCTTCGGTCATTTCAGTGGTTCCCATTCATGGTCGCCTGGAGTTTACCCAGTGTGCCGCGCTGACCGTTAGGCCGCCTTCGCGGGCAAGCCCGCTCCCACAGGGAATGGTGGTGTGTCTGCAATCTGTGGCAGCACACAAACCTGTGGGAGCGTGGCTTGCCCGCGATGGGCGCGACTCGGTTCAAGCCTTTTTCTTGTACGCAATGCAGTCGATCTCGACCTTGCAGTCGACCATCATGTTCGCCTGCACGCAGGCCCGCGCCGGGGCATGTTCAGGCTTGAAGTACTCGGAGAACACCTTGTTGAAGCTCCAGAAATCCCGCGGATCTTCCAGCCACACGCCAGTGCGCACCACGTCTTCGAGGCCATAACCGGCCTCTTCAAGGATAGCGATCAGGTTCTTCATGGTCTGGTGAGTCTGCTCGACGATACCACCGACAATGATCTCGCCATCCAGCGCCGGCACCTGGCCGGACACGTGCAGCCAGCCATCGGCTTCGACAGCGCGGGCGAATGGACGAGGCTGACCGCCGCCGGCGGTGCTGCCAGTGCCGTAACGAGTAATGCTCATGGGTGTTTCTCCTGACTGGAAGTTATTGTTCCGCTATAGCGGAATTAATTGTGCAATAACGGAATAAGCGGCAGAAAGTGTGCCACAGGATGTGGAGGGAATGTGAGAGGGATTGAAATTTGTTTTGAATCAGAGGGACGGGTATCTGGTTCTCAATTGGGTGCACATGACCCCACTCGAAGCAACACCCGCGACTCAGAGCAGCTTCATTGGACAACCGCCCACCCGACTGCTTTATTCTATGTCCAGGAAATTACCGGTTTTAGCAGCCGCGACGTGTTCGGCGTGCGCGGTCCCAGGAGGGTTGATGTCATTTAAAGTCATGATGGTTTTCGGTACGCGTCCGGAGGCCATCAAGATGGCCCCTCTGGCACGGGTCCTGCGCAATTGGCCAGGTATAACCCTGAACATCTGCTCCACGGGCCAGCACCGGGAAATGCTCAAGCAGGTCCTCGACTCGTTCGAGCTGACGGTCGATGAAGACTTGCAGGTGATGACCCAGGGCCAGACCCTCAACGGTCTCTCCGAACAATTGCTGGGGCATCTCGACAAAGCCTACGAGCGGGTGCATCCGGATATCGTGCTGGTACACGGCGACACCACCACCAGCTTCATTGCCGCCCTCGCCGCCTTCAATCGCCAGATACCCATCGGCCACGTCGAGGCAGGTTTGCGTACCGGTAACTTGCGTGCACCCTGGCCTGAGGAAGCCAACCGGCACCTGACCGGTGTCATCGCCGACCTGCATTTCGCGCCGACCACCATCAGCCAGGACAACCTGCTGCGCGAAGGTGTGTCCAAGGCCAACATCGAGGTCACCGGTAACACGGTGATCGATGCGCTGGTATGGATGCGCAAACACCAACAGGAAATCCACTGGCACCCGGCCGCCGACTCGCCGCTGGCGGTGCTCGACGACAACAGGCGCATGGTGCTGATCACCGGGCATCGCCGGGAGAATTTCGGCGGCGGTTTTCGCAACATCTGCCTGGCTCTGGCCACCCTTGCCGAACGTTATCCCGATGCGCAATTCGTCTACCCGGTGCACCTCAATCCGCAGGTGCAAAAGGCGGTCTACAGCGTCCTCTCGGACAAACCCAATATCTATCTGGTGGCACCGCAGGATTACCAGCATTTCGTCTGGCTGATGGACCGCGCCTATTTCATTCTCACCGATTCCGGTGGCATCCAGGAGGAAGCACCGGCCATTGGCAAGCCGCTTCTGGTGCTGCGCGATGTCACGGAGCGGCCATCGGCGCTCGAAGGCGGAACCGTGGTGCTGGTGGGCACCGACACCGACCGCATCGTCAGGGAATCGAGCCTGTTGTTCGATGATGAAGCCACCTTCCAGCGAATGAGCCGGGTCCATAGCCCCTATGGCGACGGACACGCCAGCGAACGCATCGCCAATCGCCTCGGCATCTGGCTCAAACACCGCACGGCGGGTAAAGCCGTATGAGCCTGGTGTTTGTCGACTTCTTTGCCTATGTGTTGTTCGGTCTCAAATACCTCGCGATTACCCTGGCCCTGCTGATGTTCATACTCGGCCTCGATGACCTGTTCATCGACCTGGTGTACTGGACCCGCAAGCTGATCCGGCGCTGGCGGATCTATGAAAAATTCGACCGAGCCGATGAGCAACGGCTGTATTCCATCGGCGAAAAACCCCTGGCGATCATGGTGCCGGCGTGGAACGAAGTCGGCGTGGTCGGTGAAATGGCGCGCCTGGCCGCCTCGACCATCGACTACGAGAACTATCAGATTTTCGTCGGCACCTACCCCAACGACGCCGAGACCCAGGCCGACGTCGATGCGGTGTGCCTGCATTATCCCAACGTGCACAAAGTGGTGTGCGCCCGTCCCGGTCCTACCAGCAAGGCTGACTGCCTGAACAACGTGATCGACGCCATCCTGCGCTTTGAAAACGATGCAAAGATCCAGTTCGCCGGCTTCATCCTGCACGATGCCGAGGACGTGATTTCACCCATGGAGTTGCGCCTGTTCAACTACCTGCTGCCGGCCAAGGACCTGATCCAGATTCCGGTCTATCCCTACGCGCCGGAATGGCATGGCTTCACTGCCGGGCACTACGTCGACGAGTTCGCCGAGAACCATGGCAAGGACGTCATCGTGCGTGAAGCACTGACCGGACAAGTGCCCAGCGCCGGGGTCGGCACCTGTTTCAGCCGTAAGGCCATCAGTGCCCTGCTCGAAGACGGTGACGGTATCGCCTTCGACGTGCAGAGCCTCACCGAAGACTACGACATCGGTTTCCGCCTCAAGCAAAAAGGCATGAAGTGCATCTTTGCCCGCTATTCGGTGACCGACCCGAAACTGGCACTGGAACAACCATGGGTATTCGGCATGGACCGCGCCTTTTCCCAGGTGATCTGTGTGCGCGAGCACTTTCCCCGTGACTTGCAGTACGCGATCCGGCAGAAGTCGCGCTGGATCGTCGGCATCGTGTTCCAGGGCACCAAGAATCTGGGCTGGAGCAGCAAAGGCCTGCTCAATTATTTTCTGTGGCGCGACC
The DNA here is from genome assembly GCF_058807755.1 of Pseudomonas sp. GW821-FHT12A04. NCBI lineage: Bacteria > Pseudomonadati > Pseudomonadota > Gammaproteobacteria > Pseudomonadales > Pseudomonadaceae > Pseudomonas > Pseudomonas sp. GW821-FHT12A04. The sequence goes on from NZ_JBXAQZ010000021.1 coordinate 54,166, forward strand.
GCCGTGGCCTGATTGCGTACCTGTTGAGCTTCCTGGTGAACATACTGCTGGTGGTGTTGCTGGCGATGTGGCTGGTCACCGTGATCGCGCCGAACGCCTGGCGGTTCCCGTCGATCCTCTCTGACAGCACGTTGTTGGCGGGCCTGCTGTGGCTCAATGGCTTCATGCTGCTCAACCGGCTATTCCAGCGCGGTTGGTTTGTCACCCGTTTTTACGGACTCGGCGAAGGACTGCTGTCGGCGCCCCGGATGGTGTGGAGCAATTTCGTGAATTTTTTCGCCAACGTTCGGGCGTTGCGCCAGGTGATGGAAATGGGCGATTCCCGTCGCGTCGCCTGGGACAAGACCACCCATGAGTTTCCAGCCCTGGCTGAAGCCCAGCGCACCCCGCTGGGCCATCGTCTGGTGGAAAAAGGCCTGCTGTCTGAAGATCAACTCGAAGCCGCGATCACCAACCCGGTACGCCGACGCCTGGGTCAGGAACTGCTGCTGCGCGGGCACATCGACACCACGCAACTGGTGCAGGCCCTGGCCGAACAACTGGACCTGGAATGGGCGCCACTCAATCCGTTCAAGCTCGACAAACGCCTGATCGAAGCCGTGCCGCGCAAAATCGCTACACACTACGGCGTGTTGCCGGTCGCCGAGGAGAACGAAACCCTGGTGCTGGCCTCCGAAGGTCCGGTGAGCCAAGTGTCCCTGGGCGCCATCAGCCGTCAACTGAAACGCCCGGTGCGTTGCCGCCTTGCACCACAAGGCCGGGTGACGCTGGGGATCCGCTACTGGTACGCCAGCCCTCGTCAAAGCGAGGAAGTGCATCAGATGCTTGAGGTGCTTGAGCAAAATCAGGACGACGAAGACCTGATTGAGCGCGTCAGCCATCACCAAGTGTTGCTGGGCAATCTGTTGCAAGTACGCGGCATGGTGCCGCCAACCCTGTTCAATCAGGCGCTGATCGATTTCGATGCGGAAAAAATGTCTCTCGGTGAACACTTGATTGAACGCGGCATGATCACACAGGAAATCCTCGAACAGGCCCTGGTCGATCAGACGAGCGAGCAGCACGCAGCGTACTGCATTGCCCGGGAGGCCGCATGAAGCCTGTCCATCGTCAGACCTTGATGGCCGGTAGCCTGTTGCTCTGCCTGAACACGACGGCGTGGGTGCAAGCCGAACCCTTGACCGATTTCGATCAGTTCCGCAGTTACCCCTATATGGACCGCAGTTACCGCGAAGCGAAAAACGGCAACTGGAAGGAAGTCGAACGGCTGATGCGCCACCTGCTGAGCAAAGTGCCGCAAAACGATGAAGCACGGGCATTACTGGTGCAATCGCTGGTCAAGCAGCAACGCTACGAAGATGCCCTGCAAGCGCTGCCGGATACCCCGTCCAACAGCGATAGCCTGCTCAACTTGCGCCTGGCCTGGATCGAACAGGATCCGCCGGACAGAAAACAGGTGGAGCAATGGATAGCCTCCAGCAATCTGGAGCATCGCGTGCGCCTGTGGCAGGCCTACAGCGCGAGCCTGGCCAAGCGCGGCGGCGCGGCCTCGGCCCATGACTGGCTGGCGCAACTGCCACCCAAGGGTGATGAGCAAGCGCTGCAACAGGCCCGGGCCAACTGGTCCGAGCAACTGCGCGATTGGGATGGCACCATCAAGGAACTGGCGCCACTGGCCGCTAACCAACAACTCGATGCCCAAAGCTGGCAACGCCTGGCCAACGCCTACGTGCAACGCCTCGACGAGCAATCCTTGCAGCAACTGCTGCAAACGGCGCCAAGCCCGGAAGCCGCGCGCAAGACCCGGCTGGCCATGGTCGACCGGGCGATTGCCATGGGCCAGGTCCAGCAGGCGCAGCGCTGGATGCAATCGCTGCCGCCTGCCGATCTTGCCGACCCGGCGCAACGCCAGCGTCTGTGGGAACTGGCGCGGCAAACCGGCGACAGCGCCACGGTACAACGCTTGAGTGGTGAGTTGCAGCGGCCATGCCTGGAGACCGCCGACTGGCTGTCGCGTCGTGATCCGCAAGCTGCGCTGAGCCAATTGAAAAGTTGCCAACCCGAAGAAAACCCGCAGGCCTGGCTGGTCCTCGCCCAGCGCCTGCAAGCCACCGACCTGCTGCAAACGACCCGTCTACCGGAGCCTTGGGACACGCGACGCCGCGAACACCTGCTCGACGTCTGGCAGGAGGAAGGCCGCAGCGACAAAGTCATGGCCTACCTCGCCAGCCAGCCGCAGACCGCCGACGTGGTCAAACGCCGCGCTGAACTGCTCCAGGCATCGGATCACGATACCGAAGCGGCGGCATTCTGGGAGCGGCATTACCAGCAGACCGGCAACCTCGATTCGCTCAACCAGGCTACCTACCTGGCGCTGAATGCCGGCCATCGTGAACATGCGCAACAGTTGCTCGAGAGCGCCTTCGACCGCCACGGCGGCAAGCTGCCGACGCCCCTGCTGCAAAGGTTGGCGGGGTTGTATGCCGCGTCGACACCGACCGCGGCACAACAGCAACGCATTGTTTCGCTGCTCAAGCGCGTCGACCCCGCCACTCGCGGGCAACTGCTGGCGCAACTGGCGGAAAACGGCCAGTGCGGCGCGGTTCAACAGGCCATCAGTGATCTCCCGCAAGCTGCGGGCGACTACCGCGCCCTCGGCCGTTGTGCAATGCCCGAGCGCCCCGGCGAAGCAGTGGTGTATTACCAGACCGCCGAAAAAATGGGTGACCAGAACACTCGCCTGCCACTCGCCTACGCCCTGGAGGCGGCCGGAGACTCGGCCGGTGCCCTGGCCATCTGGCGCAGCATTCCAGATGCCGAACTCAGCGACAATGCCCGCCTCACCGCCAGCCGCGGCGCCCTGAATATCGGCGACACGCAAACAGCTGAACGCTACTGGCAACTAAGCCGCACCCGTGGTGCCAATGAGTGGACGTTGGGCGCGGCGATTGCCGATGCCTGGGGCGATCACACCCTCGCGCTGCAACGCCAGCGTTCCGCCCTGCAGCTAGTACCGGATGCCGAGCATTACTATGCGGCCTCGGTCACGGCGCAAAAGGCCGGCGACCTGCAACAAAGTACCGAATGGCTTGCCGAAGCGGCGCGCCGCGAACCGGACAATCCCCGTTATCGGGCCGACTACGGCGTGCGCCTGGCCGGTGCCGAGACCAAGGCAGCACGCGCCGGTTCCATCCCGTATCTGCAACGCGCCACCCAGGATTTCCCGGAAGACTATCGCCTCGGCGAAACCCTGGCCTGGCGTTATGACGAGGTCGAAGACAGCGCTTCGGCGCGCAAGGAACTGCGCCGGGTGATCGATCTGGAGCAGAACCCGGTGGCCGCCGATGACGAGGATGGCAGCATGGAAGCGCGCCGCTATCGCCAGCGTCGCGCCCACGAAAGCCTGTCCCGTCGCGACACAGTCACCATCGCCAGCACCTGGTCACCGGCCGGGATATCGACCAACGACATCCTGCGTCCCGACGACAGCATCGGCACACAGCGACGCTCCAGTTCACAGAACGTGCAACTGGCCATGTGGGACCACGCACTGGGCGATGAACCCAGCCGCGCCGGCAGCACGCTGTCGGTCTATGGCCGCGTGTTGCTTGGCGGCGTGGGCAGGTCGAGCTATGCCGAATCCCTGGGTACCGGCGTCGGCCTGCGCTACAAGCCCTGGGGCACCGCCAACATCAACTTCTATGGCGAGATCTACAAGCAAAGCCAGTTCGATGATCAGGACAACCATGGCCTGAGCCTCGGCCAGATGCTGGTCCCCGACAAGGTGTCCGATCAGGCCGAGGATCACCGCAATGATGGCCACACCACCACCGACTACCTGCTGCGGACAACCGCGTCGTTCCTTGATCAGGGTCGATTCCGCAACGATTGGCGGGTCGATGAAAGCGACTGGGAGGAGCGCTTCCTCTACCTCGACGCGGCGTGGTGGACCAAGGCCGGCGACCATCAATGGTTGTCGCGCTTCCAGCAAGGGCACACCTGGAAACTTCCGTTCAACGGCGCACAAACGATCATGCCGTACGGCTTTCTCGAATTCGCGACCCAGGACCCGAGCAACGACTGGCGCCAGGATCTGCGCACCGGTCTGGGCCTGCGTTGGCAATGGTGGTTCGACGACGATGTCTACAACGCCTATCGCGCGCACTTGACGGTGCGCACCGAGTATCAACAAGCGTTGGGTGGCAATCTGTATGAAGGCGGCAACGGCGTGCTGGTGGGCGTGGAGTTGAATTTCTGATGAAGCGACTTCTTTTGGCTTTGTGCCTGTTGCTGGGCGCCGCGGCGACCCATGCCGACGAACGGATTTTCTATCAACCGCTCAATGTCGATGCCAACCTGAGCCAGGCGCAATGGCAGCGGATCTGGCAGGACAGCGCCCGCCAGGGCGTGCACACGGTGATCGTACAGTGGACGGCCTACGGCGATTCGGACTTCGGCGGTGCCGACGGCTGGCTTGCCCGCAGCCTGAAACAGGCCCAGGCCCAAGGCCTGAAACTGGTGCTGGGCCTGTACATGGACCCGGCCTATTACCAGCGTATCAATGAGCTTGACAGTGCCGGGCTGGCAACGTACTGGCAGACGCAACTGGGGCAGTCGCTGGCCCGGCAGCAGAAACTGCGCAAGGACTGGAAACTCCCCGTCAGCGGCTGGTATCTGCCCATGGAACTGGATGACCTGCACTTTCTGGCGCTGGATCGCCGACAAAGATTGCAACGCCAGCTCAAGGATTTTTCCGGCAAGCTCGACGCACCATTGCACATCAGCGTGTTCAACGTCGGCAAACTCGCGCCACAAGTGAATGGCCAATGGCTGGGGGAATTGGCGAACGCCGGAATCCAGGTGTGGTGGCAAGACGGTGCCGGCACCGGACGCTTGCCACCATTGATTCGCACCGGCTACGCCAATGCGCTGCCCTGCTCCATCGGCATCGTCAGGGAAGCCTTCCGGCAAGTCAGCGCTGCCGGACAACCCTTCCGTGCCGAACCGATGCCGCCACAAACCTCTTCACCGGGTTGCCACCCGACATCGGTTTTCTCCCTGCGCTACCGACCCTGGGGCAAGGTGATTCTCGACAACCAGCACAAGGGCAAGGTCGGCGATGTACAAAACCATTGAAGACGAAGTGCTCAAAAAATCGGCGCCGGCTGAGCTCAAGGCCGAGTTCCTCCAACATGAATTCGATCGGCTGCACACATTTTGCGTACTGATCTACATCGCCAGCATTGTGGTCTGGGTTGCTTACGACCTGATCCTGAGTTTTATCGGCGGGCAGCCATTCACCTGGCGTTCGCTGGTGTTCTTCGGTGTCTTCACCATTCTCGTCATCATTCTGCTGTTTATCCGCGACGCCCGGCACTTCCAGAAACTCAACCTGCTGTTTGTGCTCACCATTGCCTTCGGCACGCGGCTGCTCATCGAAGGCCTGGGAAACGACCACCAACCGGCCTGGCTGTTGCTGGCGGCTTCGGCCACCCTGTTCACAGCCTCGGTGTTGCCGCTGAGCCGCTGGTCATTCTTTGCCGCGCAGTTGGTGACCTGGTGGTTTCTCAATCCCTTCTACAACACCGGTATCGAACAGTTTGAACTGGGGGGCGTGATGGCCCTCAGTTACACGACATTTATCTGCGGCCTGACCCTCTACAGCTTCCTGACGCTGCACAAGGCCAAGCTCAACAACTTCATCATGTCCAGGCTGCTGCTGGACCAGGCCTACATCGACACCCTCACCGAAATCCCCAATCGCCGTTCGTTCATGACCCGCGCAAGCCTGCAGTTGAACAGCGTGCCGCGGGAAAACGACCACTACCTGGCGATGATCGACATCGACAACTTCAAGAAGGTCAACGACGTCTACGGCCACGACATTGGCGATGAGGTGCTCAAGCGCATCGCGCAGGACATCAAGTCGGTGACGGCCCACCACGAATATGCGCGGTTGGGTGGCGAGGAGTTCGCGATTTACCTGGCCGGGGTTAGCCGCGAAGACGTCGAGACGCTGGCCGGCGACCTGTGTCGGGTGGTACGCGAGCAACCCACTCGACACCCGGTGACCATCAGTATCGGCCTGGCCCGGGTGCTCGACGGTGACACACTGAACCAGGCGCTGATCAAGGCCGATGCGGCCTTGTATGAGTCAAAACATACCGGGAAGGATCGCTACACATTTCATCAATAAAGCTATCTATCCCACCTACTGCAAAGCGCCTCCTCATCGCTAACCGTGCGATGTGTGCCATCGAAAAAAGATCTGTTTAAACCCGACCAATCTGCTTGCTACTGTCAAATATGACAGTAGACGCTTCTGAGTAGGCAAGGAAATACTGGCGCCGCATCTGACTATCGAAACCAAAGGGGATCGAACATGAATACGGCGAGAACTTTATTTGTTTGCGCGACGCTGGGGATGGGTTTAACGGGTTGCAATATTGATCCGGACGCGACTGTTTCCACGGTCAGCGAAGAGTGCAGCAGCTTGGTCAATGGAAAGTACATCGGCCAGAATGGCCCTGAAGTTTGCATCACGACACCGCTTTCAAAAAGTGCCACATCCATCTCGGGCACGATCGTTGGGACCACGGCTACAGGCCCGTTCATGGTAACGGCGAAAACCAGCGATGACGTCATTTTGAAGCAGGTATCCACGCTGTCTAACGGTAACTTCACGATGTCACAATTGAATCTGCAAAACCTGCCAGGCAAGGGCATTTCATTTTCGGTTGTGGTAACGGGTGTAAGTTCACCGCCCACCAAACTGGTAGTCGGCCAGGAGCCACCGTCAAAATGTTCACAAGGAGCTCCGGGCTATCCGTTATGTGGCACTTATCCCGGCGCGATCTTTTTTCCAATCAAAACCTCCGTTACCACCATTTTCTCTGTTTCACCTGGGGAATTTTATACTGGGGCTACCTTGCTCCCGTCTTTCATGGGTTTAAGTACAACCCGCTGGAGGCCAGACCGATACATCAGCTTCTTACGAAACGTTTCTGCTCCCATAAAGCCGGGAGAGGAGCAAACCGTTTTTGCGACTATCGATAACACTGAGTCTTTTGCCTACCCTGTCACTCAAACTGTTTTGCCCGCTCAACAGTAAAAATCCCCCTTCGGGCCGGGCCTGGAGGGTGTCGATCCAGCCCGGCAACTGCGCCTTGCCATGGGTCATCCGCGATGCGGTCAACCCGCTCAACTGCGCCAATTCACCGATCTTCATTGCGGGCCCATTTATCTGCTTGACATTAAAGTTAACTTTAAGGTTAGCCTCTGCTCATCACTACGAGGAGGAGCCAAGCATGTCGCCCTTTCAAGCGTTGAATTTGCCCAACGGCCAGACCATCGGCAATCGCATTGCCAAATGCCGCGATGGAAGAGAACCTCGCCAATACCGATCAAGTACCCGACAAGGCCCTGCTTCGTCTGTATCAGGCCTGGGCCGAGGGCGGGGCCGGCTTGTTGCTGACCGGCAATGTAATGATCGACCGTCGCGCCATGACCGGTCCCGGCGGAGTAGCGCTGGAAGACGAGCGCCACCTGGAGCGCTTCCGCCAGTGGGCCAGCGCTGGTCGGGCCGGCGGTGCGCATTTCTGGGTGCAGCTCAACCATCCTGGCCGCCAGACCATGGCCAACCTTGGCCAGCAAGCTCTGGCGCCGTCGGCGGTTGCGCTGGATCTGGGCCCGTTCTCGAAGATGTTCGCCGAACCCAAACCCATGAACGCGGACGACATCCAGGAGGTGATCCGACGTTTCGCCACCAGCGCCGCACTGGCTGAGAAAGCCGGTTTTACCGGCGTGCAGATCCACGCCGCCCACGGCTACCTGATCAGCCAGTTCCTTTCGCCGCTGACCAATCGGCGCACCGATCAATGGGGCGGATCCCTGGAAAATCGTGCGCGTCTGCTGTTGTCCGTCGTCGAGGCGGTTCGCCAAGCGGTGTCGCCGCAATTTTGTGTGTCGGTAAAACTCAACTCAGCAGATTTCCAGCGCGGTGGTTTCGATGCCGATGATGCGCGGCAAGTGATCCAGTGGCTCAACGAACAACCGATCGACCTGCTGGAACTCTCCGGTGGCAGTTACGAAGCACCTGCCATGCAAGGCGAGGCGCGCGACGGCCGAACCCTGGCGCGGGAGGCGTACTTTCTGGAAATGGCCGGCGAACTGGCCAGCGTGGCGCGGATGCCGGTGATGGTGACCGGCGGGATCCGGCGTCTGGCAATCGTCGAACAGGTCCTCGACAGCGGCCTTGCCATGGCCGGCATCGGCACCGCGCTCGCTGTGGAACCACACCTGGTCAAGCACTGGCGCGAAGGGCAGGACAGCCATCCGCAACTGCCGCCGATCCGCTGGAAACGCAAGCCCTTGGCGGCGCTGGCGAGCATGGCGGTGGTCAAATTCCAGCTGCATCGCTTGAGCCGTGGACGCAAAAACCGGCCTGAAGTCTCGGCGTTGTGGGCGTTGATTCTCGACCGGTTATACATTGGCAAGCGCACCCGGCAGTATCGGCAGGCGATGGGCAAGTAATCCGAAATTGATGTTGACTGACCCTCCGCTTTCGCGAGCAAGCTCGTTCCCACAGGGATCATTCGGTGTTCACAGACTTTGTGTTCACCCGGACCAATGTGGGAGCGAGCTTGCTCGCGATGAGGCCCGTGCAGACAAAGCAAACTTCAGCCAGGAAGCAGCTCGTCAATGTGCCGATACTCGGCCTGCAACTGCGTCGCCAACACCCTGCTGCGCCCGAGCCGGATCGGCCCGCGCTCGATGTCGATCAGCACCCCCGGGCACTCCAGCACGGGCAACAACGGCCAGTCCTTCAGCCGTCCATCGGTCACCAGCAACAACCGCTGCTGCTCTGCCGGAAAACGCTTTTTCCGTGCACCAAGCCATCGCCCCGCTTCGCCCAACGCGGCCAGTAACGGCGTGCCGCCCCCGGCGCCAAGGCCATCGAGCCAATGGCGCAACCCGGTCGAGGCCTTCAATCCCTGCACCTGCCACTTCGGTGTAGCACCGCTGGCTGTGAGCAGCGCCAGACGCGCACGCTGGCGATAGGCATCGTCGAACAACTGCGCCAGCAAGCCCTTGGCATCGCTCAATGCCTGATGACGGCGGGTCGATGCGGAGGCATCAACGATCACCAGCCACAGTTCGTGGGGCGAGCGAGTGCGCAGCTGAAACAACAGGTCGTCGCGCTGACGCGGTCGGCCATTGAGCAATGTGCCAGGCCAGTTGACCGAGCCGCTACGGGCCGTATGACGCTTACCCTGTTTGCCGTGGTCCAGCCGCCCGGCTCGGGGTCTGGCATTCGCCCCCGCATCGGAGCGTGGGCGAATGCCTAGGGCTTTTTTGGCCAGCTCGGCACTTCACGTCGAGCACCGACCGCCAGCGCCTGGGCAGGCAACTCGCCCCACTGGCCCTGCCCTTCGCTCGGGTTGGCGTGCTGAGGCGCCGATTGTTGCGTCGCCTGGGATGACTGAGGCGTCGGTGCGCAATGTTCGCGACGGCGATGGCGCAAGGCGAACTCGGCGACTGCGTCGATATCTTCCTCGGCGATGGCGTTCGCCCCGCGCCAGGCAGCGTGAGCCCGGGCAGCGCGCAGCCAGACCAGATCGGCGCGCAAACCATCGACGCCAGCGGCGAAGCAACGTTCGGTGATGTGTGCCAGCGCCTGGTCGTCGAGGGGAATGCTTGCCAGTGCATTGCGTGCGTTCTGGCAACGGTCACGCAGAGTCGCCTGTGCGGATTCCCATTCGGCGCAGAAACCTTGCGGGTCGGCGTCGAAATCCAGGCGACGACGGATGATCTGACCACGCTCGACCGGCGCGGTGTGACCACCGAGGGCGACGTTCAAACCGAAACGGTCAAGCAATTGCGGACGCAGTTCTCCCTCTTCCGGGTTCATGGTGCCAATCAGCACGAATTTTGCCGAATGCCTATGGGAAATGCCGTCACGCTCTACCAGATTGGTGCCGCTGGCGGCCACATCGAGCAGCAGGTCAACTAGATGATCGGACAACAGATTGACCTCGTCGACATAGAGCACGCCACCGTCAGCCTTGGCCAGTACGCCGGGGGAAAACTGTGCGCGACCTTCGCCCAGTGCCGCATCGAGATCGAGGGTGCCGACCAGCCGCTCCTCAGTGGCGCCCAGCGGCAAGGTGACGAACTGACCGCTGGCCAGCAGATCCGCCAGACCGCGGGCCAGCGTCGACTTGGCCATGCCCCGCGGGCCTTCGATCAGGACACCACCGATTTTCGGGTCGATGGCGGTCAGGCACAGGGCAAGCTTCAAATCGTCGGCGCCGACCACGGCGCAGAGCGGGAAATGCGGGGTGTCGGTCATTGTTCTATCTCGGTCATGGTCGGTAATCTTCACAGGCACCCCAATCCCTGTGGGAGCGAGCTTGCTCGCAATGGCGGAATGTCAGGCAACATTTTTGTCGACTGAATGAATGTCATCGCGAACAAGCTCGCTCCCACAGGTTTAAGTGCGTCAGCCATCTTCTTCTATATCCAGCAACAGATTCTCCAGCGCCTCGCGGTACTCGCCGGGCTCCTTCCACATTCCCCGTTGTTGCGCCTCGAGCATGCGCTCGGTCATGTCGCGCAAGGCATGGGGATTGTGTTCGCGGACAAAATCCCGGGTGCCCGGATCGAGCAAATAGGCATCGGCCAGCAACGCGTACTGGTGATCGTCGATCAACTGCGTGGTGGCGTCGAAGGCGAACAGGTTGTCGACCGTCGCAGCCATTTCGAACGCCCCTTTGTAGCCGTGACGTTTAACGCCTTCAAGCCACTTCGGGTTGGCAGCCCGGGAGCGGATCACCCGGTTCAGCTCTTCCTTCAAGGTGCGAATCTTCGGCAGGTCCGGCTGGCTGTGGTCGCCATGATAGCTGGCCGCCGCCTCGCCTTTCAGGCTTTCCACCGCCGCGAGCATGCCGCCCTGGAACTGGTAGTAATCGTTGGAGTCGAGCAGATCGTGCTCGCGGTTATCCTGGTTTTGCAGCACCGCCTGTACCTGGCTCAGGCGCTGGCTGAACTGTTCCCGGGCGGCGGTGCCTTCGTCGGAACCGCCGTAAGCGTAGCCACCCCAGTTGAGGTAGACCTCGGCCAGGTCCTCGCGGCTCTGCCACAGGCGACCGTCGATGGCGCCCTGCACACCCGCGCCGTAGGCACCGGGTTTGGCCCCGAATATCCGCCAGCCGGCCTGACGTCGCGCTGCGTCTTCATCGAGCCCCGCCTGCAGCAAGGCTGCACGCTCGGCGCGTACCTTGGCCGCCAACGGGTTCAGGTCGTCCGGCTCATCGAGATCGGCCACCGCTTGCACCGCCGCGTCGAACAAACGAATCAGATTGGCAAAGGCATCACGGAAGAAACCGGACACACGCAAGGTCACGTCCACCCGCGGGCGGTCGAGCAAACTCAACGGCAGAATCTCGAAATCATCGACCCGCTGGCTGCCGGTGGCCCAGACCGGACGCACGCCCATCAACGCCATCGCCTGGGCGATGTCATCGCCACCGGTGCGCATGGTTGCGGTGCCCCACACCGACAAGCCGAGCTGGCGCAAATGATCGCCGTGGTCTTGCAGGTGCCGTTCGAGAATAAGGTTGGCCGACTGGAACCCGATGCGCCACGCCGTGGTGGTCGGCAGGTTGCGTACATCCACCGAATAGAAGTTGCGCCCGGTGGGCAGCACGTCAAGACGACCACGACTGGGCGCGCCGCTGGGACCGGCCGGGACGAAGCGACCGCCAAGCGCGTCGAGCAATCCGCGCATTTCCGCCGGGCCGCAGGCGTCCAGACGCGGAGCAATGACGTCACGCAAACCATCGATAATGACTTGCACCTCAGTCCAGTCCGACTCCTGTAGGAGCGAGCTTGCTCGCGATGGTGTGTCAGCCACATTGGTGTCGACTGACACACCATCGCGAGCAGGCTCGCTCCTACAGTTCAATGTCTGTGAGATCAGTTGTGTAGCGAACAGCTCAAGACGTTCACGGGTATCGCCTGTGGTACGCCAAAGTTCGTCGCCGAGTACTTGCAGTTGTTCAGGTCGTGGTCCAATCCACGGCTCGGCCAAGGCGCAATCAAGCGGATCGAATCCTAGTCCGAAGGCCTTGGCCAGCGCCCGCAGCAGACTCGACTGCGCACCCCGGCCATCGCCCCGTGGAATGCGCAACAGCGCCAGCAAGGTATCGATGCGCAATCGCCCGGTGGGCGATTCGCCGAACACATGCAGGCCGTCGCGGATCTGCGACTCCTTCAAGTCGCACAGGTAAGTGTCGAGTCGCGGCAACCAGATCGCCGCATCGGCATCGCTGTCGAGTTGTTCGTCCAGTTGCAGTTCACGGTCGATGTGGGTGTCACGCACCAGTTGCAGGATGTCGCGCTGCAACTCTAGGGCGCGGCGCGGATCGAGCAGCTGCGCTTCGTAATATTCGTCGGCCAACAGCTCGAGGTTACGCAGCGGGCCGTAGGTTTCGGCGCGGGTCAGCGGTGGCATCAGGTGATCGATGATCACCGCCTGGGTCCGCCGCTTGGCCTGGGCGCCCTCACCCGGGTCGTTGACGATGAACGGATAGATGTTCGGCAGCGGCCCGAGCAAAGCGTCTGGCCAGCAATGTTCCGACAGCCCCACGCCCTTGCCCGGCAGCCATTCGAGGTTGCCGTGTTTGCCGACGTGGATCACGCCGTGGGCGCCATAGGTGTTGCGCAGCCAGAAGTAGAAAGCCAGGTAGCCGTGGGGCGGCACCAGGTCCGGGTCGTGATACACCGCGCTCGGGTCGACCTGATAACCCCGGGCCGGCTGAATGCCGACGAAGGTCAGGCCAAAACGCAGGCCGGCGATCATCATCCGCCCGCTGCGATACATCGGGTCGTTTTCCGGCGCACCCCAACGTTCGAGCACCGCCGCGCGATTGGCTTCAGGCAGGGCGTTGAACATCACCAGATAGTCATCCATGCCCAGGCTTTGCTGGCACGGACGCAGGTCAAGGGTATCGAGGTCGTTGCTGACGCCGCCCAGTAACTGCTGGATCAGCGCGGTGCCGCTGTCTGGTAACTCAGCCGGTAATGGATAACCGTCGGCATGCAACGCCCGCAGGATATTCAACGCCGCTGCCGGGGTATCGAGGCCGACGCCATTGCCGATGCGACCGTCGCGGGTCGGGTAGTTGGCGAGAATCAAGGCAATGCGTTTTTCTGCATTGGGCACCCGCGCCAGATCGACCCAGCGCCGCGCCAGTTCGGCAACGAAGTCCATGCGTTCCGGCTGAGGCCGGTAGCAGACTACATCCGACTGACTACGCTCACTGCGCCACGCCAGGTCCTTGAAGCTGATCGGACGGCTGATGATGCGCCCGTCCAGCTCAGGCAACGCGATATGCATCGCCAGGTCACGGGGGCCAAGCCCCTGTTCGCTGGCGCGCCAGCCGGGTTCGTTGTCCTGGGCGCAAATCGCCTGGATCACCGGGATATTGCGGCGAAACGGGCGCAGATGGGGTGCTTCCGGACTGGATTGAGCGAAGCCAGTGGTGTTCAGAATCACTGAAGCTTCGACTTCATCCAGCCAGTCCTCGACCACCGAGAGGCAGCCGGGCTCTTTCAAGCTGGCCAGCGCAATCGGCAATGGATTCAACCCCGCCGCCTGCAAACGCTGGCAAAAAACATCAATGAACGCGGTGTTCGCCGCCTGCAAATGCGAGCGGTAGAACAGCACCGCCGCCACGGGTTGATCGGCGTGCCAGTCGGCCTGCCAGTCGCTCAGTGCGGCAGAATGTTTGTGCGGATGGTAAATCGCCGTGCGTGGCAGGGTTTGCGGTTCGCCCCAGGTGTAATCACGCGCCAGCCAGCGGTTGGCCAGGCAGCGGAAGAAGTCGAGGGCGTTGCCCATGCCGCCCTGGCGCAGAAACTGCCAGAGCCGGTCGCGATCCTCGGCACCGACGGTGCTCAAGTCGCTGAGCTCCGGGTCCGGGCGATCATCACCCGGCACCAGAATCAGTTGCACGCCGCGCTGCGACAGCTCGACCAGACGCTCGATGCCATAACGCCAATAGGCGATTCCGCCGTGCAGCGAGATCAGAATGACCTTGGCGTGGCGCAAGACTTCATCGACGTACAGGTCAACCGAGGCATGGTTCTGCACCTGCATCGGATTGGCCAGGCGCACGCTCGGGTAATCGTCGGGCAACTGCTGCGCCGCTTCGGCGAGCAGCGCCAGGCTGGAATCGCCGCTGCACAGGACCACCAGCTCGGCGGGGGTTTGTCCAAGGTCGGCAATGTTGTCATCCGACACGAAACCGCCGGGCTGGGTCCTGAGCAGGTGCATGGCTTACACGCTGAGCGCGGCGCGCAATTGCGCTTCGAGAACAGTGGCGTCCAGTTCCTGGCCGATCAGCACCAAGCGAGTGACTCGCGCTTCCTCGGCGCCCCACTGGCGGTCGAAATGCTTGTCAAAACGCGTACCCACGCCCTGGATCAGCAGGCGCATCGGCTTGTTCGGAATCGCCGCAAACCCCTTGACGCGCAGGATGCCGTGCTGGACCACCAGTTGGGTCAGCGCGTCCAGCAGCAGGCTTTCGTCGGCTTGCGGCAGTTCGATGGAGATCGAATCGAAGGCGTCGTGATCGTGGTCATCATGATCGTCGTCGCCATCGTGATGATGGTCGTGGTGGCTGTGGCGGCTGTCGATGTGTTCTTCGGAGCCGACACCGAGGCCGATCAGCACGTCCAGCGGCAGGCGACCACTGCTGGCTTCGATGATTTTCACCGCTGGCGGCAACTCTTCGGCGACTTCCAGGCGCACACGGGCCAGGTCCGTCGGGTTGATCAGGTCGGTTTTGTTGAGGATCACCAGGTCAGCGCTGGCCAATTGGTCGGCGAACAGTTCGTGCAGCGGCGATTCGTGGTCCAGGTTCGGGTCGAGTTTGCGCTGGGCGTCGACCTGATCCGGGAACGCGGCGAAGGTGCCGGCGGCCACGGCCGGGCTGTCGACCACGGTGATTACCGCATCCACCGTGCAGGCACTGCGGATTTCCGGCCACTGGAAGGCCTGCACCAGCGGCTTGGGCAATGCCAGACCGGACGTTTCGATGAGAATGTGGTCCAGATCGCCGCGACGGGCCACCAGTTCGCGCATCACCGGGAAGAATTCTTCCTGGACGGTGCAGCACAGGCAGCCGTTGGCCAGTTCATAGACACGGCCGTTGGCTTCTTCTTCGGTGCAACCGATGGAGCATTGCTTGAGGATTTCGCCGTCGATGCCCAACTCACCAAATTCGTTGACGATCACCGCGATGCGGCGACCCTGGGCGTTGTCGAGCATGTGGCGCAGCAGCGTGGTTTTACCCGAGCCGAGAAAGCCGGTGACGATGGTGACGGGGAGTTTGGCCAGTGTTTTCATCGGATGCCCTATGGCTAAGCTGGCGGGCATACGGGACGACGACCGGCAACGCGCACGCGCGTGCCTGAAGAGTTCGCCACCGGATCACCCCGCCCGGTTGAAAGTGAGAATCTGTGACGAGGCAGGTCTCCTGGCTGACGGTGTGCCGGGCTTGAGCCTGGCATTCGCTGCGCCTTCCCGCCGGCCTCATGGATTGAGTCAGCAGTGGCGTGGCAACGAACATCACCGTTCACAGTTGCGGGGGCAGCCGCGGCATTGACCGCGTTCCCTTCTTAGCTTCGACAAACGCCGAAGAACCTCGAAAGCGCAAGGCTACGCATGGTCTTGGGGCGGGTCAATGTTCATGCTGAGTTCTGTAGCGCCTGTAACGACCCAATCGCGAGCAAGCTCGCTCCCACAGGGGATGGGGCTCTTTGAGAAAAATGCGGTCAAATGTGGGAGCGAGCTTGCTCGCGATTGGGTCGACCCGGTTCCGAATTGAGAACCCCTGCCAATTGACGCCCAACCCCCGCCCATGCTCTCCTACACACCTTGTTACGGGTGCCCTTCACAGGGTGAAACGGGAAACCGGTGAATCATGTGCTTTACTCTTAAGCCATGTCAGTCCGGTGCTGCCCCCGCAACGGTAAGCGAGCGAAGCGTCAGATCCACTGTGCCACTGCGGCATGGGAAGGTGATGCTTTCAGGTCCAGGCGCAAGCCTTTGCCCCTCGTGAGCCCGGAGACCGGCCCGCAACACAAAGTGACCAGTACGATCACTGAACCAACAAACCCGCGGTGGGCGGGCGCTGTTTGAAACCTTGCGCGCCTGGTCGTGCGGGGTTTTGCATGCGCTCTTATTCCCCGCTGACAGACCAGAGGGAAACGCCATGTCGATCATCAGCAGCGCCGAACACACAGCCGCAAGCACCACCTCAACCCTGACCCAACGTTTGGCCGCCGCCGTCTGCGCGTCGATCCTGGGCGCGTGCCTTGTGTATTTCGCCGGTTTCTCGCACATCGAAGCGGTGCACAACGCCGCCCACGATACCCGCCACAGCTCCGCGTTCCCGTGCCATTGAGAGCTGTCGACATGATCAAGCGTATTGCGCAAACCGCAGGTTTCACCGGGCTGCTGGCCGCCCTGTTGCTGACCCTGCTGCAAAGTTTCTGGGTCGCCCCGCTGATTTTGCAGGCCGAGACCTACGAAAAAGCCGAACCGGCCGCTGTTGAAATGCATGAACACGCCGACGGTGCGATGGCTGCTCACACTCATGATGCACAAGCCTGGGAGCCGGAAGATGGCTGGCAGCGCGTGCTGTCGACCACCGGTGGCAACCTGGTGGTGGCGGTCGGTTTCGCCCTGATGCTGGCCGGCCTGTACACCTTGCGTGCGCCGACCAAAACCTCTCAAGGCCTGCTCTGGGGCCTGGCCGGTTACGCGACCTTCGTGCTCGCGCCGACCCTCGGCCTGCCACCTGAATTGCCAGGCACTGCCGCCGCCGACCTGGCAGAACGGCAACTGTGGTGGGTCGGTACCGCCGCCTCCACCGCCGTCGGTATTGCGCTGATCGTGTTCAGCCGTCACTGGCTGATGAAAGTCCTCGGCGCGGCGATCCTCGCCGTTCCCCATGTGATTGGCGCGCCGCAACCGGAGGTGCATTCGATGCTTGCTCCAGAGGCGCTGGAAACCCGGTTCAAAATCGCTTCGCAACTGACCAACGTGGCATTCTGGCTGGCCCTGGGCCTGATCAGCGCCTGGTTGTTCCGTCGCAAAAGCGATGGTCAATACAACGCATGACTGACGTCAGCACAGCGCCGACCCTGGTGGTCGGCCTGGGCTGCCAACGGGGCTGCCCCGTCAGCACGTTGCTGGCGCTGCTCGATCAGGCGCTGGAGGCGCACCAGATAGCTCGTCATGAAATCAAGGCGCTGGCCAGCATCGATTCGAAGCGCGACGAACCTGCACTGATCGAACTGGCTCAGCAACTCGGCCTGGAACTGACGTATTTCAGCAGTGAGCAACTGGCCGCTTATGAACCGCAACTCAGCCATCAATCGCAAATAGCGTTTGAGCGCACCGGTTGCTACGGCGTTGCGGAAAGCGCCGCACTGGCCCTGGCCGAACAACTGGCCCAGGCCCCGGCAAAACTGCTGATTCCACGACAAAAATATGCCCAGGCAACCCTGGCATTGGCTGGTGCTGCGTAAAAACCGATAATCCCCGCCTTCGATCATGAACATTCTTCATCTGAAGACCTGTTCAGCCCCTTTTTCCCACAGGAACCGACGATGACCGTCTACTTCATTGGCGCAGGTCCCGGCGACCCCGAACTGATCACCGTCAAGGGCCAGCGGCTGATACGCAGTTGCCCGGTGATCATTTATGCCGGCTCACTGGTGCCGGCCGCCGTACTGGAAGGTCACTGTGCCGAACAGGTGGTCAACAGCGCCGAACTGCACCTGGAACAGATCATCGACCTGATCAAGACCGCCCACGCCAAAGGCCAGGATGTGGCCCGGGTGCACTCTGGCGATCCGAGCCTGTATGGCGCCATTGGCGAGCAGATTCGCTATCTGCGTGAACTGGGCATTGCGTTCGAAATCGTACCCGGCGTGACTGCCACAGCCGCTTGCGCAGCGCTCTTGGGCGCGGAACTGACCCTGCCGGACATTTCGCAGAGCGTGATCCTGACTCGCTACGCCGACAAAACCGCCATGCCACCCGGAGAGGAATTCTCCAGCCTGGCGCAGCACGGCGCGACCATGGCGATTCATTTGGGGGTCAGTCACCTGGCGAAGATCGTCGAGGAACTGCTGCCGCATTACGGCGCCGATTGCCCGATTGCGGTGGTGCATCGAGCGAGCTGGCCGGATCAGGATTGGGTGGTGGGCACGCTGGCAGATATTGCCGGGAAGGTTGAATCGAAGGGATTTCGTCGTACGGCGTTGATTCTGGTGGGTCGGGTGCTGGGCAGTGATCACTTCAGCGAGTCATCGCTGTATCGTGCGGGGCATGCGCATCTCTACAGGCCCTGATTCACCACCAACCCTGTGGCGAGGGGGCTTGCCCCCTCGCCACAGGTTTCCAATCACCCATAAAAAACGGCGCTCACGGGGCGCCGTTTTTTGATTTCGCAGCGAACACCTTAGTAGTAGGCGTTTTCTTTCTGCGTGTGGTCGGTCACGTCGCGAACACCTTTGAGCTCCGGGATGCGCTCGAGCAAGGTGCGCTCGATGCCTTCCTTCAGCGTCACGTCGGCCTGGCCGCAGCCCTGGCAACCACCACCGAACTGCAGGACGGCGATGCCGTCTTCGACCACGTCGATCAGGCTGACCTGACCGCCGTGGCTGGCCAGCCCCGGGTTGATCTCGGTTTGCAGGTAGTAGTTGATGCGCTCGTTGATCGGGCTGTCGGCGTTGACCATCGGTACCTTGGCGTTTGGCGCCTTGATGGTCAGCTGGCCGCCCATGCGGTCGGTGGCGTAGTCGACAACTGCATCGTCCAGGAAAGCTTCGCTGAAGTGGTCGATGTACGCAGTGAAGCTTTTCAGCCCCAGCGCGGTGTCTTCGGGTTTTTCTTCGCCCGGCTTGCAGTAGGCAATGCAGGTTTCGGCGTACTGGGTGCCAGGCTGGGTGATGAAGACGCGGATGCCGATGCCCGGGGTGTTCTGCTTGGAGAGCAGATCAGCCAGATAATCGTGGGCGGCGTCAGTGATGGTAATAGCGGTCATGGAAACTCCTCGCAGGCTTGGGCGCAGTTTACGCCAATCAACGCGCCGGACAAAGTCCTAGTATTTTTGTCGGGAAAGATTGTCCACAACCCCCCTGTAGGAGCGAGCTTGCTCGCGATGGTGTGTCAGTCGACATCAATGCAACTGATCCATCATCGCGAGCAAGCTCGCTCCTACAGGGGGGGGCGGTGATTGTTCAGAGGTTCTCGTAGCGATTCATGTCCAGCACGCCCTCTTCCACCGGATCGGTTTCGTGGATGTAGCGGCTCAGGTCATGGAAATAAGCCCAGAATTGCGGATGACTGCGGCGTATTCCCCAGCGTTCGACGATTTTCTCGAAGCTGTCGGTGTCCTTGGCGCTTTCCATCGCATCCACAAACGCCGGCACTTGCCCGGCCGGGATGTTGAACATGAAGTTCGGGTAGCTGCTGAGTACACCCGGGAAAATCGTCAGGGTGTCGAGCCCCGGTTGATAGCGCAATGATTCACCGAGCAAAAACGCCACGTTGCTGTGGGCACGGTTACGCAACAGGCTGTAGACCTCGCGCTTGCCGCTGCCGGTTTCAATACGCAGGAGCGTAGCCTCCGGCAACTGATCGATGACCTTCAGTCCGGCGGCCGGACGCGAAGTCAGGCGGCTCAATGCCTGCTCGGCACTTTGCAGGTCCGGGTCGATGTTTGGCCGCGAACAGTAAGCGCCGTCGCAGCGATTGATCGGGTCGGGCCTTGCATTGAGATCGCCATAACGGGCCAGCAACTGCATGGCAAAGTCGCGCTTGGGGTCCAGCGCGTTAAGCTTCAGCGCGGTCGGCTTGTCGTCGTCGATGGTCTCGTAGTCGAGCCACATCTTGAATTTGCCACTATTCTGATACCAGTCGTCAAGGTAGTCATCCCGGGAGTCGGCGGGCATCAGGCGCAGGAAATTCTGTTCGGCACCGTTGCGGATCAAGTCGAAATACAAGCGCGTCTGAGCCTGATGGGACAGGTTCCCGAACACATCGAAGTTCACTGCCAGTTGATAGTAGGTGCGCTCCAGCAGCGGATAGTCGAACAGCCATATCGTTTGCGGCACCTCGCCGATCAGGCCTTTGGTCACCGAAGCACTGTCGAAATGGCGGAAGATACTCAGCAACGCATTGTCGTTGCCGGCCCACAGGGTCGACCAGCTCGGTGCTGGCTCATCGGCGTAGCTGTCCCGGCGCAAGGCTTCGTATTCGTTACGCTTGTCACGGTAGTCGTGCCACAGGCTGAGGACGCTGCCGACATCATCGTTCTGCCCCGGCATCGCCAGCAATGGCGTGGCCTGCCCGCGATAATTCGGATCCGTGACATACAGGTCGTGCTCGGGCGCCTGGAACAGCGCCCAGAAATTATCGCGGATCACGTCCGTGGCGATCTGGCCGCGACACACTGGCCCACGAATGAACGTGCGCACAAAGTATTCGGCGTTATCGAGCATGAACTGATAGCGCGCCTGGGCCGGAATCGCTTCGAAAGTGGCAAACGGGTTGGCCCGGCTCTGCGGTCCATAGCCCGGCAATGCGTCGACCTGCCAGTTGCCGCTGTAGAACAGGCTCTTGACCCGCGCCAGCTTCGCCGGACCCAGCGGATAGGTGATGTGGGTCTTGTGCACGATCACGCCCTGTACCGGCCACAGGCGATAGTAAAACTGCGTGCCCGGATCATCATTCGGGCGACGGGTGTTGATCAGGTCGATCGGCTGGCCGGTCGGGGTGCGCGAACGCACCCACTGGAAGAAATGCCCAGGCTCACCGTCCTTGAAGTAGAGATGGGCCAGGAACCAGTGCTCGTACAGCCAGCGCCCCACCAGGCTTTCCCGGGCTCCCGGCGAATTGAGCAGGTTTTCCCATTGCACCACCTGCAAGGCTTCCCTGGAGCTGGGCGCCAGCGCCTGCTGATCGATCGGCGCGCCTGCCGCCAGCCAGCGTTGCAGCGTCTGGTACTGCTGGTCGGTCAGGCCGGTCACTGCCAGCGGCATGCCCTCCTTCTGATGCTTGGCGGCGTAGCCGTCGAACTCCGCGGGCATGGCACACATGTTTTCCCGGTTCAGGCCCAGGACGATGTCTTCCGGCAGCTTCGCGTTGGGTTGCAACGGAGTGTTGTGGCCAAGCTCCAGCATCCGCGCCATCAGTGCGGCCTGGTTGCCCTGGGCATCGAGCACCGAATAGAAGCCCTTTTGCTGCCAGGCCTGTTTGCCGGAGGCGTCATAGAACAGTCGGGTCGGTGCAACCGCCTGGCGGCGGTCACCGTCGTAGACCGGGACTTTCGTCGCGCCCCGCACCGCGCCCTCACCGCTGCCCAGGTTGAGCTGACAGGCGGCGTCATTGCAGGCGTGGCAGGCCACGCACTTTTCAGTGAAGATCGGTTGAATGTCGCGGCTGTAGGAAATAACAGGTGAAATGGCAGAGGAAATCGCCGGGCCTTGCGCCACGGCGCCCCAGCTTAAAAACAGCAGCAATGTGCCGATGACGAAGCGATACGACATGTCCCTGGTCCCGAATCCTGAAAAAACGCCGCGATTCTACCGGTCTGTCACCCTAACCAACATGAACGATATTCATGCAAATTCGAGTCACGCTCCAAAAGCGCACAGGTTTGCTATCATCCCGGCCCTTCGTCATGGCCTTACCGAGTAGTCCAAATGTCCGATCGCAGCGTTCGCCTTCAAGCTCTCAAGCACGCCCTCAAAGAGCGCATCCTGATTCTCGATGGCGGTATGGGCACGATGATCCAGAGCTACAAGCTCGAAGAGCAGGATTACCGTGGCAAACGCTTCGCTGACTGGCCAAGCGATGTCAAAGGCAACAACGACCTGTTGGTACTGACTCGCCCGGACGTGATTGGCGGCATTGAAAAAGCCTACCTGGATGCCGGCGCCGACATTCTGGAAACCAACACCTTCAACGCCACCCGGATTTCCATGGCCGATTACGGCATGGAAAAACTGGCGTACGAATTGAACGTAGAAGGCGCTCGCCTGGCGCGCAAGGTCGCCGATGCGAAAACCCTCGAGAACCCGGACAAACCGCGTTTTGTTGCCGGCGTGCTCGGCCCGACCAGCCGTACCTGCTCGTTGTCCCCGGACGTCAACAACCCTGGTTACCGCAACGTCACCTTTGATGAGCTGGTGGAGAACTACACCGAAGCCACCAAAGGCCTGATCGAGGGCGGCGCCGACCTGATCCTGATCGAAACCATCTTCGATACCCTCAACGCCAAGGCCGCGATCTTCGCCGTACAAGGCGTGTTCGAGGAACTGGGCGTCGAACTGCCGATCATGATTTCCGGCACCATCACCGACGCCTCCGGCCGCACCCTGTCGGGCCAGACCACCGAAGCCTTCTGGAACTCCGTGGCCCACGCCAAGCCGATTTCCGTCGGCCTGAACTGCGCCCTCGGCGCCCGCGAATTGCGCCCGTACCTCGAAGAGTTGTCGAACAAGGCCAGCACCCACGTTTCCGCGCACCCGAACGCCGGCCTGCCGAACGAGTTCGGCGAGTACGACGAATTGCCGTCGGAAACCGCCAAGGTCATCGAAGAGTTCGCCCAGAGCGGCTTCCTCAACATCGTCGGCGGCTGCTGCGGCACCACGCCGGGCCACATCGAGGCCATCGCCAAGGCCGTGGCCGGTTATGCGCCGCGCGAGATTCCGGACATCCCGAAGGCTTGCCGCCTCTCGGGTCTGGAGCCGTTCACCATCGATCGCAACTCGCTGTTCGTCAACGTCGGTGAGCGGACCAACATCACCGGTTCCGCCAAGTTCGCCCGCCTGATCCGTGAAGACAACTACACCGAGGCCCTGGAAGTCGCCCTGCAGCAGGTCGAAGCCGGCGCCCAGGTGATCGACATCAACATGGACGAAGGGATGCTCGATTCGAAGAAGGCCATGGTGACCTTCCTCAATCTGATTGCCGGCGAACCGGACATCTCCCGCGTACCGATCATGATCGACTCCTCCAAGTGGGAAGTGATCGAAGCCGGCCTCAAGTGCATCCAGGGCAAGGGCATCGTCAACTCGATCAGCATGAAAGAAGGCGTCGAGCAGTTCATCCATCACGCCAAGCTGTGCAAGCGCTACGGTGCCGCGGTGGTGGTGATGGCCTTCGACGAAGCCGGCCAGGCCGACACCGAAGCGCGCAAGAAAGAAATCTGCAAACGCTCCTACGACATTCTGGTCAACGAAGTGGACTTCCCGCCGGAAGACATCATCTTCGACCCGAACATCTTCGCCGTGGCCACCGGTATCGAAGAACACAACAACTACGCCGTCGACTTCATCAATGCCTGTGCCTACATCCGTGACGAGCTGCCGTATGCGCTGACCTCCGGTGGCGTGTCCAACGTGTCGTTCTCGTTCCGTGGCAACAACCCCGTGCGCGAGGCGATCCACTCGGTGTTCCTGCTGTACGCGATCCGTTCCGGGCTGACCATGGGTATCGTCAACGCCGGGCAACTGGAGATCTACGACCAGATCCCGGTGGAGCTGCGCGACGCCGTGGAAGACGTGATCCTCAACCGCACCCCGGAAGGCACCGACGCCCTCCTCGCCATCGCCGACAAATACAAGGGCGACGGCAGCGTCAAGGAAGCCGAGACCGAAGAGTGGCGTAACTGGGACGTCAACAAGCGCCTGGAACACGCACTGGTCAAGGGCATCACCACCCACATCGTCGAAGACACCGAAGAATCGCGCCAGTCCTTCGCTCGCCCGATCGAAGTGATCGAAGGCCCGCTGATGGCCGGCATGAACATCGTCGGCGACCTGTTCGGCGCCGGCAAAATGTTCCTGCCGCAGGTGGTTAAATCCGCCCGCGTGATGAAGCAGGCCGTGGCCCACCTGATCCCGTTCATCGAACTGGAAAAAGGCGACAAGCCAGAAGCCAAGGGCAAGATCCTGATGGCGACCGTCAAAGGCGACGTGCACGACATCGGCAAGAACATCGTCGGCGTGGTGCTGGGCTGCAACGGCTACGACATCGTCGACCTGGGCGTAATGGTGCCGGCGGAAAAAATCCTGCAGGTGGCCAGGGAACAGAAGTGCGACATCATCGGCCTGTCCGGCCTGATCACCCCGTCGCTGGATGAGATGGTCCACGTCGCCCGCGAAATGCAGCGTCAGGACTTCCACCTGCCGTTGATGATCGGTGGCGCCACCACTTCCAAAGCGCACACGGCAGTCAAGATCGAGCCGAAATACAGCAACGACGCGGTGATCTACGTCACCGACGCCTCCCGCGCCGTGGGCGTGGCGACCCAGTTGCTGTCCAAGGAACTGAAGGCCGGTTTTGTCGAGAAAACCCGCCAGGATTACATCGAAGTTCGCGAGCGCACGTCCAACCGCAGTGCCCGCACCGAGCGCCTGAGCTACGGCGCAGCCATCGCCAAGAAGCCGCAATTCGACTGGGCGTCCTACACGCCGGTCAAACCGACCTTCACCGGAGCGCGGGTGCTGGACAACATCGACCTCGACGTGCTGGCCGAATACATCGACTGGACGCCGTTTTTCATATCCTGGGACCTGGCCGGCAAGTTCCCGCGCATTCTCCAGGACGAAGTGGTCGGTGAAGCCGCCACCTCGCTGTACAACGACGCGAGGGAAATGCTGCGCAAATTGATCGACGAAAAGCTGATCAGCGCTCGCGCGGTGTTCGGCTTCTGGCCGGCCAACCAGGTGCATGACGACGACATCGAGCTCTATGGCGATGACGGCAAGCCAATGACCAAGCTGCATCACCTGCGCCAGCAGATCATCAAGACCGACGGCAAACCGAACTTCTCCCTGGCCGACTTCGTCGCGCCCAAGGACAGTGAAGTGACTGACTACGTGGGTGGTTTCATCACCACCGCCGGCATCGGCGCCGAAGAAGTGGCCAAGGCCTACCAGGACGCCGGCGACGATTACAACTCGATCATGGTCAAGGCCCTGGCCGACCGCCTGGCCGAAGCCTGCGCCGAGTGGCTGCACCAGCAGGTGCGTAAAGACTATTGGGGTTATGCCAAGGATGAAGCGCTGGATAACGAGGCACTGATCAAGGAACAGTACAGCGGTATCCGCCCTGCTCCGGGCTACCCGGCCTGTCCGGATCACACCGAGAAAGCTCAGCTGTTCGCCCTGCTCGATCCAGAAGCCCAGGAAATGCGCGCAGGCCGCAGTGGTGTATTCCTCACCGAGCACTACGCGATGTTCCCGGCGGCAGCGGTCAGTGGCTGGTACTTTGCTCACCCGCAGGCGCAGTACTTCGCCGTGGGCAAGATCGACAAGGACCAGGTGCAGAGCTACACGTCGCGCAAAGGCCAGGAACTGAGCGTTACCGAGCGCTGGCTGGCGCCGAATCTCGGTTACGACAACTGAGTGATCAACTGAAAAAAACCTTGTGGGAGCGAGCTTGCTCGCGATAGCGGCGTATCAGTCAACATTGATGTTGAACATCAAGCCCCCATCGCGAGCAAGCTGAACTGGTCAAGTAATCCCGGACACCGGTTACGGTGTTTATGCCGCTTTTTGCTCCATGGCTATTGGCGACAGATA
>NZ_JBXAQZ010000022.1:0-65387 GCF_058807755.1 Pseudomonas sp. GW821-FHT12A04
GTGGAGAAGAGACAGTGCTCGCGAAGCGTTCTGCCAGTTGACTGAAATGTCGACTGGCATGACGCCTTCGCGAGCAGGCTCGCTCCCACAGTTGTTTGGTGCATGCTGGAAATTGGCGAATACGTCATGGGGTTCTAAGACTAAGGTCGTCTGGAACCTGCCCCGCAGCCGCATAGAGTGGATACCGTTCCAACTAAATCTGTGCTGCGAGGATAAAAACAATGAACGACAGCATTTACCTCTCGATTCAAAACAGCCCGCGCTTCAAGGAGCTGGTTAGCAAGAGGGAACGATTCGCCTGGATTCTTTCGGCGATCATGCTAGGGCTTTACTCCGGATTCATCCTTCTGATTGCCTACGGGCCGCAGGTGCTGGGGGCGAAAATCAGCCCTGAGTCCTCGATTACCTGGGGCATACCGATCGGTATCGGGCTGATCATTTCGGCTTTCATCCTGACCGGTATCTACGTACGACGCGCCAACGGCGAGTTCGACGACCTGAACAATGCGATTCTCAAGGAGGCTCAGCAATGATCCGCCGTCTAATGGCTCTTTTGAGCATCGCAGCTTTCGCACCTGGCGCCTGGGCGGCTGACGCCCTGACCGGTGCCGTGCAGAAGCAACCGCTTAACGTGTCCGCGATCGTGATGTTTGTCGCCTTCGTCGGTGCCACCCTGTGCATCACCTACTGGGCTTCCAAGCGTAATAATTCGGCAGCCGACTACTACGCCGCTGGCGGCAAGATCACCGGTTTCCAGAACGGTCTGGCGATTGCCGGTGACTACATGTCGGCTGCGTCCTTCCTGGGTATTTCCGCGCTGGTGTTCACCTCTGGCTACGACGGCCTGATCTACTCGATCGGCTTCCTGGTGGGCTGGCCGATCATTCTGTTCCTGATCGCCGAGCGTCTGCGTAACCTGGGCAAATACACCTTTGCCGACGTGGCGTCCTATCGCCTGGGGCAAACCCAGATCCGCTCGCTGTCCGCTTGCGGTTCGCTGGTGGTGGTGGCGTTTTACCTGATCGCGCAAATGGTCGGTGCCGGCAAGCTGATCCAACTGCTGTTCGGTCTCGATTACCACGTTGCGGTGATCCTGGTCGGTATTCTGATGTGCCTTTACGTGTTGTTCGGCGGCATGCTGGCGACCACCTGGGTGCAAATCATCAAGGCTGTCCTGCTGCTGTCCGGCGCTTCCTTCATGGCGCTGATGGTGATGAAGCACGTCAACTTCGACTTCAACATGCTGTTCTCCGAGGCGATCAAGGTCCACCCGAAAGCTGATGCGATCATGAGCCCTGGCGGCCTGGTGAAAGATCCGATCTCGGCGTTCTCCCTCGGTCTGGCGCTGATGTTCGGTACCGCTGGCCTGCCACACATCCTGATGCGCTTCTTCACCGTGAGTGACGCAAAGGAAGCTCGCAAGAGCGTGTTGTACGCAACCGGTTTCATTGGCTACTTCTACATCCTGACCTTCATCATCGGCTTCGGCGCGATCCTGCTGGTCAGCACCAACCCGGCTTTCAAAGACGCTGCTGGCGCCTTGCTGGGCGGTAACAACATGGCGGCGGTGCACCTGGCCAACGCGGTTGGCGGCAGTATCTTCCTGGGCTTCATCTCGGCAGTAGCGTTTGCGACCATTCTGGCAGTGGTTGCCGGTCTGACCCTGGCCGGTGCTTCGGCGGTGTCCCACGACCTGTATGCCAGCGTGATCAAGAAGGGCAAGGCCAATGAGAAGGACGAGATTCGCGTCTCGAAAATCACCACCATCGCGCTGGCGGTGTTGGCGATCGGTCTGGGCATTCTGTTCGAAAGCCAGAACATCGCGTTCATGGTGGGCCTGGCGTTCTCCATCGCGGCGAGCTGTAACTTCCCGGTGCTGCTGCTTTCCATGTACTGGAAAAAGCTGACCACTCGCGGTGCGATGATCGGTGGCTGGATGGGGCTGGTCAGTGCCGTGGGCCTGATGGTGCTTGGTCCGACCATCTGGGTGCAGATCCTGCATCACGAGAAAGCTATCTTCCCGTATGAGTACCCGGCGCTGTTCTCGATGATGATTGCCTTTGTCGGGATCTGGTTCTTCTCTATCACTGACAAGTCCACTGCTGCGGATAATGAGCGGGCGTTGTTCTTCCCGCAGTTTGTTCGTTCGCAGACGGGGTTGGGGGCGAGTGGGGCGGTTTCGCACTAAGCGTTTGGGTTTGACTGTTTAAGTTGTGTTGAATGGAAATGCCCCGGTCGAGAGATCGGGGCATTTTTTTATTGGGCGGTAATCGACCCGGTTTTTTGGATTTGCCCGTTTTACTGTAGGAGCGAGCCTGCTTGCGAAGACTTTGTGCCAGTTGGAGTGTTTTTTGAGGGTGTACATATCCATTCCTTCGGTAACGGCGACTTATGGTTTCGCCCTTACGGCGAGTCACTTTTTTTACAAACGCCTAAAAAAAGTAACCAAAAAAACGCTCGCCCCGAACGTACGGCCCCTCGCTAAGGCTCGGCGTTCCTTCGCTCCGGCATTCATCCGGGGGCATTGCCCTCCGGTCGGCTTCGCTTCGACCTACATGCAATGAGTTCGACTGCGTCGAACGGCGCTGCGCGCCAATCCCCGGATAAACACCTCCGCTCAGCCTGCCGAGGGGGCGGGTGGATCAAGATCAAGAGCTGCAGGCGAGCTAACGCTCGGCCTGATGAGTGGTGAAGAGCAGTGGTGTACGTCGATCTGCCTTTGTTCTTCTGTGGGAGCGAGCTTGCTCGCGATGGCGGTCTGCTAGCCAGCATCAATGTCGGATGTACTGGACTCTTCGCGGGCAAGCCCGCTCCCACAGGGTTGGTGTCATTCGAATAATTTATGTTCGACGCAAATACTGTGGGAGCGAGCCTGCTCGCGAAGGTGGCCTGCCGGCTGACCGAAATTTTGCAGTGAGCTACACCAGCAAACAGGCCGGCCGGTAGGCCGCCTCGGGTGCTGTTGCGGTGTACGCCCCCTCGTGAGGCCGAGTGCAGGTTCTGCGCAGTGGGCAACCCGGCATGGATGCCGGGTTAGCCGCCCCCGGCCATGGATGGCCGATGGCGGCGGGCCCACGGAGCAGGATCGGAGCGAGGGCATGCCGAGCCTAGGCGAGGCACCGAATGTCAGGGGCAAGAGCGTTTGGTTACTTTGCGCTTTTCAAAGTGACCCGCTGTAAGAGCGGAACCATAAGCCGCCGTTACCTAAATAATGGATACGTACCCGACCAAAGCGCATAAACAAAAACGGCCTCCTGCTCTTTATATAAAAAGCAGAGGCCGTTCCCGGTACAACTCAACACGCTACAGCAAGACAGATCTTACTTGCGGTCTTCCAGCTTGGTGATGTCACGCGACTCGTAGCCGGTGTACAACTGGCGCGGACGGCCGATCTTGTACGGGCTGGAGAGCATCTCTTTCCAGTGGGAGATCCAGCCGACGGTCCGCGCCAGGGCGAAGATCACGGTGAACATGCTGGTTGGAATGCCGATCGCCTTGAGGATGATCCCCGAGTAGAAATCGACGTTCGGGTACAGCGAGCGTTCGATGAAGTACGGGTCGGTCAGGGCGATCTCTTCCAGGTGCATGGCCAGTTCGAGTTGCGGATCGTTCTGGATGCCCAGTTCCTTCAATACTTCGTCGCAGGTCTGCTTCATGACCGTGGCGCGCGGGTCGCGGTTTTTGTAAACGCGGTGACCGAAGCCCATCAGTTTGAACGGATCGTTCTTGTCCTTGGCCTTGGCGATGAACTTGTCGATGTTCGAAACATCGCCGATTTCATCGAGCATGGTCAGTACGGCTTCGTTCGCACCGCCGTGGGCAGGGCCCCACAGTGCAGCGATACCGGCGGCGATACAGGCGAACGGGTTGGCGCCCGAAGAGCCTGCCAGGCGCACAGTGGACGTCGAGGCGTTCTGCTCGTGGTCGGCATGGAGGATGAAGATCCGGTCCATGGCCTTGGCGAGTACCGGGCTGATCGGTTTGATCTCGCACGGGGTGTTGAACATCATGTGCAGGAAGTTTTCCGCGTACGACAGGTCGTTGCGCGGGTACATCATGGGTTGGCCCATGGAGTACTTGTAAACCATCGCGGCCAGGGTCGGCATCTTGGCAACCAGGCGGATCGCGGAGATTTCGCGATGCTGCGGGTTATTGATGTCCAGGGAGTCGTGGTAGAACGCCGAGAGGGCGCCGACTACGCCGCACATGACGGCCATCGGGTGGGCGTCGCGACGGAAGCCGTTGAAGAAGGTCTTCAGCTGCTCGTGAACCATGGTGTGGTTCTTCACGGTGCTGACGAACTGGGCCTTCTGTTCTGCGGTCGGCAGTTCGCCGTTGAGCAGCAGATAGCAGGTTTCCAGGTAGTCCGACTTTTCAGCCAGCTGTTCGATCGGGTAGCCGCGGTGCAGCAGAATGCCGTTGTCGCCGTCGATATAGGTGATCTTCGACTCGCACGAGGCGGTCGACATGAAGCCTGGGTCAAAGGTGAAACGGCCCGTGGCCGTCAGGCCCCGAACATCGATAACATCGGGACCAACGGTGCCGGTTAAAATGGGCAGCTCGACGGGGGCTGCGCCCTCGATGATCAACTGCGCTTTTTTGTCAGCCATGTGGCCTCCTATTTATGCTTGAAATCATCAGACAGACCCCCCACGCAGGGCCCGCACCACTATAGTGAGATAAATTCGAATGTCAATTTGCCTAAAGTCTTGCTCCAGAAGGCTTTAACCGGACTTTTTTCTCGAAATTGGCTGCCATTTACGCCTTTTATGTCAGTTGCGCAATCAGCTGTTTGGGTTAGGTGTTTGCGTTGTCATTAGTAGCCTAACTGTCTATACTCGGCCACCGACCGCCAAGGGCTTTTGGGCTTGCTTTCATTGGGGGTCGCATCCCTGGGTGGTGGTTACCTGACCAGTGCACTCCCCAACAACTTTGCCCTGATTGTTAGGGGCTCTTCAGTGTGAAAAAAAAGCCGTGAAAAGCCAACGACCTGTAAACCTAGACCTAAGGACCATCAAACTCCCAGTCACTGCTTACACGTCCATCCTTCACCGAATCTCCGGTGTCATCCTCTTCGTGTGCCTTGCCATCATGCTTTACGCATTGGACAAGTCGCTGAGCTCCGAGGAAGGCTTCGGTCAGGTGAAAGCGTGTCTGACCAGTCCGCTAGCCAAGCTAGTGACATGGGGCATCCTGTCCGCTCTGCTTTATCACCTGGTAGCCGGTGTGCGCCATTTGATGATGGACATGGGCATCGGTGAGACGCTGGAAGGCGGCAAGCTGGGCTCGAAAATCGTTATCGCCGTTTCCGTGGTGGTAATCGTTCTGGCAGGAGTTTGGATATGGTAACTAACGTCACGAACCTGTCGCGTTCGGGCCTCTATGACTGGATGGCGCAACGTGTGTCTGCGGTCGTTCTCGCGGCTTACTTCATCTTCCTGATCGGATACATCGTGGCCAACCCTGGCCTCGAGTACGCCCAGTGGCATGAACTGTTCGCCCATAACGGAATGCGTATTTTCAGCCTCCTGGCCCTTGTTGCCCTCGGCGCTCACGCCTGGGTCGGCATGTGGACCATCGCGACCGACTACCTGACGCCAATGGCGTTCGGCAAGTCCGCGACCGCTATACGTTTCCTTTTCCAGGCAGTCTGCGGCGTTGCGATGTTCGCTTACTTCGTCTGGGGCGTGCAGATTCTCTGGGGTATCTGAGTCATGGCTAACATTCCAACGATTTCTTTCGACGCCATCATTATTGGTGGTGGCGGTGCCGGCATGCGCGCAGCGCTGCAACTGGCACAGGGCGGTCACAAGACTGCCGTGATCACCAAGGTTTTCCCGACCCGTTCGCACACTGTATCCGCCCAGGGCGGCATCACCTGCGCGATCGCGTCCGCTGACCCGAACGATGACTGGCGCTGGCACATGTACGATACCGTCAAGGGTTCCGACTACATCGGTGACCAGGACGCTATCGAATACATGTGTCAGGAAGGCCCGGCTGCCGTTTACGAGCTGGACCACATGGGTATGCCATTCTCGCGTACCGAGCAAGGTCGTATCTACCAGCGTCCATTCGGCGGTCAGTCCAAGGACTACGGTAAAGGCGGCCAGGCTGCGCGTACTTGCGCTGCGTCCGACCGTACCGGTCACGCTCTGCTGCACACCCTTTATCAGGGCAACCTGAAAGCCGGTACCGTGTTCCTGAACGAGTACTACGCTGTCGATCTGGTGAAGAACGGCGAAGGCGAGTTCGTCGGCGTGATCGCCATCTGCATCGAAACCGGCGAAACCACCTACATCCGCGCCAAGGCCACCGTACTGGCCACCGGCGGCGCAGGTCGTATCTACGCTTCGACCACCAACGCCCTGATCAACACCGGTGACGGCGTTGGCATGGCGCTGCGTGCTGGCGTACCGGTACAAGACATCGAAATGTGGCAGTTCCACCCGACCGGTATCGCCGGCGCGGGTGTACTGGTTACAGAAGGTTGCCGTGGTGAAGGTGGATACCTGATCAACAAGCACGGCGAGCGTTTCATGGAGCGTTATGCTCCGAACGCCAAAGACCTTGCCGGTCGTGACGTTGTTGCCCGTTCGATGGTTAAAGAGATCATCGCCGGCAACGGTTGCGGTCCGAACGGCGACCACGTGATGCTCAAGCTCGACCACCTGGGCGAAGAAGTGCTGCACAGCCGTCTGCCAGGCATCTGCGAACTGTCGAAGACTTTTGCGCACGTTGACCCGGTTGTTGCTCCGGTTCCGGTTGTTCCGACCTGCCACTATATGATGGGCGGCGTTGCCACCAACATTCATGGTCAGGCAATCACCCAGAACGCCGAAGGCGTGGACGAGATCATTCCTGGTCTGTTCGCTGTAGGTGAAGTGGCTTGCGTATCGGTTCACGGTGCCAACCGTCTGGGCGGCAACTCGCTGCTCGACCTGGTGGTATTCGGCCGTGCTGCCGGCCTGCACCTGGAAAAGGCACTGACCGACGGTATCGAATACGACGAGGCCACCGACGCCGACATCCAGGCTGCCCTGGCGCGCCTGTCCGCCCTGAACGAGCGTACCGAAGGCGAAGACGTGGCAACCCTGCGTCGCGAGCTGCAAAACTGCATGCAGAACTACTTCGGTGTATTCCGTACCGGCGAATACATGCAGAAGGGTATTGCCCAGCTGGCTGACCTGCGCAAGCGCATCGCCAACGTGAAGATCAACGATAAGTCGCAGGCGTTCAACACTGCACGTATCGAAGCTCTGGAACTGCAGAACCTGCTGGAAGTGGCCGAAGCCACCGCCATCGCTGCAGAAGTACGTAAAGAGTCCCGTGGTGCTCACGCCCGTGAAGACTTCGAAGATCGTGACGACGAAAACTGGCTGTGCCACACCCTTTACTTCCCGGGTGACAAGCGCGTGACCAAGCGCGCCGTGAACTTCTCGCCGAAGACTGTTCCGACTTTTGAACCTAAGATTCGGACTTATTAAGGGTGGCCGCCATGTTGCAAGTCAGCGTTTATCGTTACAACCCTGATCAGGACGCCGCGCCGTTCATGCAGGAATTCCAGGTTGATACCGGTGGTAAAGACCTGATGGTGCTGGACGTGCTGGCCCTGATCAAAGAGCAGGACGAGGGTTTCTCCTATCGTCGCTCTTGCCGTGAAGGTGTTTGCGGTTCCGACGGCATGAACATCAACGGCAAAAACGGCCTGGCGTGCGTCACGCCGCTGTCTGCGGTCGTAAAAGGTAACAAGTTGATCGTTCGTCCTCTGCCAGGTTTGCCGGTTATCCGTGACCTGGTCGTCGATATGAGCATCTTCTACAAGCAATACGAAAAGGTTAAGCCATACCTGCAGAACGACACGCCGGCTCCGGCCATCGAGCGCCTGCAGTCCCCTGAAGAGCGTGAAAAGCTGGACGGTCTGTACGAGTGCATCCTGTGCGCTTGCTGCTCGACTTCCTGCCCGTCCTTCTGGTGGAACCCGGACAAGTTCCTGGGTCCAGCTGCCCTGCTGCAAGCGTACCGCTTCCTGGCAGACAGCCGTGACACCAAGACGTCCGAGCGTCTGGCTTCGCTGGATGACCCGTTCAGCGTATTCCGCTGCCGCGGGATCATGAACTGCGTCAACGTATGTCCGAAAGGCCTGAACCCGACTAAGGCCATCGGTCACATCCGTAACATGTTGCTCTCAAGCGGCGTGTGATTCAGCTGCTGTACCCGCTGTACCCGTAGATGCTACGGCGCAGGCTTCAACCGGCGCCGTAGTTTTAACCTGAGCAGCAGCTTAAAAGGCTGCGGCTCTTATTTTGAAGAAATGAGACAAGCAGGGGCATCCGGGCTGGTACCCGGACTATCAGTGTGATCCTAGTGGCTTGTTTTGGTCGCTGCATTCGGACTTCTGCAAGTTTGCTCGGTGTCGACATCGATGGTGTTCCCCTAACCGAGGGTGACCAAGCATGCAAGAAAGCGTGATGCAGCGCATGTGGAACAGCGCCTACCTATCCGGTAGTAACGCTGCCTATGTGGAAGAGCTTTACGAGCTCTACCTGCACGACCCTAACGCTGTGCCAGAAGAGTGGCGCACCTACTTCCAGAAGTTGCCTGCTGACGGCAACTCTGCCACCGATGTTTCGCACTCCACAATTCGCGATCATTTCGTCTTGCTGGCAAAGAACCAGCGCCGCGCCCAACCGGTTTCCGCCGGCAGCGTGAGCAGTGAGCACGAGAAGAAGCAAGTTGAAGTGCTGCGATTGATCCAGGCCTACCGTATGCGTGGCCACCAGGCAGCCCAGCTTGACCCGCTGGGGCTGTGGCAGCGTCCTGCACCTGCAGACCTGTCGATCAATCATTACGGCTTGACCAATGCCGATCTTGATACGACCTTCCGTGCCGGCGACCTGTTCATCGGCAAAGAGGAAGCGAGCCTACGCGAAATTCACGAAGCGTTGCAGCAGACATATTGCCGCACCATCGGCGCTGAATTCACGCACATCACCGATTCCGAGCAGCGCCAGTGGTTCCAGCAGCGTCTGGAAAGCGTGCGCGGTCGTCCGACGTACTCCGCCGACATCAAGAGCCACCTGCTCGAGCGCGTGACCGCCGGCGAAGGCCTGGAAAAATACCTGGGCACCAAATACCCGGGTACCAAGCGTTTCGGTCTGGAAGGCGGCGAAAGCCTGATTCCGATGCTCGACGAGCTGATCCAGCGTTCCGGTTCCTACGGCACCAAGGAAATCGTCATCGGCATG
Organism: Pseudomonas sp. GW821-FHT12A04; assembly: GCF_058807755.1. Lineage (NCBI taxonomy): Bacteria > Pseudomonadati > Pseudomonadota > Gammaproteobacteria > Pseudomonadales > Pseudomonadaceae > Pseudomonas > Pseudomonas sp. GW821-FHT12A04. Next base: position 9,249 of record NZ_JBXAQZ010000022.1, read on the forward strand.
GCCCACCGTGGTCGTCTGAACGTGCTGGTCAACACCTTCGGCAAGAACCCGCGCGAGCTGTTCGACGAGTTCGAAGGCAAGAAGAAGGTCGAGCTGGGTTCCGGTGACGTGAAATACCACCAGGGCTTCTCGTCCAACGTGATGACCACCGGCGGTGAAGTTCACCTGGCCATGGCGTTCAACCCGTCCCACCTGGAAATCGTTTCCCCGGTGGTCGAGGGTTCGGTTCGCGCCCGTCAGGATCGTCGCAACGACCCGACCGGTGAGAAGGTTCTGCCGATCTCCATCCACGGTGACGCTGCATTCGCAGGTCAAGGCGTGGTCATGGAAACCTTCCAGATGTCGCAGACCCGCGGTTTCAAGACCGGCGGTACCGTGCACATCGTGATCAACAACCAGGTCGGTTTCACCATCAGCAACCCGCTGGACTCGCGTTCCACCGAGTACGCGACCGACGTTGCGAAAATGATCCAGGCGCCGATCCTCCATGTGAATGGTGATGATCCGGAAGCCGTATTGTTCGTGACCCAGCTGGCCATCGACTACCGCATGCAGTTCAAGCGTGACGTGGTGATCGACCTGGTCTGCTACCGTCGTCGCGGCCACAACGAGGCCGACGAGCCAAGCGGTACCCAGCCTCTGATGTATCAGCAGATCACCAAGCAGCGCACCACCCGTGAGCTGTATGCCGATCGTCTGACTCAGGCCGGTGTGCTGGATGCTGAGCGTGTCAAGGCGAAAGTCGACGAGTACCGCAACGCGCTGGACAACGGTCTGCACGTGGTCAAAAGCCTGGTCAAAGAGCCGAACAAAGAGTTGTTCGTGGACTGGCGTCCGTATCTGGGCCACGCCTGGACCGCGCGTCACGACACTCGCTTCGACCTCAAGACCTTGCAGGAACTGTCCGCCAAGCTGCTGGAAATCCCGGAAGGCTTCGTGGTTCAGCGCCAGGTTGCCAAGATCTACGAAGACCGCCAGAAGATGCAAGCCGGCGGCCTGCCGATCAACTGGGGTTACGCCGAAACCATGGCGTACGCGACCCTGGCGTTCGAAGGTCACCCGATTCGCATGACTGGCCAGGACATCGGCCGCGGCACGTTCTCGCACCGCCATGCTGTCCTGCACAACCAGAAGGACGCGGGCACCTACATCCCGCTGCAGAACCTGTACGACGGTCAGCCACGCTTCGACCTGTACGACTCGTTCCTGTCCGAAGAAGCGGTATTGGCGTTCGAGTACGGTTACTCGACCACCACGCCGAATGCCCTGGTTATCTGGGAAGCCCAGTTCGGCGACTTCGCCAACGGCGCCCAGGTAGTTATCGACCAGTTCATCACCAGTGGCGAGCACAAGTGGGGCCGCCTGTGCGGTCTGACCATGCTGCTGCCGCACGGTTATGAAGGTCAGGGTCCGGAGCACTCCTCGGCTCGTCTGGAGCGTTACCTGCAGTTGTGCGCCGAGCACAACATTCAGGTGTGCATGCCGACGACGCCGGCTCAGATCTACCACTTGCTGCGCCGTCAGGTGATCCGCCCGCTGCGCAAGCCACTGGTAGTCCTGACTCCGAAGTCGCTGTTGCGCCACAAGCTGGCCATCTCGACGCTGGAAGATCTGGCCGAAGGTTCGTTCCAGACCGTTATCCCGGAAATCGATGCCCAAGACCCGAAAAAGGTCGAGCGCGTTGTTCTGTGTAGCGGCAAGGTCTACTACGACCTGCTGGAAAAACGCCGTGCCGAAGGTCGTGACGACATCGCTGTCGTGCGTATCGAGCAGCTGTACCCATTCCCTGAGGACGACTTGAAAGAAGTCCTGGCTCCTTATACCAACGTCAAGCATGCCGTCTGGTGTCAGGAAGAGCCGATGAACCAGGGTGCGTGGTACTGCAGCCAACACCACATGCGTCGCAGCATCAGCAACCTCAACAAGTCTCTCGTACTCGAGTACGCGGGCCGTGAGGCTTCTGCTGCACCTGCATGCGGTTACGCATCGATGCACGCCGAACAGCAGGAACAACTGCTGCAAGACGCCTTTACTGTTTAACGCCTTCGCGCACCTGAAACCGAATTTAAGGAACCACAGACAATGGCTATCGAGATCAAAGCCCCCACTTTCCCGGAATCGGTTGCCGATGGCACCGTTGCCACCTGGCACAAACAACCGGGCGACGCGGTCAAGCGCGACGAACTGATCGTCGACATCGAAACCGACAAAGTCGTGCTGGAAGTGCTGGCTACCGCTGACGGCGTGCTGGGCGCTATCGTCAAGAACGAAGGCGAAACCGTTCTGTCCGACGAAGTTCTGGGCTCCATCGTTGAAGGCGGCGCTGCTGCTGCCGCTCCGGCTGCCGCTGCTGCTCCGGCCGCTGCTGCCGCTGCTCCAGCTGCCGGCGCTGACGAAGACGCTATCGCGGCTCCAGCTGCTCGCAAGCTGGCCGAAGAAAACGGCATCAACCTGGCTTCCGTCAAAGGCACCGGCAAAGATGGTCGTGTAACCAAGGAAGACGTGGTTGCCGCTGTCGAAGCCAAGAAAGCCGCTCCGGCTGCCGCGCCTGCCAAGGCTGCTGCACCTGCCGCTGCTGCTCCGGTATTCGCTGCAGGCGATCGCATCGAGAAGCGCGTACCGATGACCCGCGTACGTGCCACCGTGGCCAAGCGTCTGGTTGAAGCTCAATCGAACATGGCGATGCTGACCACCTTCAACGAAGTCGACATGACCGAAGTCATGGCGCTGCGTTCGAAGTACAAGGACCTGTTCGAGAAGTCCCACAACGGCGTGCGCCTGGGCTTCATGTCGTTCTTCGTGAAAGCAGCCACCGAAGCGCTGAAACGCTTCCCGGCTGTCAACGCGTCGATCGACGGCGGCGACATCGTTTACCACGGCTACGCTGACGTCGGCGTTGCAGTTTCCAGCGATCGCGGCCTGGTTGTACCGGTTCTGCGTAACGCCGAACTGATGAGCCTGGCTGAAATCGAAGGCAGCATCGCCACCTTCGGCAAGAAAGCCCGCGACGGCAAACTGTCGATGGACGAAATGACCGGTGGTACTTTCACCATCACCAACGGTGGTACTTTCGGTTCGATGATGTCGACCCCGATCGTCAACCCGCCACAAGCAGCCATCCTGGGCATGCACAACATCATCCAGCGTCCGATGGCCATCAACGGCCAGGTCGTTATCCGTCCGATGATGTACCTGGCACTGTCCTACGATCACCGTCTGATCGATGGCAAAGAAGCTGTGACCTTCCTGGTGACCATCAAGAACCTGCTGGAAGATCCGGCTCGTCTGTTGCTGGATATCTGATAGAAGCAGCCATGAGCTGCAAGCCCGGGCTGTCGGAAAACCCGCAGCCTGGCTTGCCGCTCGCGGCTTGAAGCTTTTCGCTAAAGAGGATTTTTTGAATGTCGCAGAAATTTGACGTAGTAGTGATCGGCGCTGGCCCTGGCGGCTATGTGGCTGCCATCAAGGCCGCTCAGCTTGGTCTTTCGACTGCCTGCATCGAGAAGTACACCGACAAGGAAGGCAAACTGGCTCTGGGCGGTACCTGCCTGAACGTCGGCTGCATTCCATCCAAGGCCCTGCTGGACAGTTCGTGGAAATTCCACGAAGCCCAGGACGGTTTCGCGATCCACGGTATCAATCACGCTGGCGTGACCATGGACGTGCCAGCGATGGTCGGCCGTAAAGCCAACATCGTCAAAGGCCTGACCTCCGGCGTTGCGACCCTGTTCAAAGCCAACGGTGTGACCTCGATCCAGGGTCACGGCAAGCTGCTGGCCGGCAAGAAAGTTGAAGTCACCAAGCCTGATGGCTCGGTAGAAATCATCGAAGCCGAAAACGTCATCCTGGCTCCAGGTTCGCGTCCGATCGACATTCCGCCAGCTCCGGTTGACCAGAATGTGATCGTCGATTCGACTGGCGCTCTGGAATTCCAATCCGTACCTAAGCGTCTGGGCGTGATCGGCGCTGGCGTGATCGGTCTGGAACTGGGTTCGGTCTGGTCGCGTCTGGGTGCAGAAGTGACTGTCCTGGAAGCCCTGGACACCTTCCTGATGGCAGCGGACACCGCTGTTTCCAAGGAAGCGCTGAAAACCCTGACCAAACAGGGTCTGGACATCAAGCTGGGCGCTCGCGTCACCGGTTCCAAAGTGAACGGCGACGAAGTCGTGGTGAACTACACCGATGCCAAGGGCGAACAGAACATCACTTTCGACAAGCTGATCGTAGCCGTTGGTCGCCGTCCGGTGACCACTGATCTGTTGGCTGCCGACTGCGGCGTGACCCTGGACGAGCGCGGTTTCGTGCACGTTGACGATCACTGCGCCACCACCGTACCGGGCGTTTACGCCATCGGCGACGTGGTTCGCGGCATGATGCTGGCGCACAAGGCCTCGGAAGAGGGCATCATGGTTGTCGAGCGCATCAAGGGCCACAAGGCCCAGATGAACTATGATCTGATCCCTTCGGTTATTTATACTCACCCGGAAATCGCGTGGGTCGGTAAAACCGAGCAGGCCTTGAAAGCTGAAGGCGTTGAAGTTAACGTCGGCACCTTCCCGTTCGCAGCCTCTGGCCGTGCCATGGCTGCCAACGACACCGGTGGTTTCGTCAAGGTCATCGCAGATGCCAAGACAGACCGCGTATTGGGCGTCCACGTGATTGGCCCGAGCGCTGCAGAACTGGTTCAGCAGGGCGCGATCGGTATGGAATTCGGCACCAGCGCTGAAGACCTGGGCATGATGGTTTTCTCCCATCCGACCCTGTCTGAAGCCTTGCACGAAGCTGCTTTGGCTGTGAATGGCGGCGCCATCCACATCGCCAACCGCAAGAAGCGTTAAGACAATAAGAAACCACGGCGGAATGGCCCGTCGTGAGCCTTGCATGCAAGACTCACCGCGGAATATCCGCTGGACGCAGTCTTGCATAGCTGCACCGGGTATCCGGAAAGGCTATGCAAGCAGCAGTCACAGGTGGTGCGGCACTTGAATGAGTGCAGCACCGAATGCGCAGTACCTAACGAAGACGGTAATAAGCATGAATCTTCACGAGTATCAGGGTAAGCAGCTGTTCGCTGAGTACGGCCTGCCAGTTTCCACCGGTTACGCGGTAGACACCCCGGAAGCAGCAGCAGAAGCTTGCGACAAAATCGGCGGCAGCGAGTGGGTTGTCAAAGCCCAGGTCCACGCCGGTGGTCGCGGTAAAGCGGGCGGCGTAAAGCTGGTTCGCAGCAAAGAAGACGCCAAAGCCTTCGCACAGCAGTGGCTGGGCAAGCGTCTGGTGACTTACCAGACTGACGCCAATGGTCAGCCAGTCACCAAGATCCTGGTTGAATCGTGCACTGATATCGCTAAAGAGCTGTACCTGGGCGCTGTCGTTGACCGTTCGAGCCGTCGTATCGTGTTCATGGCTTCCACCGAAGGTGGCGTGGACATCGAGAAAATCGCTCACGACACTCCAGAAAAAATTCTGAAAGCCACTATCGATCCACTGGTTGGCGCTCAGCCATTCCAGGGTCGCGAGCTGGCATTCCAGTTGGGTCTGGAAGGCAAGCAAGTTGCCCAGTTCGCCAAGATCTTCGTAGGTCTGGCCAAACTGTTCAAGGATCACGACCTGGCCCTGCTGGAAGTGAACCCGCTGGTGATCAAGGCTGACGGCGATCTGCACTGCCTGGACGCCAAGATCAACATCGACGCCAACGCCATGTACCGTCAGCCTAAGCTGAAGACTTTCCACGATCCGTCGCAAGACGATCCGCGCGAAGCGCACGCTGCCAAGTTCGAACTGAACTACGTAGCGCTGGAAGGCAACATCGGTTGCATGGTCAACGGTGCTGGCCTGGCCATGGGTACCATGGACATCGTCAACCTGCATGGCGGCAAACCAGCCAACTTCCTCGACGTGGGCGGTGGTGCTACCAAGGAACGCGTTACCGAAGCGTTCAAGATCATTCTGTCCGACACCAACGTCGCTGCAGTACTGGTCAACATCTTCGGCGGCATCGTTCGCTGCGACATGATTGCCGAAGGCATCATCGGTGCAGTGAAAGAAGTCGGCGTGAAAATCCCGGTTGTTGTTCGCCTTGAAGGCAACAACGCTGAGCTGGGCGCTAAAGTACTGGCAGAAAGCGGTTTGAACATCATCGCTGCTACCAGCCTGACCGACGCTGCTCAACAAGTTGTCAAAGCTGCGGAGGGCAAATAATGAGCGTCCTGATCAATAAAGACACCAAAGTTATCTGCCAGGGTATTACCGGTTCGCAAGGTAGTTTCCACACCCAGCAAGCCATCGAGTACGGCACCAAGATGGTTGGTGGTGTAACTCCAGGCAAAGGCGGCACCGAGCACCTGGGTCTGCCAGTGTTCAACACCGTTAAAGACGCTGTAGCTGCCACTGGCGCCACCGCCAGCGTGATCTACGTTCCGGCTCCTTTCTGCAAGGATTCGATCCTGGAAGCTGCTTTCGGCGGCATCAAGCTGATCGTGTGCATCACCGAAGGCATTCCTACCCTGGACATGCTGGACGCTAAAGTTAAGTGCGACGAGCTGGGCGTAGTCCTGATCGGCCCTAACTGCCCTGGCGTGATCACCCCAGGCGAATGCAAGATCGGCATCATGCCAGGTCACATTCACTTGCCAGGCAAGGTCGGTATCGTTTCCCGTTCCGGCACCCTGACCTACGAAGCTGTGAAGCAGACTACTGACGCCGGTTTCGGTCAGTCGACTTGCGTCGGCATCGGTGGTGACCCGATCCCGGGTTCGAACTTCATCGACATCCTGAAGCTGTTCCAGGAAGACCCGAAGACCGAAGCGATCGTGATGATCGGTGAGATCGGCGGTTCGGCTGAAGAAGAAGCGGCTGCCTACATCAAGGCACACGTGACCAAGCCGGTTGTTTCCTACATCGCTGGTGTGACTGCTCCTCCGGGCAAGCGCATGGGCCATGCTGGCGCAATCATCTCTGGCGGCAAAGGCACTGCAGACGAGAAATTCGCTGCTCTGCAAGACGCAGGCGTTAAAACCGTGCGTTCGCTGGCAGACATCGGCAAGGCCCTGGCCGAGCTGACTGGTTGGGCTGTCAAGTAAGCCTCGCGCTTAGCTGACGCTTCACCAAACAAAGGCCACCTTCGGGTGGCCTTTGTCGTTTCCGGGGTTTGCGTTGACAGTGCGGACGCCATCGCGAGCAAGCTCGCTCCCACATTGGAACGCGGTCAACTGTGGGAGCGAGCTTGCTCGCGATGGCGGACTGACAGGCGACATCTATCAACATGCAGAAACGCGACACAAAGATGTCGTATATCGGATAGTTCGCCCTCTAACAGTGCGTTTATCGGTCAAATTCGTTAGTCTATGCGCCATTTTTGCGTCTGCGGCCCACAAGGCGCGCAACGCGCTAAAAGGGTCGGTCTTATACGGACTGACAGCATTTCCCTCACCCATAGGGAAATCCCTCTCTAAATTCCGATTCAGTAGTGTGGTATTTCCTTAATGAAAGTGTTGAAAGGCCAGGACATCCTGGCACTTGGTTTTATGACGTTTGCCCTGTTCGTCGGGGCTGGCAACATCATCTTCCCACCTATCGTCGGTTTACAGTCCGGGCCCAATGTCTGGATGGCGGCGCTGGGTTTCCTGGTCACCGCAGTTGGTCTGCCGGTGATCACTGTTGTGGCGCTGGCCAAGGTCGGCGGAGCTATGGATGCCTTGAGCAGCCCGATCGGTAAAGTGGCCGGTGGCCTGCTGGCAGCGGCTTGCTACCTCGCTGTTGGCCCGCTGTTCGCGACGCCACGTACCGCGACGGTATCCTTCGAGGTGGGCCTGGCGCCCCTGACCGGCGAGAGCCCGCTGGCACTGTTCCTCTACAGCTCGGTTTACTTCCTGCTGGTGTTCTTCATCTCACTGTATCCGGGCCGTTTGCTGGATACCGTAGGGCGCTTCCTCGCGCCGCTGAAGATCATCGCCCTGGCCGTGCTGGGCATTGCAGCATTCGCCTTGCCGGCCGGTGACATTGGCCATGCAACCCCTGAATACGTTGCAGCACCGTTTTCCCAAGGCTTCATCAATGGTTACCTGACCATGGATACCCTGGGCGCCCTGGTGTTCGGCATCGTCATCGTCAACGCCATCCGTTCCCGCGGCGTCGAGTCGCCAGCACTGATCACCCGATATGCGATCATCGCCGGGCTCATCGCCGGCGTGGGTCTGGCGCTGGTGTATGTCAGCCTGTTCCGTCTCGGTTCGGGCAGCCATGAAGTGGCCGCGGGCGCTACCAATGGCGCGGCGGTATTGCACGCTTACGTGCAGCACACCTTCGGTTCGCTGGGCAGTGGTTTCCTTGCCGTGCTGATCTCCCTGGCGTGCCTGGTGACCGCGGTCGGCCTGACCTGTGCCTGCGCCGAGTACTTCAGCCGTGTGGTGCCGTTGTCTTACAAGACACTGGTGATCATCCTGGCGGCGTTCTCGCTGCTGGTGTCCAACCTGGGCCTGACCAAGCTGATCGCCTTCTCGATCCCGGTACTGACCGCGATCTACCCGCCGTGCATCGTTCTGGTGGCGTTGAGCTTCTGCAAGGACTTCTGGCATGAGCAGGGTCGTATCCTCGGCCCGGTGATGCTGGTGTCGTTCATCTTCGGCCTGATCGATGCCCTGAAGGGGGCCGGCCTGGCGGACTGGATGCCGACACAAATGGCCCACCTGCCGCTTAGCGAGCAGGGCCTGGCGTGGTTGGTGCCGTCGGTGATGACGCTGGTGGTCGCAGTGGTCTGCGACCGTATGCTGGGCAAGCGCGAAGAAGCGCTGGCTTAAGCTTTACCGGCCCGTCACAAGCGGGCCTGTGAACAAAGCAGAAATGCCCCGTATCAATCGATACGGGGCATTTTTTTATGGGGTGATGCGGTGTCTTTTCTTCTGCGCTAACGTCGAAATACTGCCATGGCCCTTGTAGGAGCGAGCTTGCTCGCGAAGGTCGTGAACTATAGCGCGTGATTTCTGGATAAACGCGTTGCTTTCAGGTTCTTCGCGAGCAAGCTCGCTCCTACAGGGTTTATGTACACCGCAAATACTTCACAAGGACCTGCATGTCGTTCATCCAAGCCAACCTGATCCACATTCTTGCCGCCGTCTGGTTCGTTATCTGCTGGGGCGGGTACACCCGCTATGCCACATGGAAAGGCCGTGACACCGCGTGCCTGGCCAGTGTGCTGCACCTGTATCGTGAAGACTGGATGCGCCGCATGCTGCTGCGCGACAACCGCATCGCCGATGCCAGCGTGATCGGCAATCTGGAGCGCAATGCGTCGTTCTTCGCCTCCAGTACATTGATTATCCTGGCCGGTATTCTCACGGTATTGGGGGCTTCGGAACGGGCGGTATCCTTGCTGGCGGATATTCCAATGGTGCAACAGGCGTCCCAGGGCATGTCGGAAATCAAGTTGCTGTGCCTGGCGCTGGTGTTTGTCTATGCGTTCTTCACGTTCAGCTGGTGCATGCGCCAGTACAACTTTGCGGCGGTACTGGTGGGTTCGGCGCCGATGGTCGGTGAGCGCCATGTATCGGAGCAAGAGCGCAAAGCATTCGCTTCACGCGCCGCCCGCGTCATCTCCATGGCCGCCAACCAGTTCAACTTCGGGCTGCGTTCCTACTACTTCGGCATGACCATGCTGGCCTGGTTTGTCAGCCCGTGGCTGTTCATGTCGATGAGTGCCGGCGTCGTGTTTGTGTTGTACCGCCGCGAGTTTCATTCCGACGTTCTTGACGTGATGGTCTATACCCCTACAGAGGCGCCGTTGCCGGAGGCAATTAAAGAGGCAGCTTGATGAGTATTCCATTCTGGTGCGTGTTTATCAGTGCGGTGTTGATTTATCTGGCGCGAATGCCCGTGACCAGGGCCATGAAAGAGCAGGGTGGTTACGATAACCACCTGCCGCGCCAACAGCAGATGCAACTCACAGGTCTGGGAGCCCGGGCGCTGGCGGCGCATCAGAACAGTTTCGAAGCGTTCATATTGTTCGCGGTGGGTGTGCTGATGGCGCATACCACGCAGACGGCGGGCTGGCTGATCGACTGCCTGGCGATCATATTCGTGATCACGCGGGTTATTTACCTGGTGTGTTACTGGAAGGATCTTGCCTGGCAGCGCAGTTTGGTTTGGCTGGTGGGATTGATCTGTTCGCTGTTGTTGATGATTAGTCCGACTTTTCGAACGATTTTGCTCTAACCATTTTTTTCAAGGCAAAAGAAAACCCGCACTTGGCGGGTTTTCTTTTGCCACTCTAAAAACCGTATTAGTTCTTAGGTGCTTCTGGAGCGGCCGGAGCGGCTGGAGCGGCCTCTTTTGCCGCTTCTGCGTTCGATTCGGCCTGAGCTTTGGCAGCTTCGGCGTTTTCTTTCGCCGCGTCGTTCACTTTATCCTGAGCTTTGTTCATGTCCTGCTGAGCTTGCTCGGCATGTTTGGTCGCATCTTGAGCTTTGTCCTCGGATTTTTTATCGCAGGCAGCGAGACCGAGGGAAGCGGTCAACATCAAGGCAATAGCTAAAGTCTTACGCATGGGGTGTTTCTCCTGATGAAAAGCATCTACTGGCATTAAGAGCCCACGCATCAGGGTTAAGTTCCTTAATTTTTTCAGATATATAAGTTTGTTCTAGTGTGGAACTTTTACCCGGACCGCCACCGCACTGTACAGACATAAACAAGAGTTTTTATCAAATGACTGAAAACCCCGTTTTTGAGCGTGCAAAGCGCTTTCTGTCGGCGCTGCGACATTGCCAAGTACTTGGACTAAGCGTTCACAGCGCCAGCAACGAAGGGCTGACGATTGTGCTGCCGTACAGCCCGCAGATCGTCGGCAATCCCGAAACCGGCGTGATTCATGGCGGAGCGCTGACTTCGCTGATGGACACCGCCTGTGGCATGGCGACCCTCTGCGTGCTCCCGGAATTCGAAGTCTGCCCGACCCTGGACCTGCGCATCGACTACATGCACGCCGCCGAACCACATAAGGATGTCTACGGCTTTGCCCAGTGCTATCGGGTCACCACCGACGTGATTTTTGCCCGTGGCTTCGCCTATCAGGATGACCCCGGGCAACCCATTGCCCATGTGATGGGCACTTTCATGCGCATGGGAAAGAACATCAAAGGCACCAAGGGCTTTGGTGGCGCGGTTGCCGGAGGTGCGCAATGAGCGAGTCGCTGAAAGAGCAATTGCAAAAGGCCCATGAGCAGGGCGATTACGCCTCGTTGCTGGATTTGATTCCCTATGCCCGGCTGATCGGCGTCGAATGTTCCCGGGTGGGAGATGAGTTGTTGTTCAAGCTGCCAGCGAACCAGGACAACATCGGTAACCCCTTGTTGCCGGCGATTCATGGCGGTGTGATCGCCGGTTTCATGGAATTGGCCGCGGCGCTGCACCTGTTGGTGTTTACCGGAACGCCCGGGGTGCCGAAGATCATCGACTTCTCCCTGGATTACCTGCGAGCCGGACAGTTTCGCGATACCTGGGCCCGATGCCAGGTTTGGCGCCAGGGTCGCCGGGTCGCCAATGTGGCGATTACCGCCTGGCAAAGCACCGAAGCCGAGCCCATTGCCACGGCTCGTGCACATTTCAAACTCGAAGAGCCCTTGAAATCCTGAACTCAGCCCCAAACTCTGAGGACAACCCGCCGTCGATCCTCAAGGTCGCGGCTTATGCCATCTGATTGGAGTTTGATGACCATGAGTGTGGAAACTCAAAAGGAAACCCTGGGCTTCCAGACCGAGGTGAAGCAGCTGCTGCATCTCATGATCCATTCGCTGTATTCCAACAAGGAAATTTTCCTTCGCGAATTGATCTCGAACGCCTCTGACGCTGTCGACAAGTTACGTTTCGAAGCCCTGGCCAAGCCAGAGCTGCTGGAAGGTGGCGCCGAACTGAAAATCCGCGTGAGCTTCGACAAGGACGCTAAAACCGTCACCCTCGAAGACAACGGTATTGGCATGAGCCGCGAAGACGCGATCACCCACCTGGGTACCATCGCCAAGTCCGGCACTGCCGATTTCATGAAGCACCTGACCGGCGACCAGAAGAAAGACTCGCACCTGATCGGCCAGTTTGGCGTTGGTTTCTACTCCGCCTTCATCGTCGCCGACAAAGTCGATGTGTTCAGCCGTCGCGCCGGCAGCCCGGCCAGCGAAGGCGTGCATTGGTCGTCCAAAGGCGAAGGCGATTTCGAAGTCGCAACCGTCGACAAGGCTGAGCGCGGCACTCGCATCGTCCTGCACCTGAAGTCCGGTGAGGACGAGTTCGCCGATGGCTGGCGTCTGCGCAACATCATCAAGAAGTACTCCGATCACATCGCCTTGCCGATCGAGCTGCCGAAAGAAGTGGCCGCTGCCGAAGGTGAAGAGCAGCCGGCCGTTGAGTGGGAAACCGTCAACCGCGCCAGCGCCCTGTGGACCCGTCCGCGTACCGAGATCAAGGACGAGGAATACCAGGAGTTCTACAAGCACATCGCTCACGATTTCGAAAATCCGCTGAGCTGGAGCCACAACAAGGTCGAAGGCAAGCTCGAATACAGCTCATTGCTGTACGTGCCGACCCGTGCGCCGTTCGACCTGTACCAGCGTGAGGCGCCGAAAGGCCTGAAGCTGTACGTGCAGCGCGTGTTCGTCATGGATCAGGCCGAGTCCTTCCTGCCGCTGTACCTGCGCTTCATCAAGGGCGTGGTCGACTCCAACGACCTGTCGCTGAACGTGTCGCGGGAAATCCTGCAGAAAGACCCGATCATCGACTCGATGAAGTCGGCGCTGACCAAGCGCGTCCTGGACATGCTGGAAAAACTGGCGAAGAACGAGCCTGAGCAATACAAGGGCTTCTGGAAAAACTTCGGTCAGGTCATGAAAGAGGGCCCGGCAGAAGATTTCGCCAACAAGGAGAAAATCGCCGGCCTGCTGCGTTTCGCATCGACCCACGGCGATGATGGCGAGCAGGTTGTCGGCCTGGCCGAGTACCTGGCGCGCGCCAAGGAAGGTCAGGACAAGATCTACTACCTGACCGGCGAAACCTACGCCCAGGTCAAGAGCAGCCCGCACCTGGAAGTCTTCCGCAAGAAAGGCATCGAAGTGCTGCTGCTGACCGACCGTATCGACGAGTGGCTGATGAGCTACCTCAGCGACTTCGACGGCAAGAGCTTTGTCGACGTAGCGCGCGGTGACCTGGACCTGGGCAACCTGGACTCGGAAGAGGACAAGAAGGCAGCGGAAGAAGTCGCCAAGGCCAAAGAAGGTCTGGTCGAGCGTCTGAAAACCGCATTGGGCGAGTCCGTTGCTGAAGTGCGGGTTTCCCATCGCCTGACCGACTCCCCGGCAATCCTGGCCATCGGTGAGCAGGACCTGGGCTTGCAGATGCGCCAGATCCTGGAAGCCAGCGGTCAGAAGGTTCCGGATTCGAAGCCGATCTTCGAATTCAACCCGGCTCACCCGCTGATCGAGAAGCTCGACAACGAGCAGAGCGACGAGCGCTTCGGCGACCTGTCGCACATCCTCTTCGATCAGGCGGCCCTGGCGGCCGGCGACAGCTTGAAAGACCCGGCGGCCTATGTGCGCCGTCTGAACAAGCTGTTGGTCGAGCTATCGGCCTGACGGTGTTGTAGAAAAACCCGCTTCGGCGGGTTTTTTCATTTCGGTGCTAAAACATCAGGAGTCAGAAATGAGCCAAATCACTGTACGTTCCGTTGCCTATCAGATTGACGGCCAGGCTTACGAAAGCCGTCTGGCCTTCGATGCCGACCATAAAGGCCCGCGCCCGGGCTTGTTGATGGCGCCGAACTGGATGGGCGTCAGCGCCGGTGCCGAGGAGATCGCCAAGTCGGTGGCATCCAAGGGTTATGTGGTACTGATCGCAGACCTTTACGGTCAATCGGTTCGACCGACGAACAATGACGAGGCCGGCGCGGCCATGATGCCGTTGAAGAATGACCGCCCATTGCTGCGCAAGCGCATGCAGGTGGCGTTCGAGCAGCTACAAAGCCAGGGTGAAGTGGCTGTCGATACTTCGAAACTGGCCACTTTCGGTTTCTGCTTCGGCGGTTGCTGTGCCCTGGAGTTTGCCCGTACCGGCGCGCCGGTGAAGGCCGCGGTGTCGTTCCACGGCACGCTGGACACACCGAATCCGGCTGATGCGAAAAACATCAAGGGTAAGGTCCTGGTGCTGCATGGCGCATCCGATCCATTGGTGCCGAAGGAGCAGTTGCCGGCGTTCGAAGACGAAATGAACGCGGCGGGTGTGGATTGGCAGTTGCTGAGCTACGGCGGTGCGTTCCACTCGTTCACCGACCCGCACGCCAATGTGCCGGGCATGATGATGTATGACGCCAAGGTGGCTGCCCGGGCGTTCACGTCGATGCATAACTTGCTGGATGAAGTGTTCAAGGGCTGATAGCTGTTTTCAGCCTGGATTGGCCGGTGTCTTCGCCGGCCCCATCGCGAGCAAGCTCGCTCCCACAGGGGAATGGTGTCGTACACAATTCTTGCGGCCGACACGGTCAACTGTGGGAGCGAGCTTGCTCGCGATGGCGGCATAACTGGCGCTGAAGTTTTCAGGGCAATTCGAACCTCTCACTCCCACAGGGGAAATGTGTCGTACACAATTCTTGCGGCCGGCACGGTCAACTGTGGGAGCGAGCTTGCTCGCGATGGCGGCATAACGGGTGCTGAAAGTTTCAGGGCAGTTCGATCCTCTCAACTTCCCCGGGCACCGTCGGCCAATCCCCGGCCGCCCAACGCCGGCGTGCTTCATCAATCGCCGCCGGATCGCTCGCGACAAAATTCCAGTTGATCCGCCGTGGCCCGTCCAGCGGAGCACCGCCGAACAACACGGCGTGACTGTCGCTTTCGGCAAACAGTGTCATCTCTTCCCCCGCAGGCAGTACCACCAGCGAGTACGGCTCTATTGGCTCGCCATCGAGTTGCACTTCGCCGCTCAACACATACAGCGCGCGTTCTTCATGCTCGGTGGGAATCAGCAATGTCGTCGCCGTTTGCAGGTGCAGTTCCGCGTACAGCGTAGGAGAAAGCACTGGCACTGGCGATTCCAGGCAAAAGCCTGACCCGGCAATCATGCGAATCTTCACCCCCAGGTTTTCGCTGACCGGCAATGTGGACGCAGGATGGTGGCTGTAATGTCCCGGACCTTGTTCTTTATCCTTGGGTGAAGCCAGCCAGATCTGCAAGCCGTGCATCGTGAAGCCGCTTTCCTTCAGGGCCTCGGGCGTGCGTTCGACGTGGGCGATGGCGCTGCCGGCCGTCATCCAGCTGACGTCGCCAGTCCCGACCACTTGATCGGAACCAAGGCTGTCCTTGTGCTGGATCTGCCCCTGGAACAAGTAGGTGAGGGTGGATAGGCCAATGTGTGGATGCTGGCGAATGTTCATGCCTTTGCCCGGTGGATAACGGGTTTCCAGCATGTGGTCGAAAAACACGAATGGCCCGACGCTGCGGCACTTGGCCGATGGCAGCGGGCGGAGAATCGGCTGGCCCTCGACATCTTCGGTGCGGGGGCGGATCACGAGCGGAGTGTTCATGGTGCGTTCCAGGCTGAGCGGGTAATGCGTTCGAGCATAACCCGCTTGGGCAGCCCTTGCCGCTATTGGCTGAACGCGCCTTCGGACAAATGCGTTTCGATGCTGACTTCAGACGTGGTCATCAGCTTGTGGATCGGGCAGCGATCGGCCACACGGTGCAGTTCATCGCGCTGGGCGTCGGTGAGTACGCCCTTGAGGGTCAGTTTGACGTGCAGCGCGTACTGGCCTTTCTGTTCCAGGCTGTTGTCGCGCTTGACCTCAACGCCGACACCGGTCAGCGGGATGTCTTTCTTCCTGGCATACAGCTTCAGGGTCAGGGCTTTGCAGGCACCCAGCGCGGCATCGAAATAATCGTGTGGCTCCGGCGCCGAACCCTCTCCGCCAGCCGTGGCGGGCGCGTCGGCGAAGAGTTCGTGGTCATCGATCTGGACGCTGTGGCGCAAACCTTCGGCAGAAACGGTATTGACGGTAACAGTCATGGCAAACCTCGCAGGCGACAGGAAAACTCATTCGATCAAAAAATGACCTTGAGGGTATAGAGCCATCGCGTTTGTCGGGTGTTCCAATCTGTAGGAGCGAGCTTGCTCGCGATGATCTCACTGGCACTGTGTGTATCCGCCAGGGCGAGTCATCGTTAAAGTCCATCGCGAGCAAGCTCGCTCCTACTGGTCTCGATCCGGATCAGCTGCCTTTGACTGGCTTGCCGTTGACCGTGCCGTCCAGGAGCATGATGTTGTATTCCTTGCCGTCGGTTTCGACCTGTTGCAGGCGGACCAGCAGGTAGTCCCAATCCTTGGCGAACCACAGCACGGTGATGCGCTTGCTTTGCGTCGGATCGCGTACGCGCTCGACCTTGATCGCATCGATCTGGCCAGCCTTGGTGTCGACTTTTTCCGAGCCCAGCACACGGAAGTCATAGGTGTCGACTTCGCCATCATCGACAACCTGATAGCTCATGCTCTTTTTGCCGGCAGCCACGTCATGTTGCAGCGCCAGTTGATAGGTGGATTTGTCGACCATGCCGCGGTTCAGCGGAATATCGACCGCGTCACCACGATCGGTGCCGGTGACCTTTTTCGCGGCCCAGTCGAAATCCAGGTCGGCCTTCTTGGCTTTGCCCAGGCCGCCACGCTCGAAGTGGTAGGACTGGGGCAGCAAGGTGTCCTTGTCCACGGTCAGGGTGCTTTCTTCGGACAGGCTGGCGATCATCATCGAAGCCTTGAAGCTGAGTTTCCAGACGCCGTTCGCTTCCTTGGTCAGGCTGCGTTCGGCAGTGCCACTCATGGGCAGCTGTTTCCAGTCGGCGGTGTAGCTGGCGGAGAAAGGTTGAAGGTCTGCCGCCTGGGCGAAGGGCAAGGCGAGCAGAGCGCAAGCGAAGAGCAGGGCGCGACGCATAAAATCTCCTAGTTTCGAATCAAGTGGCCGCTGGCCGCGAGTAACTGTCCATCCAGTAAAGCACCTTGCTCGCCGAGGGCTAGACGACCTTCGGCAAACCAGCGTACGGCCATCGGGTAGATCAGGTGTTCCTGAACATGGACCCGCTGCGCCAGACTCTGCGGCGAATCCTGTAACTCTACCGGTATTACAGCTTGTACGACCAGTGGTCCGCCATCGAGTTCCTCGGTGACGAAGTGCACGGAGCAGCCGTGCTCGGTGTCGCCAGCCTCCAGCGCGCGCTCATGGGTGTGTAACCCTTTGTATTTGGGTAGCAGCGAGGGATGGATATTGAGCAGGCGACCCTGATAGTGGCGTACGAAACCAGCGCTGAGAATGCGCATGAATCCGGCGAGTACCACGAGTTTGGGATTGAAGGCGTCGATCAGTTCGATCAGCGCGGCGTCGAAGGCCTCGCGACCTTCGAAAGCCTTGTGATCCAGGGCGCGGGTGTCGATACCCGCGTCCCCGGCGCGTTGCAGGCCGTAGGCGTCGGCGCGGTTGGAAATCACCGCAGCGATGCGGACCGGGCTGTCGCCGGTCCGCGTGCTGTCGATCAGGGCCTGCAAGTTACTGCCGGTGCCGGACAACAGCACCACGACATCACAGGTCTTAGGCATCAGTGAGCCTTGAGGTTCTTCAGTTCAACCTGAGCTGCGCCTTCGGCAGCGGTGGAGATCTGGCCGATGACCCAAGGCTGCTCGCCCGCTTCGCGCAGAACGTTCAGGGCGGTTTCAACGTGCTCCTGAGCCACGCAGATGACCATGCCTACGCCGCAGTTCAGCACGCGGTGCATTTCGTTCTCGTCAACGTTGCCTTTCTCTTGCAGCCAGTCGAACACTGCCGGGCGGTTCCAGCTTGCCACGTCAACCACGGCTTGAGCGCCTTTTGGCAGAACGCGCGGGATGTTGTCCAGCAGACCGCCGCCAGTGATGTGGGCCATGGCTTTGACAGCGCCGGTTTCCTTGATCAGCTTGAGCAGCGGCTTCACGTAGATACGGGTCGGGGCCATCAGCAGGTCGGTCAGCGGCTTGCCGTCGAGCTGGATGTTCTCGATGTCGGCGCCGGATACTTCGATGATCTTGCGGATCAGCGAGTAGCCGTTGGAGTGCGGGCCGGAAGACGGCAGGGCGAGCAGGGCATCGCCGGCAGCAACCTTGGAACCGTCGATGATTTCGGATTTTTCCACGACGCCGACGCAGAAACCGGCCAGGTCGTAGTCTTCACCTTCGTACATGCCCGGCATTTCAGCGGTTTCGCCGCCAACCAGCGAGCAGCCCGACAGTTCGCAGCCTGCGCCGATGCCGGTCACAACCTGGGCAGCGGTGTCGACGTTCAGTTTGCCGGTAGCGTAGTAGTCCAGGAAGAACAGCGGCTCGGCGCCGCACACCACCAGGTCGTTGACGCACATGGCAACCAGGTCGATGCCGATGCTGTCGTGCTTGTTCAGATTCAGTGCCAGGCGCAGCTTGGTGCCGACGCCGTCAGTACCGGAAACCAGCACAGGCTGCTTGTAGCCGGCCGGGATTTCGCAGAGGGCGCCGAAACCGCCCAGGCCGCCCATGACTTCCGGGCGCGCAGTGCGCTTGGCGACGCTCTTGATGCGTTCGACCAATGCTTCACCGGCGTCGATGTCTACACCGGCGTCCTTGTAGCTCAGGGAGGGTTGCTTGCTCATGATCCAGGCCTTTAGGGGGGGATTTCTGGGTAACGACCGAGTCCATCGGGACCGCCGAAACAGGCGAAGGCGAGGGCCATGCACGAATTTCAGGGTGCCCGGCTGTTGCCGGTCTGCGAAGGCGCGCGATTTTATCAGGCTTGAGCCGCAGCGGCCATCCTCAGGCCGACAGCAGGGCCATATCCGTTCAAAAAAACCGTTAATGCGCGGTGTCGGTGGCATCCTGCATGGCTGTATAAGGTATCGCATTAACCGTCTATCGTTATGACAGTGCGAAAACTTACCCGGAACGTGTGAATGTTTTGCGTCGGGCAACGGTCACAGTCTTGCTCGATCGTCTTCATGCGGTCTGTTCCAGCCGCTCTTGTCGTCAGGAATCCTCCATGCGTTTCTGTAAATTCTTGCTTGTGAGTTGTTTGTCAGTGGTCAGCCTGGTCAGTCAAGCCGAAACCGTCAAAGGCCTTTACCTGGTGCGCGAGCCGGTGAATGGCCAGTCGCCCGAGGAGCGCGACCAGGCGACTCAGCGTGCGTTGGACACATTGGTACTGCGCCTGACCGGCGACCCCAAAGCCGCTCAAAGTCCGGGGTTGGCAGCGATTCGCAAAGACCCGCAACAGATCATCAGCCAATACGGCTTTGAGGCCGGGCCCCCGGAAGTCCTGAAGGTCGATTTCGATCCGGGTACCACCGAGCAGGCCTTGCGCCGCGCCGGCCTGGCCATGTGGGGGGCTAATCGGCCGTCGATCCTCGGCTGGTGGTTGAATGATTCCACCGAGGGTTCGAGCCTGGTGGGCGACGGCCAGGCCAGCGCGGCGCCGCTGCGTCGGGCTGCCCAGCATCGGGGCTTGCCATTGCGCTTGCCATTGGCGGACCTGAACGAACAGATCGTCGCAACCGCGCCGAATCTGGAGGGCGCAGATCCCGCACCTTTGCATGCGGCATCGGAACGCTACAATGCCGACGCCCTGCTTGCGGTACACGCCAGGGAAGAGGGCGGGCAATGGCAAGCCAAGTGGCAATTGTGGCTGGGGGATAAAAAAGAGGCCGGCAGTGTGCAGGGCGCCGATCAGGCCGCCGTGGCCGATGCGGTGATGCTGGCCGTCAACGAGCGCCTGGCGCCGCGGTTTGTCGCCAGGCCGGGTGCTTCGAGCGAGCAATTGCTGGAAGTGCAAGGCATGAATCTTGAGCGCTACGCGTCGCTCGGACGATTGCTGGAACCGTTTGGCGGGCGTGTGCGCAGTGTCGACGGTGACCGGATTCTTTATCGGGTCAATGGCAGCGTCGATCAGTTGCGTGCGCAACTGTCGCTGGCCAGACTGCAGGAGGCGCCAGCGGGGCAGGCCCCGGTCCCGGCCCCGGTAGCGCCCGTTCAGCCAACCACCGGCAGCCCGGTGCCAGCCGCCGCACCGGCCCCGATCCCGCAGCTACGTTTTCGCTGGTAGTTTTTCTTTCTTTATATAGAAGCAATGGAGTGGTTCATGGCCGATACGCGGCGTTGGTTCTGGCTCGGCGGGGTGGTCCTGCTGTGTGTGTTTGTCTGGTTGTTGCATCCGATCCTGACGCCGTTCCTGGTGGCGCTGCTGCTGGCCTACCTGTTCGACCCGCTGGTGGATCGGCTGGAGAAGGCAGGCTTGTCCAGAACCTGGGGTGTCGTGGCGGTGTTTACCCTGTTTACATTGATCTTCACCGCGCTGCTGTTGGTGTTGGTGCCCTTGCTCGCCAGGCAGTTGTTTCGTTTGTATGAGCTGGCCCCGCAAATGCTCGACTGGCTGCAGCACACGGCGTTGCCCTGGGCGCAATCGAAGTTCGGCCTGTCGGACGGTTTCTGGAAGTTCGACAAGCTCAAGGCCGCCATCAGCGAGCATATGAGTCAGACCACTGATGTTGTCGGTGTGGTGTTGAGTCATGCCACGGCCTCGGGACTGGCGTTGATCGGCTGGCTGGCGAACCTGGTGTTGATTCCGGTGGTGAGCTTCTACCTGTTGCGGGATTGGGACCTGATGATGGCCAAGGTCCGCAGCCTGCTGCCCCGTGATCGTGAAGCGCGCGCGGTGTCGCTGGCGGGTGAATGCCATGAAGTGCTCGGAGCGTTCGTGCGCGGACAGTTGCTGGTGATGGTGGCCTTGGGTGTGATCTACGCAGCAGGCCTGATGCTGGTCGGGTTGGAACTGGGTCTGCTGATTGGCCTGATTGCCGGTCTGGCGGCGATCGTGCCGTACATGGGGTTTATCATCGGCATTGGCGCGGCGCTGCTTGCGGGGCTGTTCCAGTTCGGTGGTGATCTTTATCCAATGCTCGGCATTGTCGCGGTGTTCATGGTCGGCCAGGCGCTGGAGGGTATGGTGCTGACGCCGTTGCTGGTCGGTGACCGGATTGGTCTGCACCCGGTGGCGGTGATTTTCTCGATCCTGGCCGGTGGTGAGCTGTTTGGTTTTACCGGTGTGCTGCTGGCATTGCCGGTCGCCGCGGTGATCATGGTGCTGGTGCGTCATGTGCATGATTTGTATAAGGATTCTGATATCTACGGGAGGGCCGACGAGCCGCAGGTGTAAGGGCCGTCGATAGCTGATGGCGGGCTGCCCGGGTTCGTACCGGATCAGCCTGCTGGCGTCGCCCGGCTGTCACATGCACCGCCAAAGAATCTGTCACAAAACCAATGCATTAACGCAAACCTTTGATTTTGCTTGTGGTCTGTCGCATTGTGCGGTCCGCTTCACGGGTATAAACTTCGCAAACTTTACACAGAGGCCACTAACGGTTCCTTTGGAACTGTTCAGTCAGCATGAAACCGATTCAGCTGCCCCTAGGTGTGCGTCTGCGTGACGACGCCACCTTTATCAACTACTACCCAGGCGCCAATGCCGCTGCACTCGGCTATGTCGAGCGGCTGTGCGAAGCCGACGCCGGCTGGACCGAAAGCCTGATCTACCTTTGGGGCAAGGACGGGGTAGGGCGTACGCACCTGTTGCAGGCCGCCTGCCTGCGCTTCGAGCAATTGGGCGAGCCGGCGGTGTATCTGCCGTTGGCCGAGCTGCTCGATCGCGGCATTGAAATCCTCGACAACCTCGAACAGTACGAGCTGGTCTGCCTGGATGATTTGCAGGTGGTTGCCGGACGAGCGGATTGGGAGGAGGCGCTGTTTCATCTGTTCAATCGCTTGCGCGACAGCGGTCGGCGCTTGCTGATTGCCGCGTCGACATCCCCTCGGGAGTTGCCGGTGAAGCTGGCGGATCTCAAATCCCGCCTGACCCTGGCCTTGATCTTCCAGATGCGTCCGCTGTCCGATGAGGACAAACTGCGTGCCCTGCAATTGCGCGCATCCCGTCGCGGTCTGCATCTGACCGATGAAGTCGGGCATTTCATTCTGACTCGCGGTACCCGCAGCATGAGTGCGCTGTTCGAGTTGCTCGAGCGCCTCGACCAGGCCTCCCTCCAGGCTCAGCGCAAGCTGACAATCCCGTTTTTGAAAGAAACCCTCGGCTGGTAAACCCGCTGAAACCGGGGTGTTTAGCCGTTTCGGCATATTTCAGGCGCCAGAAATCCCGCTTTCCTGCAAGGTTGCAGGCCGCGTGTGTGTTTAAAATGGGCTTAAGCGCTTAGATGTAAACGAGAAACGGATAAGTCACAAAAAGATCGATTGAATTTGCAAATGAGGTTGATAGCGGGCATAGTCTCGGCTTCTTTACAACTTTCAGCCACGGTCGTGCCCATGCTAAATCGCTTCGCACCCCTCGTGCCTCTCGCACTCGTTACCCTGTTGTTCGGTTGCGCTGCCCACACTCCAGTGGCCCAGCAGGCTCCGCAACAGCAGGTTCAAAACTCGGCTACCGCCCAGTCTTCCGCTCTCTTCCAGGAAGAACTGGCTACCGAAAAAGAACTCGCAGACTTCGCTGGCGGCAAGTCCTACCAGCTTCCGGTCCTGGCCGACAGCATCCTCGAACGTGGCATGTCCCTGATCGGTACCCGCTACCGTTTCGGCGGTACTTCTGAAGCCGGCTTCGATTGCAGTGGTTTCATCGGTTACCTGTTCCGCGAAGAAGCGGGCATGAACCTGCCGCGCTCCACCCGCGAAATGATCAACGTGGACGCTCCGCTGGTCTCGCGCAGCAAGCTTGAACCGGGCGACCTGCTGTTCTTCGCAACCAACGGTCGTCGTGGTCGCGTCAGTCACGCCGGGATCTACCTGGGTGACAACCAGTTCATCCACTCCAGCAGCCGCCGCAGCGGCGGTGTGCGCATCGATAGCCTGGGCGACAGCTACTGGAGCAAGACCTTCATCGAAGCCAAGCGCGCCCTGGCAATGGCACCTAACGCGTCGCCAATCGTCACTGCACGCAAATAAGCGGACAATTTGTAAGGCGAACTTAAAGTCTTACTTGAAGTTTGTCGTGTAGCCGCTAGAATCTTGATCTACAAATGATGGCAAACCGCCTGCGTCCCACGCAGGCGGTTTTCTTTTCTGCGCTCCCCGCAGAAAAAGCCGCAGCCAGATCAGGATGTTCTGCTTATGACGACGTCGGCCCGCCTCGCAATCATGTTCTTCGCAGCGCTGCTCAGTGCCTGCGCCAGCCGCACACCGCCTCCTGCGCCGGTGGTTCGCGCTCCCATCGTATTTGGTTCCTCACAGGCTTTTTCGCCCGAAGCGGAAGACGTGCTGTTTCGCGCGCTCGGTCTGGTCGGCACGCCTTATCGCTGGGGTGGCAATACGCCAGATTCCGGATTTGATTGCAGCGGCCTGATCGCTTATGTGTACCGCGATGTCGCCGGTATTGCCTTGCCGCGTACCACGCGCGAGATGATCTCCATGCAAGCGGCGAATGTGGGCAAGGACGGCTTGCAGACCGGCGACCTGCTTTTCTTTGCCACCAATGGCGGTTCCCAGGTCAGTCATGCTGGCATCTATGTGGGAGAGGGGCGTTTCGTCCATGCGCCGGCCACCGGCGGCACTGTGAAGCTCGACAGTCTGTCCAAGGCCTATTGGCAAAAAGCTTACCTGAGCGCCAAGCGTGTTCTGCAGCCTGAACATTTGGCGCGCAATCCGTAACCTCCGGAGCTGGTGGTCATGACTGCTCGCACGCTCAATCTCGACGACGCCCTGTACCAATATCTGCTTGATGTTTCCCTGCGCGAAACGCCTCTGCTCAAGCGCTTGCGCGATGAGACCCAGGCGCTGCCGATGGCACGCTGGCAGGTGGCGCCTGAGCAGGGGCAGTTTCTTGCTTTGCTGGTGAAACTGACGGGGGCCAGGCGTTTGCTCGAAGTCGGCACCTTTACCGGTTACAGCGCACTGTGCATGGCGGCGGCATTGCCCGCTGAGGGTTCGCTGATTTGCTGTGATATCCCCGGCGACTACAACGCCACGGCCCTGCGTTACTGGCAGGAAGCCGGGCTGGCCGGACGCATCGATCTGCGTCTGGCACCTGCGCTGGAAACCCTCGGCAAGCTGGACCAGCCAGGCCAGTTCGATCTGATTTTCATCGATGCCGACAAGGCCAACTACCCGGCTTATCTGGAGCACGCCCTGCGATTGCTGCGGGTCGGCGGGCTGGCGGTGTTCGATAACACGCTATGGAGCGGGCGCGTGCTCGAGACCAGTCCCGAGAGCGCGGACACCCGGGCGATCCAGGCGCTCAACCGGGCGTTGAAGGACGATGCGCGGGTGGATCTGTCGTTGTTGCCGTTGGGGGATGGGTTGACTCTCTGCCGCAAACGCTGAGCTGGAAATCCTGTGGGAGCGAGCTTGCTCCGGGCGGCGTTCCGACGATGGCGGTAGGTCAGTCAACATCGATGTTGAATGTGCCGGCCTCATCGCGAGCAAGCTCGCTCCCACAGGGTTCTGAGTTCATCCGGGATGGTGTTATCTGGCAGCCGACACCCGCCACACCTTGTTCCCCACATCATCGGCCACCAACAGGTCACCCTGTCGGTCGATCACCACGCCCACCGGGCGGCCCATGGCTTCTTCCTTGCCATTGAGAAACCCGCTGAGCACATCAACCGGATTCCCGACCGGCTTGCCGGCGCGGAAGGGCACGAAAATCACTTTGTAGCCGCTGTGCGGCCTGCGGTTCCAGGAGCCGTGCTGCCCGATGAATGCCCCTTGGGTGAAGGGCGGCGGCAGTTTGCTGTTTTCAGCGAAGGTCAGGCCCAGTGATGCCGTGTGCGGGCCGACGGCGTAGTCCGGGGCGATAGCCTTGGCCACCAGGTCCGGGTTTTGCGGCTCGACGCGAATATCGACATGCTGGCCGAAGTAACTGTACGGCCAGCCATAGAATGCGCCGTCTTTCACCGAGGTGATGTAGTCGGGTACCAGGTCGCTGCCGATTTCATCCCGTTCGTTGACCGCGGTCCACAGCGCGCCACTGTGCGGTTCCCAGGCCATACCGTTGGGGTTGCGCAGGCCGGACGCGAAGATCCGCTGCTGGCCGGTGGCGCGATCCACTTCCCAGATCGCCGCACGACCTTCTTCCTTGTCCATGCCGTGTTCCGCAACGTTGCTGTTGGAACCCACGGTGACGTACAGCTTGCTGCCGTCCTTGCTGGCGATGACGTTTTTGGTCCAGTGGTGATTCAGCAGGCCGCCCGGCAGGTCGACCACTTTCGCCGGCGGTGACTTGATCTGCGTATCGCCACTTTCATAGTGAAAGCGCAGCAGGCGATCAGTGTCGGCCACATACAGGTCATTGCCGACCAGGGTCATGCCGAAGGGCGAGTTGAGGTTTTGCAGAAACACCGTGCGGGTTTCCGCGACCCCATCGTGGTCCTTGTCGCGCAGCAAGGTGATGCGGTTGGCGCTGGGCACCCTGGCTCCGGCACGCCCCATGAATTTCTTCATGATCCAGCCGCGAATGCCTTTGCCGTCTTCGGGTTTGGGGGGTGCATTGGTTTCCGCGACCAGCACATCGCCATTGGGCAGTACATAAAGCCAGCGTGGGTGATCCAGGTCTTCGGCAAAAGCGGCCACTTGGGTGCCATTGGCGGCGATGGGCTTCGCACCCTGCGGCCAGCCGATGGCCGGGGCGATGTTCACGGTCGGGATCAGGGTTTTGTCGGGTTCTGGCAGTTGAGGCGAAGGACCCGTGCCGTCGGAGACTTGCAGGCGGGCGGTCCCGCCACAAGCAGCGAGCCCTCCGCAGAACGCGATAACGAGAACGAGCGGGGGCGTGCGCATGCGGGTCTTCCCTATGAGTGCCTTGTTCTAATCATAGAGGCGCGTTGTCGTCCGATGGTTCAACCCTTAGCCACGTGCTTCCTTGAACAGCACTGCAATGCCGGGGTGATAGTTGCCGGCTTCGTTGCGCAACTTGCGGTAGGCATAGGGGAAATACCAGGCGACAGCGCAGCTGAGTTCTTTTTGCAGGTCATCGACCATGTCCTGGAGCTCTTCCGGTGTGGCGCCCTGCTGGGCTTTTTGCGGGGCGACGAACAGGCAGCCGAGTTTCAGGTCGCTGGCGTGGCTCAGGCGCTTGGCATCGCTGGCGATGTCGAGCAGGGCCTGGGTCAGGTTGAGGCTGTTGACCCGTGGCCAGCGCTGGCTGGTCTGGATGTAGGCGCGGGTTTCGGGTGAAGCCAGGAGCAGGTCGGCGCGGCTGTTGCGTTCGCCTTCTTCGGTCTGCTTGCGGGTGGGCGTCTGTTGCAGCGTGACCATCTCGGCCATCCAGGCGGCGGCAGACAGCAGTCCGAGATTGGCCTTCTCGTCGTGCCAGTACGGTGTGTCGCCATCACCGCGGACGGCGTTGTAACGGTCGATGCATTCGAACCAGCGTTCGAGCACCGGGCGCAGGAATTCCAGCTTTGGATTGCTGATGATCATGCCTTGCATGGGCTCACCCTTGTTGTTGTGTTGTGAGTTTGTGGCTCTTTGATATCACCGCTGGGAGCGTGGCACAAGATTGACGTCAGTTTATTGATTGATGGCAGTTATTCGGTCGATGGCCTCCCGGCTTTAATTGACGCTCCACCCCCAACCCTCTAACCTTCGCGGCTTGTTTCAGGTGCTCTGTGGCTTGGGTCGACAGAGTGAAACAGGGAAGCCGGTGAGTGAGTCCTTCTGTTGGTCGAAGGCCCGCAATTCCGGCGCTGCCCCCGCAACGGTAAATGAGTGAAAACTGTGTGTGATGCCACTGTGTCGATTTGATGCGGGAAGGCGCACGGTCTGGCCCCGCGGCCACTCATGAGCCCGGAGACCGGCCTGATTCATCCAGCGGCATCACGGTGGGCGATGCCAGGCTTGTTGCCTTCTATTCTTGTGCCCGCCCGCCGTTATTCCTGCCTAAACGGAGAGCTCCCCCATGACTGATACCCCCGATCGTGACGAACGCCACCTGGCGCGCATGCAGCGCAAAAAAGCCGTGATCGACGAGCGCATCGCCAATTCCCCGAACGAGTGTGGCCTGCTGCTGGTGCTGACCGGCAACGGCAAGGGCAAGAGCAGTTCGGCCTTCGGCATGCTTGCCCGCGCCATGGGGCACGGCATGCAATGCGGCGTGGTGCAGTTCATCAAGGGCCGCAACAGTACGGGGGAGGAGTTGTTCTTCCGGCGCTTTCCCGAGCAGGTGCGTTTTCATGTGATGGGCGAAGGCTTTACCTGGGAAACCCAGGACCGCCAGCGCGACATCGCCGCCGCCGAAGCCGCCTGGGCGGTGTCGCAGCAACTGCTGCGCGATCCATCCATCGGTCTGGTGGTGCTCGATGAGCTGAACATCGCCCTCAAGCACGGCTACCTCGATCTCGATCAGGTGCTCAGCGACTTGCAGGCCCGACCGCCGATGCAACACGTGGTGGTCACCGGTCGTGCCGCCAAGCCGGAGATGATCGAGATGGCTGACACCGTCACCGAAATGGGCGTGATCAAGCACGCCTTTCAAGCCGGGATCAAAGCGCAGAAAGGCGTCGAATTGTGAGTCAGCCTCGGCACTGTCCGGCGGTACTGATTGCCGCGCCGGCCTCTGGCCAGGGCAAGACCACCGTCACCGCGGCACTGGCCCGATTGCATCGCAATCAGGGGCGCAAGGTCCGAGTGTTCAAGTGCGGGCCCGACTTTCTCGATCCGATGATCCTCGAGCGCGCCAGCGGTGCGCCAGTGTATCAGCTGGACATGTGGATGGTCGGCGAGCAGGAGAGTCGCCGGTTGCTGTGGGAAGCCGCCGCTGAAGCCGACCTGATCCTGATCGAAGGCGTCATGGGGTTGTTCGACGGTACGCCGTCGAGCGCCGATTTGGCGCGGCATTTCGGTGTGCCGGTGCTGGGGGTGATCGATGGCACCGCCATGGCCCAGACCTTTGGCGCATTGGCCCTGGGGCTGGCGCGTTATCAGCCGGACTTGCCATTCGCCGGCGTGCTGGCCAATCGTGTCGGCACGCTGCGCCACGCGCAACTGCTTGAAGGCAGCCTGACTGAAGGTTTGCGCTGGTACGGCGCGCTGTCCCGGGAAACCGGGATCGAACTGCCGAGCCGGCACCTGGGGCTGGTGCAGGCCAGTGAGTTGAACGATCTCGACCTGCGCCTCGACGCGGCAGCCGATGCCCTGGCCAGCAGTTGCGAGGTCGCGCTGCCACCGGCAGTCGAATTCGCCGCCCCTGATGTCATCGCGGCCGAACCGCTGCTGGCCGGTGTACGCATTGCCGTCGCCCGCGATGAAGCCTTTGCGTTCACCTATGGCGCGAGCCTGGATCTGCTGCGGGCGATGGGCGCCGAGTTGTCATTCTTCTCGCCGATCCGCGACCGTGCGTTGCCGCAGGCGGACAGCCTGTATCTGCCGGGCGGCTACCCGGAACTGCATCATGTTGCGCTGGCGCAAAACACCGCGATGCTCGATGCGATCCGCGCCCACCACCAGGCAGGCAAACCGTTGCTCGCCGAGTGTGGCGGCATGCTGTATCTGCTCGACTCCCTGACCGATGTCGAAGGCACTCGCGCCGAACTGGTTGGCTTGCTGGCCGGTGATGCAGTCATGCAAAAGCGCCTCGCAGCGCTGGCTTTGCAAGCGGTGGAACTGCCGGAAGGCTCGCTGCGCGGGCACACCTACCACCATTCGCTGACCACCACTGAACTGGCGCCGATTGCCCGTGGCTTGAGCCCTAACGGCGGGCGCGGAGCGGAGGCGGTCTACCGTGAGGGGCGGATGACTGCCTCTTACGTGCACTTTTATTTTCCGTCGAACCCCTCGGCGATTGCCGCGCTGTTTGCGCCTGACCTTGAAGCCGCCTTCGCGAGCAAGCCCGCTCCCACAGGGGATTGCGTTTCAAATGTGGGAGCGGGCTTGCTCGCGAAGAGGCCATGAGCGACAACGCATTCTCCGAAGACGAGCGCGCGGCGGTGTACCGCGCCATCGCCGAACGCCGCGACATGCGCCACTTCAGCGGCGGCACCGTCGAGCCCGAATTGCTCCGTCGTCTGCTCGAAGCCGCGCATCAGGCCCCCAGTGTCGGCCTGATGCAGCCCTGGCGCTTCATTCGCATCAGCGATCGCGCCTTGCGCGGGCAAATCCAGGCCCTGGTAGAAGAAGAACGCATCCGCACCGCCGAAGCCCTTGGCGAGCGCAGCGATGAGTTCATGAAGCTCAAGGTGGAAGGCATCAACGATTGCGCCGAGCTGCTGGTCGCCGCACTGATGGACGACCGCGAGCAGCATATCTTCGGCCGCCGCACCTTGCCGGAAATGGACATGGCTTCGTTGTCCTGCGCGATCCAGAACCTGTGGCTGGCGTCCCGTGCCGAAGGGCTGGGCATGGGGTGGGTGTCGCTGTTCGAACCACAGGCACTGGCGGACCTGTTGAGGTTGCCGCCGGGTGCCAAGCCGTTGGCCGTGCTGTGCCTGGGGCCGGTCAAAGAGTTCTATCCGGCGCCGATGCTGGTGCTCGAAGGCTGGGCGCAGGCGCGTCCGCTACATGAATTGCTGTATGAAAATTATTGGGGAGTGAGTCAATGAGTGTGGCGTTGTTGAGTGTCGCCGCGGTTGCGCTGGATGCGCTGCTGGGTGAACCCAAACGCTGGCATCCGCTGGTGGCGTTCGGCCGTTTTGCCGAGCGCATCGAGCAACGTTTCAACGGCGGCGGTCGCGGCTGGCGCAGCCATGGCGTCACCGCGTGGGTGATTGCCGTGTTGCCACTGACGCTACTGGCCACGGCATTCTCCTGGGCGCCTTATGTCGGCTGGATCGTCGAGATTCTCGCGCTCTATTGCGCCCTCGGCATGCGCAGCCTCGGTGAGCACGTCACGCCTGTGGCCAAGGCCCTGCGCAGTAATGACCTGGAAGCGGCGCGCACGCGGGTGGGCTATCTGGTCAGTCGCCAGACCAGCGAACTGGATGAAACCGAAGTCGCCCGTGCCGCTACCGAGTCGGTGCTGGAAAACGGCAGCGATGCGGTGTTCGCAGCGTTGTTCTGGTTTGCCGTGGCGGGCGCGCCGGGCGTGGTGCTCTACCGCCTGAGCAATACGCTGGATGCGATGTGGGGTTATCGCAATGAGCGCTTCGAACGGTTCGGCTGGGCGGCGGCGAAGGTCGATGATGTGCTCAATTACATTCCTGCGCGCCTGGTGGCACTGACATACGCGCTGCTGGGCAAAACCCGGCTGGCATTGAAATGCTGGCGCACCCAGGCCCCGACCTGGGATAGCCCGAACGCCGGCCCGGTGATGGCGGCAGGGGCGGGTGCCCTTGGTGTCGAATTGGGTGGGGCGGCGATTTATCACGGCGAACTGCATCAGCGTCCACAGTTGGGCGAAGGTGTGCCGGCGGATGCCGACTCGATTGACCGGGGCTGGCAATTGGTCCAGCGCGGGGTATGGTTATGGCTGCTGATTCTCTGCCTGGGGGCCGAATTTTATGCTTGAGCACGGTGGGCGACTGCGCAAGGCGGCGCTCGAATACGGCATAGATGAAGCCGACTGGCTGGACCTGTCCACCGGCCTTGCTCCCTGGCCGTTTCCGGTGCCGGATATTCCGCTGCGGGCCTGGGCCCGTTTGCCGGAGACGGACGACGGTCTGGAGCAGGCCGCCTGTGATTACTACGGCACCTTGCAGGCATTGCCGGTGGCCGGCTCGCAAATGGCGATTCAACTGCTGCCGCGATTGCGTCGGGCGGGCAAGGTCGGCGTACTGTCGCCGTGTTATGCCGAGCACGCCGAAGCGTGGCGTCGCAACGGCTACATCGTGCGTGAAGTGCTGGAGCAGGAAGTCGACTTCTTTATCGACAGTTTCGACGTGCTGGTGGTGGTCAATCCGAATAACCCCACGGGCCTGAGCCTCACCCCCAGTCGGCTGCTCGACTGGCACACGCGACTGGCGCAGCGCGGTGGCTGGCTGGTGGTGGACGAAGCGTTCATGGATAACACGCCGCAACTGAGCCTGGCGCCGTTTGCCCATCAAGTCGGATTGATCGTCTTGCGTTCCTTTGGCAAATTTTTCGGCCTGGCCGGTGTGCGCCTGGGGTTTGTGCTGGCCGAGCGCAAGTTGCTCAAGTTGCTGGCAGAACAAGTGGGGCCGTGGGCCGTGAGCGGGGCAACCCGGGTAGTGGGCCAGGCCTGTCTGCGCGATACCGAGGGACAAACGCGGCAACGGGTACGCACCGAAGAGGCCAGCGAGCGCCTTGCGTCGTTGCTGGAACAGCACGGCTTCGAGCCCCAGGGCGGTTGTGCGCTGTTCCAGTGGCTGATCACCGAGCGCGCCGAAGAGCTGCATGAATTCATGGCCCGGCGCGGCATTCTCCTGCGGTTGTTCACGCACAACAGCAGCCTGCGATTCGGCTTGCCCGGTGACGAAATCGCCTGGGTACGACTGGCGCTGGCGTTCGACGATTTCGCCAAGGAAAACCAATGACCACGCTGATGGTGCAAGGCACCACATCGGATGCCGGTAAAAGCACGCTGGTAACCGCGTTGTGCCGCTGGGTCACGCGTCAGGGCGTCAGGGTGGTGCCGTTCAAGCCACAGAACATGGCCCTCAACAGTGCGGTGACCGCCGACGGTGGCGAGATCGGCCGCGCCCAGGCGGTACAGGCCCAGGCCGCGAACCTCGAACCGCACACCGACATGAACCCGGTGTTGCTCAAGCCCAACAGTGACACCGGTGCCCAGGTGATCATCCATGGCCGCGCTGTCACGACCATGAATGCGGTCGCCTATCACGACTACAAAACCATCGCCATGCAAGCGGTGCTGGCCTCCCACGAGCGCTTGAACGCGGCGTATCCGCTGGTGATGGTCGAGGGTGCGGGCTCGCCGGCGGAAATCAATCTGCGGGCCGGGGACATCGCCAACATGGGCTTCGCCGAAGCGGTGGATTGCCCGGTGCTGCTGATCGCCGATATCAATCGCGGCGGGGTTTTTGCCCATCTGGTAGGCACTCTCGAACTGTTGTCGCCGAGTGAGCAGGCGCGGGTCAAAGGCTTCATCATCAATCGTTTTCGTGGCGATATCGCGTTGCTGCAACCCGGTCTCGACTGGCTTGAAGAGCGCACCGGCAAACCGGTGATCGGCGTGCTGCCCTACGTGATGGATCTGCACCTGGAGGCCGAGGACGGCATCGATCAACGCCAGACCGATAAAGCCGAACAGGTGCTCAAGGTGGTGGTGCCGGTGCTGCCGCGCATCAGCAATCACACCGATTTCGATCCGCTGCGCCTGCATCCGCAAGTGGACCTGCAATTCATCGGCCCCGGCCAGGCGATTCCGCCCGCCGACCTGATTATCCTTCCCGGCTCGAAAAGTGTGCGCAGCGACCTCGCGTACCTGCGGGCCAACGGCTGGGACACCGCCATCGCCCGGCATCTGCGTTACGGCGGGAAACTGCTGGGGATCTGTGGCGGCCTGCAGATGCTCGGTGAGCAGGTGCATGACCCGCTGGGCCTCGAAGGTGCGCCGGGTTCCAGTGCCGGTTTGGGGCTGCTGGCGTTCCAGACCCAGCTCGAACAAGAGAAGCAGTTGCGCAATGTGCGTGGTCGCCTGGCGCTGGAAGATGCGCCGGTGGCGGGCTATGAAATTCATGCCGGCGTGACCACCGGATCGGCCCTGGAACATGCCGCCGTGCATCTGGATGACGGCCGCTGTGATGGCGCGCAAAGTGCTGACGGGCAGATTTTCGGCACCTACCTGCACGGGCTGTTCGAATCGCCGGCGGCGTGCAGTGCTCTGCTGCGCTGGGCCGGGTTGCAGGATGTGCAGGCCGTGGATTACCACGCCTTGCGCGAGCGTGATATCGAGCGGCTGGCGGATCTGGTGGAGAAGCATCTGGATACTTCTCTGCTGCGTCAGCTCTGTGGGTTCTGAGGTGGCTGTTGCGGCCCCATCGCGAGCAAGCTCGCTCCCACAGGTTACGAGGTGTAATCAAAATGTATGTTCAGCCTGGATCAATTGTGGGAGCGAGCTTGCTCGCGATGAGGGCCGTCGCCTCCCCGAAGATTTTAAGGAATAAGCAATGCTCCAACTGATCCTCGGCGGCGCCCGTTCCGGCAAGAGTCGCCTGGCTGAAAAGCTCGCCATCGACAGCGCCCTGGCCGTGACCTACATCGCCACCAGCCAGCCACTGGACGGAGAAATGAGCGAGCGGGTGGCCCATCACCGCGCCCGTCGTCCTGCCGAATGGGCCTTGATCGAAGAACCGGTGGAACTGGCCCGGGTGCTGCGTGAGTCCGCCCGTGTCGACCGTTGCCTGCTGGTGGATTGCCTGACCCTGTGGCTGACCAATCTGCTGATGCTCGACGATACCGAGCGCTTGCACGCCGAGCGTGATGCCTTGCTGGACTGCCTGGCGTCGCTGCCGGGTGAAATCATTTTTGTCAGCAACGAGACCGGCATGGGTGTCGTGCCGCTGGGCGAATTGACTCGCCGCTATGTCGATGAAGCCGGTTGGCTGCATCAAGCTCTGGCTGAGCGTTGTCAGCGTGTCGTCCTGACCGTCGCCGGCCTGCCCCTGACTCTGAAAGGAACTGCGTTATGACTCAATCCTGGTGGCTGAACCCGTGCAAGCCGGTCGATACCCAAGCGGTCGAACAGGCCCAGGCACGGCAACAGCAACTGACCAAGCCGGCCGGCTCCCTCGGTCAGCTGGAAGCGCTGGCGGTGCAGCTGGCGGGATTGCAGGGGCGGGTCAAGCCAAGCCTGGAGCAGGTGTGGATCGCGATTTTTGCCGGCGACCATGGCGTCGTCGCCGAGGGCGTGTCGGCGTTTCCCCAGGAAGTCACCGGGCAGATGCTGCTCAACTTCGTCAGCGGTGGCGCGGCGATCAGCGTGCTGGCGCGGCAACTGGGCGCTTCCCTTGAGGTGGTGGATCTTGGCACGGTGACGCCGTCGCTAAACCTGCCGGGCGTGCGCCATCTGAATGTCGGCCCGGGCACCGCGAATTTTGTACAGGGACCGGCCATGACCCAGGCCCAGGGGCAACTCGCTTTGCAGGCCGGTCGTGACAGCGTGCAGCGGGCAATTGCCGCCGGTGCGCAGTTGTTTATCGGTGGCGAAATGGGCATCGGTAACACCACCGCTGCCAGTGCATTGGCGTGTGCGCTACTCGATTGCCCGGTGGTGCATCTGACCGGTCCTGGCACCGGGCTCAATGCCGAAGGTGTCAGCCACAAGGCCCAGGTCATCGAGCGCGCCCTGGCATTGCATGGCGCGCAGCGTGGCGATGCCTTGCAGACCCTGTTCAACCTCGGCGGTTTTGAGATCGCTGCGCTGGTCGGTGCCTATCTTGCGTGTGCCCAGGAAGGTGTCGCGGTGCTGGTGGACGGCTTCATTTGCAGCGTCGCGGCACTGGTTGCGGTGCGCTTGAATCCAGAGTGTCGTCAGTGGCTGTTGTTCGGTCATCGCGGCGCCGAGCCGGGGCATCGTCATGTGCTGGAAACCCTGGATGCGCAACCCTTGCTCGATCTCGGCCTGCGGCTTGGTGAAGGCAGTGGTGCGGCGTTGGCTGTGCCGCTGCTGCGCCTGGCTTGCGACCTGCACGGGCAAATGGCGACCTTTGCCGAAGCCGCCGTGGCAGATCGTCCGGCATGACCTTGCGCGTGGATCTGTTGCGTCACGGTGAAACCGAACTCGGCGGCGGCCTGCGCGGCAGTATCGATGATGCGTTGACCGACACGGGCTGGGCGCAGATGCGCGCCGCCGTGGTCGGGCAAGGGCCGTGGGATCGGCTGGTCAGTTCGCCGTTGCAGCGTTGTGCGCTGTTTGCCGAGGAACTCGCTGCGCAACTGGGTGTGCCGTTGCAACTGGACAAAGACCTGCAAGAGTTGCATTTCGGCGCTTGGGAAGGACAGAGCGCGGCGGCGTTGATGGAGACCGACGCGCAGGCCCTGGGTTTGTTCTGGGCCGATCCCTATTCGTTCACGCCGCCTCAGGGTGAGCCGGTTGCAGACTTTTCGGCACGGGTGCTGGCAGCGCTGGAGCGTTTGCACGCGACCTGTGCCGGTGAGCGCATTCTGCTGATCAGCCATGGCGGTGTGATGCGTCTGTTGCTGGCACAGGCGCGCGGGCTGCCACGGGAGCAACTGCTCAACGTTGAGGTCGGGCATGGCGCGCTGTTTTCGCTGACGGTGGAGCCTGCGGGCGTGTTGAAGGAAGTGCCCTGACCATGCTGCCATTCTGGATCGCCCTGCAATTTCTCAGCAGCCTGCCGATTCGCCTGCCCGGAATGCCTGAGCCCCGGGAACTGGGGCGGTCGTTGCTGTTTTATCCGCTGGTGGGATTGCTCTTTGGCGCGATTCTGTGGGCAGTCAACTGGCTGTTGCTGGGTACACCAACCTTGCTGCACGCGGCGCTGTTGCTGAGCCTTTGGGTGCTGCTCAGCGGCGGCTTGCATCTCGATGGCCTGGCGGACAGCGCCGATGCCTGGCTCGGCGGTTTTGGCGACCGTGAGCGCACGCTGACCATCATGAAAGACCCGCGCAGCGGGCCGATCGCCGTGGTGACGCTGGTCCTGGTGTTGTTGCTTAAATTCACCGCACTGCTGGCGTTGATCGAGCAGCCGCATTCGCTGGCCTTGATCATCGTGCCGTTGATCGGTCGCAGCGCATTGCTCGGCTTGTTCCTGACTACGCCCTATGTGCGTGCCGGTGGCCTGGGCCAGGCATTGGCCGATCATCTTCCGCGTTCGCCGGGCAAGCAGGTGTTGGCGGTCAGCGCATTGGCTTGTGTGTTGATCGCCGGCGTCAGTGGAGCGCTGGCGGTGGTGTTGGCGGCGCTGGGGTTTGTCTGGCTGCGCCAGGTAATGCTTCGGCGTCTGGGTGGCACGACAGGGGACACGGCGGGCGCGATGCTGGAGTTGCTGGAAGTTGCAGTGCTGGTAGGCTTGGCGTTGGCCTGATCGGGTTGTGTTGAATGTTCCGGCCTCTTCGCGGGCAAGCCCGCTCCCACATTGGAATGCGATCAACTGTGGGAGCGAGCTTGCTCGCGATGGCGATCTACAGGACACCGCCCAATCACTGAACAAACCCCATGCCACTTGATTTAACCGACTCGCGGGTATATACACGCACCATGCTCGATTCCCAATGTTTATGCATCAACCTGCGTCGCGCCGCCCGTGGCGTCAGCAGGCACTACGACGGCGCTCTCGACGGCTTCGGGATCAACGTTGCGCAGTATTCTTTGCTGTGCAATCTGCAGCGTCTGGATCAGCCGAGCATCTCGACCCTGGCCGAGGCCATGGGCCTGGACCGCAGCACCCTGGGGCGCAATTTGCGGGTGCTGGAGGGTGATGGCCTGGTGACGCTGGTCGAGGGCGAGGACATGCGCAATCGCATCGTCCTGCTGACCGAGGCCGGGGCAGAGCGTCTCAAGGCGGCCTTGCCGGCCTGGGAAGCCGCACAGCAACGCTTGATCGATCGCTTGGGCGCCGAGAAGCGTGAAACCTTATTGAAGCTGCTGGACGAACTGGCATGATGCCGGTTTTTTCGATCTTAAGCGGGTATATACCCGCTATTGGAGAATAACAATGACATCGATGTGGCGTACTTGCGGCTGGGTTCTGTTGGGGAGTGCGCTGATCCTTGCGTTGTCTCTGGGGGTTCGACATGGCTTCGGGCTGTTTCTGGCGCCGATGAGTGCCGAGTTCGGCTGGGGCCGTGAAGTCTTTGCCTTCGCCATCGCCCTGCAAAACCTGATCTGGGGCCTCGCCCAGCCATTCACCGGTGCCCTGGCCGACCGCTTCGGCGCAGCGAAAGTGGTGCTGATCGGTGGCGTCCTGTACGCGGCCGGGCTGATTTGCATGGGGCTCTCCGACTCGGCGATGACCCTGTCCCTGAGCGCCGGCCTGCTGATCGGCATCGGACTGTCGGGTACGTCGTTCTCGGTGATCCTGGGGGTGGTCGGCCGCGCGGTGCCACCGGAAAAACGCAGCATGGGCATGGGGATCGCGAGTGCGGCCGGTTCGTTCGGCCAGTTCGCGATGTTGCCCGGCACGCTCGGTTTGATCGGATGGCTTGGCTGGTCCGCGGCGCTGCTGGCGCTGGGCTTGCTGGTGGCGTTGATCGTGCCGCTGGTTGGCATGCTCAAGGACAAGCCGCTGCCCGTCCTGGGCCACGAACAGACCCTTGGCGAAGCGCTGCGCGAAGCCTGCTCCCATTCCGGCTTCTGGTTGCTGGCGTTCGGCTTTTTCGTGTGCGGATTCCAGGTGGTGTTCATCGGTGTGCACCTGCCGGCCTATCTGGTGGATCAACACCTTCCGGCGACGGTCGGCACCACGGTGCTGGCACTGATCGGCCTGTTCAACATCTTCGGCACCTATACCGCGGGATGGCTCGGCGGGCGCATGTCCAAGCCGCGTTTGCTCACCGGGTTGTACTTGCTGCGGGCGGTGGTCATTGCTTTGTTCCTGTGGGCACCGGTGACCACCACCACGGCTTATCTTTTCGGCATGGCCATGGGTTTTTTGTGGCTGTCGACGGTGCCATTGACCAACGGTACGGTGGCGACCTTGTTTGGTGTGCGAAACCTGTCCATGCTCGGCGGGATTGTTTTCCTGTTTCACCAACTCGGTTCGTTCCTGGGCGGCTGGTTGGGTGGCGTGGTGTATGACCGAACCGGGAGTTATGACTTGATCTGGCAAGTGGCGATTCTCTTGAGCCTGTTGGCCGCTGCCCTCAACTGGCCGGTGCGTGAGCGGCCGGTAGAGCGTCTGCAATCACAAATGAGTGCGATATGAACAACCTTTGGCCACGGATCGCTGTAGCCGCCGTCTGCGCCTTATTGCTGGCGTTGTCGTGGTGGGGCTGGCATCAGGGCGGGCTGGCGCTGATGCAGTTGGGCATGGGTGCTTGCTAGCGAGCGGCGAGGGCGAGTAACGTCGCTTTTGACGAATTATCAAGGGTGCACCGACATGCTGATGCGCTGGATTGCAGTCCCCGCGTTGCTGGTGGCGTTTACCGGGCTGGCCTACGCGGCCGAGTGCCCGGAGCTGTTGCAAGGATCACTGCAAAAGCTGCGCGCCAAGGAATCCATCGATTTGTGCCAGCGCTTCGCCGGTAAACCGTTGGTGGTGGTCAATACCGCAAGCTTCTGTGGCTTTGCTCCGCAGTTCAAAGGCCTTGAGGCGCTGAACCAGCGCTTCAAGGATCAAGGGCTGGAGGTAATTGGCGTTCCGTCCAATGACTTCAAGCAGGAGTCAAAGGATGGTGCCGAGACTGCCAAGGTCTGCTACGTCAACTATGGTGTGACCTTCACCATGACCGAGCCGCAAAGGGTTCGCGGCGAGGATGCGACGCACTTGTTCAAGGTCCTCGCCAGTCAAAGCAGCGCGCCGAAGTGGAATTTCTACAAGTATGTGGTGGACCGCCAAGGCAAGGTGATCGCCAATTTCTCCAGCCTGACCAAGCCGGACGATCCCGAGTTCATTGCGGCGGTGGAAAAGGCCCTGGCTTCGCCACCACTTGTTTCGACCCCCTGACCTGTAGGAGCGAGCTTGCTCGCGAAAATCTCAAGGCGCCTCGTTCATCCAGTAAACACACGTCATCGTTCGCGTCCATCGCGAGCAGGCTCGCTCCTACAAATGAAAAGCCCCGCCTCCGTGAGGAGAGCGGGGCTTTTTTGATTCCGATGGCGAGCGGTTCAGGCTCGCCGGGAATCATCAGAAGCGGTAGGTCGCACCTAGACCGAAACCGTTCGCGTAGTTGTCATACTTGGCGTTGTAGGTCTGGCCATGGTCGTCGCCGTTGACCTTGACCGATTCCTCGCGCAGGTACGAGTACGCCAGGTCGATGGTCAGGTCGTCGGTCGGGCTCCAGCCGGCGCCCACGCTGAAAATCGTGCGATCGCCAGTCGGGATGCGTGGGGAACGGTCGACGTTGTTGGTCGGTGCCTGGTCAACGGACAGGCCGGTACGCAGTACCCATTGCTTGTTCAACTGGTAGGACGCGCCGATGGCGTGAGCCCAGGTGTCGTGCCAGTTCTGTTCTTCGGTGATGGTGCCGAACTGGCCGTTCAGAACCGCCGGAACACCTGTGTTTTCAACGGTGATTTCTTTCAGGCGGCTCCAGCGGGTCCAGGTGCTGCCTGCGTAAAGAGTCCACTTGTCGTCGAGCTGGTGAGTGACCGAAAAGTCCACCGATTCAGGCGTGGTCACATCCAGCGAAGCGTCGTATTTCTGGCTCGGGTTCTGGCCGACCAGGCCGAGCAGGTTGTAGTTGACCTTGGTGTCACCCTCGAGCTTGTACTTCACTTTCGAGTGGTAGGTCAGGCCGACACGGGTGCTGTCGGTGGCTTGGACCAGCACGCCGATGTTGTAGCCCAGGGCGGTGTCGTCACCCTTGATCTTGACATGACCATCGGGCAAATTCGTTAAGGTCGGCAAGGCCGTTATGTTCGATTCCAGGCTGCCGTCGATGCGGTTGATGGTCGGGCCGAAACCGATGGAAACCTTGTCGTTGAAGGCGTAGCTGACAGTCGGTTGCACGGTGACGATCTTGACTTCGCTCTTGCTGCCGAAGTAACGACCCTCAAAGCCGTTTTCGTAGTCGGTTACCAGGCCGAACGGGGCGTATATGCCAATACCGAAGGCCCAATGGTCGTCGATTGGCTTGACGTAGTAACCCATGGGCACGGCGATGAACGGAACCATGTCGCCGTCATTGCTGCCACGGTTGTTCGGGGAGGAGCTTGCGTGGCTGATGTCAGTGTGTGCGTCGATCATCGCAACACCGCCGGTAACTTGTTCGCGCTTGATGCGCGACATGCCGGCAGGGTTGCCAAAAATGGTGGATGCGTCGTCGGCAGAGGAAGATCGCCCGGCAAAACCTGACCCCATCCCGCTGATGCTTTGTTCGTTGAGGGCAAAGCCACTTGCAAAGATCTGGGTGGATGCCATGGCAACGGCGAGACTAATGGTGGTTTTGAGCATTACTTTTTTCATTATTAGAACTCCTGGTGATCACCGGGGCGAAAATTACCAACATTTTCGTTCCGGCGCCATAGGCTGTATGCCTTGATTTAGAGCGGTTTTGTAGGACAATCCGACCAGAATCGCGGCGTGTTACGCGATCTTTGGATCCAAGGGTGTCAGCAGGCTACCTGATTCAGGGGTGAAACACAGGTTTGCCAGGCGCAGGTGAAATCACGCAGACGTCCCTGGGGCTGAAATGTCTGGCGCCAGATTCTGGCCATACCCAGCAAATCATCAGGGGCGGGGAGGGGGGTGTTCTGTTCTTCCACCAGCAGCCAGGCGATGGCTGTGGCGTAACGCAGGTTGACGGTCAACTCGAGGTGCGGGCCACTCAGGAACGCATGCTGGCTGGCCAGGCCGCGGACCAGGCTCGCACGCTCCGGATCAAGGGCCAGGTAATGGTCCCAAAGGGCCTGGTGACGGGGCTCGGCGATGCGGTACAGGCCGTGCCCACGGCGGTCATGCAGGGCGGAACCAAGGGCGGACTGGCTGGCGGCAATGCCCAGCAGCAGGGATTCGGCCGTAGCGCTATGTTGTCCGAGATAGATTAATGTCGGACGAATCACATAACGGCACAGTTCGCTGGCAGCGATACCCATAAAACCCTCGAAACCTGAAATGGACGGCGACACCTGAAGGGGGGCTTGGCAGCTGTGAATCGGCTCAGGCTCGCCGCAAGCGGGTCAAGCCGCTTGAGTTGAAGTGTAGTGTCATATTCGCGCTGTAAAGGCCTGTTTTTAAAATATTTCCAGCGATCAGTTATAACCGTTATATCGGATCGTGCTTAGTCGTGATTCGAGGAAAGGGAAATATCGGGCAATAAAAAGCCCCGCTTTTCGGGCAGGGCTTTTGGGTTTTTCAGCCTTTCTGGCGTTTCAGGCAACCAGTGCCTGACGGGTACGCTCGATCACGGCCTGCAGCGGCTCGGCGCTGGAGTATTGATCGGGGTACAGGCGTTCGCTGTGACGAGCGATACCGTGTTCGTTGACCAAGGTGAAGCTGAAGCAGCCTTTGCGAGCGGCCATGATCAGGCAGTTCATTGGTGCAAAAGCGTTGGTTAGGGTGCGAATGGCATCCTGAGTCTGGATTTGAGTAGACATTATTGGGTGTTCCTACAAATGACACGGATAAGAACCGTGCAACGTTAAAACGTTCCAGTAACGTCGATCACCATTGATCGAACGAAGAACCCGACTGGAACAAAGCAGCCAGTTTGAAGCGCTGATAAGTTGGCGCGCTTGGGCTGGCAGGTAGGTACTTAGGAGGGCAGGCAACACATCGAGGGCAAAGGTTCTGGGCCCGGGGTGAAGATCCTGATCAATTTGCAGGTTGGTTCGAGCAGAGTAGGCAGGCGGAGCAACATCCTTTGCTTTCGATTCAAAGGTTGTGTTGGCGCAAGATTTACCTGGAAACCATCGAGGTGGTCGATCCCGCTTGTTCGGTGGAGGCTTCCGTCGGGAAGGCTGACCGGGGGGATTTGTTCGACCAGAATTGACTTTCAGCTTGGTACTAACGCCGCGGATACTAACGGATTGAACTGGTCAATGGAAGTGTGGTAGCGAAAAAAGTTTCCTGGCCGGTGCCTGATCGGGCTGTTTTGTCTTGTGGAGGCGCGCATAAAGCTGCAAGGCCTGGGATTCATGCGCCCTGTTTCGGGACAAAATCCGACCATCGGTCATCGACGTTTGTAGCCGCGCAGCCGTCTGGACACCGGGTTTGCCAGGGCTTATCCCCAGGCATGACAAAAAAATGCGCCGAAAAAGTGCATGGATATAACCATCGTAAAGGCACTTGTGCACATTAGTTGCGCGGTCTGTCACCCCGCTGTCATCTCACGTTCAAGCGTAATGGCTGCCTGTAACCAAAATTTAAGTCAATGAAAAACATCGCTTTTTTTTACTGGTGAAAAAATCGTCAGTTTGACTGCGAGCCCCATTCCACAGGGCTTTGAGCGAGTTCAAGGGCGGTTGTCCACTGAGTTATCCACAGCTTCTGTGGATTGTCCCGAGCGCTTGCTCTAGGACGGGCGTGCCGGGATATTTTCAGCTTTACCTGTAAGAAAAAGAGAGTAAAGTTGCGCGCCTTCTGATCTGCCCCACAGTGCTTTATGAAGTTTCGCTCAGCCCCTGTTTCCTCTTCCTCCACACCGCCCTCTGTTGCCCCTACCAAGCGCTTTTCCATGCGCGTGGCGGAGTGGCTGTTGGACAGTCCGCATCTGGGCGAAAACCGTAACGTCAAACACATCGCCGGACGTTTGCTCAAGCAACCGGCCCGTGAAGGCGTGGTGGCTGCGCAAAGTCGCCTTGGCCAGTTGATGTGCCGCGAATGCGGGAATGCCCGGGACCGCCGGATCGGTCAGGACCTGCTGCGTCAGGCCGCTCGGGCAGGCGATCACCGCGCTCAACAGGAACTGGGGCTGATCGAAGACTGAGCTGTCCAAGACCGGACGCCTTGGTTAACCTTCAGGCTTTATCCGAATGGCAGGAGTGGCTATGGCAATGGACTTGACCAGCGTATTGCTGGGGCTGGCAGCGGCTGCGTTGCCGTTGCTGGTATTGGCCTGGCAACTTCAGCGTCGGGCCAGCACCACGCAAGCCGATGTCGCGCTGCTGCAAGAACGCCTGGCCATGGCGCAACTGGCGCAGGACGGATTGAATGCACAACTCGAATCCAGCCGCGATGAAGCGGCTGATCTGACCCAGGCCAACGCCGCCAAACAGGCCGATCTGGCTGCGCTGCGTCGTGAAGTCGAATTGCTGCAGATCGAGCGCGACGACGCCCGGGACGCCGCCCATGCGTGGAATATCGAACGCGCCGGCAAAGAAGCCGAATTGCGCCGTCTGGATGCCCAGGCCGCGTCGCTCAATGCCGAATTGCGCGAGCAACAGGACAGCCATCAGCAACGCCTCAACGACCTGCAAGGTTCGCGAGACGAGTTGCGCGCGCAGTTTGCCGAGCTGGCGGGGAAAATTTTCGATGAGCGCGAGCAGCGTTTTGCCGAAACCAGCCAGCAGCGCCTGGGGCAGTTGCTCGATCCACTCAAGGAACGCATCCAGTCCTTCGAAAAACGTGTCGAGGAAAGCTATCAGAACGAGGCCCGTGAGCGTTTCTCCCTGGCCAAGGAGCTGGAGCGCTTGCAACAGCTGAATTTGCGCTTGAGCGATGAAGCCACCAACCTGACCCGTGCCTTGAAAGGGCAGAAGACCCAGGGCAATTGGGGCGAGCTGATTCTTGAGCGCGTGCTCGAGCATGCGGGGCTGGAGAAGGGCCGCGAGTACCAGACTCAGGTCAATCTCAAGGGGCCGGACGGCGAGCGCTTCCAGCCGGACGTGATCATTTATCTGCCGGGCGACAAGCAGGTGGTGGTCGACTCCAAGGTCAGCCTGACGGCCTATCAGCAATACGTCGCGGCTGAGGACGAGGCCATCGGCCAGATCGCCATCAAGCAGCACGTCCTGTCGTTGCGCAATCACGTCAAAGGCCTGGCCGGCAAGGATTACAAGCGCCTCGATGGCTTGCACAGCCTGGATTTCGTGTTGCTCTTCGTGCCGATCGAGGCGGCGTTTTCTGCCGCGTTGCAGGCTGAGCCGACGCTGTTTCAGGAGGCATTCGACCGCAATATCGTGATCGTCAGCCCCACTACGTTGCTGGCGACCCTGCGGGTCATCGACAGCCTGTGGAAACAGGAGCGCCAGAGCCAGAATGCCCGGGAAATCGCCGAGCGGGCCGGGTGGCTGTACGACAAGTTCGTGCTGTTCATCCAGGATCTGGACGAGGTCGGCAATCGCCTGCAGCAACTGGACAAGGCCTACAGTTCGGCACGCAACAAGCTGACAGAGGGTCGCGGCAACCTGGTCAGTCGCAGTGAACAACTCAAGCTGCTGGGCGCGCGGGCGAGCAAGAGTCTGCCGGCGGACTTGCTGGAGCGGGCGATGACCGATGTGGATGGATTGGTCGAGTTGCCGGAGTAGCCCCGGGTGAGCGTGGACCTTGTGGCGAGGGGGCTTGCCCCCGTTCGGCTGCGCAGCAGTCGTCAGTCCGGCAACGCGTTTTATCTGAAGAGGCTCATTGAATGGTTTGGGGCCGCTACGCAGCCCAACGGGGGCGAGCCCCCTCGCCACAGGAGGCTGTGTTGAACCTCGTTACAACGGTATGTACCTGCTCAACAACGCCCGCAACGCCGCCGGTTTCACCGGTTTGGCCAAGTAATCCAGCCCCGCGGCATGCACCAGGTCGACCGTCTCCGGCCGGCCATCGGCGCTGATCACCACGCCAGGGACCGGCTCGCCCATTTGCGTGCGCAACCAGGCCATCAAATCGGTTCCGGTCTCGCCATGATCGAGGTGGTAGTCCACCAGCGCCAATT
Organism: Pseudomonas sp. GW821-FHT12A04; assembly: GCF_058807755.1. Taxonomy (NCBI): domain Bacteria; kingdom Pseudomonadati; phylum Pseudomonadota; class Gammaproteobacteria; order Pseudomonadales; family Pseudomonadaceae; genus Pseudomonas; species Pseudomonas sp. GW821-FHT12A04. The sequence continues at coordinate 53,643 of NZ_JBXAQZ010000022.1, forward strand.
GCGGGCGCATGCCTTCGCCCAGCAACGCGGCGCATTCCTCGCGATTGCGCGCGGTCCAGACCTGGCAACCCCAGCGGCTGAGCAGGCTGTTCATGCCGATCAGGATGCTGTCTTCATTGTCGATACACAGCACCTGCGCGCCATTGAGCAATTTGCCATTGAGCTCGGCGACCTTGACCGGCGCGGCGGTTTGCGCCCGGGCCAGCGGCACACTGACGCTGAACACGCTACCGCGTCCCGGCCAGGAGCGTACGCGCAAGGTATGACCGAGCACGCGACATAGCCCGTCGGCAATCGCCAGCCCCAGGCCGAGGCCTTTTTCGGCTCGGGTCTGGTGGCTGTCGAGGCGCTTGAACTCTTCGAAAATCACCTGCAATTTATCTTCCGGAATACCTGGCCCGCGGTCCCAGACTTCCAGGCACAGTTGCTCCTTGTGCCGGCGAACCCCCAGTAGTACCGGCCCTTTGCCGTAGCGGAAAGCGTTGGTCAGGAAGTTCTGCAAAATCCGTCGCAGCAATTTGATGTCGCTGTCGACCCGTAACGTGCTTGCGCGAACCCGGAACTCCAGTTTTTGCTCTCGCGCCAGCACCTTGAACTCTGTACCGAGGGTATCGAACAGTTCGTTGAGGGCGAATGGCTGGCGATTCGGATTGATCTTGCCGTTTTCCAGGCGGGAAATGTCCAGCAAGTCGCTGATCAAGTCCTCGGCCGAGCGCAGCGAGCTGTCCAGGTGTTCGACCAGTTTCTGCGCTTCGCCGGACAAACCATCTTCCTGATGGGAGAGGGCGGCGGAGAACAGCCGCGCCGCATTCAACGGTTGCATCAAGTCATGGCTGACGGCCGCGAGGAAACGGGTCTTGGACTGGTTGGCCGCCTCGGCGGTGCCTTTGGCTTCGGTCAGGGCAACGTTGAGCTGCGACAATTCGTGGGTCCGTTCGGTGACCCGTTGCTCCAGGCCTTCGTTGGCTTCGGTCAGTGCCTGTTCGGCTTCGCGGAACGCGGTGATGTCGGTGAAACTCATGACGAAGCCGCCGCCGGGCATCGGGTTGCCGATCAGTTCGATCACCCGGCCATTGGGGAACATCCGCTCGGAAGTATGCGCGCGGCCCTGACGCATCCAGTGCAGGCGGCGGGCAACGTGCACTTCGGCTTCGCCGGGGCCGCACAATCCGCGCTCGGCGTTGTAGCGAATGATGTCGGCAATGGGGCGGCCGATACTGATCAAGCCGTCCGGGTAATTGAACAGTTCAAGATAGCGACGGTTCCAGGCCACCAGTTTCAACGACTGGTCGACCACGCTGATGCCCTGGGTGATGTTCTCGATGGCGCCTTGCAGCAAGGCGCGGTTGAATTGCAGCACCTCCGAGGCTTCGTCGGCGATGCGCACGACGTCCTCCAGTTGCATCTCGCGGCCTTCAATGGCGGCTTTTACCACCGCGCGGGTCGAAGAGGCACCAAGCACACCGGCCAGCAAGCGTTCGGTGTGGGAGATCCATTCACTGTCGGCGTTCTGGTTCGGGTTGAAGCCCTTGCCCTGGCGATAGGCAAAACGGATGAAGCTTTGACGGGCGCGTTCTTCGCCGACGAAGCGCGCCGCCAGTTGCAGCAGGTCATTGATCTGCACTGCCAGCATCGAGCGTGCGCTGGGGCGGGCGCTGATTTCCTGGCCGATGAAGCGGCCTGCCTGCCAGTGCTCGGAAACCCGGGTGCGGGACAGCACCGAGACCCAGGCGAACAATGTGAAGTTGCCTGCCAGCGACAGCACCACGCCCTGGGTCAGCGGGGTGATCGGCAGGTTCAGTGGATTGCTGTGCAACCAGGCCAGCCCCGGGAACGTGTTCAAGGACAGGCCGAGGCTGAGGGCGGCAATCGGCAGGATCAAGGTGTAGAACCACAGGAAGGTGCCTGCGGCGAGGCCAGCGAAAACGCCGCGGCGGTTGGCCTGTTTCCAGTACAGGGCACCGAGCATGGCGGGGGCCAGCTGGGTCACGGCAGCGAAGGCGATCTGGCCGATGGTCGCCAGGCTGGCGGTCGAGCCCAGCAGGCGATAACTGACATAGGCCAGCAGCAGAATCACCACGATGCTGACGCGTCGCACCGACAGCATCCACTGGCGGAACACTTCGAACGGGCGCTCGGCGTTGTTGCGACGCAGCAGCCAAGGCAGCAGCATGTCGTTGGACACCATGGTCGACAGCGCCACGCTGGCCACGATCACCATGCCGGTGGCGGCCGATGCGCCACCGATAAACGCCAGCAGAGCCAACGCCGGATGCGCCTGGGCCAGGGGCAGGCTGATGACGAACGAGTCGGGCAACACCGAACTGGGCAGCATCATCTGGCCGGCCAGGGCGATCGGCACGACAAACAAGGCGGCGAGGGCAAGGTAGGCCGGGAATACCCACTTGGCCAGGCGCAGATCCTGGGGATCGATGTTCTCGACAACGGTCACGTGGAACTGCCGTGGCAGGCAAATGATCGCCATCATCGCCACACCGGTCTGCACCACCATCGACGGCCAGTTGATGGTTTCCTTCCAGTACTGTTCAAGGCGCGGCGCAAGCATGGCCTGGTCGAACAGGTCGTCGAAACCGTCGTACAGGCCATAGGTCACGAAGGCGCCGACGGCGAGAAACGCGAACAGCTTCACCAATGATTCGAAGGCGATGGCCAGCACCATGCCGCGGTGGTGCTCCGTGGCGTCGAGGTTGCGGGTACCGAAGACGATGGTGAACAGCGCCAGCACTAGCGACACAATCAGAGCGGTGTCCTGGGCGCGGGTGCCCATGGCGTCGGCACCGGCGCCGATAAGCAGGTTCACGCCGAGCACGATGCCTTTGAGCTGTAGCGCAATGTAGGGCAACACACCGACCAGGCAAATCAGCGCCACCACCACCGCCAGCGACTGGGATTTGCCATAGCGTGCGGCGATGAAGTCGGCGATCGAGGTGATGTTCTCCTGTTTGCTGATCATCACCATTTTTTGCAGGACCCACGGCGCGCCGACCAGCAACAGGATCGGCCCGAGGTAGATCGGCAGGAACGACCAGAGCTGTTCGGCGGCCTGGCCCACGGCGCCGAAAAAGGTCCAGCTGGTGCAGTAGACCGCCAGCGACAGGCTATACACCCACGCTCGCACACGCGGCGGCAAGGGCGCGCTGCGACGGTCGCCATAGAAGGCGATGGCGAACAGGATGGCCATATAGGCCAGGGCGACGACGGCAATCAGCCCGGTGGACAGCGACATGGGGACTCCAGACAAAAGACATCCGGACCTCCCGCCCGGACAGACAGTCTCGCACGACCGCCAGCGTTAGTCAGTGTCGACCAAGGTCGTGGCGTGGCGGGGTGTCGCAGGGGGATTTGCAGTGTCTGGACGGGCCCCATCGCGAGCAAGCTCGCTCCCACATTTGCCCTGTGTTCGCCCCCCCCTGTGGGAGCGAGCTTGCTCGCGATAGGGGACTTACTGGCTGAATGCGATCTCGATCAACCGATGCAACTCTTCGACCTCCAGCGGCGCCTCGGCAAACAGGATGCGAAACACCGTCGGCGCGGCGATCAAATTGATCAACCGATCGACACTGGGCCTGGGCTCATCCGGATAGCGATCCAGAATCGTCTGCAATTGCCCGCCAATGATGGTCGCGCAATAACTCGGCTTCAGTGCCGCCTGCACGTCGCACAGCATGTTGCGGCCGGGCTCGGAACTCATTTCGTCCAGGTACTGCTCCGCCCAGGCCCGCACGTCGCCGTGAAGGCTGCCGGTATTGGCCGGTTCGTTGTCGGGCTGCATGCGGGCGAGGGCGACGTCTGCCAGTAGCGCCGACACATCGCCCCAGCGTCGATAGATGGTGGACGGCGTGACGCCCGCGCGCGCTGCAATTTGCGGCACCGTCACGCTGGCGCGGTCCTGCTCCTCAAGGAGTTGACGCACGGCCGAATGAATCGACTCTTGCACCCGGGCGCTGCGGCCGCCGGGGCGTAATGTGGGAGCTGTCATCTTGTGTTTCCTGTATTGCACCGGATCTTGCGGCTGGCAACCGGTCCCTAAAGCCATGCATCGGACCTTAACACAAAGAATTTGCTTTAAGAGGGATCCAGTAGCACACTCCGCAAAAGCAAAAAATTAGCTTTTGTGGAGTGTGTCGATGCCCGGTTCTCATTCAAATCGTGCCAGCCTGTGGTTTCTGGCCGTTACCTTGCTCAGTTTCCTGGCGGCCTCCACTGCGCCAACCCCGCTGTATCACCTGTATCAGGAGCAGATGCAGTTTTCGGCTGCGACCCTGACCCTGATTTTCGGCGTGTACGCCCTCAGCCTGTTGGCGGCGTTGCTGACAGTCGGCTCGCTCTCGGATTACCTGGGGCGCAAACCGGTGATCTTTACGGCGGTGATGCTGAACATCCTGGCGATGTTGCTGTTTATCCATGCCGACAGCGTCGCCTGGCTGATCAGTGCCCGGGTGCTGCAGGGGTTCGCCACCGGCATGGCAACCGCGGTTCTGAGTGCAACGCTGCTCGACACCGACCGCGAGCAGGGGCCGCTGGTCAACAGCGTCGCGCCTTTACTCGGGATGGCTCTGGGGGCGCTGGGTTGTGGTGTGTTGGCCGAGTTCGCCCCCGCGCCGCTGCATTTGACCTTCTGGCTGCTGCTGGCCCTATTCGCGATGCAGGCCGTGTATGTCTGGCGATTGCGGGAAAGCGTCTCGCGCCAGCCCGGTGTGTGGGCCTCATTGCGACCGACCCTGCATGTGCCGGCTCAGGCACGTTCCACTTTGTGGCGGGTGTTGCCGCTCAACACGGCGGTCTGGGCGCTCGGCGGTTTTTACGCGTCGCTGGCACCTTCGCTGGTGCGCACGGCGACTGGCTCGACCTCGAATCTGATTGGCGGGGCGACCGTCGCCGCCTTGACGGTGACCGGCGCCCTGATGATTTACACCCTGCGCAATCAGGCTGTGACCAAGGCGCTGCAACTGGGCGCCTGTTCGCTGCCGGCGGGAGTCGCCCTGATTCTACTGGGCGTGCACAGCGCCAGTTTGCCGCTGTTTTTCCTCGGAACGCTGGTCGCCGGTTGCGGTTTCGGCGCCGGTTTCCTCGGGGCGGTGCGTAGTCTGGTGCCGCAGGCCTTGCCCCATGAGCGCGCCGGGTTGATGTCGGCATATTATGCGCTGAGTTATCTGGCGTTCTGCCTCCCGGCGCTACTGGCCGGGAACCTGGAGCGGACGTTTGGTCTGGTGGCAACGACCGATGGTTATGGTGCGATGCTGATTGTGCTGGCTCTCAGCGCAATGGCGAGTCTACTGCGATCACGTTCGGCCAGGGTCTGCGAGGCCAACCGGTAGAATTGAGTTAGCCTTGGCACCCACTCAATTCACTCGAAGGATCGGACCATGAAGATCATCCGCAGCAAGTCGTTCACTGGCGAGCGTGCCTGGGCCGCGCTGGAAATCGCCAGCATGAACGGCATCACCACGCGGTTGCACTGGACCGATCAACCCTACAAGTGGCACGTCAACGATGGCGAGGAAGTGTTCGTGGTGCTCGATGGCCAGGTCCGGATGCGTTATCGCGAAGAGGGGGTGGAGCAGGAGGCTTTGCTGGAGGTCGGTGATATTTTTTATGCTTCGGTTGGCACTGAACATGTGGCGCATCCGGTAGGAGCGGCTCGGATATTGGTGATCGAATCGGAAGGGAGTGTCTGACGCCATATAAGTGATATCGATAAGATATAGAGATATTATCCGTTATATAGATATTCTATTCGGATCTAACATGGGCTCAACCTCACGAGAGGACAGGAGTACGCCATGACATGCGCCAATAGCATCAAGCCCGGAATCAAACCTTTCAGTCACTTGCAGCATCCCCGCGAGGTGATCCGCCAGTTCACCCCCAACTGGTTCGCGGCCACCATGGGCACCGGCGTGCTGGCGTTGGCACTGGCGCAGCTGCCGGTTGCCACACCTGCCTTGCACGCCTTTGCCGAAGCCCTCTGGCTGTTCAATATCGCTCTGTTCCTGCTGTTTACGGCGCTATACACGGCGCGTTGGGTGCTGTTTTTCGACGAGGCGCGGCGGATTTTCGGCCATTCCACGGTTTCGATGTTTTTCGGCACCATCCCCATGGGGCTGGCGACCATCATCAATGGCTTCCTGGTGTTTGGCCTGCCGCGCTGGGGCGACGGTGTGATTCACCTCGCCGAGGTGCTGTGGTGGCTGGATGTGGCCATGTCGCTGGCCTGTGGCGTGCTGATTCCCTACATGATGTTCACCCGTCAGGAGCACAGCATTGACCAGATGACAGCGGTCTGGCTGTTGCCGGTGGTCGCGGCAGAAGTAGCGGCCGCCAGCGGGGGCCTGTTGGCGCCGCATTTGGCAGATGCTCATTCGCAACTTGTGGTGCTGGTGACCAGCTACGTGCTCTGGGCGTTTTCCCTGCCGGTGGCCTTCAGCATCCTGACCATTCTGTTGCTGCGCATGGCCCTGCATAAACTGCCCCACGAAAACATGGCCGCCTCGAGCTGGCTGGCCCTTGGCCCGATCGGCACCGGTGCGCTGGGCATGCTGGTACTGGGCGGCGATGCACCGCTGATTTTCGCGGCCAACGGCATGCCGGGAATCGGTGAGATTGCCGCTGGACTGGGTCTGGTGGCCGGCATCACCCTGTGGGGCTTCGGCCTGTGGTGGATGCTGATGGCGTTGCTGATCACTGTGCGCTACCTGCGTGCCGGCATTCCCTTCAATCTTGGCTGGTGGGGCTTCACTTTCCCGCTGGGCGTCTATTCTCTGGCGACGTTGAAACTGGCCAGTATCTTGAGCCTGATGTTCTTCAGTGTGTTTGGCTGCGTGCTGGTGGCGTTGCTGGCGGTGATGTGGCTGATCGTCGGCAAGCGCACGGTGCTGGGCGCCTGGCGTGGCGAGCTGTTTGTCTCGCCGTGCATTGCCGGATTGAAGAAATAACCGGCAAAGATTAGGTAAGGTGTGGCCTGGATCGACTTTTGATAATCCAATAAGAATCCAGGCCACTCGCTACCTAACATCAGGGACACATGGAAGATGAGTCACCCCTCACAGTTCACCTTGCTGCGCACCCGGCGCTTCCTGCCGTTCTTCATCACCCAGTCCCTCGGGGCGTTCAACGACAACGTGTTCAAGCAGTCGTTGATCCTGGCCATTTTGTACAAACTGACCATCGAAGGTGACCGCTCTGTCTGGGTCAATCTGTGTGCGCTGCTGTTTATCCTGCCGTTTTTCCTGTTCTCGGCCCTGGCCGGGCAATTCGGGGAAAAGTTCGCCAAGGACGCGTTGATCCGCCTGATCAAGCTTGGGGAAATCGCCATCATGGCGGTCGGCGCCGTCGGCTTCATGTTCGATCACCTGTCGTTGATGCTGCTGGCGCTGTTCGCCATGGGCACCCATTCGGCGCTGTTCGGGCCGGTGAAGTACTCGATCCTGCCGCAGGCCCTGCGGGAAGATGAGCTGGTAGGCGGCAACGGCCTGGTGGAAATGGGCACCTTCCTGGCGATCCTGGCCGGTACCATTGGCGCCGGGGTTATGATGTCTTCGGCGCATTACGCGCCGGTGGTGTCCACGGCGATCATCGGCATTGCCGTGCTCGGCTACCTGGCCAGCCGCAGCATTCCCCGGGCGGCGGCGGCCACGCCGCAAATGCGCCTGAACTGGAACATTTTCAGCCAGTCCTGGGCCACGTTGAAGCTGGGCCTGGGGCAAACACCGGCGGTGTCACGCTCGATTGTCGGCAACTCTTGGTTCTGGTTTGTCGGGGCGATTTACCTGACGCAGATCCCGGCCTATGCCAAGGAATGGATGCACGGCGACGAAACCGTTGTGACGCTGATTCTGACGGTGTTCTCGGTCGGCATCGCATTGGGTTCGATGCTGTGCGAGAAACTCTCCGGGCGCAAAGTCGAGATTGGTCTGGTGCCGTTCGGATCGTTCGGCCTGACCGTTTTCGGCCTGCTGCTGTGGTGGCATTCCGGCTCAATACCGGAAAGCGCCGCCGGCCATGGCTGGATCGAGATCCTCGGTTTTGGCCACGCCTGGCTGGTGTTGCTCGACATCCTCGGCCTGGGTGTCTTCGGCGGTTTCTATATCGTGCCGCTTTACGCGCTGATCCAGTCGCGTACCGCCGAGAACGAGCGGGCGCGGGTGATTGCCGCCAACAACATCCTCAATGCGTTGTTCATGGTGGTGTCGGCGATTGTCTCGATCGTCTTGCTGAGTGTGGCCAAGCTGTCGATCCCGCAACTGTTCCTGGTGGTGTCGTTGCTGAACATCGGCGTCAACGCCTACATCTTCAAGATCGTCCCCGAATTCACCATGCGTTTCATGATCTGGCTGCTCAGCCATTCTATGTACCGCGTGGAACATCGCAATCTGGATTTGATTCCCGATGAAGGCGCGGCGTTGCTGGTGTGCAATCACGTGTCATTCGTCGACGCCTTGCTGATTGGCGGCGCAGTACGTCGGCCGATTCGCTTTGTCATGTACTACAAGATCTACAACCTGCCGGTGCTGAACTTCATCTTCCGTACCGCGGGGACGATTCCGATTGCCGGGCGCCAGGAAGACATCCAGATATATGAACAAGCCTTCACGCGCATTGCCCGGTATCTGAAGGACGGTGAGCTGGTGTGCATTTTTCCCGAGGGTAAATTGACCGCCGATGGCGAGATCGACGAGTTCAAGGGCGGCTTGACGCGGATTCTCGAAGAGACCCCGGTGCCGGTGATTCCGTTGGCTTTGCAGGGGTTGTGGGGGAGTTTCTTCAGCCGCGATCCGGGTAAAGGGCTGTTTCGCCGGTTGTGGTCGCGGGTGACGTTGGTGGCAGGGCCGGCGGTGGCGGTTGAGGTGGCGGAGCCGGTCAAGTTGCAGGCGTTGGTGGGGGATTTGCGTGGGGCCGTCAGATAGCGGTTGTTTGCGCGGGCCGCTTCGCGAGCAGGCTCGCTCCCACAAGGGATCCACGGTGTGTCGCAGATTGTCGCAACACCTTCGATTCCTGTGGGAGCGAGCTTGCTCGCGATGGCGGTCTGAAAGTTAAGCGCTGACCTTCAGGCCAACGAGCCCGGAAATGATCAACGCCACACTCGCCAACCGCACCAGCGCCATGGACTCGCCAAACAGAATGATCCCGGCGATCACCGTGCCTACGGCGCCGACACCGGTCCAGATCGCATAGGCCGTACCCAGCGGCAATTCCTTCATCGCAAGGCCGAGCAAACCAAGGCTGATAGCCATGGCCGCAACGGTCAACACAGTGGGGAGCGGGCGGGTGAAGCCGTCGGTGTACTTGAGGCCGACGGCCCAGCCCACTTCGAACAGGCCGGCGAAAAACAGAATGATCCAGGACATGAAGACCTCCATCGTCTGACGGGGTCGTCCCCTGATTAATGACTCGATCGAGCCGCGAGGTCGTCCCCGCGTTGCGCAATATAGTGCCCAGCATTAACCCGGGGATCAAGTTTTCAACTCAGTTACTGGCCTGTTGCGCCGCCATTTCCCGATCCTGCTTCTCGCTCATGCGGCGGAAATACGTCGAAAGTAATGCCCCGGAAATGTTGTGCCACACGCTGAACAAGGCGCTCGGCACCGCCGCCAGTGGCGAGAAGTGTGCACTCGCCAATGCGGCACCCAATCCGGAGTTCTGCATGCCGACTTCCAGGGCCAGGGACTTGCGCTGGGCCAGAGGCAGCTTGAACAGGCGCCCGGTGAAGTAGCCCAGCAGGTAGCCGAAGCTGTTGTGCAGCATGACCACGGCCATGATCAACAGACCGGACTCTGCGATCTTCGCCTGGCTGGCGGCGACGACTGCGGTGACGATGATCACGATGCTGACCACCGACACCAGCGGCAACACGTCTACGGCATGGCGAACCTTGTCGCCGAGCACCCGTTGGGCAACCACGCCCAGCACGATCGGCAATAGCACCACTTGCAGGATCGACCAGAACAACTCCATGAACGACACCGGCAACCAGGCCGAGGCCAGCAGCCAGATCAGGGCTGGGGTCAGCAGCGGGGCGAGAAGGGTGGTGACGGCGGCGATGGCCACCGACAGCGCCAGGTCGCCACGGGCCAGCCAGGTCATCACGTTCGACGAGGTACCGCTTGGGCAGCAGCCGACCAGAATCACGCCGACGGCGATTTCCGGCGGCAAGTGGAACACCTGGCAGAGCAACCACGCCACGCCCGGCATGATCACGAAATGGGCAACCACGCCCAGGGCCACGCGCCAAGGATGGCGAGCGACTTCGGCGAAGTCTTCGAGTTTGAGGGTCAGGCCCATGCCGAACATCACCAGCCCCAGCAAGGGCACGATGGCGCCTTTGAGGCCGATGAACCATGCCGGCTGCAGAAACGCCACGACAGCGAAAATCAGTACCCAGTAAGCGAAGGTGTTGCCGACAAAACGACTTAATGCAGCCAGTGCGCGCATGGCCTGATCCTTATTTTAAGTGACTCTACAACCCCCCCCTGTAGGAGCGAACTCGCTCGCGATGGTGTGTCAGACAAAGAGGGGCTACTGACACTCCATCGCGAGCAAGCTCGCTCCTACATTAGAGATCAAAAGGCGTTAGATCCCCTGCGGAGTCTCTTCGCCACCCAGCGCTTCAACCAGCGCCGGCAGGAAGTCGCCGAAGGTCAGCATCATCAGGGTGAAGCTGGCGTCCAGTTGGCCCAGGGCTTCGTCGCCGCCGTCCTGTTCCGCCTGGTCTTGCAGCAGGTCTTCGAACTTCAGGCGCTTGACCACCATTTTGTCGTCGAGGATGAAGGACAGTTTGTCCTGCCAAGCCAGGGACAGTTGAGTGACCACTTTGCCGGTGCTCAGGTGCAGCTGGATTTCTTCGCTGGTCAGGTCCTGGCGCTTGCAACGCACGATGCCGCCGTCTTCGTGGGTGTCGCGCAGTTCGCACTCGTCCAGCACAAAGAAGTCGTCCGCGGCTTTCTGGGTGGTGACCCACTCGGTCATGGTCGCGGTCGGGGACATCTTCACGGTCAGCGGACGCACCGGCAGGGTGCCGATCACTTCACGCAGGGTCGACAGCAAGTCTTCGGCGCGTTTCGGGCTGGCCGAGTTGACCAGGATCAGGCCCTGTTTCGGCGCGATGGCGGCGAAGGTCGACGAGCGGCGGATAAAGGCGCGGGGCAGGAAGGCCTGGATGATTTCATCCTTGATCTGATCGCGCTCCTTCTTATAGACCTTGCGCATTTGCTCGGCTTCGATCTCTTCGACCTTTTCCTTGACGGCGTCACGCACGACGCTGCCTGGCAAAATACGTTCTTCCTTGCGCGCGGACACCAGCAGGAAGTCACCGCTGACGTGTACCAGTGGCGCATCTTCGCCTTTGCCGAATGGCGCGACGAAACCGTAGGTGGTCAACTCCTGGCTTGCACATGGGCGCGCCAGTTTGGTGGCCAGTGCAGTTTCCAACGCCTCGGCATCAACAGGCAGATCTTGGGTCAGGCGATAGATAAGCAGGTTTTTGAACCACATGGGGTGAGTCTCTCCTTTATACAAAGGGGGGCATTATTGTCTTCGCCGTGCCATAGGCCAACCTTTCTCTAAGCCTTTGGAAGGGCTGAGAAAATTATTTTAAAAAGTTCTTGCCAGAGGTTGGGTCGCTCCGTAGAATGCGCGCCACACCGAAGCGAAGGGTGATTAGCTCAGCTGGGAGAGCGTCTGCCTTACAAGCAGAATGTCGGCGGTTCGATCCCGTCATCACCCACC
>NZ_JBXAQZ010000023.1:0-64243 GCF_058807755.1 Pseudomonas sp. GW821-FHT12A04
TCATTTCAACGCGTTTGGCCATGATCGAACCGGCAGTGCCGCCGATCAGCAGGCCGACGATCACGTAGACGATACCGGCCTGGGCCCCGCCTTGTTCAAAAGAGAGCGCAGCCAGCTTGTAGATCAAGCCGATAGTGGTGAGGATCGCCAGGCCCATGCCGAGCATGCCGAACAGGTTGCCACGGCGCGACGTGGTGGGGTGCGAGAGGCCCTTGAGCGCCTGGATGAAGCAGACCGAGGCGATCAAATACAGGGACGTAACCAGGTTCATGCTCATGCTTGCTGCACCTCAGCCTTGACTGCTTCAGCCTTGGCGGCCGGAGCTTTTGCCGGCGCTTTCTTCTTGAACATTTCCAGCATGCGGCGGGTGACCAAAAAGCCACCGAATACGTTCACCGCGGCCAGGGCCACGGCCAGGGTGCCCATGGTCTTGCCCAGTGGCGTCACGGTCAAAGCCGCTGCCAGCATGGCACCGACGATCACGATCGCCGAGATCGCGTTGGTCACCGCCATCAACGGGGTGTGCAGCGCAGGCGTGACGTTCCAGACCACGTGGTAACCGACATAGATCGCCAGCACGAAGATGATCAGGTTGTAGATACCGTCAGAGATCAGCATGTCTTCCATTGTTTTTATCCTCAGCCGTTCTTGCGCACGATCTGGCCGTCGCGGCACATCAGGCACGCGGCGACGATATCGTCTTCAAGGTTGATCACCAGTTGTCCTTCTTTATCGAACAACAGTTTCATGAAGTCCAGCAGGTTGCGGGCGTACAGCGCCGAAGCGTCAGCCGCCACGGCGCTGGCCAGGTTGGTCGGGCCCACGATGGTCACGCCATTTTCGACGACCACCTGGTCGGCCACGGTCAGCGGGCAGTTGCCGCCCTGGGCGGCCGCGAGATCGATGACCACCGAACCCGGTTTCATCTGGGCCACGGTTTGCGCGCTGAGCAGCGTCGGCGCCTTGCGGCCGGGAATCAGCGCGGTGGTGATAACGATGTCCGCCTGCTTGGCGCGTTCGTGCACAGCGGCGGCCTGGCGCTGCATCCAGCTGGCCGGCATCGGGCGGGCGTAACCGCCGACACCCACGGCGCATTCACGCTCTTCATCGGTCTCGTAGGGCACGTCGACGAACTTGGCGCCGAGGGATTCGATCTGCTCTTTTACCGCAGGACGCACGTCAGACGCTTCGATCACCGCCCCCAGGCGTTTCGCCGTAGCGATGGCCTGCAAGCCGGCCACACCGGCACCCAGAATCAGCACGCGCGCCGCTTTCACGGTGCCCGCAGCGGTCATCAGCATTGGCATGAAACGCGGGTAGTAGTGCGCGGCCAGCAACACGGCCTTGTAGCCGGCGATGTTGGCTTGCGACGACAGTACGTCCAGGCTCTGGGCGCGGGAGGTGCGCGGCGCGGCTTCCAGGGCAAAGGCGGTAATGCCGCATTCGGCCATTTTGGCGATGGTTTCATTGCTGAACGGATTGAGCATGCCCACCACTACGGTGCCGCTCTTGATCAGGGCGAGCTCGCTGTCGCTGGGCGCGACCACCTTCAGAATCAGCTCGGCAGCAAACGCATCGTTGGCGCTGCCAATGCTTGCGCCTGCCGCTTCATAGGCACTGTCGACAACGCTGGCATTAATGCCGGCGCCGCTTTGTACAGTGACCTTATGGCCCTGGCCGATCAGCTTCTTGATGGTTTCCGGGGTTGCAGCAACCCGTGTTTCACCGGTCTGGGTTTCGAGAGGAACACCAATGTGCACGTCAAATCTCCTGCGTGATCTTATTGAGTAAACCCATGCACTACGGATGAATGGGGCGGCAGGGACGTCCTGTCAGCACGATTGCGCCAAGTCGAAACGATCAATCATTCGAACACTGGCAAAAGTCGATTCGTTTCGTGCCTGGTCGAGCGCTGTCAGTGGTTTAGTTGACGACTGCTGCGTAGTCGCGAGCGTTGCCGGTTTGCGACTCATTTCAGAGCCGGAACGCTCGTCGCTTGGTGGAACACCAAAGTACTCGCGATAGCACTTGGAAAAGTGTGGTGTGGACACGAAACCGCATACATACGCCAGCTCAATGATCGACAATGATGTTTGCTTAAGCAGTTGTCGCGCTCGAACAAGACGTAACCTTAAGTAGTAGCGTGACGGCGTACAGTGAAGGTATTTCTGAAATAGCCGTTCTAGCTGTCGACGTGACAGATCCACGTATTCTGCAAGGTTATCCAGGTCGATCGGTTCCTCGAGATTGGCTTCCATCAACGCGACGATCTCCTGCAGCTTAGGCTGATGAGTTCCCAGCACATGCCTGAGCGGAACCCGCTGATGGTCCTGTTCGTTGCGTATGCGCTCGTAAACAAACATCTCAGAGATGGCTGCGGATAGTTCACGACCATGATCGCGACCAATCAGGTGCAGCATCATGTCCAGCGGCGCGGTGCCGCCCGAGCTGGTGAAACGGTTTCGGTCCAGGGTGAAGAGACTCGCGCTGATGCTGACTCGCGGGAAAGCTTCCTGCATGGCGGCCAAAAATTCCCAATGCACGCTGCACTCGTAGCCGTCGAGCAGCCCGGCTTTGGCGAGCGCCCAGCTGCCGGTGCACACACCTCCCAACCGTCTGGATTGACGCGCCAATGCTTGCAGCCAGGTAATGTGCTCGCGGGTAATCACGTTCTGGATTCCAACACCACCGCACACGATTACAGTGTCCGCCACTAATGGATTGTTCCACGAAGCATCCGGAGTGATCGGCACGCCGTCACTGGCCCAGACAGGCTCTCCATCGGGGCTGAACGTATGCCAGCGATATAGCTCTCGTCCCGACAACTGATTGGCCATGCGCAGTGGCTCTACTGCGGACGCCAGGGAAATAAGTGTGAATTTATCCAACAGCAGAAAACCAACGGATTGAGTCGTACCGTCGGACACGGTGGAGTTCGATGACATCGTGGTCATGTCCTCACAGAGAGCGATTACGGCCTGAGACGCAGGAGCTGGTAATACTCCCCAGCATTGGCGCGGGGAGCAGGTTTGGCGCAAATACCTCCTTGGTTTATCCCACTGACGTCACCCTCGCAGCCTGCGCAGGGTGACGGGACGTCACAAGGCCGATAAAGGAAATCGCCAGCGCCAGGCCAATGGTTGTGCTGACTTCGGTACGGTGCTCCGGGGTGATCATCATGACTGCCAGCGCTGCGCAAATGAACGCAATCACCAGCCACGTCAGCCATGGAAACAGCCACATGCGAAAGGTCAGCTCAATGTTCTGCCGACGCAACATCCGGCGCATGCGCAGTTGCGACACCGCAATGGCCAGGTACACCAGCAAGGCAATCGCGCCGGAGCTGGCCAGCAGGAAGTTAAACAGCCCGGCGGGCATGAAGTAGCTCCACACGGTGATCGCCGCGCCCAGCACGGTGCTGGCGATGACTGCTGCACGCGGCACGCCCTCGGAGGAGGTCGCCTTCAGCGCCTTCGGCGCATCGCCACGACGACCCAGCGAGTACAGCATGCGCGAAGCAATGTAGATCGAGGAGTTCATGCAACTGGCCACGGCGATCAGCACCACCACGTCCACCATGAACTTGGCGTGGGGAATGTTCATGATTTCCAGTGCACGCTGGTAGGAGCCTACCTGGGCGAGCAGCGGATCGTTCCAGGGCACCACGGAGATGACCACGAAAATCGACAACAGGTAGAACACGCCGATGCGCCAAATCACCGAACGCGTGGCCTTGGCAATGTTCTGCGAGGGATTGTCGGATTCGGCGGCGGCGATGGTGACCGCTTCAGTACCAATGAAGCTGAACATGATGGTGATGAAAGCGCCGACTACCGCCGACAGGCCGTTGGGGGCAAATCCGCCATGCTCGGCCATCAGTCCGCTCAATCCGCTGACTTCCCGATCGGGCACCCAGCCCATCAGCACGGCAAAACCCACGCCGATGAAACCGATGATCGCCACCACCTTGGCCATGGCGAACCAGAATTCGAATTCGCCGTACTTGGAGACACTGAACAGATTGGTGATCACCAACGCAATGATCGACACCAGGGCGAACAGCCAGGCATCGATCTGGGGAAACCACTGGTTCAACACATGGCCGGCGGCCAGTGCTTCGATAGGGATCACCAGTACCCAGAACCACCAGTACAGCCAACCGATGGTGAAGCCTGCCCAGCGACCTATTGCCTGGTCGGCGTAGGTGGAGAACGAGCCTGTGTCCGGGTTGGCCACCGCCATTTCACCGAGCATACGCATGACCAGAACCACAAGCAGGCCAGAGAATAGGTAGGCCAGCAGGACGGCCGGGCCAGCAGCTGCAATGGCATGTCCTGAGCCAACGAATAAACCGGCGCCGATAATCCCGGCGATTGACAGCATTGTTACGTGACGAGGCTTGAAGCCCTGTGCCAATTGGCCATTCGAATCCTTGGAGCTCGGGCTAATCATCGGGTTTTTTTCTCTGCTGATCGACATTTAAGCGAAGTGATGGGGGCAACGGATCATCATCGTTTCCTGCTGCCGCTTCCTGAAAGTGGCACCCTTCAAACGCTGCCGTACTTATCAAACCCATCGTCGCGATGTGGTTATTTCCATGAAAAGAGGCGCCACCTTACCCGGCTTGTTCGATAATTCAGTTACCTGTTCACGCCACCTCCTTGCCTGATATCGACACGTGCCAATTTAACGTTCACAGCGAAAACCAATCGGTCACGAATTGGCCAGGTGGAATCATTTTGTTTTTTTGAGGATTCTGCTAAAGCAGCAACGGATGGGGATTGCCTGGAAGGTTTAAGCGGCCGAAAAGGTTTCGGGCCGAGGGCCGCGAGATCTCTGCGGGAAGAGCGGATTGGATGATTACTGCCTGTCGCGACCGGCTGAATCCACAGCCGTTTACTGCCGGTCAAGAAGGTCAGCTGGCGACCTTTTCCCTATAGCGGCGCTTTCAGCTTGGTCGAGGGGTTACCAAATGGTTTTGTAACGGCTCTGAAAAGCAGCACCGATTCCCAAACCCCAGAAACGACAAAGCCCTGAAAAATCAGGGCTTTGTCGTATAAAGATGGCGGAGGCGATGGGATTCGAACTCATGGACCTGTTACAGTCGACGGTTTTCAAGACCGTTGCCTTAAACCACTCGGCCACACCTCCGTTTGCGTTGCGGGCGCCATAATACCTGAATGAAACACACTGTCAAACTCTCTGCATAGCTTGTTACAGAGCGTCTGTTATGATCTTTGCGACTGAACGTTTCAAACCAACAGGAGTGTCGCCATGCGCGAACAGGATTACGCAGTTAATAACAGCGTGCAGGCTGAGCAGCTAGAGGTTAGCCGCGTCCTGCGCAACACATACGGCTTGCTCGCCCTGACCCTGGCTTTCAGCGGTGTGACAGCCTACGTTGCCCAGCAGATGCATGTTGGCTACCCGAACATTTTCGTGGTGCTGATCGGCTTCTATGGTCTTTTCTTCCTCACCAACAAACTCCGTGATTCGGCCTGGGGCCTGGTGTCGGCATTTGCCCTGACCGGTTTCATGGGTTTCCTGCTTGGCCCGATCCTCAACCGTTACCTGGGTATGCAGGGCGGCGCTGAAGTGGTCAGCTCGGCTTTCGCGATGACGGCGCTGGTGTTCGGCGGTCTGTCGGCGTATGTGCTGATTACCCGCAAGGACATGAGCTTCCTCGGTGGTTTCATCACGGCAGGCTTCTTTGTGCTGCTGGGTGCGACGCTGGCGAGCCTGTTCTTCCAGATCAGCGGCCTGCAACTGGCGATCAGCGCAGGTTTCGTGCTGTTCTCCTCGGTCTGCATTCTGTTCCAGACCAGCGCCATCATTCATGGCGGCGAGCGTAACTACATCATGGCCACCATCAGCCTGTATGTATCGATCTACAACCTGTTCGTCAGCTTGTTGCAGCTGTTCGGCATCATGAGCCGCGATGACTGATCCTCGGCCTTGAACTAAAAAACCCGCTCAGGCGGGTTTTTTATTACCACAAATCCAGGCCTACTCTGTAATGACGATGCTGCCGTCGGCTTGTTGGCGGTAGATGGTGTAGGGTAACAGCAGTGTGTCCATCGCCCCGGACACGACCACGTCGAGCAGCACGATAGCGGGGGCGGGACCATGTACCTGCGCATCCCGGCCGTCTTCGAGGGGCGCGTTCAGGTAGCAGAAGTCGTAGGTCACGCCGCTGTAGATTCGCGGTACCGCGCCGCAGTAACTCTTTTGCTCCTTGAGACTTTTCGAGGCCACTTCGTCACTGCGCACAACCGTCTGAATCGTGCCGCAACCCGCCAACATCATAGCCACCAGTAGTATTGCCTGAGTTTTCATGCCGTCAATCCTTCGCCGGAAACCCTCAATCTACTTCAGTCTGAAACAAATATCACTCACGCCATGGGCGGCAACCGGCGCTTGACCGGGGTTTTCTTGACGATCGCCGTATTGGTTTCAGCGTGGGTGTTGAGTCGGTCGAGCAGGGTGTCCAGTTGTTCCATCGAGCGCACATGCAGGCGCGCGATGAAACAGTCGTCGCCGGTGACCTTGTCGCACTCGGTGAATTCGGGAATGGCCATGATTTGCCGCTCCACTTCCTGCAATTGCCCCGGCAACGGGCGAATACGCACGATGGCCTGGAGTTGATAGCCGAAGCATTTCGGGTCGATTTCAACGGTGTAGCCCTTGAGCACGCCTCGCTCTTCCAGGCGGCGCAGACGCTCGGCAACACTGGGGGAAGACAGGCCGCTGATTTGCGCCAGGGCCTTGAGCGAGCGTCGCGAGTCCTCCATCAGCGCCGTGATCAGCAGCTGGTCGATGTCATCGGTCATGGCAAAACCCTCTGTTAGGCATTTTTCCAAAAAGGCCTTGATAAAAAAGGCAGATCCCGAGTTTAGCCTGCTTTTTGCTCTGGAGTAGCCCCTGGGGGCATTGGCATACTTTGGCCACAAACACAGGAGTCTGATGATGGACAAAACCCTACGCCGCGGTTCGTTCGAAATGACGGCCGCCATGCTGATCTCCGGCACCATCGGCTGGTTCGTGCTGGTGTCCGGGCAACCGGTGCTGGATGTGGTGTTCTGGCGCTGCCTGTTCGGTGCTGGCACCTTGCTGCTCATTTGCGCGGCTTTCGGCTTTCTGCGCCCCGGCATTCTGACCCGCACCACGTTCCTGCTCGCAGTGCTCAGCGGTGTGGCGATCGTCGGCAACTGGGTGCTGTTGTTCGCGTCCTATTCCCGGGCGTCGATTGCCATCGGCACCGCCGTCTATAACGTCCAGCCGTTCATGCTGGTCGGGCTGGCGGCGTTGTTCCTCAACGAAAAGATTACCGCGCAGAAACTGACCTGGCTGGGCGTTTCGTTTCTCGGGATGCTGGCGATTGTCAGTGCCCATGGCAGCCAGGGCGAAAGCGGCAGCGATTACCTGATGGGCATTGCCTTGGCGTTGGGCGCGGCGTTTCTCTACGCAATTGCCGCGTTGATCATCAAGCGCCTGACTGGAACCCCACCGCATTTGATCGCGCTGATCCAGGTCAGCACAGGCGTGCTGTTGCTCGCGCCCTTCGCGAATCTTTCGGTGCTGCCCCAGGCGCCAAGCGCGTGGGCCAGCCTGGTGACGCTGGGTATGGTGCACACCGGCGTGATGTATGTGTTGTTGTATGGCGCGATTCAAAAACTGCCGACGGCGTTGACGGGCGCGCTGTCCTTCATCTACCCGATCGCGGCGATTTTCGTCGACTGGTTTGCCTTCGGTCATCGCCTGGAGCCACTGCAATGGATTGGAGTCGCGGCGATTCTGTTGGCCGCTGCCGGCATGCAACAAGGCTGGTCGCTGAAGTTTCGGCGCACGGTGACGCCTTGAGTGCCAACCAGGAGCGTCAGATGTTCCAGCGCGGCGCGCTCTTGGCCAAGCGCTGGCGCATCTCCCCGACGTTGGCGGCCAGTTGTTGGGTCAGCAAACGATACCCGTCCAGCGTGTTGTAGACCGGCGCATCAAGGCTGACAAGCGGCACATCCACGGGGCGATTGAGCCGCTGGGCGGCGCCTGATTTCAACGCCCGGGCCATGCCGATCAATTGCACGCGAATTTGTCGATGCTCGGCTTTCAATGCCGTTTGCATCAGCGACATCGCCTCGAGGTCATTGGCATCCGGTCGGGTATTGCCGAGGATTTCCAGGGTGCTGACGCACATGCGCAGGTTGCGCTGAAGCGCATCGAGTTCGGTCATGGAAATCTTCACTTCCTTGGACACCGAGGGCATCAGTGAGCGAAGTTGCACCATCGCCGCATTCAGGCGAGTCATGAGCTTGAGGTGTTCGTCGGCGGTGATGGCCTGGCCGTCAATGATGCGCCCGTAGACTTTCGCGCAATCACGCAGCGCATCGGCCAGGTTGTAGCGCCAGGAGTAAACCGCGTACAGCGGCAGGGCAAAGGAAAACGCCAGGGCCAGGGCAATGCCGATCAGGATATCCACCCCGCGCCACAAGCCATCGGTGACCGGGTTGTCGCCGTGCCCCGCGACGATGAACACGGTAATCGCCGACAGCAGCGCCGTGTAACCACCCTTGCCGATGGCGTGATACGAGAAAAACCCGCAGACCACCGACATCGCGAAATAGGTCAGCCAGGGCATCCCCAGCCAAGCCTGTTGTGCCACCAACACCAAGCCGACACCGGCGCCGATCAAGGTACCAATGGCGCGCTCGGCGGCTTTCTTGCCGATGTTGCCGTGGTGCTGCAAGCCGCCTATCACCACCAGCATGGTCACCGACGCCCACTCACCGTGGGGCAGATGGATGCCGGTGGTCAGCAGGATCGTCGCCAGCAACCCGAGCGACACCCGCACCGCATGGATCACCCGGGCATGGCGGTAGCGCCGGTACGGGTCCAGCAACGGACGCAGCAATCGGCGCAACAGCGGTGGCAATCGTTGGGCTCTGGATGTACTCAGGCTGGCTCTCCTCAGAAGATGTAGTCGGTGGTCAGGAAGCTCGAACTGCGGCCGCTGATGATCTCGCTGATCAGGTCCTTGTTGGTTTCCTGGAACTTGGTGGCTACCAGGGTGCGGATCGAAAACACCCGCAGTGCGTCATGGACCGACAAGGTGCCTTCGGCCGAGTTCTTGCGACCATTGAAGGGATAGGTGTCCGGGCCGCGCTGGCACTGGGCATTGAGGTTGATGCGCCCGACCTGATTGGCGAAGGTGTCCACCAGCCGGCCAACCGCCACCGGGTTGGTGCCGAAGATGCTCAATTGCTGGCCAAAGTCCGACTCCAGTACGTAGTCGATCACGGTATCCAGATGACGGTAGGGCACGATGGGGATGACGGGACCGAACTGTTCTTCCTGATAAACCCGCATCTGCAGCGTGACCGGGTACAGCACCGCCGGGTAGAAGAATGACGCACGAGCCTCGCCACCGTTGGGGTTGACTACCTTGGCGCCTTTGCTTTCTGCATCCGCCACCAGTGCATGCAGATAGTCGACCTTGCCCGATTCCGGCAGCGGTGTCAGGGCTACGCCACTTTCCCAGGGCATGCCGGGTTTGAGGTTGGCGAGCCTGGCATTGAATTTGTCGATGAAGGACTCGACCACGTCTTCATGGACAAACAGGATCTTCAGAGCGGTGCAGCGCTGGCCGTTGAATGACAGCGAACCGGTCACCGCTTCACTGACCGCGTTGTCCAGATCCACTTCCGGCAGGACGATGCCCGGGTTTTTCGCATCCAGGCCCAGCGCCGCGCGCAAGCGGTGGGGTCTCGGATGGAGTTTTTTCAGGTCACTGGCGGCCTTGTTGGTGCCGATGAAGGCAAAGATGTCGATCTTGCCGCTGGCCATCAACGCACTGACCGTCTCGCGGCCGCTGCCGTAGATGACGTTGATCACCCCGGTCGGAAAGCTGTCGCGGAAGGCCTCCAGCAGCGGGCGAATCAGCAGCACGCCGAGCTTGGCCGGCTTGAACACCACGGTGTTGCCCATGATCAGCGCCGGGATCAGCGTGGTGAAGGTTTCGTTCAACGGATAGTTGTAAGGCCCCATGCACAGGGCCACGCCCATCGGTACGCGACGGATCTGGCCGAGGGTGTCCTGTTCCAGTTCGAAACGGCTGGAGCGGCGGTCGAGTTCCTTCAGGGCGTTGATGGTGTCGACGATGTAGTCGCAGGTGCGGTCGAACTCCTTTTCCGAGTCCTTGAGGTTCTTGCCGATTTCCCACATCAGCAACTTGACCACGGCGTCGCGCTGCTCGCGCATGCGCCCGAGGAAGGTTTCGACGTGCTGGATGCGTTCGGCCACGCGCATGGTCGGCCACAGGCCCTGGCCACGGTCATAGGCGCGGACTGCGGCGTCGAGGGCGGTCAAGGCGGTGTCGGCATCCAGCAGCGGTGTGCTGCCGAGGATCACCTGTTCATCGCCATTCGGGCCTGCCAGGTACACCGGGCTGCGGACCAGGGCCAGCGGCCCGTTCCAGGTTCTGAGTTGGCCATCGACCAGGTACTCGCGCTGCTCGGTCTGGCCGTCAAGGCGGTACTTTTCCGGGATCTCGGCGGGGCTTGGGAACAGGTTCTGGAGATTATTGGCTGTGGTCATGTCGCTACCCCTCTGGATTGGCTGATGCACTGATGAATCGTTTTAGCAGACCTCAGCAACGCTTGTCATGACTCATCTCAGGGTTTTGCCGAACAGCATGATGTCCGGGGACTTGTCGGTGCCTTGCGTCATGGCCTCAGAAGCGCCCCTTGTTGGCCCCCAATGCCCTCAACCTGCCCGCGCGGGGTGCCTTAATGTTGACTCTCCTTGATCACAACAAAAAAGTGCACCCGGCTGGCCGGGCAGCCATTGAGAGGACAGCCATGCGGGCAAGCCGATTAACTGAAAAGCCTAGCCTTTGTTTGGTCTTGGTGGGCTGTGTCTTTGCGGCGTTGCTTGCAGGGTGCGGCAAAGAACCGAACAACCCGCCGAGCCGCAGCGAAGCAAGTGCCGCGAGGCCCGCCGACGTGGAACTCGCGCAGGTCTACGACAACAGCTGCAAGCTTTGCCATGCCAATCCAGCGGCCGGGGCGCCGCTGACCGGCGATATCAAGGCCTGGCAGCCACGGGTATTACAGGGCGCCGACACGCTGCTCGATCACGCGATCAACGGTTACAACGGCATGCCGCCGATGGGGATGTGCATGCAGTGTTCGCAAGAACAGTTCCTGGCGCTGATTGCCTTTATGTCCGGCCAGCAAATCC
This sequence comes from Pseudomonas sp. GW821-FHT12A04, assembly GCF_058807755.1. Lineage (NCBI taxonomy): Bacteria > Pseudomonadati > Pseudomonadota > Gammaproteobacteria > Pseudomonadales > Pseudomonadaceae > Pseudomonas > Pseudomonas sp. GW821-FHT12A04. Next base: position 11,233 of record NZ_JBXAQZ010000023.1, read on the forward strand.
AATAACAAGAACGGCAGGGTGCGATTCATGACGATGGACCTGACACGGCGTCAGTTGTTGCAACGTGCGAGCGTCATTGGCGCCTTTACCGCGCTCGGCTCAACGCCGGCACTGGCCGAGCTGCTGCGCGCGCCACGCCTGATTCCCTGGCGCAACTGGTCGGGAGGCCAGAGTTGCCTGCCGGCGGCGCGGTTGGCGCCCAAGAGCCTGGATGAGTTGACGCAAGTGGTGCGCCAGGCCCCCGGCAAGATTCGTCCGGTGGGCTCGGCGCATTCCTTCAGTGCGCTGGTACCCACCGACGGCACCTTGCTGTCGCTGAGCTATTTCTCGGGTTTGCTCGATCACGATGCGAAAACCCTGCAAGCCGAGTTCGCCGCCGGCACGCCGATGTCACGTATGGGCACGCCGCTCAAGGACATCGGCCAGGCCCTGCAAAACATGGCCGACATTGATTACCAGACCCTTGCCGGCGCGATCTCGACCTCGACCCACGGTACCGGCAAAGACTTTCAATCGTATTCGGCGCATGTCTGCGGCTTGCAGTTGGTGGCCGCCAACGGCGACGTGCTCGACTGCGATGCCAGCCGCCATCCTGAGGTGTTCAGTGCCGCGAGGGTGTCCCTGGGCGCGCTGGGCGTGGCCACCAGGGTACGCCTGCAAAACCGCCCGGCGTATCGATTGCGGGAGCGCCAATGGATCGCTAAAACCGAAGAGTTACTGGAAGACCTGGACAAGAACACCCGGGAAAACCAGCACTGGGAAATGCTCGTGGTGACACATTCCGACTACGCCTTGTCGATCGCCCTGAACGAAACCGGCGACCCGGCTACACCACCGGTCCCGGCGGATGAGGAGGGCGGCAACGAGTTTGTCACGCTGATCGAGAAGATCGACAAATACGCCAGCGACTTCCCGGACCTGCGTCGCACGATGCTCAATAACTTGCGCCACCTGGCCAGTTTCGATGACCGGGTGGGTGACTCGTTCGACATCTATGCCAACGTGCGCACGGTACGTTTTAATGAAATGGAATACTCCGTGCCGGCCGAATACGGCCCAGCCTGTTTGCGCGAGATCCTCAAACTGATCCAGGACAAGGACCTGCGCACCTGGTTTCCGATCGAGTACCGTTACGTCAAGGCCGACGACATTCCCCTGAGCATGTTCGAAGGTCGCGACAGCTGTTCGATCTCGGTCCACCAGCATTACCAGATGGATCATCACAACTTCTTCGCCGCCATCGAGCCGATTTTCTGGAAATACAACGGCCGGCCGCACTGGGGCAAGTTGCACACGCTGAATGCGAAAAACCTGCAGCCGCTGTACCCGCGCTGGCAGGAATTCATCCAGGTGCGGCAGGCGCTCGACCCCAGCGGCAAATTTCTCAACGCGCACTTGTCATCCATTCTGGGGGTGAGCTGATGGCCGTCAATCGCCGCAATTTCTTGCTCGGCACCGCCGGTGTCGGCGCCTTTTTGGTGGGTGTCGGGGCGTGGCTGCGGCCGGGTGACCGAGGCGCGCCGTACAGCGATTACTTCCTTACGCTGAACCGCGAACTCAAGGACCACGGGCCGATGCGACCGGTGATGCTGATCGACCTTGATCGGCTGGATCACAACATCGATGTGGTGATGCAATCGGTCAAGCGGGCCGGCAAGCACCTGCGCCTGGTGGAAAAATCACTGCCGGCACCGGGGCTTCTGGCCTACATCGCCCAGCGCGCCGGTACGCAACGGCTGATGTCGTTTCACCAACCGTTTCTCAATCATGACGCGGTGCAGTTTGCCGAGGCCGATATTCTGCTGGGCAAGCCACTGCCGGTGCGTTCGGCCGAGTTGTTCTATCAGTCGCACAAGGGACCTTTCGACCCTTCGAAGCAATTGCAATGGTTGCTCGACACACCGCAACGCCTGCAGCAATACCTCGCCCTGGCTCAAGGGCTGGGCACGCGAGTACGGGTGAACATCGAACTGGATGTCGGGCTGCATCGCGGTGGCGTCAGTGACCTTGGCGTACTCGGGCAGATGCTGGCGCTGATCAGCCAGCACCCGCAGCACCTGGAATTCGCCGGGTACATGGGCTACGACCCGTTCGTGGGCATGGGCGTGCCGGGGATCCTGGGCTCGCCCGAGGAGCTGTTCGCCAAGGTGATGGTGATCTACAACCGCTGCGTCGATTTCACCCGTCAGCACTACCCCGGTCTGTGGGGCGAAGGGCTGACCCTCAATACGGCCGGCAGCCCGAGCTATCGAATGCATGAGCACGAACAGCTCAGCAGCGAAGTGTCGGTGGGTACGGGGCTGCTCAAGCCCACTCATTATGATTTGCCGTCACTGGCGGAGCATGTGCCGGCCGCTTTTATCGCCACGCCAGTGCTGAAAAGCACCGGGGCTGTAAACATCCCGGCGCTGGATGGCAAGTCCAGGCTGTTTTCCTGGTGGGACACCAATCAGCGCGAGACGTATTTCATCTATGGCGGTAACTGGATGGCGGAGTTCGAATCGCCAGAGGGGTTGCAGAGCAATGGCGTGTATGGCCGCAGTTCGAACCAGGAAATGGTCAATGGTTCGGCGGCGGCGGGGCTGACGGTGGAGGACCAGGTGTTCTTGCGGCCTGCCCAGACGGAGTCGGTGTTGTTGCAGTTCGGGGATTTGTTGGCGGTTCGGGGTGGGCGGATTGTGGATAGCTGGCCGGTGTATTCCTGAAGTTTTTCAGTGTTTGTTCCGCCGTCATCGCGAGCAAGCTCGCTCCCACAATTTGGAATGCATTTCCCAGTTGGAATGCATCCCCCCCTGTGGGAGCGAGCTTGCTCGCGATGGCGTCAGTTCAGTCAAAACGCATACGGAATGCTGACCTTGGCCCAAAGCATTTCCCCTTCAGGCCGGTTTTCCACGTCGAACTCCTTGGCCCAGCGAATCTCCGCGCTGGCGTATTTGAGAAAGGTCCAGTGCAGCGCCGGACCAATGGCAAATACCTGGCCGCGCACCCCGTCGTCCACGTCCTGGCCATTGAACTGCACGGTGTGGCCGAACTGTTTGTCGTCGGTTGTTTGCTTGAGGTAGTAGCCGTTCAACCCGAGCATCAGGTCGTCGGTGATCTTGAAACTGGCGGAATAATCGAAGTGGAAAATCTGCCCCGACTTGTAGTCGGTGTCCTTGTTTTTCTCGTTGAAACTGTAGGTGGTCTTCATCGACACCTCGGTTCTGTCCGTCGGCAGCCAGGTGAAGGAGAACAACGGTTTGTAGGTGTAGAAGTTGTTGCTGGTGTTGGCCAGGCGGTCAACGCTGTACTCGCCGGTCGGCACGGTGATTTCAATGGCGGCGCCGAGGGTCAGGTTCGGGCCCATGTCCCAGAGGATGATCGGCGCGACCGTGGTGTCGCCCATGCCTTCGCGGGTGTCCTGCAAGCCGAACACCGAGACTTCCTGCTTGAGCCAGGGCTGCGCGATGTAGCCGGCCAGCCGGCCGCCAAACACACGCACCGGGCTGAGGTAATCCAGGCGCGGAATGACCGCCGTGGACTCGATCTCGACGTTCGGCACCTTGCCGCCGAGCGAGCTGATATTGAGCTTCGTGGCTTTGTAGTGGTTGTAGTAGAGGTTGAACGCAACCATGTTGTCCGGAAGGCTGTCGGGCGAAAGCGGCAACATGAAAAAACCGTCGGTGCCGGTGCCGATGTTGTCCACGCCAGTCTCGGTGGCCAGTGCCGGTTGCAGGGCGCAGACGCCGGCCAGGCCAATGGCCGTCAGGGGGAGTGTCGTGCGGGTCGGGATCATGGGTGTACTCATTATTATTGTTGTCGGGCTGTCCGGCATCCATACGAGGGCCGCAACATAGAAATAAGCTGTCTGCGCCCTGCAAGGCAGGGTATTGGCGGCCATTTAGGGGGACTTCTGCGGACAGTCTTTGAGCCCTGTGCTAACTTCCTTCGACATAACCGGTTACAAAAATAAGAATGCAGCTCGACCCGGAATGTATAGCCCCATGCAAATGAAAGTGATCGATCCCACCTTTGAACTGGCGCTGGTGTCGCCGTTTCTCCTGCACACCCTGGCCGAAGTCGCCGAGCAAAAAGGCATCCACCCCGAGAGCCTGTGCCGAGGGTTGGGATTTGACTTTGAAGACCTTCAGGACCCGGCGCAGCGTATTTCCCATCGCCAGGCCGTGGCCATGATTCAACGCGCGCTCAAGGCCTTGCCCAATCAGGGGCTGGGCTTGTGGGTCGGCGCGCAGAATGTGCTCGGCACGCTGGGGTTGTTGGGGCATGTGTTGTCGCTGTGCAAGACCCTGCGCGATGCCTTCGAACTGGGCATTCGCCATCAACACACCTCTGGCGGCATTGTCGTGTCGAGTGTGGAGGAGGCGGGGGATCGGGTGTTTATCGACGTTGAATGCCGCTTGCCGTTCGCCGACGTGCAGTTGTTCGCGGTCGAGGAGTTTTTCGCCAGCCTGCTGGTGTACGGCCGGGCGCTGGTCGGGGCGGATTTCAAGCCGACGGCCGTGGAGTTCGTGCATGCCGCGCCGGACTATCTCGGCGAATATTCGCGCCTGCTGGGGCCGGACGTGCGTTTCGGTTGCCTGCAAAACCGCATGGTGATCGATGCGCATTGGCTGGACGTTCAGTTGCCCAATCATCATTCCCTGGCCCTGCGCCAGGCCGTGAAATTGCTCGAACTGGAAGCCGCGCAGGTGCACCAGAAAATGGATCTGATCCAGGCGGTGGAACGGGCGATTGCCCGGGACCTGACCGAGGGCAGCCACATCGAGAAAATCGCCGGCGACCTGAACATGAGCAGCCGCACCTTGCGCCGCCGTCTCACCGAACATGCGCTGACGTTCGAAACGCTGCTGGAACAAGTGCGCCAGGCCCGCACCATGAGCCTGCTGGCCAACCCGGACATGTCCATCGAACGCATCACCGAGGAAGTCGGCTACAGCGACGTGCGCAGCTTTCGCCGAGCTTTCAGACGCTGGACCGGCAAGAGCCCGAGTGCGTTCCGTAACGAAAGCCCCAGGGTGGTTTGATCTTTTGTGGCGAGCGGGCTTGTGTGGCGAGGGGGCTTGCCCCCGTTGGGTTGCGAAGCAGCCCCCAAAACCTGGCGACTCGGTATGACTGAAAATGCAGGGGAGCGCTACGCGCTCCAACGGGGCGGTGCGGCGATCCGACAAGCCCCCTCGCCACAGAAGCCCCCTCGCCACACAAGCCCCCTTTGCCACAGGTTCCTGGCCTCTGACGGCACACAAACCCTCGTACTCCGGTTAAACTCCATGCTCTTTTTCAAGGAGTTCATATGAGTCATTACCAGCCGGGCATTCTCGCCACCCCCGTTCCGCCTCAAGCTCGCCATATGTTCTTCGCCCTCGAATCCGTTGCGGCACTGCCGGCCGCGCTCGACAACTTGATGCAACTGGTGGACGGGAAATCGGCTGTCGTCGGCTTCGGCGAATCCCTGGTCAAGGCGCTGGATGGGCAGATCGAAGGCCTGCGCACTTTCCCGGCACTGACTGGCGTCGGCGTCGACAATCCGTCGACCCAACACGCGCTCTGGTGCTGGCTGCACGGTGAAGACCGTGGCGAATTGCTCAACCGCAGCAACGCCATCTCGGCGGCACTGGCCCCGGCGTTGCGCCTGGTGCAGATGAACGAAACCTTCCGCCACATGACCGGCCATGACCTGACCGGCTACGAAGATGGCACCGAGAACCCCCACGACGCAGCCGCCGTGACCGCCGCCCTGGTGGGTGAGGGCGCGGACGGCATGGTGGGTGGCAGCTTCGCCGCGATCCAGCAGTGGCAGCATGACTTGAAAGGTTTCCATGGGCTGTCGGCGGATGAAAAAGACAACATCATGGGTCGCCGCTTGAGCGATAACGAAGAGATCGACGACGCGCCGGTTTCCGCCCACGTCAAACGCACCGCCCAGGAAAGCTTTGCGCCCGAGGCCTTCGTGGTACGCCGCTCGATGCCGTGGATCGAAGGTGACCGTGCCGGCCTGATGTTCCTGGCCTTCGGTTTTTCCCTCGACGCCTTCGAAGCCCAACTGCGCCGCATGAGTGGCCTGGAAGACGGCATCACCGACGGTCTGTACCGCATCAGCCGTCCGATCACCGGTGGCTACTACTGGTGCCCGCCGCTCAAGGACGGTCGACTGGACCTGCGCGCATTGCGCGTCGGCTGAGCCGCAAGGAGTGCCTATGAACCTGGTGCGCTGGGGCATGATCGGTTGTGGCAGTGTCGCTGAACGCAAAAGCGGGCCGGCCTTCTACAAGGCGCCCGGATCGGCGTTGGTCGCGGTGATGGGCAGGCGCCTGGAAGCCGTCACCGACTACGCCACGCGCCACGGTATCGCTCGGGTCTACACCGATGCGCAGGCGCTGATCAACGATCCCGAGGTCGACGCGGTGTACATCGCCACGCCGCCCGACAGCCATCACGCCCATGCTTTGCAAGTGGCCGCGGCCGGCAAGCATTGCTGCGTGGAAAAACCGATGGCGCTGAATGCCGGGCAAAGCCGTGAAATGCAGCAGGTGTTTGCCGATGCCGGGTTGCACCTGTTCGTGTCCTATTACCGACGTTCGCTGCCACGCTTCCGGCAAGTGCGGCAATGGCTGGAAGAGGGGCGGATCGGCGAGGTCCGGCACCTGAGCTGGACCCTCACCAAAGCCCCGTCGGCAGCGGACCGGAGCGGCACCGATAACTGGCGCACCGACCCGGCAATTGCCGGTGGAGGTTACTTCGCCGATCTGGCCAGCCATGGCCTGGACCTGTTTCAGTACCTGTTCGGCGATATCGTCGAAGTCGCCGGGTTCACCGCGCGGCAGGCCGGTTTGTACGCGGCCGAAGATGCCGTCAGCGCCACTTGGCGGTTTGCCAGCGGGGCACTGGGGATGGGCTGCTGGAACTTCGTTGCAGACCGTCGCGAAGACCGGGTCGAAGTGATTGGCAGCAAAGGCCGGATCACCTTTTCAGTGTTCGATGAACACCCGGTCGAGCTGCACGCCGATGAGCTGCACGCTGGCGAGCACCTCAGCCTGACCATCGAGCATCACGCACACATTCAGTGGCACCACGTATTGGGCATGAATGCGCATATTCGTGGCGAGACGCAGCACCCCGCCGTGGCCGAGCAGGCGCTGAAGACCGATTGGGTGATGGACCAGATTCTCAAGCGGCACTGATTTCTCAGATCACACACAATCCCCTGTAGGAGCGAGCCTGCTCGCGATGGTCGTCAACGATAACGCTGGATGCCTGACACCCCACGGCGTTCTCGGGTTTATCGCGAGCAGGCTCGCTCCTACAGTTTTGGATTGCGTTGTGCATCTAACCTTATGCGCATTCGGTATTTCTCAACCCTGTCATAACTTATCTAAGATCACGTCATAACTCGTTATAACAAGTGATCTGCCATGACCGATAACGTTCTATCCCTGAGCAGCGTCCCGTTGCACACCCAGCTGCGAGATGTGCTGCGCGCCCGCATCCTCGACGGCGAATACCCGCAAGACAGCCAGATGCCTTCAGAAAGCGAGCTTGGCGCGTTGTTCAAGGTCAGCCGCATCACCGTGCGCCAGGCCTTGGGCGATCTGCAAAAGGAAGGGCTGATCTTCAAGATCCATGGCAAGGGCACTTTCGTCGCCAAGCCGAAAACTTTCCAGAACGTCAGCACCCTGCAAGGCCTGGCTGAGTCCATGACCGATCGCGGCTATGAGGTGATCAACCGCCTGCGCAGCTTCAAATTCATTGCCGCCGACAAGCTCGTGGCCGAGCGTTTGCAGGTCGCCGAAGGGGAGGTCGTGGCGCAGATCAAACGTGTGCGCCTGATCAATCGCGAGCCGGTTTCCCTGGAAATCACTTACCTGCCCAAGGCCATTGGCGAGCGCCTGGAAAAAGCCGACCTGGTCACCCGCGATATTTTCCTGATCCTGGAAAACGACTGCGGCCTGACCCTGGGGCACGCCGACCTGGCCATCGATGCGGTACTGGCCGACAGCGACCTGACCCACGCGCTGAACGTTGAACCTGGCTCGCCAATCATGCACATCGAACGCCTGACCCACGATGTCGACGGTCGGCCGCTGGACTTCGAACACCTTTACTACCGTGGCGATGCCTTCCAGTACCGCCTGCGGATCGACCGGGAAAAAGGGGATCAGGCATGACCCGAAGCACATTGGAGCAGGAATACGACATCGTCGTGATCGGCGGCGGCACCGCCGGCCCCATGGCGGCGATCAAGGCCAAGGAACGCAACCGCGACCTGCGGGTGTTGTTGATCGACAAGGCCAACGTCAAGCGCAGCGGCGCGATCAGCATGGGCATGGACGGCCTGAACAACGCGATCATTCCCGGCCACTCGACACCGGAGCAGTACACCAAGGAAATCACCATCGCCAACGACGGCATCGTCAATCAGGCCGCGGTGTACGCCTATGCCACTCACAGTTTCGAAACGATCGAACAACTGGACCGCTGGGGTGTGAAATTCGAGAAGGACGAAACCGGCGACTACGCGGTGAAAAAGGTCCACCACATGGGCGCTTATGTGTTGCCGATGCCGGAAGGGCACGACATCAAGAAAGTCCTCTATCGGCAGTTGAAGCGCGCGCGGGTGAGTATCACCAATCGCCTGGTCTGCACCCGATTGCTGACGGACGAGGAGGGCGCGGTCAACGGGGTGATGGGCTTCGACTGCCGCACGGCGGACTTCCACGTGATCAAGGCCAAGGCGGTGATCCTCGCCTGCGGTGCCGCCGGACGCCTGGGGTTGCCGTCCTCGGGCTACCTGATGGGCACCTACGAAAACCCGACCAATGCCGGCGATGGCTACTCGATGGCCTACCACGCCGGGGCCGAACTGGCGAACCTGGAATGCTTCCAGATCAACCCGCTGATCAAGGACTACAACGGCCCGGCCTGCGCCTACGTCACCGGCCCCTTGGGCGGCTACACCGCCAACAACAAGGGCGAACGCTTCATCGAGTGCGACTACTGGAGCGGGCAGATGATGTGGGAGTTCCATCAGGAACTGGAAAGCGGCAATGGCCCGGTGTTCCTCAAGCTCGATCATCTGGCCGAGGAAACCATCCAGAACATCGAAGAGATCCTGCACAGCAACGAGCGTCCGAGTCGCGGCCAGTTCCACGCCAATCGCGGCACCGACTACCGCACGCAGATGGTCGAGATGCACATCTCGGAAATCGGTTTTTGCAGCGGGCATTCGGCGTCGGGGGTGTGGGTCAACGAGAAGGCCGAGACCTCGGTCAAGGGCTTGTACTCGGCGGGAGACATGGCTGCGGTGCCGCACAACTATATGCTCGGTGCGTTTACCTATGGGTGGTTCGCTGGCCACAACGCAGCGGATTTTGTCGCCGGGCGCGAGTTTTCAGCGCTGGATGCCCGGCAGATCGAAACCGAAAAACAACGGGTCTACGCACCGCTGGATCGTGAGCACGGCCTGCCGCCAGCCCAGGTTGAATACAAGCTGCGGCGCTTGGTCAACGACTACCTGCAACCGCCGAAAGTGACCAGGAAGATGCAGATCGGCCTGCAGCGCTTCAGCGACATCCAGCGCGATCTCGACCAGATCAAGGCGCACAACGCCCACGAGCTGATGCGCGCCATGGAAGTCAGCATGATCCGCGACTGCGCCGAAATGGCCGCCCGCGCTTCATTGTTCCGCGCCGAAAGCCGCTGGGGGCTTTACCACCATCGCGTCGATCACCCGCAACGCAACGACCGCGACTGGTTCTGCCATTGCCACCTGAAGAAAGACGAGAACGGTTTGATGAGCAGTTTCAAGAAAGCCGTCGAGCCTTACATCATCCCGCTCGATGCCGACGAGATGCAGGCCTACGACCGGCTGCGGGTCGGCGCGGATGCCGCCTGAGCATCACCCAAGAGAGACCGTGAAATGGCCTATCAAGCCCAGGAAATTTTCTTCCGTTCCAACGCCCCCGTCACCGTCGACGAGGACAAATGCATCGCCCACAAAGGCTGCACCGTGTGCGTCGACGTCTGCCCGATGGACCTGCTGGCGATCAACCCGGCCACGCAAAAGGCCTACATGGCGTTCGACGAATGCTGGTACTGCATGCCCTGTGAAAAGGACTGCCCGACCGGGGCGGTGAAAGTGGAGATTCCTTATTTGTTGCGCTGAAACCCAGGACGCTATCGCTGGCAAGCCAGCTCCCACAGGGATTTGCAGTGGGACGAAGATTTCGCAAACACCATAAAAACTGTGGGAGCTGGCTTGCCAGCGATGAGGCCAGTAAAGACGACACAAAAGCCATCCGGCCACCACCGGACGCTCGCTTCAAAACACCCCTCGTTTCCCACCGCGCCCTGATCGCGGCGGAGACGAACATCCAACAAATGATTCGAGGGGAAACACTCATGATGTTGCGTGCAACTTTGGCCGGTCTGGTACTGGCTTCCTTCACCTTGTCGGCGTCAGCCGAAACCATCCGTATTGCCATCGGCACCCAGGACACCACCATCAACTGCGCCGCCGGTGGTCTGTTGATTCGTGAGTTGGGCCTGCTGGACAAATACCTGCCCCACGATGGCCCCTACAAAGACGCCCAATACGACGTGCAGTGGAAAAACTTCACCAGCGGCGCCCCCCTGACCAACGAGATGGTGGCCGGCAAACTCGACTTCGGCGCCATGGCCGATTTCCCCGGCTCGTTCAACGGCGTGGCGTTTGAAACCGCCGGCAAGCACAGCCTGTTTATCAGTGTGCTGTCGGGCAGCACCAAGGGCAGCGGCAATGGCATCGTGGTACCGAGCGCATCGGACGTGCAGTCACTGGCCGAGCTCAAGGGCAAGACCATTTCCGTGCCGTTCGCCTCCACCGCCCATGGCATGTTGCTGCGCGCCGTCGCGGCTCAGGGTTGGGACCCGCTCAAGGACGTGAACATCATCGCCCAGCCGCCGGAAGTCGCCGGCTCCGCGTTGCAGGCCGGCAAGATCGATGCTCACGCTGACTTCGTACCCTTCGCCGAACTGTTCCCGAGCCGTGGTTTCGCCCGCAAGATTTATGACGGTTCCCAGGCCAGCGCGCCGACCTTCCACGGTGCGCTGGTCGATCAGGCCTATGCCAGGCAGTACCCGGAAATCGTCGTCGCTTACCTGCGGGCGAGTATCGAAGCCAACCAGTTGCTGGCGGCTGAACCGGAGAAATACAGCGAGCTGATCGCCAAGGTCACCGGGGTCGATGCCGAGGTCAATTACCTGTTCCATGGCCCCCTCGGAGTGCAGACCCGCGACCTGAGCTGGAAGCCGGAATACCGCCAGGCCGTGGGCACCGCCATCGATACCCTGAAGTTGTTGAAGAAGGCCGATCGCGGTCTCGATCTGAATACCTTCATCGACGACCAATACATCCGCGCCGCGTTCAAGGCGTCGAACCTGGACTACACAGCGCAACTGGCCAACTACGCGCAGACGCCGCTCAAGGCGGTGGATGCGTCGAGCGGCAAAGTCATCACCGACTTCAGCCACGTGGCCGAGATCTGGGTACGCGGTGAACCGAAAGTCCGCCAGTACGCGTCGGCGGAACTGGCGTTCACGGCGTTGGCCGCCCTGAAGCAGGAAGGCAAGAACATCCGCGCGGTGTATGCCCAGGCCAGCGACAGCGGGATCAAGTTGCTGGCGGATCAGGCGTGGTTTGCCAGTGATGCGAAAGGGCGCCTCAGCGCGTTTCTGCTCAAGGGCCAGGCCCAACAGTTCGCCACCGCCCAGGGCGGCAAGGTGTTCGACTTCACCGATGCCACGACCCAGGCCGTGGCTGTTCGCTAACTGACTGACAACACCGTCCACTGTGGGAGCGGGCTTGCCCGCGATGAGGCCAGACCAGTCGATATCAATGTTGACTGATACATCGCAATCGTCGGAACGCCGCCCGGAGCAAGCCCGCTCCCACAGGTTCCCAGGTGAGAGGAAATATTGTGTACGGATCCTGTTTACGATGGCTCCCCCGGGCGGGCTCACTGCTGCTCTGCCTGCTGTTCTGGCAACTCGCCGCCAGCCACCACTGGAACCTCGGCCTGGTGACCTTCGCCAATGTGCCGACGCCGCTTGCTGTGATCGAAGCGGCGCTGGGCCTCGGCGACTCGGGAAAACTCGCGCAGCACCTGGGCAGCAGCCTTGGCCGGGTATTCGCCGGTTACCTCGCCGCGCTGATCATCGGCGTGGCCCTGGGCCTGGCCATCGGTCGCTCGAAATGGGCCGAAGACCTGTTGCTGCCGCCCCTGGAAGTGCTGCGCCCGATCCCGGCGGTGGCGTGGATTCCCCTGGCGATCCTGATGTTTCCTTCGTCGGAACTGTCGATGGTGTTCATCACCTTCACCGGCGCACTGTTCCCGATCCTGCTCAACACCGTGCATGGCGTCGAAGGCGTCGACCCACGGCTGATCGCCTCGGCGAAAAGCCTTGGGGCGGGGCGCCGGGCAATCCTGCTGGAGGTCGTTCTTCCGGGTGCTGCGCCAAGCATCATCACCGGCCTGGCCATCGGCATGGGCACCTCGTGGTTCTGCCTGGTCACGGCAGAAATGATCTCCGGCCAATTCGGCATCGGTTATTACACCTGGGAGTCCTACACCATCCAGAACTACGCCGACATCGTCGTCGGCATGTTGCTGATCGGCGTGCTCGGCATGGGCAGCAGCCTGCTGATAAAGCGTCTGGGTGGGCTGTTCACGCCTTGGCATCGACCGCGAGGAAAAGCCTGATGAGCGTTTTTCAACACCTGGAAGGGCGTATCGATATTCGCGGGCTGTCGATCAGCCTGGGCGAGGGGGGCGCGGCTTTCGAAGCGGTGCAGGGCCTCGAATGCCAGATCGAACCGGGACAGTTCGTGTGCATTCTCGGGCCGTCCGGTTGCGGCAAATCGACTTTGCTCGGTGCTTTGGCGGGGCACCTGCAACCGCGCACCGGCACCTTGAACGTGGATGGCGCGCCAGTGTCGGGGCCATCGCCACAACGCGGCATGGTGTTCCAGCAGCACACCTTGTTTCCGTGGCGCACGGTGCGTGACAACGTGGCGTTCGGCTTGAAAATGCGTGGCGTCGGCAAGGTCGAACGGCACAAGGCAGCGGATGAAATCCTCGCCCTGGTGGGGCTCGAAGGGTTTGCCGGGCGCTGGCCCGACCAGCTCTCCGGCGGCATGCAGCAACGGGTGGAAATTGCCCGGGTGCTGGTCAACCGCCCGCGCCTGTTGCTGATGGATGAACCCTTCGGTGCCCTCGATGCCCTGACCCGGTTGAACATGCAGGAACTGCTGCTGGACATCTGGACGCGCATCCGCACCACCGTGGTGTTTGTCACCCATGACATCGACGAAGCGCTGTTCCTCGCCGACCGCTTGCTGGTCATGAGCTCGCGCCCCGGGCGAATCATCGAAGACCTGCGCCTGGACTTCCCCAGGCCGCGCAGCACGGAGCTGGTGACCCGCCCTGAATTCTCGCACCTGAAGCGTCATTGCCTCGAACTCCTGCGCCACGAAGACGGCCGGCAACTGCCGCGCCTGAATCCGCTCGGCCTTCCCCCTGAAAACAAACTGCCGCGATTTGCCCTATGACCTCACTATTCGATGTAACCGATAACGACGACATTCTTGCCCTGCAACCGCGCCTGACCGATGACGACCCCGGTGTACGCCGGATCGCGTTGATCGAGTTGGCCGATCTTGAGGAACCGGACGGCCTGCTGTGGTTGATTGACCGACTGGCCGAAGATCCGATTGCCGACGTTCGCGCCGAAGCCGCGCGGTTGCTGGAAGCCTGGGAGGACGAGCCTGTGGTCGAAGCGTTGTGCCAGGCGCTGACTGATCCATCCCCGGCGGTGCAGGCGACCGCTGCGCAAAGTCTCAGCCTGCTCAAGAGCGAGGCGGCGGGCCGGGTCATTCTGCCGTGGACCGGGCACGCCGACATCGGCGTACGCATTGCCGCGTTCAGAGCGTTACGCGAGTTGCGTTGCCCCGATGCCGCCGATGCGGCTGCACGGGCATTGGACGATGAAAGCGCGGGTGTGCGCCGCGAAGCGGTGGGCGTGCTTGGCTGGCTCAAGCAACTCGAGGCCTTGCCAGCGCTGGCGCGGTTGGCCAGCGATGACCCGGACACCGACGTGCGGCGTGCCGCCACCGGGGCGTTGGGCCTGGCGTCTGACGCGCAGGTGCTGCCGGCCCTGCGCCAGGCCTTGCGCGACGCTGCCTGGCAAGTTCGCGAAGAAGCCGCCACCACCTTGGGCAAGGTTGGCCACCTCGACGCCGGCCCGGCCCTGATCGACGCCTTGGGCGACGATTACTGGCAAGTGCGCCTGCGCGCTACCCGCAGCCTCGGTCGCTTGCGTTATGGACCGGCGCTCGATGCGTTGATCGACACCCTCGGCCACCGCATCAGCAACCTGCGCAAGGAAGCCGCCTTGGCCCTGGGCGAATTGAACGACCCGCGGGCCGTTGCGGCATTGCAGGCCGCGCAGGACGACGGCGACCCTGAAGTGCGCAAGGCCGTGCGCATTGCCTTGAGTCAACTGCAATGAATCCGCTGGCGGTGGGTAATTCACGGAGCAGACAACAACTGCGCCTGAGTTGGCCGGATGGCCGCGAACAGTGGCTGGACCACGCCGAACTGCGCCGGCAGTGCCCGTGTTCGCAGTGCCGGGCGTTTCGTATGCGGGGGCTGACGCCGATGGTTGATGGGCGGGTTCGGGTTATTGAATTGCACTCGCAGGGGTATGGACTGCAACTGGTGTTCAGCGATGGCCATGAGCGCGGGATTTATCCGTGGGCGTATCTGGCACGACTCACCTCTTGAGTCACTGAAATCCAATGTGGGAGCGAGCTTGCTCGCGATGCGGCCCGGTCAGTCGACACACATGTTGAATGAAAGACCATCGCGAGCAAGCTCGCTCCCACAGGTCACTGGTCCTGCCACCAGATGATTGACGGTCCTTGCCAGGCAAAAGCCAAAAGAGTACAAATGTACTCCATGACGACTCTGACTCCCCGCCGTACCGCCATCCTGACCTTCATCCGCGATCGCATCGCCGAGCACGGTCAGCCTCCGAGCCTCGCTGAAATCAGCGAGGCGTTCGGTTTTGCCTCCCGCAGTGTGGCGCGCAAGCATGTGCTGGCGCTGACCGAAGCCGGGTTTATCGAGGTCAACCCGCACCAGGCCCGGGGCATTCGCCTGCTCGGGCAGCCGCCGCGTCCCGAGTTGCTGGACATCCCGGTACTCGGCCGGGTGGCGGCCGGTGCGCCGATCGGGGCCGATGCGGAGGTCCATAGCCGCTTGCTGCTTGATCCGTCGATTTTCTCGCGGGTGCCGGACTACATGCTGCGGGTCCGGGGTGACTCGATGATCGAGGACGGCATTCTCGACGGCGACCTGGTGGGCGTGCACCGCAACCCCGAGGCGCTCAACGGCCAGATCGTCGTGGCGCGGCTCGACGGCGAAGTCACCATCAAGCGCTTCGAGCGGGTCGGCGATGTGGTTCGCCTGCTGCCACGCAACCCGGCCTACCAGCCGATCATTGTCGAAGCCGATCAGGACCTGGCCATCGAAGGCGTGTTCTGTGGCCTGGTGAGGCAAGGCTGATGGGGGCCGTCGTTGCGCTGGATACGCTGTTCAATGCTGGCCAGGTCTGGAAGGGCCGGCCTGCGCCACCGGCCGCCAGCCCGCAACCCACCGGGCATGCCGCGCTGGACGCTGCCTTGCCCAGCGGAGGCTGGCCGGAGGCGGCGCTGACGGAAATCCTCTTGGCCGGGCAGGGCGTGGGTGAGTTGCAACTGGTGTGGCCGACGCTGGCACGGCTGTCGGCGGCGGGCGAGCGCATCGTGCTGGTGGCGCCGCCTTATGTGCCGTATCCCCAGGCGTGGCAGAACGCCGGGGTCGATCTGCGTCAGTTGTCGATCATCCACGCCAGCGAGCGCGATGCGCTGTGGGCCGCGGAGCAATGCCTGCGTTCGGGCAGTTGCGGTGCGGTGCTGTGCTGGCCGCACAAGGCCGATGACCGCGCCTTGCGCCGCTTGCAGGTGGCGGCGGAAACCGGCCAGACCCTGGCCTTCGCCTATCGTCCCCTCAGTGAAGCGATCAACCCTTCGCCGGCGGCCTTGCGCATCGCCATCGATGCCCAACCGGCACAACTGCGTGTGCTCAAGTGCCGCGGCGGCCTGGCCCGTTCGGCACCGATTGCCTTCGCCGTGGGGCATTGAGGTTGCCATGCGCTGGGTCTGCATTGTTTTCCCGCAATTGGCGCTGGATGCGGTACTGCGTCAGCGTGCCGATCCCGATGAACCCCTGACGTTGCTGACCGGCCCGGCCCAGCGCCGGGTGCTGCAGGCGGTCAACGATGCGGCGCGGGCGCTGGGTTTGCGTCCCGGCCAGTCCATGAGCGCGGCACAGGCCTTGAGCAAAGGCTTCGCCACGGCCGAATACGACGCCGCTGAAATCGAGCACTGGCAACAGTTTCTCGCCGCCTGGGCCTATCGCTTCAGTTCCCAGGTCAGCGTGCATTACCCTCGGGCCGTGGTGTTCGAGATCGAATCCAGCCTCGGCTTGTTTGGCGCCTGGCCGCAGTTCGAAGCACTTTTGCGCCGTGAGCTCGGCGAGCTGGGGTTTCGGCACCGCATCGTGGCCGCGCCCAACCCGGTGGCGGCGCGGATGCTGGCCAACGCCTATGACGGTCTGGTAGTCCCGGACGATCAAGCCTTGCAGCATCATCTGGGGCAAATGCCCGTCGACCGGATCGGCCTCGACGCATCGGCCGCCACGGCCTTGTCGCGCATGGGCTTGCGCACCTTGAGCCAGGTGCAGACGCTGCCCCGGCATAGCCTGGCCCGGCGTTTCGAGGCTCAGGTGCTCAAGCATCTGGATGCCCTGTCGGGTTTACGGCGGCTGGCGCTGGCGTTTTACCTGCCGCCGGACCGCTTCGATGTGCGTATCGAGCTCAATTTCGATGTGCAGTCCCATCAGGCCTTGCTGTTTCCGTTGCGCCGGTTGACCGGCGACCTGTCGGCGTTCCTCTGCGGTCGCGACAGCGGCGTACAGCGTTTCGACCTGCATCTGGAGCACGCCGGGTTACCGGATACGCTCATCAAGGTTGGCCTGCTCAGTGCCGAACGGGATGCGGCGATGCTCTTCGAACTGGCCCGTGGGCGGCTGGAGCAGGTCCAGGTCGAGGCGCCGGTGCGCGGCTTTCGCCTGCGCGCCGAGGATTTGCCGACCTTCGTGCCCCAACATCAGGAGCTGTTCGACGATCGCCCGCAGCAGTCCTTGCCCTGGGAGCAACTGCGCGAACGCCTGCGTGCACGGCTGGGGGATGACGCGGTGCATGGCTTGGGTTTCCAGGCCGATCACCGCCCCGAGTGCGCGTGGCAGGTCAGTGCCGACAGCCAGCCTTGCGCGGTGCCGGCCGCGGTGAAACGGCCGGGCTGGCTGCTGACTGAACCCTTGGCCGTGCATCAGGGCTCGGCGCGCATCCTCATGGGGCCGGAGCGTATCGAGTCCGGCTGGTGGGACGGTGACGACGTACGCCGTGACTATTACCTGATCGAAACCCGTGCCGGCCAACAGGGCTGGGCCTACCGGGCGGTCGGTGAGGACGGCCCGTTGTGGCTGCAGGGCTGGTTCGCATGAGCATCGAATATGCCGAATTGCACTGCCTGTCGAACTTCAGCTTCCAGCGCGGGGCGTCCAGTGCTCTCGAGCTGTTCCAGCGCGCGAAAAAACAGGGTTATCAAGCCCTGGCGATGACCGACGAATGCACCCTGGCGGGCATCGTTCGCGCCTGGCAAGCGGCGAAGTCCGTGGAGTTGCCGCTGATCATCGGCAGTGAAATACGTATCGAGAACGGCCCGAAACTGGTGTTGTTGGTGGAGAACCTCGAGGGGTACCAGGCGTTGTGCCGATTGATCACCCGCGCCCGGCGCCGCACGCAGAAAGGCCAGTACCAGGTGTTACACGAAGACTTCAGCGAACCCTTGCCAGGATTGCTGGCGTTGTGGGTGCCGGACGCTGTCGATGCCTTTGAGCAGGGCCACTGGCTCAAGCAGGTCTTCGCCGAGCGCCTGTGGCTGGCGGTGCAGTTGCATCGCGGTCAGGACGATGCCCGGCGTCTGGATGATCTGCTGACACTGGCCAGGGAATTGCTGATTCCGGCCGTGGCCAGTGGCGATGTGCACATGCACGCTCGCGGCCGGCGCGCCTTGCAGGACACCATGACCGCGATCCGTCATCACCTGTCGGTGGCCGATGCCGGGTTGCGCCTGCACCCCAACGGCGAACGGCATCTGCGCAGCCTCGACGTGCTGCAGGCGCTTTACCCGCCAGCCTTGCTGGCGGAAACACTGAATATCGTCCGGCGTTGCACCTTTGATCTTGGCCAGTTGCGTTACCAGTACCCCCGCGAACTGGTGCCGCAAGGGCACTCGGCCACCTCGTGGCTGCGTCATTTGACCGAGGAAGGCATCCAGTGGCGCTGGCCAAAAGGGCCGAAAAGCGAAGTGCTGGTGCAGATCGACAAGGAGCTGCAACTGATCGCGGAGCTGGGCTATGAAAGCTATTTCCTGACGGTCCACGACATCGTGCGCTTTGCCCGCCAGCAACAGATTCTTTGTCAGGGTCGTGGTTCTGCCGCCAACTCGGCGGTGTGCTTCGCCCTGGGGATCACCGAAATCGATCCGGATCGCACCACGTTGCTGTTCGAGCGCTTTCTGTCCAAGGAACGCAACGAACCGCCGGACATCGACGTCGATTTCGAGCACGAGCGCCGCGAGGAAGTCTTGCAGTACGTGTTCCAGCGTTATGGCCGGGCCCGGGCCGCATTGACCGCGGTGGTCAGCACTTACCACGCCGCCGGTGCGGTACGGGATGTGGCCAAGGCACTGGGCTTGCCACCGGACCAGATCAACGCCTTGGCCGATTGTTGCGGTCACTGGAGCGATGAAACGCCCCCCGTTGAACGCCTGCGTGAAGGTGGTTTTGATCCGCAGAGCCCGGTGCTGCACCGGGTGTTGAGCCTGACGGGGCAGTTGATCGGCTTTCCCCGGCATTTGTCCCAGCACCCCGGCGGTTTCGTGATTTCCGAGCAGCCGCTGGACAGTCTGGTGCCGGTGGAAAATGCCGCCATGGCCGAACGCACCATCATCCAGTGGGACAAGGATGACCTCGATGCGGTCGGTTTGCTCAAGGTCGATATCCTGGCGCTGGGCATGCTCAGCGCGATTCGCCGATGTTTCGATCTGCTGCGCCGGCACCGGGGGCTGGACCTGAGCCTGGCGACCATCCCGTCCGAAGATGCGGCCACCTACGAAATGATCGGTCGGGCCGACACCATCGGCGTGTTCCAGATCGAATCCCGGGCGCAGATGTCGATGCTGCCGAGGCTCAGGCCGAAGACGTTTTACGACCTGGTGATCGAGGTCGCCATCGTTCGCCCCGGACCGATCCAGGGCGGCATGGTGCATCCGTACCTGCAGCGACGGAACAAGGAAGAACCGGAGGCCTATCCGTCGCCGGAGCTGGAAGTGGTACTCAAACGCACCCTTGGCGTGCCGCTGTTTCAGGAACAGGTGATGCAGATCGCCATCGTCGCCGCCGACTACAGCCCCGGCGAGGCCGACCAGCTACGCCGCTCCATGGCTGCCTGGAAACGCCACGGCGGGCTCGAACCGCACAAGGATCGACTGGCCGCCGGCATGAAGAAAAAAGGCTACACGCCGGAGTTTGCCGCGCAGATCTTCGAGCAGATCAAGGGCTTTGGCAGCTACGGTTTTCCCGAGTCTCACGCGGCCAGTTTTGCCTTGCTGACTTACGCCAGTTGCTGGTTGAAATGCCACGAGCCGGCGGCCTTCGCTTGTGCGCTGATCAACAGTTGGCCGATGGGGTTCTACAGCCCGGACCAGATTCTGCAGGACGTCAGGCGCCATCATTTGCAGGTTCGCCCGGTGGACGTGCGCACCAGCGACTGGGATTGCAGTCTGGAACCGATCAGCGGTGCGCAACCGGCGATTCGCTTGGGGCTACGCATGATCAAGGGCTTTCGCGAGGACGATGCCCGACGCATCGAGGCGGCACGCTCCAAAGGGGCGTTTGCCGACATTGCCGACCTCGGCGAACGGGCGCGACTCGATGCCCGCGCCCAGGAGCAACTGGCCGATGCCGGCGCGTTGCGTGGACTGGCCGGCGACCGGCATCGGGCACGTTGGGAAGTGGCCGGGGTACAAAAGCAGCTGGGTTTGTTTGCCGGCCTGCCGAGCCGGGAGGAGGACGCGGTGTCGTTGCCAAAGCCCACTGTGGGCGAGGACCTGCAAGCCGATTACGCCAGTGTCGGCACCACCCTCGGGCCGCATCCGTTGGCCCTGTTACGCGGTGAGTTGAAGGCGCGGCGCTGCCGCAGTTCGAAGGAGTTGCTGGACGTCGAGCACGGTCGGCCAGTCAGCGTTGCCGGGCTGGTCACCGGCCGACAACGCCCGGCCACCGCCAGCGGCGTGACGTTCGTCACCCTTGAGGACGAGTTCGGCAACGTCAACGTGGTGGTGTGGCGCGACCTGGCCGAGCGTCAACGCCAGGTGCTGGTCGGCTCGCAGTTGCTCAAGGTCGATGGGCGCTGGGAGAAAGAGGGTGAGGTCCGGCATCTGATAGCCGGACGCTTGAGTGACCTGAGCCCGTTGCTGGATGGCATTACTGTGCGCAGCCGGGATTTTCACTGATCCACGGCGGGAGCTTTTGTGGCGAGGGGGCTTGCCCCCGTTCGGCGGCGAAGCCGTCGTAAAACCGTTGAATGCGGTGTGCCTGAAATTATTGCGGTGATTGGTTTGGGGGCAGCTTCGCAGCCCAACGGGGGCAAGCCCCCTCGCCACAAAAGCCGCTCCCCCCAGGGTTTGTGTTAATGCCTGTTATTTGGCCAGCGGCCAAAACCGCTCGCCACCCCCCGGCGCATCCGTCCAGGCCTGCAACGAGCGTGTCGGTAAGTCGAAGTAATCCCGCGTACGCGCATAACCATGCCCGCCCATGCGTCCTATCGCATCCAGCCCCAACTGGTCGATGTACAGGGTTTTCGGATCGATCAGTTCGTCACGCACATGGGCCATCAGCACTTCACCAAAGATGATCTCCCGGGATTGGCCGATGGACAGGGCCATCATCCGGCGGCACTCCAGCGCCACCGGAGCTTCGCCGATGCGCGGGCATTTGACCGTGGTGCCGGGGATGGCGGTGAGGCCGGCGGCGGTCAGTTCATCGAAGCCGGGGGCGAAGGGCACGGCGCAGACGTTCATGGCTTCCACCAAGGCATCGCTGACGATGTTCACGGTGAATTCCTGATTGAGCTGGATATTGCGAGTGGTGTCCTTGGGGCTTTGGTCGCCGTAGTTTTCCACACCCAGGGCGAGGATCGGTGGATCGGCGGAAAGCGCATTGAAGAAGCTGAACGGCGCCGCGTTGATCCGGCCTTCGCCGTCGACGGTGGTGACCAGGGCTATCGGCCGTGGCACGACGCTGCCGATCAGGATCTTGTATTTGTCCCGTGGGCTCAATGTGCTGAAGTCGAAGCTTTGCATGGGCAGAAATCTCTAGAGAAGTGGATCAATCGCGCTCAGTGGCGCCTGTGCGCTGTAGTCGTCGGCGAACGGGATGGCGGGCTGGAACAGGCTTTTCCAGTCCGGTTGGCCAAAGGCCCGGTCGCTGTGGCTGCGCATCAATTTTTCGAATTGGCGTTGGGCCTGGCGTTGCAGGGCGGGGTAGTCGAGGCCCTCGACCTGGCCGTCCCGCATCACGCAGCGGCCGTCGATGTAGCTGGCGATACAGTCGTCACCGCGACCGGCCAGAACAAGATTTTTCAGTGGATCGAATAGCGGCCCCAGGTGCATCCCGCGCAGGTTGAACACGGTGATGTCGGCCTTGGCCCCGGGCGCCAGGCGTCCGAGATCGTCGCGGCCCAGTGCCTTGGCACCGCCGAGGGTCGCGGCGTTGTACAGGTCCAGCGTGCTGGTCAGATCGTTACCGCCTTCCATAAGGCGAGCGATGTTCAAGCCCTGGCGCATGTTGTCCAGCAAGTCCGCGGGCCAGGTGTCGGTGCCCAGGGCGAAGTTGATGCCTTTGGCCCGATAGCGACCAAACGAATTCAGCGCCTCGCCGTCTCGGGCAAACACCACCGGGCAATGCACCAGACTGGCGCCGCCGTCCACCACCCGTTGCAGGTCGTCATCGCCTCGGGTGTAGATGCCGTGGGGCAGCAGGCTGCGCGGGGTCAAAAGCCCAAGCTGCTGCAACCAGCCCAGTGGCGAGGTGCCGCGCAGTTGCTCGACCATCGTCACTTCACCGAGGCCCTGGCAGCAGTGCAAACGCATCGGTGCGTTGAGTTCCCGGCTCAGCGCGGCGGTGCGTTGCAGCAACGCCGGGGTGCAGGTCTGGATGCGATCGGGCAGCAGCGCACCGCGAATCAGGCCGTTGTGCGCGCCGTCGAAATCCCGGAAAAACCGCTCGGCGGCGTCGAGCCCGGCCATGCCCCGGGCTTCGTCCCAGTGGTGCGCCAGGGTTCCATCGGCCTGCCAGTAACTCATGCCGCTCATGTAGCAGGGACCGAGGTAAGCGCGTAACCCCAGTTCGGCGGCCACACCTGCGACCGCCGCAAATTCGTCGTAGGTCTCGGCCCACTCGCGGTAATACATCGACGTGATCGGCATGGCCGTGGTGATGCCGTTGCGGATCAGTTGGGTGAAGGCGTAGCGGTATTTGAAGACTTCTTCTTCGGGGCTGTAGCTTTCCCGCGATCCATGGGCCAGATACTGCGCCGACCACATCCGGCCCATGTCGCGCTCGTCGCCGTTGTCCAGGGTCAGCACCGTGGAATCGAGATCGCCCAAGGCATCCAGATCGATGAAGCCGGGACCGATCAGCGCATTACCGTAATCAACCCACTGATCCACCGGCCCCGCATAACCACGACCGACAAACTCGATGCGTGCGCCTTCGAACACCACTTCGCCATCGCGCCACAGCACATGCTGCGTACCGTCGAAGCCGACCACGCAACTGGCCCGCAAGCCAATGCGCTTCACAGACGGCTTTCCAGCAAACGGCCACCCGCAGCAATCAACTGACCCGCGCGATAGACCTGGCGCAGCGGCCGCGAAACCACCGCCTCACCCAGTGTTTGTACCGGCATCAACAGGAAGTCCGCCGGCTGGCCAATCTCCAGGCGATTGGCTTGGCAACCCAGCGCCTGGGCGCCGTTGACGGTCGCCGCCTCGAACGCTGCCGCCAGTTCTTCGTCCTTGTTCAAATCGAAACGAAACGCCAGCAACATCGCCCGCTCCAGCATGTCGCCGTTGCCCATGGGCGACCAGGCATCACGAATACCGTCCGAGCCCAGGCACACATTCACGCCGGTTTCGCGCAGGGCCAGGAAAGGCGGCACCGCGCAATCGGCCGGGGCCGAGCTCATCAGCGAAATGCCCAGTGTCGCCAGGCGCTCGGCCACCGGTTTGACCTGGCTCCACGGCAACATCCCCAGGCAGTACGCGTGGCTGATCATCACCCGGCCTTGGCGGCCGAAGCGCTCGGTGTAGTCAGCAATCAGCGCGATCTGCCACAGGCCCAGCTCACCTTTGTCGTGCAGGTGAATGTCGATACCACGGTCGAATTCGCTGGCCAGTTTGAAGACGAAATCCAGTTGTGCGACAGGGTCGTTATCGATACCGCACGGGTCCAGCCCGCCGACGTTCTCCACGCCCAGGGCCATGGCTTCGCGCATCAGTTCGGCGGTGCCGGGGCGGCTGATCAAGCCAGTCTGCGGGAACACCACCAGTTGCAGGTCGATCAGGTCGCGGTAGTTTTCACGCAGTTGCTGCATGGCCTCGACATGCCGCAGGCCGAATTCCGGGTCGATGTCGACGTGGCAACGCATGGTCAGCGAGCCGCGGGCGATGCAGTTTTCCAGCAGGGCGCCGGCCCGTTGCGCAATCGGTGTGGTGACTTCACGCAGGATGCGCCGTTCGTTGGCGATGTAGTCCTTGAGGGTCGGGCCGGCACTGTTGGGGCGCCAGGGCTGGCCCCAGAGGGTTTTGTCCAGGTGCACGTGGCTTTCCACCAGGGCGGGGGTGAGCAACTGGTCCTGGCCGTCGATGTCGGTGGCCGACAGGGCTTCGTTAGAAGCGGGGCGGCGTTGGCTGAAGCGGCCGTTTTCGATCAGCAGGTCTTCGGCGGTGGCGCCGTAGGGGCGCACGTTGCGCAGCCAGCGGGGTTGATTCATTGCAAACCTCAAATTCAATGGTGTCTTGGCGGGCCTCATCGCGAGCAAGCTCGCTCCCACAGTAGATCTTTGACGTTCACAAAATCCCTGTGGGAGCGAGCTTGCTCGCGATGGGCGCGACTCGGTCGAAAGGCAATCAGCCCTTGAGCTTGGCCCAAATGCGGTCCTGCAGCTCCCGCGCCTTGTTGCTGCATTCCTTTTCCGGGCGCAGGCGCGCGGCGAATTCGTCGGGCATGTTGATGGCGTCCATCACCCGCCATTTGGCGTCGATCAGCTTGTCGCTCTGGATGCCGTTGGCGTAGGCGATGGCGTTGGACACGGCGGCGGCGTTTTCCGGTTTCATCATCCAGTCGATGAAGATCTTCGCGTTGCCGGGGTGCGGTGCGCTTTTCGGTACGGCGAAGTTGTCCTGGAACATCGCCAGGCCTTCACGGGGGTAGACGTACTTGATGGTGCTCTTCTGCAGGGTGGCCCGCGCTGTAGAACCGTTCCAGTTCTGCATCATGATCACTTCACCGCTGGCCATGCGGTCGACCGTGTTGTCCGAGCTGTACATCTTCAGGAAGGGTTTCTGTTTTTGCAGCAGTTCGAGGATGCGCTTGGCGTCCTGCGGGTTTTCGCTGCACTCGTCGACATTCAGGTAGTGACTGGCGGCGTTGATCACGCTGCTGGAGGTGTCGAGGGCGGCGAGCTGACCTTGCAGTTCCTTGCGCGGCTCGAAGAACTCTTTCCACGAGTCGTCAAGCTTGCCGCCGGGCACCCGGGCGCTGTCATAGGAGAACCCGGTGGTGCCCCACAGGTACGGTGCCGAGAACTTGCGGCCGGGGTCGAAGCTCGGGTCGCGGAACGCCGGTTTGACGTACTGGAAGTTGGGCAGGGCCGAGGCGTCGATTTCCAGTAGCAGGTCCTGGTTGATCAGGGTGCGCATGATCGATTGCGACGGCACGATCACGTCGTACGCCGCGCCGCCGGCCTGCAACTTGGCCAGCAGGGTTTCGTTGCTGTCGTAGCCGTCCATGGTGACCTTGATCCCGGTCTCCTTTTCGAACTTGGCCAGCAGCTCCACCGGGTAGTAGTCGGTCCAGTTGTAGAAGAACAGTTCCTTGGGCTCGGCGGCCTGGGCGCTGAACGCCGTGAACGCGGTGAAGCAACTCAAGGCCAGACCGGCAACGGCGAAACGCATGCTTTTCACTTTCTTGCTCATATAGAAGTCTCCAGGCTTATTGTTGTTTGCCGCGCTGTCCCAGCCAGAAGGCCAGCACTACCAGCACGATGGAAATCACCAGCATCAGGGTCGAAATCGCATTGATCTCCGGCGTCACACCGGCCTTGATCGCCGAGAAGATGTACACCGGCAGGGTCGTCGAGCCGGGGCCCGCGACGAAGAAGGTCATGATGAAATCGTCGAGACTGACCACGAACGCCAGCACCGAGCCGGACAGCACCGCCGGCCACAGCAGCGGCAAGGTCACCCGGCGGAACACCTGCCAGGGGTTGGCGTACAGGTCGTTCGCCGCTTCCAGCAGGCTCTTGTCCAGGTCGTTGAGCCGCGCGCGGATCGGCAGGTAGGCGAAGGGAATGCAGAAGCCGATGTGCGCAACGATCACCGTCAGCAGACCGAGCTTGATCCCCAGTGCCATGAACAGCAGCAGGGTGGCCACGGCGGTGACGATCTCCGGCAGAATCAGTGGCAGGTTGATCCCGCCCTCGACCATTTTCTGTCCGTAGAACGGCCGGTAGGTCGCCAGTGCCGCGAGCAGGGCAATCGCCGTGGCGCAGACCGTAGCGATGCTGGCGACGATGATCGAGTTCAGCGCCGCGGTCTGGATCGACGGGTTGGCCAGGATTCGCCCGTACCAGTCGAACGAGAACTCGGTCCACACCGTCGCCGAGCGGTTGGCGTTGAAGCTGTAGGCGATCAATACAAAGATCGGCAGGTACAGGTAGGCCAGCATCAACAGGCTGACTTCACGGGTCAGGGGCAGTTTCTTCAGGTGCAGGGCGATCATGCTTGTGCTCCCGGGCGTTGGGTCTTGGCGGCATTGCGGCTATAGAGGGCGTAGAGCACCAGGGACAGCAACATGATCCCCAGCAACAGGAACGACAGCGAACTGCCCAGCGGCCAGTTGCGCGCGGTACCGAACTGCTGCTGGATCAGGTTGCCGATCATCAGCGTCTTGCCGCCGCCAAGGATCGCCGGGGTAATGAAGGCGCCCAGGCTTGGCACGAACACCAACAAGGCACCTGCGATCACCCCCGGCATCGACAGCGGCAGGATGATCCGCCGCAACGCGTGCCAGCGATTGGCACCGAGGTCATAGGCGGCTTCCACCAAACGCCAGTCGAGCTTTTCCAGGGTCGAGTAGATTGGCAGGATCATGAACGGCAGGAAGCTGTAGACCAGGCCGACGCTGACCGCGAAGTCGTTGTAGAGCAGGGTGATGCCACCGGCCTGGGGGAACAGCGCGTTGAGGCTCTGGGCGACCCAGCCGTGCTCGCGCAGGATGATCAGCCAGGCGTAGTTGCGGATCAGCAGGTTGGTCCAGAACGGGATGGTGATCAGCAACACCATCAGGTTGCGTCGACGGGGTGTCAGGCTCGACATCCACAACGCCACGGGGAAGCCGAACAGGAAACACAGGACCGTGGTGCCACCGGCCTGGAACACCGAGCGCAGCAATGCCTGGGCGTAGACCCAGTTCAGCTCCAGTTCGCCATCGAAACCTTCCTGGAAAAACAGTTGCACGTAGCTTTGCAATTGCCAGTCGGCCTGCCAGTCGACGCCGCCATAGACGTTGCGCGGCAGCAGGCTGATGTAGCCCATGATGCCCAGCGGAATGGCGATCAGGGCCAGCAGGGTCAGGACCACCGGGCTGAGCAACAGCGCGCGGTTGAGGGCTGGGGAAGTGCTGCTGACGCTCATCTCAGGCCTCCATCAACAGGCAGGCGTGGGGCGGCAGGTTGACCGCGACACGATCACCCACCACCCGACCGTGGTTCAGGCCTTCGTTGTTCTCGCGCAGCATGACCTTGATGTCGTTGTTCAGGCGGCATTGATAGAGCGTGGCCGTGCCGACATACAGCACGGCCTCGATCACACCGCGCAGATGATGCGGTTGGGTCGGCTCGACCAGTTGCGAACGCTCGGGGCGGAACGCCAGTTGCACCTTGCTGCCGTCAAAACCCTGGGCCGGGCAGGGGATTTCCACGGGCATGCCGTTGGGCACGAAGAGCTTTTCGTTCTGCTGGCCGCGCTTGAGGTGGCCGGGGAGAAAGTTGATGTCGCCGATGAATTGCGCGACGAACTGGTGTTGCGGCCGTTCGTAGATTTCATTGGGCGAGCCGATTTGCAGGATCTTGCCGGCGGACATCACGGCGATGCGATCGGACAGGGTCAGCGCTTCCTCCTGATCGTGGGTGACGAAAATGAAGGTGATCCCGGCTTCTTTCTGTACGCGCTTGAGTTCGACCTGCATTTCCTTGCGCAGCTTGAGGTCCAGGGCCGACAGCGGTTCGTCCAGCAACAGCACTTTGGGTTTTGGCGCCAGGGCCCGGGCCAGAGCCACCCGTTGCTGTTGGCCGCCGGACAGTTCGGCCGGTTTACGCTTGGCCAGGTGCTGCATTTGCACCAGCGCGAGCATCTCATCGACCCGCTGCGGAATCAGTTTGCGATCAAGGCCCTGCATCTCGAGGCCGAAGGCGATATTCTGCGCAACACTCATGTGCGGAAACAGCGCGTAACTCTGGAACACCGTGTTGACCCGACGCTTGAACGGCGGCAAATCGTTGACCGGTTCGCCAGCGAGACGGATCTCACCGTCGCTGACATGCTCGAAGCCGGCGATGGTGCGCAGCAGGGTGGTTTTGCCGCAGCCGGAGGGGCCGAGCAGGGTGAAGAATTCGTTGTCGGCAATGTCCACCGAGACGTTATCGAGGGCTGGTGCCAGCCCCGGATCGTCGGAATATCGCTTTGAGACGTTTCGCACTTCGATTGCTGTTGGATGACCCATTATGGTGCATTCCTCTAATTATTGTATGCAAAATCTGGATGCAATTTAGAAATACCCGGATTAATCTGTCCGTGCAAGCCCCTTTTTCAATGGCTGTTCATTCGCCAGGGTCGTTTGCACAGGGCGCAAGGAGTTGATGAATGACGGAAAAGAAACTGGAAACTACGGTCGACCGCGTCTACCAAGGGGTTTACGAGGCGATCAGCAAGCGTTCGTTGCGTCCGGGCATGAAGCTCGGCGAAGCCTCTTTGGCCGAGCTGTTCAATGTCAGCCGCACGTCTGTCCGGGCCGCGCTCAAGCAATTGGAAGCCGACGGGCTGGTCACCACCGAGCCCAATAAAGGTGCGTCGGTGTCGCTGCCCAGTGACGAAGAGATCCGTTCGTTGTTCGAAACCCGTCGCCTGGTCGAGATCGGCATCGTCAGCGAACTGTGCCGCCGGCGTGATACGGCGGTGACCCAGGACCTGCGCGATCACTTGCTGCTGGAAGATGAAGCGCATCAAAGCGGCGATCATGAACGGCTGATTCACCTGCTTGGCGAGTTCCACATCAAACTGGCGCGCAGCCTGAACAACCCGGTGTTGCTCGACTGGTTCCAGAAGCTGATTTCCCGGGCGTCGCTGTATGCCGCCGCTCTGGATGACGACAGCCACGAAGCCTGCCGCGACGACGAACACCTGCGGCTGATCGAATACATCGAAGCAGGCAACCAGAGTGCGGCCATCGAACTGACCTGCATGCATTTGAATGGCATCGAGAAGGCCATTCTGGATGTCGCGGCCACCCTGAAAAGCAGTTACAACCCGCTGAAGCACTTGATCGAGGTGTAGTGCATGGACTCTCGGTTACCGAGGACCAAATTGTGGGAGCGGGCTTGCTCGCGAAAGCGGTGTATCAGCAGATGAATATGTTGAATGACACACCGCCTTCGCGAGCAAGCCCGCTCCCACAAGGGATCTCCAGTGGCCCGCGAGAATCAGCTATACCTCTATGAAACGAATAGCGTGCAGGATGCTCGAAACAAACGGGTGCAACTTACCGGGATAGAGCCAGCCGATGCAGTTTCTAGAGGAAAGCCACGGGTGCTCCGGGTGGAACGGCGAAATGGCCGGGCGCATTCGTGCGTTCGACTGGAGCCGGACCGAACTTGGCCCGCTCGATTCATGGTCCAGGAGCCTGAGCAGCGCGGTGCAGTTGATGCTCGCGTCCCCACTGCCGATGGTGATGCTCTGGGGCCAGTCCGGGTACATGATCTATAACGACGCTTATTCCAAGTTTGCCGGTGGGCGTCATCCGTATCTGCTCGGCTCTGCCGTAGAACTGGGTTGGCCGGAAGTTGCCGAATTCAATCGCCACGTGGTCGACACCTGCCTGGCGGGCGGCACCTTGTCCTATCGCAACAAAGAACTGGTGCTGCTGCGTGACGGGGTTCCGGAAGATGTCTGGATGGACCTCTACTACAGCCCGGTGGCCGACGATGACGGGTGCCCGGCCGGGGTCATGGCCATGGTGGTGGAAACCACCGATCGGGTGATCTCCGAACACCGGCGACAGGCGGCTGAAGACGCCTACCGCGCCGACAACGAACGGGTACGCCTGGCGCTGAACGCCGGCGCCTTGCTCGGCTCCTTTGTCTGGGACATCAAGGCCAACGTGCTGTCGGGTGACGAGCGCTTCGCTCGCGCGTTCTCTTATCCACCCGGGCAAGACCTGCAAAACCTGTCTCAGGAAATCGCTGAAAGCCGGATCCATCCGGATGACCGCAGTTGGGTTCAGGAGCGAGTCAGACTGTCGGTGGAGACGGGCGAGCCCTACAACGTCGAATACCGGATCCGGCGCCCGGATGGCAGCTACCTCTGGGTACTCGCCAGTGGTTGTTGCGAGTTCAATGAGCAGGGCGAGGCGTTTCGTTTCCCCGGCGTGCTGATCGACATCCACGAACGCAAGACCGCCGAAGAGTCCCTGCTCAAGTTCACCCGCAACCTGGAACAGCGGGTGGCCGATGAGGTCGAGGCGCGGCTGGCGGCGGAAGAACAACTGCGCCAGTCACAGAAGCTGGAAGCCATCGGCGGTCTCACCGGTGGTGTGGCCCATGACTTCAACAACCTGTTGCAAGTGATCGCAGGCAACCTGCACTTGCTCGCGCGTCATGAGCCGGGTAACGCCAATGTGCAGCGCCGGGTCTCGGCGTCGATTGCCGCTGTCGAGCGCGGTGCCAAGCTGTCTTCGCAATTGCTGGCATTCGCCCGCCGCCAACCGTTGTCACCCGCGGTCTTCACCTTGCGGCAGATTTTCGATGGCTTGGCGGAGCTGTTGCTGCGTGCCCTGGGTGAAACCCTTCAGGTTCACATGACGGCACCCGAAGATTCCTGGAATGTGTTTGTCGATCGCAACCAACTGGAAAACGCCATTCTCAATCTGGCGATCAATGCCCGTGACGCCCTTCAAGGCGAGGGCAGGATTGACCTGTGCGCGGAAAACATCGTCCTCGATCGCAAATTTTGCGCCGCAAAGGGCATTGCCCCCGGGGACTATGTACGGGTGTCCGTGACGGATACCGGCGTCGGCATGCCGCCGCAGGTGCTGGCCCAGGCGTTCGAGCCGTTCTTCACCACCAAGGCCGACGGGCAGGGCACCGGCTTGGGCTTGAGTATGGTGTTTGGCTTCGTCAAGCAGAGTGGCGGTCATATCGAAATCGCCAGCGACGTGGGGCGGGGGACTCGGGTGCAGCTGTACTTCCCGCGCACCTTGCGCGCGGCCCCCAGCGAAACGCCGGGCCCTGATGTGCCGCAACGGGGCGGGCACGAACGCATCCTGGTGGTCGAGGACAATGAGGCCGTGAGGGTATCGGCGGTGGAGTTGTTGCGCGAGGAGGGCTATCAGGTCCTCACGGCCACCAACGGTGACATCGCCATGAAAATGTTGCTGGAAGGGCTGGCGGTGGACCTGATTTTCACCGACGTGGTCATGCCCGGCCTGATCAAGAGTTCGGACCTGGCGGCCTGGGCGAAAGTGCAGGAGCCACCGGTGGCTGTGTTGTTCACCTCGGGGCATACCCGCGACATCATCTCGCGCAATCACCAGCTCAGCCCCGACACCCACCTGCTGAGCAAACCCTACAACCCCGAAGCACTGACGCAGATGGTGCGCACGGTGCTTAGCGGCTGACAAAAACAGGTGATTCTCCACGCAGGTTTTCAAAGGTGACCGAGTGATCGTCAACCCGTGGAGGCGCCGGCGCAGGCAAGGTTTTATCGCATTGGCGACCGGACGACGAACGGACACCGCTGGTCTGACAGGTGGTCGACAGAACAGGCTAACCGAGGCCATTCTGATAGTTGGTGAACGCAATTGATCGCGTTTCGCTGCCGATCAACAAACGGAGGTGTTCCATGCCGGTGCCCCATGACCTTTATCAGGATCTGAAACGCTCAAAGGAAGAAGTCCAGCAGAAACGCACCAAGGATCCGTTACTGGATTCACTGCTTAACAAGTATTCCCAGGCGGATGCCGAAGTGGTGAAAGCAGAGGAGGCCAAGTCCAACGATGACACCGTAAGGAAGCTCAAGGAGGCACGTCTGCTGGTCAAGGACAAGATCGTCAAGCAACTTGGCTCGTCGTCCTGACCCAGCGAGCTGCCACCGACGACCGGTGGCGGGAAAGTTGGAACGGCATCACAACCGGCACCTCGAATGTTCAGAGACCGCTGTTATGGCTCTCAACGAGGTGCCTCATGACCCAGCCCAAATACCCCAGCGAACAACAGGGTGGCTACGACCCGATCCCCACTCATCCCGAACCCCTGAGCCCCGAACACACCACGGTCAATCCCGAGGAAGAGCCGGGCATCGATGAGTGGCCGGAAGAAGAAGGTATCGACGTCGATTCAGAATGAACACCGCCCTCTGTAGGAGCGAGCTTGCTCGCGATGGTCGTTAACGATGCCGCGTGTTTACTGACTAAACGCAGTGCATTTGAGTCCATCGCGAGCAAGCTCGCTCCTACAGGGGGGCTTCGGTGAGTTCAGGAAGGGGACTGTTCATTGCAATGCCTTGCTTAGCGGCAATCGCACCATGTTCCGGGCTTTCAGCGAACCGAAATACAACCAGTCCCCATACTCGCGCACGGTGGTGATGGGGGAGTAATTGTCGCTGCTGCCGTCCTGCAGGTTGGCGATCACTTTGCCATCAAGGTCCAGGCCCAGGGCAAATCCGTGTTTTTCCACGGGCTTGGGCAAGACGGTCATGGCCCGCACGATCATCTTGCGCACGAACGGATGCGCCGCCGTGGCGTCGAGCAAGGGGTTTCGGGGGGCATACAGCGCCACCCAGAACCGGTCGTGGCCATTGAACGACAGGTTGTCCGGCAGCCCTGGCAGGTTGTCGATAAACAGGTCGTGGGTGCCGGCCTTCGGACCGCTGAGCCAATAACGTGTGATGCGGTAGGCGCCGGTTTCATTGACCAGTACATAGGCATCGTCCGGTCCCAGGGTTACGCCGTTGGCAAACTCCAGCTTATCCAGCACAACCGAGGTTTTGCCGGTCTGGAAATCGTAGCGCAGCAGTCGACCGTCGCCGCCGTGTTCGATCACGGCCTCACCGTCGTGGCCATAGCCGAAGCGGCTCGAAGCATCGCTGAAATAAGCGTAGTGACCGGGTTTGTCGATGGCCACGTCGTCGGTAAAACCGAAGGGAACGCCGTCGGCCTCTGTGGTCAAGGCCACCAGGCGTCCCTGGGCGTCGAGGGACAACAAGCCTTTGACGGCATCGGCGATCACCAGCAGGCCATTGGGATGCCGGGCCAGGCCCAGTGGCCGGCCACCGGTATCGGTCAGGATACTGGTGGTCTTGCCGTCCAGGCTCGTACGGATCAGGCGCCCGTCGTGCAGGCCGGTGATGAGCGTGTCGTTTTCCAGCAACAAGGCTTCCGGCCCGTCGATATTGGCGGCGCCGACGCGCTCCACCTCCTTGAGCCGCTGATTGTCGGCGTAGATTCCGCTGGTGAGGGACGGCGCGGCTTGTGGTGTCCAGGCCACCGGCCGCACCTTGGTGGGCATCAGCAGCAGGAAGGCGCCGATGACGACGATGACCAGCAACAGACATTTGAAGGTTCTGCTCACACGCCGACTCCTGTCGCGGCCAGATACTTCTGTGCCATGTCGCGCAATGCCAGCATCGACGCCGCCGATTCCCGGTCGATGCGCCGCTTGAGCAACAAGCGGTTGGCAATGCGCATTGCCAGGCCGCTGAATTGATATTCCAGGGTGCGGACGAAACGTGTGTCCTCACCTATGGCATCGCATTCATAGGTCACCACCAGCGACAGGCCGTGGTCACCCCGGGCCTCGGCGCTCCAGCGCCGCCCGGGCAGGTACTCCGCCACCTCCCAGCGCAAGTGCCCGTCGCGCCCGCCGGCACGGATGTCTTCCTCGAAACGTGCGCCGGCATGCAGCGGGCCTTTTGGCCCGTCGATGCGCAGCGACGACGGATGCCATTGCGGCCAAAGGGTCACGGTGCTGGCGTAGGCAAGTACCTGGATCGGGTTTCCGGCAATGACAACCTGATGCTGCATGCGGGTCATGGGGGTTCTCGTCGGGTTGAGCGGCTCAGGTTCCGGCTCCCAATAGAGGGTGCCGAACAGGTAGTCCATCAGCGGGAAAACGATGTTGAAATTACGCGCCTGCATCAGTTCACGGCGGTGGTGCAGTTCGTGCAGCCGGCGCATCTGGCGGATCCACGGCAGCCGTGTGAGCGGGTTGCGCGACGGCAGATGCTCGCAGGCATGAAACACTTCATAAGTCAGGTAGCCGAGGACAAGAAGGCCGCCGACCAATCCGGCGACGTTGGTATTGATGTGCTTGAGCAGCCACCAGAGGGGCAGGGCGACGGCGAGGGTGTGCAGCACGATCAGCCACGCCGGAAACAGAATCACCCGCCAGTCGCGGGCGCTGTCGTAGGTCATGTGGCCGGGGGTGAAAAAGCTGTGGTGGTCGCCTGCGTGACGGGCGTAAAACAGCCGGGCGAAGCTCTTTTTATGATGCCCCAGGTGGCGATGCACCATGTACACACCGAGGTTGAACAACAGCAGCGTGACGGGCACCGCCAGCCATTCCGCTGGCCGCACCTGATGTACGTTGCTCCAGAAGACGCTGATCGCCAGTGCCCCGAACACCAGGACAAACGCGCCATGCAGCCAGGGGTTGTAGAGCGGATGAATGTCGGCGCGGTAACGGCCGCGGAATCCTTCGGTGGTCTGCCTCACTGCAATCACCTGTCGTTTTTGTTATCTCTTTCAGATTAGCCGATCCCGGTGATTTGACGGACCGAACCTTAAGGACACAACGGCCATGATCCGGTGCAAACCGGTCTCAGGTCAGCGGATCCCATCGCTGCGACCAGTCTTCGTCTGAGTCGATGACTTTGCGCAGCAGGTCGAAGGCGCGTTGCAGCGTCGGCGAGTCACGATCGCGCGAGTAGACCAGATAGGTCGGGTAGTTGAATTCCGGCGCCTTGGGCACCCGTTCCAGGGCGCCGCTTTGCAGATAACTCTGCACGACGCGGGTGCGGAAGTAGCCGCTGCCGCCGTTTTCGAGAAGATACTGCAAGCCCAGCGGGCCCAGATTGAAACTCAGCGCAGCCTTGGCCTTCTCCGGCAGCGCGGCGTCGTGCTGGCGTCGAAAATCAGCGCCCCAATCGATGTACACATAAGGATCGGGCTTGTCGGCCAGGCGCACGAGAATCAGTTTTTCTTCGAGAATCTGCTCGACCTGCAGGCGCGGCCAATATTCGGGCTGATACACCAGCGCGGCATCCAGAACGCCTAACTCCAGTTGGCGCAGCAGGTTTTCGCCGTCGCGGATTTCCATGCGCAGGGCATGGCTGGGGATGTTCTTGCGAATTTCGCCGGCCCAGCCGAGCATCAACGGGTTGCACAGACTCACCTCGCCACCGATGTGCAGCACATCGCGATAACCTTCGGGCAACGGCAAATCACGCCGCGCGGCTTCCCAGGTTTGCACCAGCTGATTGGCGTACACCACGAACGCTTCGCCATTGGGCGTCAGGCGGGCGCCGGCACGATTGCGCACGAAAAGGGTGCTGCCCAGTTGGCTCTCGAGTTTTTGTACCCGTGCGGTGATCGCGGTCTGGGTGACATGGAGTTTTTCCGCGGCGGCAGCCAGGCTGCCATGGCGGACGATTTCGAGGAAGGTGCGGGCGAGGTCGATGTCCATGGGGGGGCCGGTGGTGTAAGTGCTCGCATTGTAAGAGCACCACCTGACCTGTGGCGAGGGGGCTTGCCCCCGTTGGGCGCGAAGCGGCCCTTGACGTCCTTCCGATAAGTCGAAATCTCTGGTTGTGCGACTGCTTCGCAGTCGAACGGGGGCGAGCCCCCTCGCCACAGGACCAGCAAAAACGACGAATCCCGCCACTAAGGGCGGGATTCGTTTGCAGCAGGCACGCTCCCGAAGTTCGGGAACCAGGTGCTTACGACGGGAACAGCTCGGACAGTTTCATCGCCAGCATCATGTCGCCTTCAGCGCGCAGTTTGCCGCCCATGAACGCTTGCATGCCGTCAGTCGAACCGTCGACGATGCCTTGCAGGGTTTCGCCGTCCATCACCAGGGTCACCTGGGCGTCCGGGTTCTCGCCTTCCTGCAGCTCGCAGGTGCTGTCCTTGACGATCAGCGAGAAGTTCTTGGTGTCGTCGATGCGGAAACCGAAGACCAGGTCCAGACCGGCGGCAGCGGCTGGGTTGAACTTGGCTTTCATTGCTTGTACGGCATCAGCTACGGAGGTCATGGTTCGATCCTTTCTTGGGTAATAAGAGCTGGGTGATTACAGCCAGGGTCACAATAATCCGGACTCAGCGAAACGTGATGAGTTCCGGGGCCTTCAACAGTTGCAGGTGCGCATGACTGTTGAAGGAAGCCAGGGACACCTCGCGACCACGAAACTTAAGCTGGTTGAGCGAGGTGTTGACGATTTGCCAGTTCAATTCAAAGGCCTGCCGGGCAGGCATTTGCGTAATCAGGTGGAGCAGGGCGGTGATGGTGCCGCCGGACGTGAACACGGCGATTTTCTGGGTGTTGTCGGCCTGGTCGAGAATGCGGTGCAGACCGGCCCGTACCCGCTCGACAAACCCCAGCCAGCTCTCCAGGCCCGGTGTGTCGTAGGTGCCGGCCAGCCAGCGCTCGATGATCAGGGCGAAGATACGCTGGAACTCACCACGGTTTTGCGCGGCGTTGCGCAGGATGTCCAGGGCCTCGGGTTCGTCCGGCAGCATGGCCGGCAACAGCGCGCGGATCACTGCATCGGCGTCGAACTCATTGAAGGCAGAGTCGGTTTCCAGCACCGGCACCGGCAGGCCTGCCGCGGCGAATTGTTCCAGCGCGCTGTTGGCCGTGTGCTGCTGGCGGCGCAGATCCCCCGCCAGGCAGCGGTCGAAGCCGATCCCGAGTTCGGCCAAGTGCCGACCCAGGATTTCAGCCTGACGAATACCGGTCGGCGACAGCACGTCGTAGTCGTCTGCACCGAAGGAGGCCTGGCCATGTCGAATCAAATAGATGCTGCCCACGTCCGCGTCTTCCCGGTACGTTGAAGGTTTGGCGAGGTTATGAGGATGGCGGTGTGCTGTCAATGAAAAAACATACGCTTGTTTGAAATGCCCGTTACAGGCCTGTTACCAGAGCTTTCACGGCTGGTAGCAAGGTCGACGCATGGGTATGCTGGAGGTATCCCGCGCGCGTTCAAGCCGCGCATCGTTTGAGGAGTCCCTGTGGAGTTTTTTTCCGAGTACGCCATTTTTCTGGCCAAGACCGTGACCCTGGTGATCGCCATTCTGGTGGTCCTGGCCAGTTTTGCGGCCTTGCGCAGCAAGGGGCGACGCAAGTCGTCGGGCCAGTTGCAGGTCAGCAAACTCAATGATTTCTACAAAGGGCTGCGCGAACGCCTGGAGCAGACGTTGCTCGACAAGGATCAGCTCAAGGCCTTGCGCAAGACCCAGGCTAAAACCGACAAGAAACAGAAGAAAAAACCCGAGGCCAAGCCCCGGGTGTTCGTGCTCGATTTCAATGGCGATATCAAGGCTTCGGCCACCGAAAGCCTGCGCCACGAAATCACTGCCTTGCTGACCCTGGCCACACCGAAGGACGAAGTGGTTTTGCGCCTGGAAAGCGGCGGTGGCATGGTTCACAGCTACGGCCTGGCCTCCTCGCAACTGGCGCGTATCCGTGAGGCCGGCGTGCCCTTGACCGTGTGCATCGACAAGGTCGCGGCCAGCGGTGGCTACATGATGGCGTGCATCGGCCAGAAGATCATCAGCGCACCCTTCGCGATCCTCGGCTCGATTGGCGTGGTGGCGCAGTTACCCAACATCAACCGCTTGCTGAAAAAGCACGACATCGACTTCGAAGTGCTGACCGCCGGTGAGTACAAACGCACACTGACCGTGTTTGGCGAAAACACCGAGAAGGGCCGGGAGAAGTTCCAGCAAGACCTGGACATCACCCATCAACTGTTCAAGAACTTCGTGTCGCGCTATCGCCCGCAACTGGCGATCGATGAAGTGGCCACCGGCGAAATCTGGCTTGGCGTGGCGGCGCTGGAAAAACACCTGGTCGATGAACTCAAGACCAGCGACGAGTACCTCGCCGAACGCGCCAGGCAGTCCGAGCTTTATCACCTGCACTATGCCGAGCGCAAAAGCCTGCAAGAGCGCATTGGCATGGCCGCCAGCGGCTCGGTCGATCGTGTGCTGCTGAGCTGGTGGAGCCGTTTGACCCAGCAACGCTTCTGGTAACGGGGCAGGAGATATTGCAAAACATCCAGCCGGGGCATTAGCCCCGGTTTTTTTTTGCCTGCGAATACTTGCCTGATGTCCTCCACGGCCCGGCGAAATCTCTGTAGGCAGCAGGCGACCGTTCCTGCTTTCGGTAATGCGGCGGTTGGTTATGTTGGTGTTCCGGAATAATTGCCATGGAACGCATATGAATGACCATCAGACACCGCTTCATCCCGATCTTGCACCGCTGCGCGAAACACTGAAGTCTGTGGTGGGCGCGGCTTTGCCGCAGTCTCCCGAGCAGTTCGGTGCCCAGTTGATCAAGGCAAAATGGGGGCAAGACATCGACCCGCAAAAGGCCCTGTTGGTCACCCTGGATTACCGCTATCGCGGGCACCCACCGCAGGACGGTATCGAGCAAGGCCAGGTGGCAAACACGCAAACCCTGGTGCAGGCGTTGCTGGCGAACTACCAGACCGTCGGTGACGGGCGTTTTGCCGAAAGCGCATTTGGCTTGTACACACCGCCCGATGTCGGTCCGTCCGTTCGCATCGTGGAGCATGTCGATGAATTCGCCGATCACGGCAATGGCAATCACCACACCTACGAAGGTATCTATCGCCAGACCACGCCCCAGGTCTATGGGCCGGCAACGCAAATTGCCCTGAGGCCAGCGGCGTTCAAACAGTGGGTGTGGGAGCTGGATCTGCAAACCCGCTATCAGGCTTACCTTGATCGCGCGTGGCCCTCCGATAAGCGTATCGTCCAGGCGGCGCCGTACGACCTGAGAACCTCGGCCAAGGCCGCCTTTATCATGAGCGCCTGCCTGCAACATCAGGAGGGCAGTTTGAGTCAGGAAGGCCTGGTCTTGGCCATGCAGGCCGCCGGGTTGCCAGCGCAGCAGACCTGGAATGCGTTGACCATCGGCCAGGTGCAGGCGCCCACCCGCATCAGCGCACCGATCGAGGTCGGTCGGCTGACGATCTATCGCTATACATCGGACGATATCTGGTGTTATCGCCACCGTCACAGCGGCCGGGTCTTGCTGAACATTCCCGGCAACTCCTCACCCTTGCATGAATTCGCCGACTTCCGGCACCTGCGCCAATGGATCGTGGACCAAGGCAGGGTTGCCGCCACACGGCAAGCGCTGGTCGCGCATTTTGCCGAGGACGATCGTGAAGACGGTACCTTCCATGCGGGGGTGTCGACGGCGTTGGAGGGCATGGCGGTTTACCCGAAGGAACACTGGCTGAAAAAGAACGCAGGGTTGTTCAACAACGACGGTTTCTGGGACCCGCAGGACTACATCGACCTTGAGCGTGCGCCGACTGACACCGATCCGTTCGCGCAATTGGTGCTGACCATGAAGCAGGCCTCCATGGCCAGCGTCAAAACCATCCGCGACGATGCCCAGGTCAATCGCGACAACCTGAGCGCGGTGGTGGAACCGCTCGTGCAGTGGATCAACCGGCTGGGGCCATTGGCACTGTTCATTCCGGGAGGTGAGGGCGTCCTGGTACTGGCCGGCCTGATCGACGCCGGTTATGGCCTCGATCAGGCCGCCAACGGTAAAACACCGGAGCAACGCTCCGAGGGCGTGACGCGCACGGTGTTTGGCTTGCTCAATGCACTCCCGCTGGCCGGGGCTGTGGCGGCACTCAAGGGCGAAGAAAAAATCGCCGGAACGTTGTACGAACCCCGGGAACCCGGGAGCGAGCCGCATCCCGAAACGCCGGCCGAGCCCGCACCCGGATCGGCTCCGGCACCGGTGTCGACACGTGTGGAGCTGATGCGTGGCGTTTGCACACCGCTTGCTGCCTTCAGTGATGAGGTATTGGCGCAGATCGCCCGGGTCAGTACGGTCGACGACGATATGCTGCGCCTGATGCAGACTGGCCGTCCGCCGACGCCGTTGCTTGCCGACACCATCACACGCTTCAAGCTCGATCAGGAACTCGAAATCGTCGCCGACCCGCAAGCGCGGGCCGGATTGTTCAATGCCCGATATCAGGCGCTCCAGCACTCGGACCAGGAGTGGGTTCGCCTGTTTCAGCGTGAATACCAAGGTTTGCCGAAAAGTGCCGTGGAGCAGATCCTCGACCGTTCGGGAGTTGACATCAATCGGCCCGTCGATGCTGACGAGGCGCTGCTACTGTTCAAGCGCCTGGACAGCAAGTCGCGGGAGTATCAACAACATGCACGACTCAACCGGGCTTATGAAGGTCTGTACTTGCGTTCGATCGTCCATCCGGAAACCGATGTCCTGGCGTTGCATTCCCTGCCACGCCTGCCCGGTTGGCCGAAAGACTTACGCATCGAAGTGCACGACGGGTCAATCAGTGGCCGGGTCCTGGACCGTTGCGGCCCGCCCGATTCGGCGGGTTGCCGGCGCTTGATCAAGGTCGGTGATCGCTATCGGTATTCCACGATGGCGGCTACCGACGGCGAGGGTTCGGATCTGTTTACCGCACTGGTCGATCTATTGTCAGGGGAGGAACGCGCGGCGATGTCGCTGCGCTCACCAGACGCGGCCAGCCAGTTGCGCCTGCGTATTGGCACACATGCCTTGCCCCGCTCCGAGCTGATACTCGGCTTGAATCGAATGGATTCGCGGTTGTCCTTTGAAGCCACGGGGTTGCGCGGTGGCGGCTTTCCGAATACGCCACAGGCCGCTGCGCTGACCCATGAAATCATGCGACTGCAGGTCAAGAATCTGTATCCGGATTTCACCGATGCCCAGGCGGATGAGCTGCTCCTGATGGCGGGTAACGGCGCTCAAGCGCTGGTGGATCGCCTGATTCTCGAGATGCAGCAGTTGCATGCCGATCTGCGCCAGTGGATCGACCAGGCCGTGCTGGATGTCGATGACATGGACGTGGATTTTCTTGCGGTGGACGATGATGACGCCGCAGGCATGAGCCCTGAGCAGGTGGCGGCACACAATGTCGAACTGCTGCAAACCGTGATTGGCTATGAGCGTGAAACGCGAATTGAATTGGGCGACGAACTGATGGGCATCTGGCAAAAATGCCCGCCCCAGATCAATAGAGTCATGTCCGGCGAGACGTTCTCTGGTTACAGGCTGGATCTGGGCTTCGAGGACTACCATAGGTTGCCAACGATGAACGTGCGCTTCAATGAGGTCGTCGAGCTATCGATGCGGGGCTTGCACCTGGTCGAGCGCGAGAGCCTGAGCGTCTTTCTCGAAAGTTTTCCGAACCTGCGTTCCCTGAACCTGGAACGTGTCGACCTGCGGCGGCTCAACGCAGACGGCGTGCTGGAAGGTGTGTTGCCTCCACCGATTCGGCAAATGCCCCACCTCACTACGCTCAACCTGAGTTCCACCTTTTTGCAGCTTCAGGAGCGCACGGCTTCGCAGTTTCGTGAGCTGGTGAGCTTGCAAACGCTGGATCTGAGTGACAACCCGTTGACTGTACCGCCCGTGGTATTGGGGATGAATGAACTGCGTGTGTTGAACCTGAGAAACACCGGAATCAGCCATTGTCCGATAGGCATCGCCGATCAGCCGTACTTCACCTCGCTCGACTTGCGAGGCAACCGGATCGGTCGGGTTCCCTACTCGATACTGATTCAGGCGGTGTCCCGGGACCGGGTGAAACTGTGGGGCAATCCGCTGACGGATGAAGACACGTTGTTGCGCCTGGTGAGTCATCGTGAGCGCACCGGTATCAATTTGTGGTTGAGTGAGCCGGGTGCCGATTACGGCAGTGCGACGCCCTGGCTGGAGGAGGGTGATGAAAGCGTGCGCGAGACGCGGCAACAGATCTGGCAACGATTGGCCGTCAAACCATCGGGCAGTGCGTTGCTCCGGGTCGTGGATGGATTGAGCCTGACGGCGGATTTCCGGGTCGGTTATTGGTCGCTGCAGGCGCGTGTGTGGCGCTTGCTCCACGAAGCGGATGCGTCAGAAGAGTTGTGGGGCTGGTTGCTGCACTGTGTCGATACGCGGACGGCCGATGCGGATAATCCGTTCAGGCTGTTCGTGGTGCTGGAAGATCGAGTCCGGCTGTACTGCGACTGGGTCGCCATGGGGCGTCCGATTCCGCTGGTGGATAATCCGGTGTTTTAGCGCGAAGGGTAAAACCCCTTGAACCCCGGGTCGGGGTTCAAGGGGTGACGGTCAGCGACGACGGAACAGCGGCAGCGGTTCGTCGGCAGCGGCCTGGTAGGTCACCGAGAAGTCCTTGAGGCCTTCAAGGGCTTCGTGCGGGTCTTTGTCGGCGCGAATGGCGAACGCGTCGAAACCACAGCGATGCATGTAGAACAACTGGTCACGCAGCACGTCGCCAATGGCCCGCAATTCGCCCTTGAAACCGTAACGGTCACGCAGCAGGCGGGCATTGGAGTAGTTGCGGCCATCGGTGAATGCCGGGAAGTTCAGGGCGATGACCTGGAATTGCGCCACGTCTTCACCGATTTCCTCGGCTTCTTCATCGGCGTCCAGCCAGATGCCCAGGCCGCCATCGCGGGCCAGGAGCATGCGGCTATGTTCGCGCCACAGCTGCAACGGCACGATGAGGTCGTCGCAGTTGCTGATCTCGTCGATGTTGAAGTCCTTGGGCAGCAGGTGCCAGGTTTCGTCGACGACCTCGTTGTTCTTAATGATTCGCTGCATAGACACGCTCCTTGAAGAGGTCGATACCAATACGCTGATAGGTGTCGATGAAGCGTTCGTCTTCGGTACGTTGTTCGATGTACACGTCGATCAGCTTTTCGATCACGTCAGGCATGGCTTCCTGGGCAAAGGACGGGCCGAGGATCTTGCCCAGGCTGGCGTCGCGGCTGGCGCTGCCGCCGAGGGAAACCTGATAGAACTCTTCGCCTTTCTTGTCCACCCCCAGGATGCCGATGTGGCCGACGTGGTGGTGACCACAGGCGTTCATGCAACCGGAGATGTTCAGGTCCAGTTCGCCGATGTCGAACAGGTAGTCCAGGTCGTCGAAGCGGCGCTGGATCGATTCGGCGATCGGGATCGACTTGGCGTTGGCCAGGGAGCAGAAATCACCGCCCGGGCAGCAGAT
Source organism: Pseudomonas sp. GW821-FHT12A04 (assembly GCF_058807755.1). Taxonomy (NCBI): domain Bacteria; kingdom Pseudomonadati; phylum Pseudomonadota; class Gammaproteobacteria; order Pseudomonadales; family Pseudomonadaceae; genus Pseudomonas; species Pseudomonas sp. GW821-FHT12A04. Next base: position 54,323 of record NZ_JBXAQZ010000023.1, read on the forward strand.
GATGTCGGTCAGCAGGCCGATGTTCGGCGTGGCGAAACCTTGCTCGCGCAACTCGCCCCACAGGGCGAACAGCTTGTCCTGCTCGACGTCGGCCAGGATGATGTTCTGCTCGTGGGAGGTGCGCAGTTGACCGAAGCTGTAGCGGTCGGCCAGGTCGGCCACGGCGTCGAGCTGTTTGTCGGTGATGTCGCCCGGTGCAACGCCGGTTGGCTTCAGGGACAAGGTCACGGCCACGTAGCCCGGCTTCTTGTGAGCCAGGGTGTTGCGCACGCGCCAGCGGGCGAAGCCCGGGTGCTGCTGGTCGAGCTCGGCCAGGGCGGCGGTCTGGTTGTCCAGCGCCTTGTAGTCCGGATCGACGAAGTGTGTGGCGACGCGCTGCACTTCGGCTTCGGTCAGCGTGGTCTGGCCACCGCGCAGGTGCTCCATTTCCGCATCGACTTTCTGCGCAAAGACTTCAGGCGTCAGCGCTTTGACCAGGATCTTGATTCGCGCCTTGTACTTGTTGTCGCGACGGCCATAGCGGTTGTAGACCCGCAGGATGGCGTCGAGGTAGCTCAACAGGTCTTGCCACGGCAGGAATTCATTGATGAACGCGCCCACCACCGGCGTACGACCCAGGCCACCGCCGACAAGTACGCGAAAGCCCAGTTCGCCGGCTGCGTTGTGCACCGGCTCAAGGCCGATGTCGTGGACTTCGATGGCGGCACGGTCGGAAGTCGAACCGTTGACGGCAATCTTGAATTTGCGCGGCAGGTAGGCGAATTCCGGGTGGAACGTGGTCCACTGGCGGACGATCTCGCACCATGGGCGCGGGTCGATCAGTTCGTCGGCGGCGACACCGGCAAACTGGTCGGTGGTGACGTTGCGCAGGCAGTTGCCGCTGGTCTGGATCGCGTGCATCTGCACGGTGGCCAGTTCAGCGAGAATGTCCGGAATGTCTTCCACGGCCGGCCAGTTGAACTGCACGTTCTGCCGGGTACTGATGTGGGCATAGCCCTTGTCGTAGTCGCGGGCAATCCTGGCCATCATTCGCATCTGGCGCGAAGTCAATTGGCCGTAAGGCACGGCGACTCGCAGCATAGGCGCGAAACGCTGGATATAAAGGCCATTTTGCAGGCGCAGGGGGCGGAATTCTTCTTCGCTCAGCTCGCCTGCCAGATAGCGTCGGGTCTGATCACGGAACTGCTTGACGCGGTCCTCGATGATCCGCTGATCGTATTCGTCGTATACGTACATATAAGTCCTGTTCTCAGGCTTGGGCCGGTCGGAAACAGCGGCGTTTTTTGGCTTGCTGGCGTCCGATAATACCTCGGCAATTCTGCGCGCACGGCCGCGCACTCCCTACGGAGCCGGGGCACGATACCAGTTTGCAGTTATGCGTAAAAGTGATGTTTGAGCATATGTAAAGAACCAAATCGACTAATGAGGGGCGCTGTTACAAAGACCCTGTTTGTGATGCGGGCAATCGTCGTCTTTACTCTGCTCGAGTCTTTATGCAATCACCGATAAAACCGACAAGAGGCGATGCAATGAGCAACCCAACCAAAGCACGGAAAAGCGATAGCACCGTTGATGCATGGGCCATTTTGTTCCTGATCATTCTGGTCGTGGGGACCGCGGTATTCTGGGTCAGTCATCAGTAAGCGACCCCGTCCGGGCCCGGTTCCGACGATTGTCTGACAAAAACCGGAAAAGTCGCCGTTTTACGGACGTTCGCTGGCTATAATGCGCGGCGAATTTCCGGGGGCTCGGACGACACATGTTGAAGTTTCTAAGTGGTGTATTACTGGCGCTGGGCATGGTCGCGGGACCGTGCGCTCAAGCGGCGTCAGTGCTGTTCCTTAACCCGGGAACCACGAAGGAAGCTTTTTGGGTCAGTTACTCGCAGTTCATGCAGGCCGCCGCCAGGGATCTGGGCTTGGACCTGCGGATCCAGTATTCCGACCGGGTGCCTGAAAACATCATCAAGCAGGCGCGCGAAGCCCTCCAGGGACACAATCGTCCCGACTACCTTGTGTTCGTCAACGAACAATCCGTTGCCCCCGAAGTGCTGCGCCTGGCGCAAGGCAGCGGGGTGAAGTTGTTTCTGGTCAACAATGCCTTGACTGTGGATCAGGTAAAACTGCTCGGCGCCCGCCCCGACAAATATCCCGACTGGATCGGCAGCCTGGTGCCCAACGATGAGGAGGGCGGCTACCTGATGCTCAAGGAGTTGATTCGGTTGCATCCCCCGGTGGCCCCGGGCCAGATGATTGACCTGCTGGCTTTTTCCGGTTTGAAGGTCACGCCGTCGGCGCAGTTGCGTGAGAAGGGCATGCGTCGGGCGCTGGCCGAACACCCGCAAGTGCGTTTGCGTCAGTTGGTGTACGGCGGCTGGACACGTCAGCGCGCGTACGAGCAAGCCAAACTGTTGTTCAAGCGTTATCCGCAGACTTCACTGGTGTGGGCGGCCAACGACGAAATGGCGTTTGGCGTCATGCAGGCGTATGTCGAATCGGGCGGTGTTCCGGGCAAGGATGCATTGTTCGGCGCCATCAACAATTCACCCGCAGCATTGCAAGCGCTGCTCGACAACCGCCTGAGCGTGTTGCTGGGCGGGCATTTCAGCCTGGGTGGCTGGGCACTGGTTGAGCTGCATGACTATGACCAAGGGGTCGACATCAGCCAGTACGGCGGTCGGGACCGACAACTTCCGCTGTTGCAACTGATTAACCGGGCGCAAGCCAAACAACTGCTGGCGTTGGGCAGCGCACGGAATTTCGGGGTGGATTTCCACAAGCTGTCGGCGAAGGGGCGACCAGTGTCCTATCGCTATCCGTTCAGTCTGCAAATCCTGATGCACTGAGCCGTTTCAGATCCCTGCCAGCAGCAACACCAGTTTGACGATGCCAAACAGCGTCAGGGCAAATACCGTGGTGAACAAAATCCCCAGGATCACGAAATGACTGGGCTTGCCGTGGGTAAAATCCCGCGCCCGGTTCTTGTTGCTCTGCACTCCGAACGCTGCCGCCATGACGCTGTGCAACATCTGCCAGAAGGTTGGCGGCTTGTTGTCGACTGGATCGTCCATAAATCCCTCGCCTCTCAGTAAGTCCTCAGAGCATAGACAATCCGCCGGCCAGTGGTGCGGCCGGCCTGCGAGTCGACGCATTTTGAAATCAGTCTGGGCCGATGCGATAACTATCTACCGCAGATACGGTTCAGTGAAATGATGTTCTGTCGTTCCATTTTTCAGGAGCGACACAATGTCTACCCATCCCCCCTCTGTGCCCCGTCAACCTTTGGTTGCGGGCCAAACCAGCATTCACCGCGAGCTTCTTGAACAGCTGACGCCTGATTGGTTGATCGATGCCACGCCGCAGCGGCGGGCCGCCATAAAAGCCAGCGGCTCGCTCGCGCCGCGCTGGTACTCGCGAGCGTCCATCGAGCAACAGCAGGCACTGAAAGACCGTTTCAACGACAGCTTTGTTTCCCAGACCCTGCTCGACAAAACCATGTCGTCGCTGCCAGATGCCGAAAGCTTTGCCGAGCCGATACTGCAAAAGGCGCTGAAGGATCAGTTCGGGGTCGAGGTCGACGTCAACAAAACCCTGGTGTGTCTGAGGCGAGCGCTGGAAGTCAGCGATCTTGAAATCGAGATCAGCACATTCGAGGTGATGAAGCTTTCGTTGTTGCAGGCGGCACTGCATAACTTCGAAGCGTCCGAATGCGAGGCGGGTGCCTTTCATCGCGGGTCGGGCTTTGTAGTCGAGACTTCCACGCCTGGTACGTTCGAGGTCACTGCCCTCAACATGTCGGTCACGCATTTCCTCTCACTCTGCCGCAAGCTGGATATCGGCGCGCAGTATCAAACCCGTGTCGAGGCGTTTTTCCAGGCAACGGCTGCGCAGAAGAAATCGACAGTGTCCGAGCAATTCATTGCCAGTCAGAAAGCGGCAATGAGAGCAGCCGCTGAATTGGCGCTGCTGAAAAAAGACATCGAACCCGACGATTACGCAATGATCCTTTCGGTGGTTAATGGCGAGGTCCATCCCCGTGTAGGCAGCAGGCCAGTCTGGTTTCGTGACCTGAACCTGATGAAGCGCAGGATGACGGGCTGCGTCGTGTTCAGCATCAGTGAACAATATCGTTATACCAACGACTACATCGTCTACATTCCCCACGATCCCGAGCACCCGCTCAAACGCTATACCTCTGAGCAGCTGCGTGAAGAATTCAAGCGTCAGTTCACCGCCCAGGATGCATTGCCCGCCAGTGGCAGTGGGCCGACCGCCCACCAGCGCTTTTTCAGCCAGTTCGTCGCCTACGCCGACCGCCCTTATTACTTCAGCCAGTTCACCCGCAAGGCCGCCGACTCTCCGACTGATCCTTTGCATTCATTCTGGTTGAAGGTCCTCCAGTACGTGCCCCCGTTGTCGTCCGTCGCCCGCATCAAAGAGCTGCCGCCAGAACCTGCGGGCAAACGTGAGTCGGTCGAAGATCCTTATCTCAATCCATTCGGGATGATTCGCGAAGGCGTGGCGGGCATCTGGTCCGCCAACAGTGATCTGTGGACTTATCTCTACGAGCAAAACCGCAAGAAAGTCATCGCCGACGCACGCAGCCATGCGGTGCCCACGGCGGACGTCGATGCGCGAGTGCGGGCGCAAAAGCTCAATCATCTGCTGGAATTAGGCATGCTGGGCCTGAACATGGTGTCGATGTTCGTGCCGGTACTGGGGGAGATCATGCTGACGGTCATGGCGGGTCAGCTGCTGTACGAGTCGTTTGAGGGGGCGATCGAGTGGAGTGAAGGAGATCGAACGGCGGCCAAGGCGCACCTGGTCGATGTGGCCGAGAATCTGGCGCTGGCCGCGGTGATGGCCGGTGCGGGCAAAGGCTTGGCCAAGCTGACGGCGGTGAAACCCGAACCGCTGGTCGAGCGCCTGCAATCCATCAAACGCGACGACGGCAAAACCCGCTTATGGAAACCTGACCTGAGCGGTTACGAACGCAACCTCATCCTGCCTCGCCATTCAGTCCCTGATGCGTCTGGGCTGCACCGGATAAATGGCGAAACCTTCATTCGGCAGGGTGGCAAGGTCTACGAAACAACCTTTGACCCTTCGCTGAAGAAATGGCGCATCCGGCATCCGACTGATACGGATGCCTGGCAACCCATACTCGAACACAACGGGCATGGCGCCTGGCGCCATGCGCTGGAGCGTCCCCGGACCTGGGATCGGCTGACACTGCTGCGGCGCATCGGCCATATCACCGAGGCTTTTTCCGATGAGCAACTGCTCGACATCGCCGAGGCCTGTGGTGTCGAGGACAATGCCTTGCGCAAGATGCACATGGATCATCTTGCGCCGCCGCCGGAGCTGTCCCACGCCTTGCGGCTGTTCGAAGCCGACCCCGGTACTGGCGGACCACTGCTCGAAAAATTGCAACGCGCCAGCCCGGGGCTGAGTAATGCCGCCGCTCGCAGGGTTCTGCTCGATGCCAATGCCGAAGAGCTCACCCGCCTGAAAACAACGAGTCGAATTCCCCTGAAAATGCTGGAGGAGGCCCGTTGGTATGCACAACAGGGGCGTCAGGCCCGGGCTTTCACTGGCCTGCGCATGGAATCCGCGCTGTCCGCTGACAGCCGGTGGCTCGCACTGCATGCCCTGGAAAAAATGCCGGGGTGGTCCGGCGAGGTGCGGCTGGAGATTCGCGACGGCCACATCGAGGGTCCGCTCATCGACGGCATTGGTAGCGAGGCCGCGACAATCCGTAAGTACGTGGTTAAAAACGGCCCGTCCTATCAGGCATTTGATGAGCGTGGCGAGACGCTCAATGGCGTGCCCGCCACCGGCGATAACTTTTACGCCTCGATCATGCACGCATTGCCCGATGAATCCCGTCGCGCATTGGGCGTTCCACACGTGGGCCAAAGCGTCGATCTGAAGCAGGCTGTCATCGACTCGGCCTTCGAGCATCGGGCGCAATTGTCGCAAATGCTGGAACAGCGCAGCGGTAACGGCAAGGCGTTCAAGCCGCCCGTACGCGTAACGGAGCGTCGGGTGGGCTACTACGCCAGCGGGCGCGGGCAAGGTTTGAATCCTTCTCTGGTGTCGCGGGTTCAGGACGTCTATCCAGCGCTGACGGATCAGCAGGCCAATGGGTTTATCCTGGCGCAACTGCGCGCGGGTAAAACCGACGCACAGATTTATAGCCTCCTGCAGGAGCGTATGCGCGAGTGGGAGACCCTCGAGGCGACGCTCGATCAATGGGTCGGCGAGCCGATAGCGGGTTCTGTCCTGGAGTCGATGCTCGGAGGCAAGGCCTCGGTCGCGCAGAGCCTCAAGCAATCCTGGCGTAATTCGCCGCTGGCCGGGGAGCATCCGCGCTACAGATTGCTTGAGTTGGTCTGTGACGACCCGATCCCTGCGCTGTCGGCGGACTTCTCCCATGTGGGTGATCTGTATGTCCGGGGTCGAAGCATCACCGACGCCAATGTCGATGCGTTGTTGGCGAATTTTCCCAAGCTCAAAAGACTGCGGATCAATGCCACGGGCAACGATTTCAGCACCGTGCCCCAAGTGCTGAGCAGCATGCCGGACCTCAGGGGGCTGAGCCTGTATTCAGCCGCGCCCTTCGCCGCAGACATGCCGTCGAGACTGGGTGCGTTGACGGCGCTCGAGGAGCTCAGCGTGTATTCAACCTGGGGCGTTCCCGTGCCGTTGGACGTAAGCCGGCTGCGCAATCTGCGTCTGCTCGACGTGATCGCGCCGTCAATGGATCAGTGGCCAACCGGGGTTCTGGAACTGCCCCGTCTTGAACGTCTGAACCTCACCGGGACAGCCATCAGTACATTCCTCGAAGGCATTTTCGAAGGGCATGAAAAACTCTGGTCCGGGTTGTCGCTGGATTGGTCGAACATGCCGCGCCCAAACTTCAAGCAGGCCTATGAGTATCTCAGGCGTCAGCCCCGGCACCTTGTTGATCTGGAAGAAATAGTCAGGGATTACTGCAAGGGCGAGTTGAAACGTCTTGCTGAAGGCATCAATGACCCGTCCGCGGGATTATTCAATCAATTTGTCGAACAGTGGCAAGACGCAGGGGCGAGATTCGACGCCGTCGAAGCATTGAGTGAGCAGCATCATCAGCTCAACCGGCATCTTGAGGACTGGTCCCAACGCGCGCTGCGAATGCCTGCAGCGGCCAACGAAATCATCGGACGTACATGGACGGCAGATGCCCTGAGAATCTGCTGGCGCAATGGCGCATTCAAACGCTACGGCTCGACGGCCGATGCCTCGGTACTGGATCTGCCGAGCCTGGCGTTGAGCGAGTTTCCAGAATTGCCGGACGGTGCCTTCCCTGAAGTACGAACCTTGTATCTGAAGGGTAATAGTGCCCCCGTCGAGCAGACTCGCAAGTTCGTCCGCGGTTTTCCCGGGCTTGAAAAACTCGACGTGAGTGGCAGCGGTTTGACCGAAGTGCCCTTTGCGCCCGGTGATCTTGAAAAACTGACTGATCTGGATTTTTCCAATAACCGGATTGTTGGCGACGCCGGGGTTCAGCAGGCTTTTGATGGATTGCAGGCACTGCAATACCTGGACTTGAGCAACAACCCGTTGAATACCTTGGATGTCAGTGCAATGACCCGCCTCAAGTCCTTGAATCTAAGTGGCACGGCGCTGCAAGAATGGCCGACCGGGGCACAGGAGCTGCCAGAGCTGTATTGGCTGGACTTGCGGGATAGCAAGGTCAACGCGCTGCCGGAGCCGCTTGCGGATGAGACGCTGCTCAAGGCCAACCTCACGGGCACACCTTTAACCCCTCAAGCCGTCGCCATGCGCAACGCAGCCCGGCATCGAATGGAAATGGCCAAAGGTCTTCCGGCCGGCGCGCTGGAACGGTTCGATCTGGAGCAGGTGCCACAGGATTTCCCTCCGTTCGAAAGCGCCAGTTCGATCGCACGTCAATTGTTGCCGCTGTCGGAAGTCCCGGCGGGAGAAGGGGTTGCGGTTTTGACAAAGCGCCTGCAACGGCTGAAACCGACACTCGCCGATGATGACGCCTTGCAAATGATCGAACAGATGCAGGGCAGCGAAGCTGCGAGCGTGAAAATTGGCGAATGGGAGAAAACCTATGAAACGCTCACGCGCCAATTGAATGGCTGGCTGTTTACCCGGGGATCTCGCGGAAACGGCTGGATGACATCTTCCAGCATTCGCAGGCAGGCTGCCTTGCGGATCGTCGAATGCTGGCAAAAAGGTCTGAGCAGCACGGGCGCGGTGGCTGATGCGGTGCTGGATCTGAACGGTCTGCAACTGGGTGACCTGCCTGAGGTGCCGGCATCGTTCGAGCATGTCGGCACGTTGAAACTGACGAGCGTAAAACTTACCCGGCAAGGTTCCGACGGGTTCCTCAAGGCCTTTACCCGCCTGAAAACCCTGGACCTCAATGGCAATGGGCTGGATGGCGTTCCAGAGCCGGTCTGTGACATGGACAGGCTCGAGCGTCTGGAGTTGTCCTCGAACCGGATGGACGATGCCGAGCTGCTGTATGCCGCATTGAGTAATCTGGAGCGTCTGCGCTGGCTGGACTTGAGCTACAACGAACTGGATACCTTTGATATCGGCGTTTTCGAGCAATTGGAGACGCTGGATCTGCGCAACAATAATTTGACCGAATGGCCGGACGGGGTGTTCGACAGCCAGCACCTGGGCACGCTCAATCTCAGTGGCAACGACATCACGTCGATCCCCGAGCAGGCCCTGAGTGGCGACCATGACGTTTTGACGGCCGGTACGGATTTGAGCGACAACTTCAACCTGTCGCTTGAGAGCCTTGAACGTCTCAGGGATTACCGTGAAGCGGGTTTCCACGACAGGGTGCTGGGGATCTCGCGGGCCGATCTTGACGAGTTGATCGATGACGCCAACGGCGATGGCGACGATAGCAGTGAAGGCATCGATACGGATGAGGAACTGCCTGAGACTGAGCCGGATACCGAGCAAAAAACACCGTGGTTAACCCATCTTCCTCCCGAGGAAGTGGCCAGTAAAACCGGGATGTGGAATCAACTCGCGGCGGAACCGGACAATGCGGCGTTCTTTCACCTGCTTTCGCGACTGCAGGATACGCAGGAGTTCAGGGTGGCTAACGCCGATCTGACGCGGCGGGTCTGGACGGTCATTGAAGCCGCCGCCAGCAATACCGAACTACGGGAGATCCTGTTTGCCAGTTCCAGCACCCACGGCACGTGTGTCGACGGTCGAATCCTGACGTTCAGTGGGCTGGAAAGCAGAGTCTTCACCCACAATGCCTTGCTTGATATTCCCGTCGGGCGCCCGAGTGTGAAGGGGCATGCACTGCTGAATTTATCCCGGCAGCTGTTTCGACTGGACAAGGTCGACGACCTCGCGAGGAAAATCGCCGCGCAAACCGGGCAGGATGAGGCCGAAATACGCTTAGGCTATCGAATCGGGCTGACACAAGGATGGGCGGACGGCCTGGAGCTGCCAGGGCAACCGAAACACATGACCTATGCCTCGGGAGTGACCGCTCAACAACTGGCGGACGCGCGCATCGAGATCGTCAATGCAGAGCAGTCCGATGGTTTCTTTGAAGACTTGATCCAGCGCGACTATTGGGAAAGTTATCTCAAGGAAAAACATCCTGACGTGTTCAAGGCGCTGGATGAGATGGATGTTCAGGAGGAAGTTGAAAGCGCTGACGATGCGGCATTACTGACTCAGCTTTTCGAGCAGAGGGCGGCGCGCAACGCGAAGATGATCGAATTGTCCCGACAGGAGGTCGCGGAGCTGACGGCTGCCTCAAGCAGGTAAATCACCTGTGGGAGTGAGCTTGAACTGGCCTAATAATTCCGGACACCTCTTAAGGGCGATATGATTTCGCCAACTTGGAGGTTCCATGAACGAAAGA
>NZ_JBXAQZ010000024.1:0-50407 GCF_058807755.1 Pseudomonas sp. GW821-FHT12A04
GGGGTATAGCGCAGTCCGGTAGCGCGCCTGCTTTGGGAGCAGGATGTCAGGAGTTCGAATCCCCTTACCCCGACCATATTAAAAATCCTCGTATCGAAAGATACGGGGATTTTTTTTGTCCGCAGGAAACTCAAGAACGCCGCAAAATCAGTGTGGGAACGAGCTTGCTCGCGATAGCGGTCTGGCATTCAGTACATGTGTTGAATGTCAGACCGCTATCGCGAGCAAGCTCGCTCCCACAGTGGTTGAGGTGTTAGTGCAACTTGAGGCGCGGCTCGGTGCCGCGACCGATCTTGCTGCCCAGCATTAGCATCGCCGTGCGGAACGGCCCGTACAGCGCCATCTGGTGCATGCGGTACAGCGACACGTAGAACATCCGCGCCAGCCAGCCTTCGAGCATCACGCTGCCGGTGAGGTTGCCCATCAAGTTACCCACAGCCGAAAAACGCGACAGCGAGATCAGCGAGCCGTAGTCGGTGTACTTGTACTCCGGCAACGCCTTGCCTTCGATGCGCAGTTTCAACGATTTGGCCAGCAGCGAAGCCTGTTGGTGAGCGGCCTGGGCGCGTGGCGGCACATTGCGGTCGCTACCCGGTTGCGGGCAGGCGGCGCAATCACCGAACGCGAAGATGTTTTCGTCACGGGTGGTTTGCAGGGTCGGCAGCACTTGCAGCTGATTGATGCGGTTGGTTTCCAGGCCATCGATGTCCTTGAGGAAACCCGGTGCGCGAATCCCCGCGGCCCAGACTTTCAGGCTGGCCTTGATTTCGTTGCCGTCGGCGGTGATCAGGCTGTCGGCCGTCACTTCGCTGACAGCGGCATTGGTCATGACGTTGACCCCGAGTTTCTCCAGGGTTTTATGCACAGGCCCGCCAATGCGCTCCGGCAGCGCCGGCAGCACCCGTGGACCGGCTTCGATCAGGGTGATGTGCATGTTTTCCGGTTTGATCCGGTCCAGACCATAGGCTGCCAATTCGTGGGCGGCGTTGTGCAGTTCTGCGGCCAGTTCGACCCCGGTGGCACCGGCGCCGACGATGGCCACGCTGATTTGCTCGATCGTGTCGGTCTGACCGGCGTGCGCGCGCAAATAGTGATTGAGCAGTTGCTGGTGGAAACGCTCGGCCTGTTTACGGGTGTCTAGGAACAGGCAGTGTTGCGCCGCGCCCTGGGTGCCGAAATCGTTGGTGGTACTGCCGACGGAAATCACCAGCGAGTCGTAAGGCACTTCGCGGGCCGGCACCAGCTCCAGACCGGCTTCGTCGTAGGTGGCGGCCAGCTGGATTTTCTTCTTCGCGCGATCGAGCCCGCTCATGCGGCCCAGCTGGAACTCGAAGTGGTTCCATTTGGCCTGGGCGACATAATTGAGTTCGTCTTCGGAAGAGTTCAGGGAACCGGCCGCCACTTCGTGCAACAAGGGTTTCCAGATGTGGGTCAGGTTCGCGTCGACCAGCATCACGCTGGCCGTACCGCGCTTGCCCAGAGTCTTACCCAGACGGGTAGCCAACTCCAGACCGCCGGCGCCGCCGCCGACAATGACAATACGATGGGACATGGGGATAACTCGCAAGGCTAAAGGAAATCGGTGCAATTACCCGAGCGAGCGCAAGGCAGCTCATAGCGTCAGGTAACTGATAAGTCGGCTCAACAGGCCCAGACCAATGGTCACTGCCAATACCAGTACAAGGAGCATCCACGGCCGGAAAGGCCGGCGCTCGACTTGGTGCTGGGACAACTGCAGGTACTCTTCGACATGCTTTTGGTCGTCGGGGTTCAGGCGGCTGGTCATATCGGGCCTCGTCAGGAGTAGACGTTGCTGAATGTGTAGAAGCTACAGTGTTTTTACCCAGGGTTGAACGCAGCATAGCCGCTGTCCGCAATGGGTTCGACGCTAACGATGTCGTCCAGGCGAATGATGCCACTTTGTAACACCCGGGCAGTGATTCCGCCATGTCCGCGCACGGCCTGAAAGGTGCCGATGCCCAGGTTGCTTTCCAGACGCGCGCAGGGCTGGCACCAGCCGGTGGTTTCGAACGTTGCCTGGCCGATCCGGAAGCGGCGGCCCTTGAGGCTGAACAGATTGATGCCACTGATAACGAGATTGCGCCGCAGATCTTCAGGCCGGACCGGATGATCCTGTGCTCGCCCCATCAGTGAACTGATCACCGCCAGGTGCTCCCACTGAATCAGCGTTACCTGCCGCGCATTGCGCACGCCGGGGCGGGCGTGGTCGCCGGTCAGGCCGGCCTCCAGGCGCGCTTCCACGGCATCGAGTGCAAGCATCGCCGAACGTGATTGCGGGCGCACGCCGATCCAGCGTACACGACCCTGTTGTGGCACCTCGGCGATCAGCTCCTGCAGCGGGCTCACAGACTGATCCCGACGTCGAACACAATGCTGCGCCCCAGGTTGCTGCGCAAGAAGTCCGGCGCATCCGGGTGAGCGAACAGCACGCGGGCGAATGTCGGCCCAACCAATGACAGCGAGCGCCAGCCCTGGCGCAGGTATTCGGTCGGCGGCGGGAAATGGCTGTTGAGGTCCAGTACTTCGCGTTTGAGGCTGGCGAAGGCAATGATGTCCAGCTCACCCAGATCCATGCCGCGCTCTTTGTAGTTGTGCGCTTTTTTGCGCAAGGTCGGCGCCAATCGCAGCAAGAACTCGTTGGCGGGGATGCGTCGTGGCTTGGCCTCGCGGCGCACCAGTTGGCTCAGGGAAAACGCGCTGCGTCGGCGTTGCAATTCGTCGCGCCATTCATCGTTGAGGCGCCGGCCCTCGTCGAGCACGAAGAACACCTCGAAACTGGCATCGCGAAACAACACATCCGGCGGCTCCCCGGCGGGGGCGAACTCATCGGCGCGATAGGGAATGTTCAAGCCTTGCAGCAGGCGCTGGCAGACCCAACGCTCACGCTCCCACTTGCGGGCATTGGACAGGAACGCGTTGGCTTGCTCGGCCGCGATGGTCAGCAGGCGTAAGTAATCTGAGTCATCCATAGGCCCAAGCTTAGCGTTCAAATGTGATCGCAAAGAAGACAATTTGTCGGAGAGGGTCAATGCCTCCCGCTCCCATGCCCGTTTCAGGGCCCTGCACAAAATGGATAGTGATCTGCGCGCACTGGATATTGCCACGTATCGGGCGGCTCTACCCTCGGCTGTACGGACGTAAGCCGTGTTACCGCCGCTCTAAAAAAACAACAACAAGAGATATATGCCATGCGCAAGATCGACGTACATGAGGTTATCGACAACGCTCGTTTCAACCGCTTTCACTGGATGGTGCTGTTCTGGTGTGCCCTGATCATCATCTTCGACGGTTACGATCTGGTGATCTACGGCGTGGTCTTGCCGATGCTGATGAAAGAGTGGGGGCTCAGTCCTCTGCAAGCCGGTGCACTGGGCAGCTATGCACTGTTCGGCATGATGTTCGGTGCGCTGTTCTTCGGTCCGCTGTCGGACAGGATCGGTCGCAAAAAAGCCATCACGATCTGCGTGATGCTCTTCAGTGGCTTCACCGTGCTCAATGGTTTCGCCCGAAACCCCACCGAGTTCGGCCTCTGTCGCTTCATTGCCGGGCTCGGCATTGGCGGCGTGATGCCTAACGTCGTGGCACTGATGAACGAGTACGCGCCGAAAAAAATCCGCAGCACTCTGGTCGCGATCATGTTCAGCGGTTACTCGGTGGGCGGCATGCTGTCCGCCGGACTGGGCATTGTGCTGATCCCGAGTTTCGGCTGGCAGTCGGTGTTTTACGTGGCGGTCCTGCCGTTGCTGTTGTTGCCGCTGATCATGTATTTCCTGCCCGAATCGGTGGGCTTCATGTTGCGTCAGGGGCGCAATGAAGAGGCGTGCAATATTCTTCAGCGCATCGATCCGGCCTACGTCGCGCAAACCTCTGATCAATTGCACATGGCCGAAGTGAAAGGCACGGGCACCCCAGTGTTGCAGTTGTTCCGTGAAGGCCGTGCGCTGCGCACGCTGATGCTGTGGCTGGCGTTTTTCTGCTGCCTGTTGATGGTGTACGCGCTGAGTTCCTGGCTGCCGAAACTGATGGCCAACGCCGGTTACAGCCTGGGTTCGAGCCTGTCGTTCCTGCTGGTGTTGAACTTCGGGGCGATCTTCGGCGCGGTCGGTGGCGGGGTGCTGGGCGACAAACTCAATCTGCCGAGAGTGCTGGCGGTGTTTTTCGCCATGGCGGCGGTGTCGATCACGCTGTTGGGCTTCAACAGCCCGATGCCGGTGTTGTACTTGCTGATCGCCATTGCGGGTGCCACCACCATTGGCTCGCAGATTCTTTTGTACGCCTGTGCCGCGCAGTTTTACTCCATGACGATTCGGTCTACCGGTCTGGGCTGGGCGTCGGGCATTGGGCGCAACGGGGCCATCGTCGGTCCGCTGCTGGGTGGTGCCTTGCTCGGGATCAGCTTGCCCCTGCAACTGAACTTCATGGCGTTTGCCTTGCCCGGTGCGGTGGCGACCCTGGCCATGACCGTGTTCGCCATCAGCAGCCGACGTAGCGCCGCTGGCGTCAACCCAGCGTTGTCAGCGACCGGTGCCTGAATCATGAAAGCGTTTTTCCAGGACTTCTCGTTGTCAGCCGCCGTGGCTGGATTCATTGCCACGGTGATTTCCTACGCCGGCCCGTTGGTGATCATCTTTCAGGCGGCAGAAGCGGCACATCTTTCGCGGGAAGTGTTGTCGTCCTGGATCTGGGCGATCTCCATCGGCAGCGCCGTGCTCGGCATCGGCTTGAGCCTGCGCTTCCGCGTTCCGGTGATCATCGCCTGGTCGGCGCCGGGCTCGGCGTTGCTGGTGACGCTGTTGCCGGACATCTCCATGGCAGAGGCCGTGGGGGCGTATCTGGTCAGCAGCCTGATCATTTTCGTGGTTGGCATCTCGGGCGCTTTCGACCGGATCATCAGCAAGCTGCCCGCCGCCATCGCGGCGGCGATGCTGGCGGGGATCCTGTTCAGTTTCGGCACTGGCTTGTTCGTGTCGATGCAGCGCAAGCCGTTGCTGGTCCTGGCGATGTTTGCCTGCTACCTGATCTGCAAGCGTGTGATGCCGCGTTATGCGGTGATGATGGTGCTGCTGATGGGCTGTTCGATTGCCGCGTTCACCGGTGATTTACATCGTGAAGCGCTGGTGATCGGCCTGGCCACGCCGGTGTGGATCACGCCCGAGTTCAGTCTGGGCGCGATCCTGAACATTGCCTTGCCGCTGGTGATGGTGGCGCTGACCGGTCAGTTCGTGCCCGGCATGGCGGTGCTGCGCGCCAGTGGCTATCCGACGCCAGCGAGCCCGATCATCGCCAGTAGCGCGCTGGGCACCGCATTGCTGGCGCCGTTTGGTTGCCATGGGCTGAATCTGGCGGCGATCACCGCGGCGATCTGCACCGGTCGCGAAGCTCACGAAGATCCTCGCAAACGCTACGTGGCCGGGGTCGTCGGCGGCCTGTGCTACCTGCTGCTGGGGATCTTCGGCGCCACGCTGGTCTCGCTGTTTTCAGCGTTCCCCAAAGAGTTGATCGCGGCGCTGGCCGGGCTGGCCTTGTTCGCCGCCATTGCCGGCGCGTTGACCGGCGCGATGGCGGTACCGAGCGATCGCGAAGCCGCGCTGGTGACCTTTCTGGTCACGGCTTCGGGCATGTCGTTGTTCGGTTTGTCCGCGGCGTTTTGGGGGCTGATTTTCGGCATGGTCACCCATGTGCTGTTGAGCGCCCGTCGTCCCGCTCCCCGTCGCAAATCCACTGCAACTGAAGTCCTTCAATCAGTCGATCAATAACAATAAGAGAAAAACGATGAAACAGATTCTCCCAACAACCGGTTCTGCGTTGTCCCTGGCTGTCGTCTCGGGTTTTTCCACAGGGGCGATGGCAGCTGAAACCGGCTTTATCGAAGACACCAGCGCGACGTTGCAGGCGCGCAATTACTACTTCAGTCGCGACTATTCCGACATCGTCGGCGCCAACCAGCAATCGAAGGCTGAAGAGTGGGCCCAGGGTTTCATCCTCAACGTGAAGTCCGGATACACCCAGGGCACCGTCGGGTTTGGGGTGGACGTTATCGGCTTGCTCGGTCTCAAGCTCGACAGCGCTCCGGACCGGACCAATACCGGTTTGTTGCCGGTGCAGGACGACGGCCGCGCGGCAGACAACTACAGCCGTCTGGAAGGCGCGTTAAAGATGCGCTACTCCAAAACCGAGCTGAAAGTCGGTGAGTTGCAACCCAACCTGCCGGTGTTGGCATTCAGCGATATTCGCCTGCTGCCACCCAGTTATCAGGGCGCAAGCATCACCTCCAACGAGATCAATGGCCTGACTGTGCAGGGTGGTCACTTGAGTTCAACCAGCCTGCGCAACGAGGCTGGCGACGAAAAGATGCAGGCAATGCTGGGTCACGTGCCGCAGCGTCAGGTCAGCAGTGACGGTTTCAATTTTGCCGGCGCTGATTATGCCTTCAATGACAAGCGCAGCTCGGTCAGCGCCTGGTACGGGCAACTGGAAGATATCTACAACCAGCGGTTTCTGGGTTTAAAGCACAGTGAGCCAGTGGGCGACTGGATCCTCGGCGCCAACCTCGGTTACTACGATTCGCGCGAGGACGGCAAAAAACTGCTGGGTAACATCGACAACCAGGCGTTCTTCTCGTTGCTGTCGGCCAAGCGTGGCGGTCATACGTTTTACGTCGGCTATCAGGGCATGTTCGGCGACAGTGCATTTCCACGGGTATTTGCCAACATCTCGCCACTGGGCAACGAGGTGCCGACCTACGAGTTCGCCTTCACCGATGAGCGTTCCTGGCAGGCGCGTTACGACTACGACTTCGCGGCGCTCGGCGTACCGGGGCTGACCAGCACCGTGCGCTACATCAGCGGCAACAATGTCGATACCGGCAAGGGCTATGAAGGCAAGGATCGCGAGCGTGACCTCGACATCGGCTATGTGTTGCAGAGCGGTAGCCTCAAAGGCCTTGGCATCCGTGTGCGCAACGCGATGGCGCGCTCCAACTACCGCAGTGATATCGACGAGAACCGCTTGATCCTCAGCTACACGTGGACCTTGCTGTGAGCCCGGTGATCACAGGTTGCTGGTGCAATCACCCATGACGTTGTAGGTCACACGGTGGGTCTGGCCTTGATGATCGACATACACCATGGTCGCCGGTACGACCCCGCACGCTGTCGCGGTGTTCGACACAGAAACCACGCTGGCGATGTCCAGTGGCTGCGCCGGGTTGTACAGGACTGCGAGGGGCTCGTTGTCAGCGGCCATGGCCGAGGTGGCGATGACGGTCAGCAACAGGCTGATCAACGTTTTCATGTTGGCGTGCTCCGTGTCGGTTTTGATGTCTGAATTTTAGTCTTTGCCACCGACGGATAAAGGGGCGAACGGCGGATGCAGCCTTACATAAAACGTAACAGTCATCGCCCGAGGGGGGCTTATGGATGTGCTTAACAACTTGCGCGTATTCATCCGGGTGGTGGACTGCGCCAGTTTCACCGGGGCTGCCGATGCGCTGGATCTGTCGACCGCGCAGGTATCCCGATTGGTGGCGGATCTGGAGGAGCATGTTCAGGCGCGACTGCTGCAACGCACCACGCGGCGCTTGAGCCTGACCGATGCCGGCGAGCGCTTCCTGCTGCGCAGCCGGCAAATCGTCGAAGCCATGGATGAGGCGACGGCCGAGGCCCATGGCGCTCATATCAATCCGGCCGGACGCCTGCGGGTGCACAGCATGAACGGCCTGGGTGTGCTGCTCACGCCGTTGATCGCCTGCTACAGCGAGCTTTATCCCGATGTAGTGTTCGAGCTGACCTTGTCGCAGCGCAATCCCGATCCGCTGGAGGAGGGGCACGATGTGGTGATTTCGATCGCTCCGGAACTTGCCGATTCGCAAATGGTTGCGCAAGCCATCGGGCAGATTTACAGCGTGCCCTGTGCCTCCCCGGCCTATCTGCGACGCCGGGGTGTGCCGCAGCAGCCGCTGGCGCTGAGCGATCATCAATGCCTGCGCATGCTCGACCCGCTGTACGGCGATCAATGGCTTTTCCAGGACCAGGACGGCGAGCACGCCGTCAGCCCGGCCAAGACCTTTCAGTGCAATGTTGCCGAGTCGATGGTCAAGGCTTCGGAGGCGGGCATGGGCATCAGCCTGCTGCCGTTCTACACCGCGACGCGGCCCTTGAGCGACGGTACTTTGCTGCGTGTGTTACCTGCATGGCGTCTGCGCGAACGCAATGTGTATGCGCTGTATCCTTCGCGACGCTTTCTCGATGCCAAGGTCCGCACCTGGGTGGACTTTCTCAAGTCTGAGCTACCGAAGCTGTTCGCCGAACATGACGCGGTGATGAACGATCCGCGGCATTGGGCTTGAAGTCGAAGGGCATGCGGGCGGCGGTGTAGACTGAGTGCCTGTTGTTCTTCGCCTGGGAGGCGCACGTAGCCATGATCGGTGCAGAGTTGCTGTCATCGCAAACCCTTGCGGTCGGCTGGCTGATCTATGTGCCGGTGTTGATCTGGGCGATCTGTCGCGCGCCGTGGGTTGAACTGTTCACCGACAGCCGTCGTCAGCATCTGCTCTTTGGAACGGTGTTTGCGCTGTTTCTGTTGTGGCTGGTGCGGCGCGACTTTGATACCGGCGTGTCTTACCACTTCATCGGCATGACCGCAGTGACGCTACTGCTGGACTGGCCGCTGGCGCTGGTAGGTGGCCTGGTGGCGCAAACGGGGCTGGTGTTGCTCGGCCGACAGGACCTGGCGGCGGTCGGGGTCAACGGCGCGCTGTTGATTGCGTTGCCGGTGCTGGTCACCGAGTGCTGCGCCATTCTGGTGGAGAGGGCGCAGCCACGAAATCCCTTCGTGTATATCTTCGTTTCCGGATTTTTTGCCGCAGCGCTGTCGGCGTTGCTGTGTCTGCTGCTGGCGCTTTGGTTGTTATGGTTCGACGAGCGTTTTGCCATGCCGTACTGGCTGGAAGATTTTGTCGGATATCTATGGTTGATCATTTTTCCCGAAGCGTTTATCAACGGCATGATCGTCAGTGCGCTGGTCGTGTTTTGTCCGGAGTGGCTTGAGACGTTCAACCGCACGCGCTACCTCTCGGCTCCCTGGAAGGACGACGATCCCAAGTCCTGATCCGCATCAAAACCTGGAATCGCCCACTCGATGGATCAGTGGCGCGGGTCGAAGTCACCGCTGAACATTTCGTCCTCGGCATCGGGTGCCACTGGAATCTTGTGTTCTTCGGACGCCCAGGCACCCAGGTCGATCAGTTTGCAGCGGTCGGAGCAGAATGGCCGGAATTTGCTCTCGGCGGTCCATTCCACGGGGGCGCCACAGGTTGGGCAGTCGACGGTTGTTGGTTGGCTCATGACTGGCCTCCACGCAAAGAAAGATAAAAATGATGCAGGCGTTCGACCTCGCTGTGCAGCCAGGCAAGGTCGCGGTCATTGATCACGACGTCGTCGGCATGGCTCACGCGATCCTGGCGACTGGACTGGGCCTTGAGGATCGCCTGGACCTGCTGCTCGCTGGTCTGGTCACGTTGCAGGGTACGTTCGATCTGCAATTGTTCGGGGGCATCGATCACCAGTACCCGTTGGGTCATGGCGTATTGCCCGGACTCGATCAGCAGCGGCGAAACCAGAATCGCATAAGGCGATTTTGCCAGCGCCAGGTGGTGAGCGATTTCTTCGCCGATCAGCGGATGCAGGAGGGCCTCCAGCCAGCGGCGTTCTTCTGGCACTTCGAAGATCAATTTGCGTAGCGCGGCGCGGTCCAGTTGCCCGTCGGCCTGCAACACGCCGGTGCCGAAGTGTTCGGCGATTTGTGCCAGTGCCGGGCGGCCGGGTTCAACGACCCAGCGAGCGGCGTGATCGGCGTCGACCACATGCACGCCCATATCGATGAAGTGTTGGGCGGCCGCACTTTTGCCGCTGCCGATGCCGCCGGTCAGGCCGAGAATCCAGGGTTTTTCCACAGGGCTATTCATTTCAAACCGACAAACTGCCAATAGAGGTCGGTTATTTGACCACCCCAGAGCAACGCAATCCAGCCGGCAATGGCCAGATAGGGACCGAAAGGGATCGGCGTCGAGGTTTTAGCATTGCGCCAGCGCAGCAGCATCAGCCCGATAATGGCCCCCACCAGCGAGGACAGCAGGATGGTCAGCGGCAAAATCTGCCAGCCACCCCAGGCGCCCAGCATCGCCAGCAACTTGAAATCACCGTAGCCCATGCCGTCCTTGCCCGTGATCAGCTTGAACAGCCAGAACACCGACCACAGCAGGCTGTAGCCGGCTATCGCCCCCCAAAGCGCCTCGTGCAACGACACGAACAGGCC
This sequence comes from Pseudomonas sp. GW821-FHT12A04, assembly GCF_058807755.1. Classification (NCBI taxonomy): domain Bacteria; kingdom Pseudomonadati; phylum Pseudomonadota; class Gammaproteobacteria; order Pseudomonadales; family Pseudomonadaceae; genus Pseudomonas; species Pseudomonas sp. GW821-FHT12A04. Next base: position 10,336 of record NZ_JBXAQZ010000024.1, read on the forward strand.
GAAACTGTTGACGATCAACCCCAGCCATATCAACGGCAGCACCAGCACGTCCGGCAATATCTGATGTTCGGCGTCGATCAGGCTCATCGCCAGCAAACCCCAGCTAAGGACCAGCATCAGGCAGGCGGGCCAACCGAAGCCGAAGTGCCAGGCAACAAATGCCGACAACAGGCCGCAGGCCAGTTCGGTCAACGGATAGCGCGGGCTGATCGCGGCCGCACAGGCTGAGCAGCGGCCGCGCAAAAACACATAGCTGAGCAGCGGGATGTTTTCCCAGGCGCGGATGCGGTGACCGCAGTGCGGGCACTGGGAGTGGGGCAGCAACAGGTTGTAGGTCGGCAGCGGCGTTTCGCCTGGCAGCCCGAGAATGTCATGGGCCTGCTCGCGCCAGTCGCGTTCGAGCATTTTTGGCAGGCGCCAGATCACGACATTGAGGAAGCTGCCGACCAGCAGGCCGGTGATGCCTGCGAGAAGGACAAAGGCCAGCGCAGATTGAGTCAGGATTTCATTCAAGGGCATGTCAGATCGCTGAGCCAAGTTGGAAGATGGGCAGGTACATGGCAACTACCAGTCCACCGACGATAACACCCAGCACCACCATGATGAACGGCTCCATCAGGCTGGTGAGGTTATCGACCATGTTATCGACGTTGTCTTCGTAGAACCCCGCGACTTTGTCGAGCATAGCGTCCAGGGTGCCGGACTCTTCGCCAATTGCAGTCATTTGTATCGCCATGTTCGGAAAGACGCCGCAGGTGCGCATGGCGAAATGCAATTGCATGCCGGTCGAGATGTCCTGCCGGATGCGCAATACCGCGCGCTTGAACACGCTATTGCCGGTCGCACCGGCCACTGATTCCAGAGCCTCCACCAGCGGCACGCCGGCAGCGAAAGTGGTCGACAAAGTACGGGCGAACCGGGCCACGGCGGACTTATGCATCAGGGTGCCCACCAGCGGCAGTTTCAGCAGCCAGGTGTCCATCCGGTCACGCAAGGCCGGGGATGTCCTGAGGGCGTGGCGTACGCCGAAGGTCATCGTGATCAGCGTGACAAGGACCACCCACCACCAGGCTTGCATGAATTGCGAGAGGCCAATGACCATCACGGTGAAGGCCGGCAGTTCGGCGCCAAAGCCTTTGAACACCGATTCGAACTGCGGCACGACATTGACCAGCAGGATCCCGGTGACAATCGCTGCGACGAACACCACCACCAGCGGGTAGGTCATGGCTTTCCTGATCCTGGCCTTGAGGCTTTCGCTTTTTTCCTTGTAGGTCGCGACCCGCTCCAAAAGGGTGTCGAGGGCACCGGCCTGCTCGCCGGCATCCACCAGGTTGCAATACAGCTCATCGAAATACCGGGGCTTCTTGCGCAGGGCGGCGGCGAAACTGCTGCCTGCCGCAACTTCCTGTTTCAGTTCGTCCACCAGCTTGCGCATGGCCGGATTGTCGAAGCCCTCGCCGATGATGTCGAAGGACTGCAACAACGGCACGCCGGCCTTCATCATCGTCGCCATTTGCCGGGTGAACAGGGCAATGTCCTGGGCCTTGATACGCTTGCCCATGCTGAAAACCGAATGGTTTTTTTTGCGAACCTTGCCCGGACTGATGCCTTGCTTGCGCAGTTTCGCCTTGATCAGCGCCGGGTTTTGAGCGCTGAGTTCGCCGGTCACTTTTGTGCCTTTGCGGTCGATGCCTTCCCACGCATACACGCTGATTTTCGCTGCCTTGACCGCCATGTTCAGTCCTGGGTATTCCGATTGAATTGCTCTTATAGCCTAGTCAAAGGATGGGGCCAAACCCGCAAGGGTGATGTGACAAAAAACGTCAGATAGTACTGATCTTGGTAGTAAGTAAGGGCTTTGCGAACACCACGCCCCCGGCCAACAGGGGCTTCTGGCCTTGGCACAGGCTGTGCTGCCATGGGGCAGGTCATGAGCCTTCGACTCATGCATGGAGCTTGTACATGAACTATCAGAAAGGTTTTACCCTGATCGAGTTGCTCGTCGTGGTAGCGATCATCGGGATCCTGGCAACCCTGGGCCTGCCGATGTATTCCAAGTACCAGGCGCGGGCCAAGGTCACGGCGGCGATGGCCGAGCTGACTGCAATGAAGGTGCCGTTCGAGGATGTGATCAGCCAGGGGGAAACGCCGACAATTGCCAACGTGGCGCCCGCTGGCAAGACATCGACCAACCATTGCGCCCTGTCTGTGACGGCTACAACGCCGGGGGCGGGATCAATCGTTTGTACGTTGCACAATGCCCCGGGGGTGGTCCAGGGCAAAACCGTCACCCTGACACGGGACGAAGCCAAAGGCTGGTCATGCAAGAGCAGCGTTACCGAGGACTACTTGCCTAAAGGGTGTTCCGGTTCTGCGGCATGAATTGCTGAATCAAGTCCCCGCTTTTGCGGGGATTTTCCTGTTTGTCGACCCGTCGTCAAATGTTGCAGATAAAGCTCAGAAATTTCAGCATCTTAGGAACTTTCCATAAACCCGCAACTTGCATGCAGTGTTTGTGCTTCTCGTGCATTTTGCATGATTTCGAAAGTTGGCTTGTTTTGTAACTTATTGATTAATAAGGTTTTAGTTCCTTCTCCAAAGTTGGCACAGCGTTCGCAATATCCTTGGTAACCCTGCCGACAAGACATCCGGCAGACTTTCCGAAAAACAGGAGTTACTCGTATGAAGAAGTTCGCTATCACTGCCGCTGCTGCTACCGCGCTGACCCTGACCATGGCCAACGCCGCGTTTGCTCAAACCACCCAGGCAACCCAGTCGCCAATGGTGCTGGCTGCCGGTGAAATGACCGAAGTGAAAGAAGATACTTCCGATACCTGGATCACCACCAAAGTCAAGGCTGACCTGATGACTGAAAAAGGCATTCCAGGTAGCGACATCAAAGTTGAAACCAACAAAGGCGTGGTATCGCTGTCGTCGACCACCGCCGTGACCGATTCGCAAAAAGAAGCGGCTGTGGCCATCACCAAGAAAATCAAAGGCGTCAAGGCGGTCTCCGCTGACGGCCTCAAAGCCGAGTAAGGCAGGCTTCTCGCCTGGACCGGGAGAAGGCGCGACAGACGGGTAGAGTCATACGTCTGTTGCAACCTGAGTGTTCATGCGAAGGGCCATAAGGATGTGGCCGTCACAGGCCCCGCGCTTTTTTCCGGGGCCTGTTTTATGTGTAGTGCTGAAAATCAATTGTGGGAGCAAGCCCGCTACCACATTGGATAGTGGCTAATTAATTTCCGCGTTTGCTGGAGATCTGCTTCAGCCGATTACCTTCGAACCGCAAGTATTGATACATCCCGCCATTCGGTCCGTAGGTCCACTCCTCGACCTGAAACTCCTCGCGTCTATCGGCACTGCGCTTGTACCCCAGCAAGTCGCGGCTGACCGGCTCACCGCATTTCTGCACGACCTCACTCGAGCGATCGCCGACGCTGATCAACTGGCTGCCACAGCGTAGGGTATCGGCCGCCCAGGCCTGACTGACGGAGAGCGCCAGAGCCAGGCCTGCCAGCTGCCGATGCATCACTCGGCATCCAGATGCATCGGAGTCACCACGCGGCCGTCGCTTTGCGCCTCGCCCAGATTGGCATCGATGAAGTACACCCGGTCATCTTCCAACTGGGCCTTGTCGACCAGATAATCCTTGATGCTGCTGGCGCGTTCCTGGCCCAGTTGACGCAACAGTACGTCGCTGGCACTCCAGAACTTGATCACCTCGGCACGCATTTTCGCGGTGCGTTCTTCCTTGCCCAGGTCCTTCCATTCGGCAGGGGGCTGGGTTTTCAGGCGGGTGCGGTAGATACCTTCGAGCAGCGGGCCCTTTTCTCCGTCCGGCACTTCCAGCAACGAAGCCTGGGCCGGGACCTTGTCACCGCGGCGCTGGAGCATTTTGTAGTAGTTGTACTGGTATTCACGCTCCAGGCGTTGTTCGGCGATCAGCGGGCCATCGCTGCTCTGGGCGGCGGTGCCTTCGATTTCCAGGCGCAGGGCCGGGCGTTCCTTGAGCGCCTTGGACAGTTTGTCGAGGGCGCCTTCGGCGTCCTTGCTCAATTCGCTGGAACCGGCTGCGAATGAAACGCTGCCCAGGTCTTCCGAACCACCACCGTTGACCAAGCCGCCAATGAGTTTGAACGGTGCTGCCGCGGCCTTGACGATCAGGTTGCGCAGGGTCTGCCAGATAATCGGCATGACGCTGAACTGAGGGTTGTTCAGGTCGCCAGTGACCGGCAGTTCGATGGAGATCTTGCCGTCGACGTCCTTGAGCAAGGCAATGGCCAGTTTCAGTGGCAGGCTCACGGCATCCGGGCTGTCGACTTTTTCACCCAGTTGCAGTTGTTCGACCACCACTTTGTTTTCAGCTTTGAGCTGACCCTTGGTGATCTGGTAGTGCAGGTCGAGATTGAGCCGGCCCTTGCGGATACGGTAGCCGGCGAACTTGCCGGAGTAGGGCGTCAGCGTGGTCAGTTCCACGCGTTTGAAGCTGGTGGCGATGTCGAGGCTGGCCATCGGGTCGAACGGATTGACCGAGCCCTTGATGGTCACCGGTGCGTAGCGATCGACCTTGCCCTTGACGTCGACACTGGCCGGTTTCGGCCGGCGGCTGTCGATGGTGCCGATCTGCCCGTTGAGTTGCTGGATGGCGGTGGCGAAGTTCGGGGTCAGGCTGAAGTCGGCGAAGTTGGCCGAACCGTCATTGATGAAAATGCCGCCAATGTGGATGCCCAACGGTTTTTCGTTGCTGGCCGGTTTGTTCGCAGCCGGTTTTGCCCCGGAATCCGCTGGCTGTGGAATCAGCAGGTCATCGATGTTGGTGGTGCGATCATCGTTGATCATGAAACGCGCATAGGGCTGGAACAGGTTGATCTTGTCGATCGACAGGCTGTCCCCATGCTGATAGTTCAGGCCTTCGACCACGACCTGCTGCCACTTGAGGAAGTCGCGGGTTTTCAAGGTGTCCAGGGTATGCAACTGATCGACCTGGGCACGGCCGGTGACGCCGAAGGCCAAGGGCTCGGTGCTTTTCAGGTCGACCGCCAGATCGCTGCCGAGCATGCCGCTGCGCAGTTCCAGGCGAATGAACGGCGTGATGTAGGACTGGGCAACCCGCAAGTCGATGTCCTTGGTCTGTACCTTCAGCCTGGCGCTGACCGGGGCCAGGTTGACCTCGCCGTCGGCCATGATCTTGCCTTGCTTGCCTACACCGGTATCGAGCTTGAGGGTAAAGGGGGAACCGTTGAGGCTGTCGAAATTTTGCAGGTCGAGGTTCAGCGGACTCAGTTCCAGGGCGACGGCGGGTTGTGCCTTGCGGTCAGCCAGATGCACCTTGTAGTTGCGCAGTTGCACATCCTTGAGCAGCACTTGCCAGGGTTTGTCTGGCGCGGCCGGTTCAGGTTTCGGTGAGTCTGCCGCCGCCGGAGTGCCGGTCGGTTCGGCATCCGCCTTGGCTTTGGCAGCGGGTTTGGCCGGCTGGCTGGCGAACAGTTTCTGCCAGTCGAGTTGGCCGTCCGATTCCAGCGCGGCCCAGGTTTCCAGTTTGTGGCTGCGGATCTTGCCCACCACCACTTGCTGCTTGGCCAGGTCCACGGTGGTTTCGCTGACGTCCAGGCGCTCGAGCTTTACCAGCGGCCGGCCATCCGGAGCCTTGATCGCGAAGGGGGCGATGCTGACCGCTACATTGCTCAGTAGCAGCTCGGTTTCCTTGGCCAGGTTGAGTTTGTAGTCGGTGCTGATGCTCATGACGCCGTTTTCGAGATCCAGTGGCACGGCATCGCGCACATAGGGCCAAAAGGCTTTCATCTTGCCGTCAGTGATTTTCAGCTTACCTTCGGAGGCGATCGGAATCAGGCTGAAGTTGCCGGTCCAGTCGATCTGTCCGCCATTGGGGCCGATGGCCACCAGGGTCATGTCTGCGCTGTCATCGGGCAGGGTACTGAGGTTCTTCAGTTCGAAATCGAGTGTGTCGTAGAGAAACTCGATGGGCTCGCTGGGCCGGGCATCTTCAAAATGCACGGCACCGCCCGCCAGTTTGATCCGCTCGATGCGCAGTGGAAACGGCTTGGCATCCGGGTCGGCCGGCGTGGGTTCGCTCTCTGGCAGTTTGAACAGCCCGAGCAGATTGAGTTTGCCGTCCTTGCTGAACAGGATTTCGGTCTTGGGCTTGGTCAGTTCGACATCAGACAGGTGCACCGCCTTGGTCCACAGGCTGTCGAATTGCAGATTGGCGTACAGGCGCTCGAAACCGACCTGCTCCTTGCCGGGTTCGCCGATGTTCAAGCCCCAAAGGGTCAGTTCAAGGCTGAACGGATTGAATTCGATCCGCTGGATGGTCGCGGGTGTAGTGGCGTAGTTGGCCAGTTGCTGGTTGGCAACGCGCAACGCGACACCCGGTAAAATCAGAAAACCCAGCAAACTGTAGAGGGCCAGAGCAGTCAACAAGGCGCCGATGGCGCGAATCAATCCTTTGTGCATGTGCGGCTTCATCTGTCTGAATCGGAGTGCCTTGGAGTATGGCATGCGTTTCCGGTTCCGAAGTGATTGGCCTGTTCATGAATTTTCAGATTTCTCCGACGACGGTCAGAGCTGCAGGATCAGGGTTTTCAGCGGTGGCTGTTGATCCATTGACGGAAAATCGGCGCCCGGTTTCATCACGGTCCATTCACGCACCGGCCGCCCGGCCTTCTCTGCACAACGCAAAACCTGTTCACGCCAGTCGTCCATGCTGACTTTCGCCAGGTTGTTGCAGCAGATCAGCACGCCGTTGTCGGCGGTGGTCAGCAAGGCCGGTTTGAGCAGGCTCTGGTAGTCGCGCAGCAGGTCGACGGTGCCAAATGCACTCTTGGCCCAGGCCGGAGGGTCCAGCAGCACCAGATCGTACTGGCGCTGTTCCAGGCGCTGATAGCTCGGCAGCTTTTGCCCGCGGCGCTGGCTGATCGGCAGGCCGGCCAGTTGGCGAATGGCCGGGAAGTAGTCGGACTGGATAAATTCCATGGTCGGCAACTGCGGGTTGAGCTGCCCGTTCTCCCGACCGACCGCCAGGTTGCCTTCGGCGAAGTCCAGGTTGCACACCTCGCATGCGCCACCGGCGGCGGCACTGAGGCCGACACCACAGGTGTAGGCAAACAGGTTCAGCACGCTTTTGTTCTTGCTGTGATCCTTGACCCAGCCGCGGGTGTTGCGCAGGTCGAGGAACAGCAGCGGGTCCTGTCCGGCGTGGCGACCACGCACCCGATAGTTCAGGCCCCATTCGTGGCCGACCAGGTCTTGCAGGGCGGCTTCGTCGGCGCGGTAGACGATGTCATCGCGATCGATGCGCGAGTTGCCACGGGAGCGGTCGTTGTAGACCAGCAGGGTTTCAAAACCCAGGTGTTGATTGATCGCTTCGTGCAGTTGCAGCAGCGTCTCGCGCTCCAGCGCCTGGTGGAAACTTTGCACCAACAACTGCGGGCCGTAGCGGTCGATGGTCAGGCCACCGGCGCCTTCCTGGCTACCGTGGAAGAGGCGATAGCAATCGGTGCCCTGCAGGTGCAGTTCGGCGAGCAGGTCCTGGCGTTGATCGAGGGCGGCGCGCAGCGCCTGATTCAAGGAAGACATGCTGGGCGCCTTGCAGGAGGGAATTGGGCGCGGGAGTTTAACACTGTGGCGAGGGGGCTTGCCCCCGTTCCAGTGCGTAGCACTGGCAAAATTTCGGAAACGCTCGTGAGCTTGGGGTCGCTTCGCAGCTCAACGGGGCGGTGCGGCGATCCGACAAGCCCCCTCGCCACAGAAAAAATCGCAGCAATACCTGTTAGGTCAATAACCCCATCCGCCGTTTAGCCCGCTGCACCGAACCGTTACGCACCGCCCAGCGCAGCATCGGCGCACTGCGATTGACGCTGGCGCGGATCAGCTTGCGTTGCAGCGGGTTCTGGCTGACGCCGAGCATGTCGCTGGCCCAGTCCGGCAGCAGGTCGATCCCGGCCTGCATCATCAGACCGCCGAAAGGTTTGGCCAAGCGACTGGGGGAGGGGGCGCTCAGCAACAGGCGCAGGACTTCACGACTGCGCTCGTCGCACAGCAGTTGAGGACGGATGCGCTTGAGGTAGTCGGCAATTTCCAGCCGCGAGCGGGGCACATCCCGGGCGCCCAGGCGTTCGGCGACCAAGGCGATTTCCGCGTAATAGCGATCCTGGTCGGCAGGTGAAAGATGCGGGTTGCGATAGCGCAAATGCGCGGCGAGAAAGTTGCTGACTTCTGCCACGTGCACCCACGTCAGCAATTCGGGATCGCTGGCGGCATAGGGGCGGCCATCCGGCGCCGTGCCGGTAATCTGCAAATGGATGGTGCGGACTTTTTCGATCAGCCACTCGGCATCCTGTCGAGAACCGAAGGTAGTGCCGGAGATGAACTGCCCGGTGCGGCGCAGGCGGCCGAGCATGTCTTCACGAAAGTTCGAATGGTCCCAGACCCCGGCCAATGCCAGCGGGTGCAGGGCCTGCAGCATCAGGGCACTGATGCCACCGATCAGCATGCTGCTGAAATCGCCATGGACTTGCCAACTCACCGAGTCTGGCCCGAACAGCCCGGGGTCGCCCTTGGGGTTTTCCAGGTCGAGTTTGCCCAAAGACAAACCGGACAGGCTCATGATCTGGGTTTCGATGCGGGTACGGATGAATTCCATGGCCACTCTGTAATTTTCTGTAGGAGCGAGCCTGCTCGCGATGGACGTTAACGATAACGCGTGTTTCCTGAATAAACGCGGTATGTCGGAGTTCATCGCGAGCGAGCTCGCTCCTACAGAAGACAGAACGTTATTGATTCAGGCGTTTATCGATCAAGCCTTGTACCACGCTTGGATCGGCCAAGGTCGAAGTGTCGCCCAGATTGTCCAGTTCGTTGCAGGCAATCTTACGCAGAATGCGCCGCATGATCTTGCCTGAGCGGGTTTTCGGCAAGGCCGGCGCCCACTGGATCAAGTCCGGTTTGGCGAAACTGCCAATTTCCTTGCTGACCAGGGCCAGCAATTCTTTCTTCAGTTCATTGTTGGTTTCGACGCCGTTCATGGGTGTGACGAAGACATAGATGCCTTGGCCCTTGATGTCGTGGGGATAACCGACCGCAGCGGCCTCGGCAATGCTCTCGTGCAGCACCAGGGCGCTTTCCACTTCGGCGGTGCCGATACGGTGGCCGGACACGTTGATCACATCGTCGATGCGCCCGGTGATCCAGTAGTCGCCATCTTCATCGCGCCGCGCGCCGTCACCGGTGAAGTAGTAGCCGGGGTAGGGCTTGAAGTAGGTGTCGACCATGCGTTGCGGGTCGCGATAGACACTGCGGATCTGTGCAGGCCAGCTGGACTTTATGGCCAGTACGCCGCTGCCGGCGCCCTTGATTTCCTTGCCTTGCTCGTCGAGCAGCACCGGTTGCACGCCGAACATCGGTTGTGTCGCACAACCGGGCTTGATCCGCTGGGCACTGACCAGCGGGCTGAGCATGATGCCGCCGGTTTCGGTCTGCCACCAGGTGTCGACGATCGGGCAACGCTCTTCGCCGACCTCATGGAAATACCATTCCCAGGCTTCCGGGTTGATCGGTTCGCCAACCGTGCCGAGTAGCCTGACGCTGGCGCGGGATGTTTGCTTCAACGGTTCCGGGCCTTCGCGCATCAGTGCGCGCAGGGCCGTCGGGGCAGTGTAGAAAATGTTCACCTTGTGCTTGTCGATCACCTGCCAGAAGCGCGAGGTACTCGGGTAGTTCGGCACGCCTTCGAAAATCAGCGTGGTCGCGCCGTTGGCCAGCGGACCGTAGACGATGTAGCTGTGGCCAGTGACCCAGCCTACGTCGGCGGTGCACCAGAAGACTTCGCCGTCGCGGTAGTCCAGCACGTACTTGAAGGTCATCGCTGCTTGCAGCAGGTAGCCACCGGTGGTGTGCAGCACGCCTTTGGGTTTGCCGGTGCTGCCGGAGGTGTAGAGGATGAACAGCGGGTCTTCGGCGTCCATCGGCTCGGGCGGGCAATCGGCGCTGGCTTCGCGCAGGGCCTGCTGGTACTTGATGTCCCGTCCTTCGACCCAGTTCACCAGCCCCTCGGTGCGCTCGACCACCAGCACGCTGCTCACGTCCGGGCAGCTTTGCAGCGCCTTGTCGACGTTCTGCTTGAGTGACACGACCTTGCCACCGCGCACGCCTTCGTCGGCAGTGATCACAGTGCGGCAATCGGCGTCGAGAATGCGGTCGCGCAACGAGTCCGGGGAGAAGCCGCCGAACACTACCGAGTGCACTGCACCAATACGGGTACAGGCCAGCATGGCGTAGGCCGCCTCGGGAATCATCGGCATGTAGATGCACACGCGGTCGCCTTTTCTCACGCCACGGTTTTTCAGCACATTGGCCAGGCGGCAGACGTTTTCATGCAGTTTTTTGTAGGTGATCGATGTCGAGTCGGCAGGGTCGTCGCCTTCCCAGATGATGGCGACCTGATCGCCGCGTTTCTCCAGGTGTCGGTCGATGCAGTTGTAGCTGACGTTCAATTGCGCACCGGCAAACCAGCTGGCTTCACCGGTTTTCAGGTTGTAGCGCTGGACGGTTTCCCAGGGCGCGCTCCAGTCCAGAAAGCGCGTGGCCTGTTCGGCCCAGAAGGTGCTGGGGTGTTCGACGGATTGGCGGTACAGGCGCTGATAGTCGTCTTGACTCAATTGTGCGGCCCGGCGGACGGCATCGGCTTTGGGGAACGTGCTGATATCGAACATGACGGTTCCTTATGCTTGTTTTGCGACAAGGATAAAGATGCGCCGAGAGGTCCATGGGTTCAAGTCAGATACAAAACAACTGTGGGAGCTAGCTTGCTCGCGATGAGGGCATGGAGGTCAACATGGTTGTCGACTGACAGTCCGTCATCGCGAGCAAGCTCGCTCCCACAGGGAATTGTTTTTGCCCACAGGATTCGGGTTGATCCAAAGCCCGTGGGTTGTGCTATCAAATCACCCGCGGTGACGACCACGGAAGTAATTGATCAGCCCTTGGGTCGAGGCGTCCTCGGCCGGGGTTTCTTCGCTGCCGACCAGGCGGTTGTAGACGCCTTTGCCCAGCTCCTTGCCCAGTTCCACGCCCCACTGGTCGAAGGCGTTGATGCCCCAGATCACGCTTTGCACGAAGACTTTGTGTTCGTACATCGCCACCAGAGCACCGAGGCGACGCGGGCTGATGCGCTCGACCACCAGGGTGTTGCTCGGACGATTGCCCGGGATCACCTTGTGCGGCGCGAGTTTCTGCACTTCGGCGTCACTCATGCCTTTGTCGCGCAGCTCGGTTTCGGCCTCGGCAAGGGTCTTGCCGAGCATCAGCGCCTGGCTCTGGGACAGGCAGTTGGCGTACAGCCACTGGTGGTGGTCGGACACTGGGTTGAAGCTGACGATCGGCACGATGAAGTCGGCCGGGATCAATTGGGTGCCCTGGTGCAGCAACTGGTGGTAGGCGTGCTGACCGTTGCAGCCGACGCCACCCCAGATTACCGGCCCGGTGTCTGTGGACACTGGCTTGCCGTCCTGGCGCACGCTCTTGCCGTTGGATTCCATGTCCAGCTGTTGCAGGTGCTTGGTGATGTTACGCAGGTAGTGATCGTACGGCAGGATCGCGTGGCTTTGCGCGCCCCAGAAGTTGCCGTACCACACGCCGAGCAAGGCCAGCAGCACCGGCATGTTCTGTTCGAAGGGCGCGGTCAGGAAGTGCTGGTCCATGGTGTAGGCACCGGACAGCAATTCCTTGAAGTTGGACATGCCGATGGCCAGGGCAATCGGTAGACCAATGGCCGACCACAGCGAGTAGCGCCCGCCGACCCAGTCCCACATCGGGAAGATGTTCTCTTCGCGGATGCCGAACGCTACTGCGGCGGCGTTGTTGCTCGATACCGCGATGAAGTGGCGATACAGCTCGGCTTCCGAACCACCCTGGGCCAGATACCACGCACGGGCAGCCTGGGCGTTCTTCAGGGTTTCAAGGGTGTTGAAGGATTTCGACGAGACGATGAACAGCGTGGTCTCGGCGCGCAGCTTCATGGTCAGTTCGTGGAACTCGCTGCCGTCGATGTTCGCCAGGTAATGGCAACGCACGCCTTTCTGGGCGTAGGACAACAAGGCTTCGGACACCAGCTCAGGGCCGAGGAAGGAGCCGCCGATGCCGATGTTCACCACGTCAGTGATCGGCTTCTCGGTGTAACCGCGCCACAGACCGTCGTGGATACGGCCGACGAGGTCGGTGATCTGGTTCAGCACCTTGTGCACTTCGGGCATCACGTTGACGCCGTTGACCGACAGCTTGTCGCCGACCGGGCGGCGCAGGGCCGTGTGCAGGGCTGGACGACCTTCGGAAGAGTTGACGATTTCGCCATCGAACAGCGACTTGATCGCGCCCTTGAGGTCGACTTCGTTGGCCAGGCCCACCAGCAGATTGCGGGTCTCGGCGTTGATCAGGTTTTTCGAATAGTCGAGAAACAGGCCGCAGCTGCTGAGGGTGAATTGAGTAAAACGCTGCGGATCGGCATTGAAGGCTTCGCGCATGCTGAAATCCTGCATGGCTTGGCGGTGGTCATTCAACGCTTGCCAGGCGGGCAGAGCGGTAACGTCGTGAGGAGTGCGGTAATACGCCATCGCTGCGGGTTTCCTTATTACTTGAACGGCCTTTTGAACACTAAAAATCCCGGAGCGCTGTGGGTGGGCGTTCCGGTCAACTGCGTCGACACGATTTCATGGCGCAGGGCGAATACAGTAAACCCCGCGCAATGATCTGTCTTGACTTTGTCTGACCTGTTTCCGGTACTTTTTTAACATCGAAGTTAGGAACGGCCCGACAAACGGAAGAGACAAGACTCGTATCAGGCAACCTGGACCGGAATGGCATTGCTGGTGTGGCTCAGTTCATTGCCCGGTGCCATGTAGAGCATGCGTGGCTTGAAGTTGAGCAGTTCGGCTTCGCTGTAATGAGCGTAAGCGCAGATGATCACGCGATCACCGACCTTGGCCTTGTGGGCAGCGGCGCCGTTGACCGAGATCATGCGCGAACCTTCTTCGCCACGGATGGCGTAGGTGGTGAAGCGCTCGCCGTTGTCGACGTTGTAGATCTGGATCTGCTCGTACTCACGAATGCCGGACAGGTCCAGCCATTCACCGTCGATGGCGCAGGAGCCTTCGTAATCGAGTACAGCGTGGGTGACTTCGGCGCGATGCAGCTTGGCTTTGAGCATGATGGCGTGCATGAGTATTTCCCAGGTCGGAATCGAACGGCGGGCAGTTTGCCCGAAGGGGTTGTGGGCGGCAATACGAATGAAGCGAAGGGTTTGAAGTGTACTTTTGTGGCGAGGGGGCTTGCCCCCGTTCCAGTGCGTAGCACTGGCAAAATTTCGGAAACGCTCGAAAGTTTGGGGCCGCTTCGCAGCCCAACGGGGGCAAGCCCCCTCGCCACAGACTCACTCCACAGAATTCGAGAGTGTTTAGATTGGCGCGTCGAGGTTCAGGTGCAGGTTGTCGATCAACCGCGTCGTACCGAGGAACGCCGCCACCAGAATCACCAGGTCACGATCCTGCGCCGTCGCCGGGCGCAAGGTCAGTGCATGGCGGATTTCCAGATAGTCAGGACGCAGGCCGGCTGCTTCAAGCTGTTTGATCTGGGTGCCGATCAGCGCCGGGTAGTCGCGTTCGCCCTGCTTGATCGCTTCGCCGATCGCATTCAGCGTGCGATAAACCACCGGTGCCACAGCGCGTTGCTCTTCGCTGAGGAAACCGTTGCGCGACGACAGCGCCAGGCCATCGGTTGCGCGAACAGTCGGCTCACCGATGATCTGGATCGGCATGTTCAGGTCATGAACCAGCGCGCGAATCACCGCCAGTTGCTGAAAGTCTTTCTCGCCGAAAATCGCCAGGTCCGGCTGGACCATGTTGAACAGCTTGCTGACCACCGTCGCCACGCCTTCGAAATGCCCCGGACGGCTGGCGCCGCACAGACCTTCGGACAATTGCGGGACACTGACGCGGGTCTGGCCGGCCATGCCGTCGGGATACATTTCTTCAACGGTGGGGGCAAACAGCAAATGGCAACCGGCCTGGAGCAGTTTTTCCTGGTCGGCGGCGAGGGTGCGCGGGTACTTGTCGAGGTCTTCGCCAGCACCGAATTGCAGCGGGTTGACGAAAACGCTCGCCACCACGAAGTCCGCCCGTTGGGAGGCTTTGGTCACCAGCGCCACGTGGCCGCTGTGCAGGTTGCCCATGGTTGGCACAAAGGCGATGCGTTTGCCTTCGCCACGGGCTCGGGCCACGGCGGCCCGCAGTTCGCGTACGGTTTTTACGGTGTTCATGCAGAGAATCCGTGTTCTATCCCAGGGAAAGTTGCCGCTTTGACTTCAGTCACGTAGGCATTCAATGCAGCTTCAATGCTGGTCTGGCCAGTCATGAAGTTTTTCACGAATTTCGGCACGCGACCGGTAATGGACAGGCCCAGCATGTCGTGCAGAACCAGCACCTGGCCGTCGGTGCGATTGCCGGCGCCAATACCGATCACCGGAATCTTCACCGCCTGGGTGATTTCTTCCGCCAGTTCGCTCGGGACGCACTCGAGCAGCAGCATTGCCGCGCCAGCCTGTTCCAGGGCGATCGCGTCGGCACGCATCTGCCGCGCCTGGTTTTCATTGCGACCCTGGACCTTGTAGCCGCCAAGGATGTTCACCGACTGTGGCGTCAGGCCCATGTGCGCGCAGACAGGGATGCCGCGCTCGGCCAGCAGGCGGATCGAGTCGGCCAGCCACAACGCTCCTTCGACCTTGACCATGTGCGCGCCGGCCTGCATCAACAGGGCGCTGTTGGTCATGGCTTGCTCGGTGGTGGCGTAGGCCATGAAAGGCAGGTCGGCGAGGATCAGGGCATCGCTGTTACCGCGTTTGACGGCGGCCACGTGGTAAGCCATTTCCGAGGTGGTGACAGGCAAGGTGCTGTCGTGGCCCTGCAGAACCATGCCGAGGGAGTCGCCCACCAACAGCACTTCGACGCCGGCCTGATTGCAGGCGTGGGCGAAGGTCGCGTCGTAGCAGGTCAGCATGGTGATTTTTTCACCTTTTTGCTTCAGACCTTGCAGGGTGGTCAGGGTGATGGCTGGCATGAAAAGTTCCTCATTCAGGCGCTGTGGAAACTACTGCGAGTAACGCGCGTGATTCTTCGTTGAATACAGGCGCACGCTCTTTCGTCGTGCTTTTAAGGCCTGGATTGCGCCCTTGAACGCCGTGTAGGCGGCAGCGGGACGCCTATAGTCGTGAGGAGAACGAGGGAAGTCAATTGCGTGTGTTACCGCATTGTTACGGGTGGGGTGTTACCGGGGTAACTGATGCGATTCAGCAGCAGATCTTGTGCGCGACACAAAACCAATGTGGGAGCGGGCTTGCTCGCGAAGGGCGCATCAGATTCAACATTAATGTTGATTGATACACCGCTTTCGCGAGCAAGCCCGCTCCCACAGGGTATTTGTGTCACGCCGGGAGGAGGCGTTCCAGGCCGACGAACGGGCATGCCTTGAGCAGTTCGGCCAAGTTCCGGCCATCGACCAAGTGCAGATCCGCAGGGGCCAGTTCCGCCAGCGGGTACAACACGAAGGCCCGTTCCTGCATGTGGTAATGGGGAACCTTGAGGCGCGGTTCGTCGATCAGGCGATCACCGAACAGCAAGATGTCGAGGTCCAGCGTGCGCGGTCCCCAACGCTCAAGACGCTCGCGACCCTGGCCGTTTTCGATGGCCTGCAAGGCATCCAGAAGATCCAGCGGCGCCAGTGTGCTGTCGAGAGCGGCGACTGCATTGGTGTAACGCGGTTGGCCGGGCAGAAGCGAGTCACTTTGGTAAAACGCAGAAACCCCGACCAACTCCGATTGCGGCAACTGCGCCAGCGCTTCGACGGCGCTGCGCAATTGTTCGGCGGGGTCAGCCAGATTGCTGCCCATGCCGATGTAGATGCGTTCCATGGATTACTCGCCCGTGGTGCTCGAAGCGCCGGCAGCGCGTTTGCGCTTGGAACCACCGCTGCGGCGACGCTTGCGCGGGGCGCCGGTGCCTTCGTCCTTGCCGCTGAGGTCGCGAATCATGTCGCGACGCTCGCTTTCGTTGGCGTCCTGATAGTCCGTCCACCATTCGCCCAGGCCATCGGTCTGCTCGCCGGCGCTTTCACGTAGCAGCAGGAAGTCGTAGCCGGCGCGGAAGCGCGGATTGTCCAGCAACAGATCGGCACGCTTGCCGCTGCGGCGGGGCAGGCGTTCCTGCATGTCCCAGATTTCGCGGATCGGCATGGTGAAGCGTTTCGGAATCGCAATGCGCTGGCACTGCTCGGCAATGAGTTCGTGCGCCGCTTCCTGCATCGCCGGAATCGGCGGCATGCCACGCTCCTGCAGGCGCAGGACGCGGGCCGGCAGGGCAGGCCAGAGCAGGGCTGCAAACAGGAACGCCGGGGTCACCGGTTTGTTCTGCTTGATCCGCAGGTCGGTATTGATCAGGGCTTCGCTGATCAGGGTGTGGGTGTACGTCGGGTTGTATTCCAGTGCTTCGGCGCTGGCGGGGAACAGTGGATCGAACAACTGCAGGTCGACCAGCATTTCAAACGTGTCGGCGGCATGGCCGGAGAGGAACAGCTTGAGCACCTCTTCGAACAGACGAGCCGACGGGATCTCGCGCAGCATCGGCGCCAGGCCGCGGATAGGCAGGGCGCTGTGTTTTTCGATGCCGAAGTTCAGCTTGGCGGCGAAACGCACGGCCCTCAGCATCCGTACCGGGTCTTCCTGGTAGCGTTGCGTCGGATCGCCGATCAGGCGGATCAGGTGATTGCGGATGTCGTGTACGCCGTTGGCGTAGTCGAGGATGCGTTCGCTGACCGGATCGTAATACAAGGCATTGATGGTGAAGTCGCGACGTTGCGCGTCCTCTTCCAGGGTGCCGTAAACGTTATCGCGCAAGATGCGCCCGCTTTCGTTGCGCGAAGACTGGTTGCTGTCTTCCTCGTCTTCGTTTTGCGGGTGATTGGCGCGGAAGGTCGCGACTTCGATGATTTCGCGGCCGAAGTGGATGTGCACCAGTTTGAACCGGCGCCCGATGATTCGCGCGTTACGGAATTCGGCCCGTACCTGCTCGGGTGTGGCGCTGGTGGCAACGTCGAAATCTTTCGGGGTGATACCCAGCAGCATGTCGCGCACGCAACCGCCAACCAGATAAGCCTGATAACCGGCGTTCTGCAGGCGTTCAACGATATTCACCGCGTAACGGCTGAATTGCGCCTTCTGCAGCGAGTGTTGGCCGCTGTTGAGCACTTCAGGCGTGCTGCGAATGTGTTGCGTAGGACGCTTGGGAGAACGGAATGACTGGAACAGCTTCTTCAGCATGGGATGCACTGTTTGAAGGAATATTCGGCCATAACAGAAGAATGACCGCATGATGGGCGGGGATTCTAGCATTTAGTCGGGGGATGGTGTAGGACACTGTGGGAGCGAGCTTGCTCGCGATGGTGTGAACGATGATGCGGAAAACCGGATGCCCAGTGCTGCCTGTGGTTTTTTCGCGAGCAAGCTCGCTCCTACAGGTACAGGAAGCGGGTATGGGGGGGAATCGCAGAAACCACAAGGGGAGCCGAAGCTCCCCAAGAAGTAGTTGCATGCTCTATTTTTATTTTTGGTTTCGGGCTTCTTGTTTTTGTTGAGTGCCCTCGCCATGAAGCTTTCCTTCATGACCCTCCCAATCGGGAGCCAAGAGCAAACGGATTGCTTTGGTCGCTGAATTGCAGTGATCTTTCGATCCAACCAGTACAGGCTCTGTCTTAAGACAGTTTTTTGTTGTTCTCGGCCTGGTCGTGGGGCAAGCCCCAAATACAACGCCTCTCCAAAAGAATCAGTTAGCTGCGCCTCTCGCCGTCTTGTTTTTATTGTGCGTGAGTCGATTCGTCTTATTTTTATTGTCTTGTGCATTGCTTGTTATTGTTCTTGTACCAAACATATAGCAGGGTGCGTGCCAACTTTTGCGAAACTCAATAAAACAAGGGGTTAGGCCGGTCGGCAGGCATTTCGAGGGCCAAAAAAAGCCGGGGCTTCGTTACCGTAAGCCCCGGCTTCTGTTACGTGAAAAAACTGAGGTAACAGTTTTTTCAGCAAAGTCATGTGTTACCCGCACATGAGACAGGTACGGTTCAGCTTTCGCTGGTCACCCCGGTCTTGCGACGTGGGATTCCCAGGCGCTGACGGCGCTCCCACAGGCATTTGCGACTGACCCCGAGCTTGCGGGCCAGCTCGGTTTCGGTCATGTGGTCCTGATGTTCGAGGACGAAATGCTGGAAGTAGTCTTCCAGGGAGAGATCTTCGGTCGGTTCGTGGTTGCTGTTACTGGCGTTGCCCTGTTGTGGCGCCAGGCCAATGAATTCGTCGTCTTCCAGGTCGCCCAGTTCGATGTCGATACCCAGCAGCTCGGCGGAGATTTCCGGGCTTTCGCACAGGATAACGGCGCGCTCGACGGCGTTTTCCAGTTCACGAACGTTGCCCGGCCAGGAGTAGTGACGAATGGCTTGCTCGGCATCCGCGGCGAATTTCAGGTCGGTGCGGTTGATCCGCGCACTTTGCCGCGCCAGGAACGCATTGGCGATTTCGTTGACGTCCGCACCGCGTTCGCGCAGGGCTGGCAACTTCAGCGCGATAACGTGGAGGCGGTAATACAAGTCTTCACGGAACTGGCCGATCTTCGCCAGGCTCTTGAGGTCGCGGTGAGTCGCGGCGATCAGGCGCACGTCGACTTTTTGCGACTGCACCGAGCCCACGCGACGAATCTCGCCTTCCTGCAATACGCGCAGCAGGCGAGCCTGGGCTTCCAGTGGCAGTTCGCCGATTTCGTCGAGGAACAAGGTGCCGCCGTCCGCCGCTTCCACCAGGCCGGCGCGCCCGGCGCTGGCGCCGGTGAATGCGCCTTTTTCGTGGCCGAACAGCTCGGACTCGATCAGGCTTTCCGGAATGGCTGCGCAGTTCACCGAAATCATCGGCGCCTTGGCACGTTTGGACAGGTTGTGCAGGGCGCGCGCCACCAGTTCCTTACCGGTACCCGATTCGCCCTGGATCAGAACGTTGGAGTCGGTCGGTGCCACTTTGCGGATCTTGCCGTACAGGTCCTGCATCGGTGGGCACGAGCCGATAATGCCGATCTCACCGTTGCTGTTGTCGGTACCGGATTTCGCCGCACCGTTGGCGGCTTTGCCGGCAACCGCTTCACCGCCGGCTTGTACCGTTTGTCGGTCACGCAGGATTCGTGCGGCCGCTTGCAGCATTTCGTCATGGTCGAATGGCTTGGCAATGTAGTCCACCGCGCCCATTTTCATCGAGTCGACCGCCGAGCGCAGGCTGGCATAGCTGGTCATGATCAGCACCGGCGTGCCCTGGGCGAGCTTGATCAACTCCGTGCCAGGCGCGCCCGGCAGGCGCAGGTCACTGATGATCAGGTCGAACGAGGGAATGGTGAAGCGTTCTTGTGCTTCCTGCACTGATCCGGCTTCGCTGACCTGGTACTGGTTACGTTCCAGCAGGCGGCGCAAGGCGGAGCGGATAATGGTTTCGTCTTCGACGATCAAAATGTGCGGCATTGATTCGATACTCTCGACGGTCTCAGTTCACAGCGGACGTCGCTTCGACATGACGCGGCAAGGTAACCCTGATTCGGGTACCGCGTTGGCTTTGAACATCAGCCGGGCTGTCGATGGTGATTTGTCCATAATGCTCTTCAACGATGGAATAGACCAGTGCAAGGCCCAGACCGGTGCCTTCGCCAGGGTCCTTGGTGGTGAAGAAAGGTTCGAACAATCGGTCCATGATGCTCGACGGAATACCGCTGCCTTCGTCCTCCACGATCAGATCGACCGTGTGTTCGCCGGCTTCGCTCTTGACCCGTACCGCACTGCCGGGAGGCGAGGCGTCACGGGCGTTTGAAAGCAGGTTGATCAATACCTGAGCCAACCGTTGCGGGTCGCCTTCGACCCAGTGTTCGGGGTCGCACAGGTTGTAGAACTGCACTTCGAAATTGCGCCGGTTCAGGGCCAGCAGGCCGATGGCATCCTGAGCCACTTCGGCCAGACAGACGGGCTCGTCGTTGTGCTGATGGCTGCCGGCATGGGCAAAGCTCATCAACGACTGGACGATGCGCGACACGCGTTTGGTCTGCTCGAGGATCTGGCCGCTGATTTCCTTCAGCTCGCCGTCTTCTTCACGTTCTTCGCGCAGGTTTTGCGCCAGGCACGCGATACCGGTGATCGGGTTGCCGATTTCATGGGCCACGCCGGCCGCCAGTCGACCGATGCTGGCCAGGCGCTCGGAGTGCACCAGTTTGTCCTCGAGCATCTGGGTTTCGGTCAAGTCTTCCACCAGCAACACCAGGCCACTGTTGCCCGGTGCGAGGGGTTCGTCGATCGCCGCTTTGTGCAGGTTCAACCAGCGTGTCTGGCCGTCGAGGGCCAGGTGCTGTTTGTGCAAGTGCTCGTCCGGCAGATTGATGAAGCCTTGCAGCAGGTCTTTCCATGGGTCGGCAATGGTACTCAGGCGCGAACCGACCACGCGCTGCGCGGCGATGCCGGTGAGTTCCTCCATGGCCTTGTTCCACATGAGGATCTCCTGATCCTTGGCCAGTGAGCAAACGCCCATCGGCAATTCCTGAAGGGTCTGGCGGTGATAGCGGCGCAAGGCATCGAGCTCGGCGGCCAGGCCGGTCAGGCGTGAGTGGTAATCCTCGAGGCGGCTTTCGATGAAGTGAATGTCTTCGGTGACGTAGTTTTCGCCGCCAGCCTTGTACGGCAGGAACGTCTCGACCATGTCCTGGGCCACGCTCGGGCCCATCAGGCCGGAGAGATTGGCTTCGATGCGGTCACGCAAGCGACGCAGGGCATAGGGGCGGCGCTCGTCGAAAGGCAGATAGAGGTCGCGCAGTGCCTGTTCCACTTCTTTCTGCGCCGCTTTTGCACCCAGTGGCTTGGCCAGTTGCGTGGCGAACTCCTGGGGCGAGGCGGCGTGCAGTTCCCGGCGTTGCGGGCGGCGAACGTTATCCACAGCGCAGGCTTCGGCAGCGCTGGCCTCTTCGGTGCTGGCGTTGGTGAACAGCGAGATCAGCGTGAACATCAGCACGTTGGCCGCCAGCGAGGCAATCGCCGCCATGTGCCAACTGGTGTCGTCCAGCACGTAGATCATGTTCAGCAGTGGAATGTAGAAGCCTTGCAGGTTGCCAACCAGCGGTAACAGCATGGTCACCAGCCACACCAGGATCCCCGCCAGCAAGCCGGCGATGAAGCCGCGACGGTTGGCGGTCGGCCAATACAGGACCGAGAGCACGCCCGGCAGGAACTGCAACGTGGCGACGAAAGCGACAATGCCGAGGTTGGCCAGGTCCTGCTCGGCTCCGAGCATCAGGTAGAAACCGTAGCCGGCCATGATGATTGCGACGATCAGCGCCCGGCGAGTCCACTTCAGCCAGCGGTAGATGTTGCCTTCGGCCGGTGGTTGATACAGCGGCAGGACCAGGTGGTTCAAGGCCATCCCGGACAGTGCCAGCGTGGTGACGATGATCAGGCCACTGGCGGCGGACAGCCCGCCGACATAGGCCAGCAACGCCAAAGCCTTGCTGTTGGCGGCGATACCGATTCCCAGGGTGAAGTATTCCGGGTTGGTGGTGGCGCCCAGTTTCAGGCCGGCCCAGAGAATCAGCGGCACTGCCAGGCTCATCAGCAACAGGAACAGCGGTAGGCCCCAGCTCGCACTCACCAGCGAACGCGGGTTGAGGTTCTCGGTAAAGGTCATGTGATACATGTGCGGCATCACGATCGCCGAGGCGAAGAACACCAGCAGCAGCGTACGCCACGGGCCTTCCTGCAACGGTGTGTGCAGGGCGGCGAGCGCGGTCTGGTTTTGCAGCAGCCACAGTTCAAGCTGTTGCGGGCCGTCGAACACGCCGTAAAGCGCATACAGCCCGACACCGCCGAGGGCGATCAGCTTGATCACCGACTCGAAGGCAATCGCGAACACCAGGCCTTCATGCTTTTCGCGGGTGGCGATGTGACGGGAACCGAAGAAAATCGTGAACAGCGTAATCAGTGCGCAGAAGCTCAGGGCCACGCGATGCTGTACCGGCTCTCGGGTGAGGATGCTGATGGAGTCGGCGACCGCCTGAATTTGCAAGGCCAGCAGCGGCAGTACGCCGACCAGCATGAAAATCGTGGTCAGCGCACCGGCCCAGGTACTGCGGAAGCGGAAGGCAAACAGATCCGCCAGCGACGACAGTTGATAGGTGCGGGTGATCTTCAGGATCGGGTAGAGCAGCACCGGCGCCAGCAGGAATGCCCCGGAAACGCCCAGGTAGCTGGACAGAAAACCGTAGCCGTATTGATAGGCCAGGCCCACGGTGCCGTAAAACGCCCAGGCACTGGCGTAGACGCCCAGTGACAGGGTGTAGGTCAGCGGGTGGCGAATGATCGCCCGGGGAATCATGCCCCGTTCGCTGATCCAGGCCACACCGAACAGCACCGCCAGGTATGCGGCGCTGATCAGGATCATCTGGGTCAGACTAAAGCTCATCGGCATCTTTTTGGCTCTGCAGGATGAAGGTCACGACGATCAGAATCAGCCAGAGCAGATAAGGGCGATACCAGGCGCCAGTGGCGTCGATCCACCAATCCATGATGGCCGGGGAAAACAGGTAAATCCCCACTACCAAAAGCAGGACCAAGCGATAGATGTACATCCCGGCCTCTCTTTTTTATGCGCGTGCCCGAAAACGTGCGGCGATGGTAACGGATGGGTGCGCCACTGCAAGTGCGATCACAATAGCTGTGCCTCGGGCAGGCTCAGTGTGCGCGGGATCAGCGAGGCATCCCAGTGGGCAATGCCCCAATTGAGCACTTCCCGTGGCGTGGCGTACGTCAGTTCGGTTCCCGGGTTCTGTCCCAGCGCCCGTAGCGCCCGCAGCAGCAGTGGCGTTGCCTGATCCTCGGTCAACGGCGGCGAACGGTAGGATTTACCGAGTTTGTTGCCGTCAGGCTGGGTAATCAGCGGGATATGCAGATAACGCGGTTGAGGCAGGCCGAGCAGTTCTTGCAGGTAGAGCTGGCGGGGCGTGGAGTCCAGCAAGTCGGCACCGCGAACGATATCGGTGATGCCTTGCCAGGCGTCGTCCAGGACCACCGCCAATTGATAAGCGTAGAGCCCGTCGCGGCGGCGGATCACGAAATCGCCGACTTCCCGCCCCAGATGCTGTCGGTATTGGCCCTGCACCCGGTCAATGAAATGGTATTCCAGTTCCGGTACGCGCAGGCGGATGGCCGCATCGTCAGTGCCATGGCCGGCATTGCGGCACAAGCCCGGATAAATCCCGTGATACGGCTCCAGCTGTTTGCGCGAGCAGGTGCAGGCGTAGGCCAGGCCTTGATTGAACAGGCGATCGATCACCTCGGCGTAGGCATCGTGCCGCTCGCTTTGGCGAACCAGGCCGCCATCCCACTCAAAGCCATAGCTTTCCAGTGCCTTGAGAATGGCCGCCTGGGCGCCGGGTACTTCACGGGGGGGATCGAGGTCTTCCATGCGCATCAGCCAGCGTCCACCCACCGAGCGCGCGTCCAGGTAGGAGGCCAGCGCGGCGACCAGTGAACCAAAATGCAGGTGGCCGCTGGGCGTCGGGGCGAAACGCCCGATGTAGGTGGGGGAGGTGGTGGCGGTCATCAGGGCAAGGCTACTTATTCCAGGCTGTCGTCAGATTCCTGTAGGAGCGAGCTTGCTCGCGATTGCCGTCAACGATAACGCTGGGAGTCTGGTACCCCGCAGCGTTCTCAGGTTCATCGCGAGCAAGCTCGCTCCTACAGTGATGGCGATTTTAATCGCAACGGGCATCAGCGAATTTTGGAAACAAAAACGGAGCGTTCGCACGCTCCGTTCTTCGTTCAAGTCGCAATTATTTGCCGACTTGCTTTTCCTTGATTTCCGCCAGGGTCTTGCAGTCGATGCACAGGTCGGCGGTAGGGCGCGCCTCGAGGCGCTTGACGCCAATCTCGATGCCGCAGGACTCACACCAGCCGTACTCTTCGTCTTCGATCAACTGAAGCGTCTTGTCGATCTTCTTGATCAACTTGCGTTCACGATCGCGGGCACGCAGTTCGAGGGCGAATTCCTCTTCCTGGCTGGCACGGTCTGCCGGATCAGGGAAGTTGGCCGCTTCGTCCTTCATGTGGTCCACGGTCTTGTCGACACCTTCCATCAGCTCTTTCTTCCACTGATTCAGGACCTTGGTGAAGTGCTTGCGCATGGGCTCGCCCATGTACTCTTCGCCGGTTTTCTGAACATAGGGCTCGAAGCCGCTGATCGTCTGGTTTTGCTGCTTTGCTTGGGTGGACATGAAATAGACCGCCTCTACTCTTGTAATCCATCTGCGCAGGATTGCTCCATCACCGACACCTGCCGGCCCTGCGGCTGCAAGCGGGCGAACTTACCAGATCAACTCGGGCCGCGCTACTCCCGGATGTCGAGCTCGCGGCACAGGGTGCTTGCAAATGATGACAAACCGTTGTCTGGTGGCTCTGGAACCCTGCTCAATTATTGATTTTAGTCAAACCTTGCGCGCGCGCCTGAGTCGTTTGTGATCGGCCTTACAAGGCCTCTGACCGCTTTAGGTTCTCGCTCGTTCCTGCGCTTGGGTAGAATCGGTTTTTTTTCCGTTGAAGGAAGGCCAATGGCTCAGCCCTACAGTGCCCGCAGTCGCGCGATCGAACCTTTCCATGTCATGGCGCTGCTGGCGCGGGCCAATGAATTGCAGGCCGCCGGCCACGATGTGATCCACCTGGAAATCGGCGAGCCGGACTTCACCACCGCCGAACCGATCATCCGGGCCGGCCAGGCTGCGCTGACAGCGGGAAAGACCCGTTACACCGCCGCACGCGGCATTCCAGAGCTGCGCGAGGCCATTTCGGGCTTCTATCAGCAGCGTTATGGTTTGAACATCGATCCGCGGCGCATCCTCATCACGCCTGGCGGGTCCGGCGCGTTGCTGCTGGCCAGCGCTTTGCTGGTCGACCCCGGTAAACACTGGTTGCTGGCGGATCCGGGCTACCCGTGTAACCGGCATTTCCTGCGGCTGGTCGAAGGCGCGGCACAACTGGTGCCGGTCGGTCCGGAGGTGCGCTATCAATTGACGCCGGACCTGATCGAGCGTCATTGGGACCACGACAGCGTCGGCGCATTGGTGGCGTCGCCAGCCAATCCAACCGGCACGATCCTGACCCGCGACGAGCTGGCGAAGCTGTCTGTCGCGATCAAGGAGCGCCACGGTCATCTGGTGGTCGACGAGATTTATCACGGCCTGACCTACGGCACCGATGCGGCCAGCGTGCTGGAAGTCGACGACAGTGCATTCGTTCTGAACAGCTTTTCGAAGTACTTCGGGATGACCGGTTGGCGGCTCGGCTGGCTGGTGGCCCCCGACGCGGCCGTCGGTGAGCTGGAAAAGCTCGCCCAGAACCTCTACATCAGTGCTCCAAGCATGGCGCAGCACGCTGCGCTGGCCTGTTTCGAGCCGGCAACCATCAGCATTCTCGAAGAGCGTCGCGCCGAATTTGGCCGGCGTCGGGATTACCTGTTGCCGGCCTTGCGTGAACTGGGCTTCGGTATTGCCGTGGAGCCGGAAGGGGCTTTCTATTTGTACGCCGATATCAGCAAGTTCGGCGGCGATGCCTTCGCGTTCTGCAAACACTTTCTCGAAACCGAGCACGTGGCATTCACCCCGGGGCTGGATTTCGGGCGTTATCAGGCCGGGCATCATGTGCGGTTTGCCTATACGCAAAATCTCGAGCGTTTGCAGGAGGCGGTCGAGCGCATTGCCCGTGGGTTGCGGAGCTGGCAAGGCTGATGCGTTTTCATCCTCCCCTCGAAGAAGGGCGCCTGATCCGACGTTACAAGCGATTTCTCGCCGATATCGAAACCGTTGGCGGCGAATTGCTCACCATTCACTGCCCGAACACTGGCTCGATGCTCAATTGTCAGGTCGAAGGCGGGCAGGTCTGGTTCAGTCGCTCCAACGACCCGAAACGCAAGTTGCCTGGCACCTGGGAGATTGGTGAAACTCCGCAAGGGCGGCTGTTTTGCGTGAATACCGCCCGAGCCAATGGTTTGATCGAAGAGGCGCTGCGGGCGGGCGTCATCACCGAGCTGAACGGTTTTACCGGGCTCAAGCGTGAAGTGGCTTATGGTCAGGAAAACAGTCGTATCGATTTCCGCCTTGATTACCCCGAAGGGCCGGCCTACGTCGAAGTCAAAAGCGTGACCCTGGGCTTCGACGGTACGGCGGTGGCGGCGTTTCCCGATGCGGTCACCCAGCGTGGCGCCAAGCACTTGCGGGAGCTGGCCCACCTGGCGAGGGACGGTATTCGCGCGGTGCAGTTGTACTGTGTTTGCCTGACCGACATCGAGGCTGTGCGCCCGGCGCAGGAAATCGATGCCGCTTATGCGCAAGCCTTGCGTGAGGCTATTGCCTGTGGTGTCGAGGTGTTGGCTTACGGTGTGCGGTTGAGCCACGAAGAAGTGCTGGTCGACCGACGTCTGGACGTGTTGCCGGGCGGCTAAAGGCTGATCCAGATCCCTTGTTCATCCTCGCGGCAGACCACGCTGGTCAAGGCTTGCCCTGCGCAAGGGCCGGCGACGCATTCACCGTCTTCGATCAGGAACAGTGCGCCATGGGTGGCGCACTGGATCAGGCTGTTGCTGGGGTCGAGAAACTGGTCGGGATGCCACTCCAGGGCAACGCCCCGGTGCGGGCAGCGATTGATGTAGACGTAAACCTGTTCGCTGCGGCGCACTGCAAAAAACTTTTGGTCATCGATGTCGAACCCGCGGCTGCTGTCATTGACCAACTCGGCGCCTGCGCAAAGCAACTTCATGTCTATCCTCGGTCCCGCAACTCGTGACGGGATATGTCCGAGCTGGGCGGTTAAATGCTATCAAATGGCGGTCTTGCCCGCCGGGGACAAGTGCCTGTCGTCGAGGATACTTGGCCTGATCATTCGATGCCCGGGAAACCTTCAAAGAAAGCTGTTTATGCGCCTGACCACCCGCGTCGTCGTGATCTGCATGGAGCATCCATCGCGGCATCCTGTCAGTACTTTTCCACAGGCAAAAAAAGACCCGGCAAGAGCCGGGTCAAATAACCGTGATTAGCCTGATGAGGAGATAATCCGAGAGTCCGAACCAAGGGCTTTTCAGAATATCGACCAGTCTCGCGACCAGTTGTGATAATCATATCGATTCTCATTACCAAGTCAACCGCTGTTTTTCGATTTCCTTGCGATTTGCCGGATTTGTGTCTGCAGGCCCCGCAATCATTGGGTTCCAGGTTGCAAAACTTCAGAAATAGTTGTCGGATCAATTCTTGTTGCGTGTAGAGATGGCTTCCAGTTGTTTGTTCAGGGCTTCCTTGCGCTCGGCAGGAATATCATTCCAGTGAACGTCCATCAGGGCGCCTTCAATTGCGTACAACAACACCTTGGACGCCCGAAAACCGCGCGTGCGCACGGCCCGATAAGCATCCACCGCCCCGAGGCGACGCAAGTCCGAAGCGCTATGGATGCCCACGGCATGCAGCCATTGCGCTGACGTCTTGCCAAGATTCTTCAGGTGTTGCAGTTCATCATTCATCAAGCCTCCTTGCGATGGCCGAATGGAGAGCGTGGGCAATCTTCTGAGGAGTGTAGCCATCAGTAGGAAAAGCGTGATTGTTTGCTCGTTTACGACGCAAATGCTTCTAAGAAACGAGCATTGGCAGTGCATGAACAAGTCTATGAGCGCAGTGGAGAGAGAGGCGGGGAAGAATCTGGAAACAAAGGGCGAACATCCCCACCGTCCAGCGCAACGAGAGGCGCCGGACGTGTCAGTCAGCGACGATGATCAGCGGGTGCGATAGCGCAATCGCGTGCCGAAGTTCATCGACATCAGGATTTCGTCGGCACTGAGTTCCACTGGAAAGTACGTACCGGAGATTTGCGCGTGGGCCAGGCTCGCGCCTTCCAGGTTCGCTTTGCGAAAATCGATGCCGCGCAAGTCGGCGGAACGGAAGTAGGCGTCGCTGAAATCCACGCCGTCGGCATTCAGTTCGCGCAGGTCCAGCCCCCGGAAATCTCCACCCACCATGTCGATGGGGCCATCCTTGGGGCGTTCACTGTTGAAGCCTTTGATGTCGTCTTTGTGCAGCAGGGCATATAGCGGTGTGTCGAGAAGTTTTGGCTGGCTCATGTCGCATCACCTGATGTTTTTATGACGCCAGTATAGTGCCACTATTTGACAGTCGTGAAGCCAGCGAGGGCCTCACGACTGAAATAGTTCTTACAGCCCTGGCAGGCGCTGGCGAATTTGCTCCACAACGGTATCGAGCGTCCCGCTTTCATTGGTCTGGACGCGTTTGCTGCAGAGGATTTCCGCGGGTGTCAGCGCTTCACGGCTGTCTTGCTGGGCGGCGATAACAGCCAGGGTGGCGTCGGACGGGTCTTTCTTGTCTGCCTGGCGCATGGCCAGCCAGCTTTCGATTACAGCCTGTGGCGCATTGCAGTCGAGGATCAGGAAGGGTGCACCCGTGGCCTCGGCCACCTTCGCTGCACTGTCACGCTGATCACGCTTGAGGTAAGTGGCGTCGACCACCACCGGGAAACCCGCACGCAGAATGACGTCGGCGATTTCGTGGAGGCGGGCATAGGTCGCCGCGCTGGCGTCGGCGCTATAGATGCCGGCCTGCACGTCATTCTCGACGGTTTGCTCGCCGAACAGGCGCTTGCGCTCGACATCGGAACGCAGGCGAATCGCGCCCAGGGCTTCGACCAGGCGCATGGCGACATGGCTCTTGCCGACAGCGGAAACACCGTGGGTAATGGCCATGAAGCGTGAAGGAATGGTGCTGTAGCTTTCGGCCAGGTTGGCGTAGTTGCGGTACTGGCGCAAGGTCGTGGCGCGCTGCACCGCAGTGGCGTCGGCCGGCATGCTGAACAGGGCAACCTTGGCGCGAACCAGTGCGCGGTAGGCTTTATAGAAGTTCAGAAGTTCGAGACCGCGATAGTCGCCGGTCAGCTCCAGGTACTGGCTGATGAAGCGACGCGCCAGGCACTTCAGGCCGCGATCTTCCAGGTCCATCGCCAGGAAGCCGGTGTCGGCATAAACGTCGGTAAAGCGAAACGGTTCGTTGAATTCGATGCAGTCGAAGATCACGACCTTGCCGTCGATCACGGTTGCATTGCCCAGATGGATATCACCGTGGCATTCACGAATGAAACCTTCGGCCTTGCGCTGGGCGAGTAGCGGTTTGAGGCGCTCGAAGCTGCTTTCGGCCCAGGCTTGCAGGGCGTCGAGTTGCAACAGGTCGGCTTTGTCGCTGAGGAACGGACGAATCTGTTCGAAGTTCTGCCGCACCGGCGCCATGACGCTGTCCGGGGTGCCGGCTTCGTGCCCGGCCGGCACTTTCGGTGCGCTGAGGTGGAAGCGGGCGATTTGCTCGGCCATCTCGTCGATGTGCGCGGTGGTCAGTTCGCCATTGGCTTGCAGGGTGCTGAGCAAGCCGTTTTGCGGGAACTGACGCATCTTCAGTACATAGTCGATGGCCGGGCCTTCACCGCCCAGTTGCGGAGCCTCGGCGCTGCCGGTGACGGGCAGCACTTCGAGATACAAATCGTCGGTCAGACGCTGGTTCAGGCGCAGTTCTTCAGCGCAAAAGTGTCCGCGAGCCTCAAGGCTGGTGAAGTCGAGAAAACCGAAATTGACCGGCTTCTTCACTTTATAGGCATAGGGGCCGGTAAGCAGTACCCAGGAAATATGGGTCTCGATGACCTGGAATCCCTCTACAGGATGCGGGTAGAGGGCAGGGTTTTGCAGGGCAGCGATCAGGGACTGGCTCACAGGCGATCCTTCAGAGTCTGGGAAATTCAAGGCCGTCATTATGGCCGCAAGTCCGCTTGACGCAAACCTCGGAGCGCTCCTGTTGAGGATGAATAAAGTGCGTATAATCCGCCGCCATGACTCGTACTCGAACTCCCCGTACCCCGAAAAAACCACCCTCCAGGGGCCTGCGCCCGTGGCTGGGCTGGGCCATTAAACTCAGTCTGGTCGCCCTTGTGGTGCTGGCCGGATTCGCCGTTTACCTTGATGCGATCGTCCAGGAGAAGTTTTCCGGCAAGCGCTGGACCATCCCGGCCAAGGTTTACGCGCGCCCGCTCGAGCTGTTCGTCGGACAGAAGCTGAGCCGGGATGATTTCCTGACCGAGCTCGATGCCTTGGGCTATCGCCGCGAAAGCGTGGCCAACGGTCCGGGGGCGGCGTCGGTCAACGGCAATACCGTTGATCTGAATACCCGTGGCTTCCAGTTCTATGAAGGCATGGAGCAGGCGCAACCGGTGCGGGTGCGTTTCTCCGGCGATTACGTGGCCGAGTTGGCGGGGGCAAAAGGCTCGAAGCTGTCGGTGGTGCGCCTGGAGCCGCTGCTGATCGGCGGCCTGTACCCGAAAAACCTCGAAGACCGGATTCTGATCAAGATCGATCAGGTGCCACCGTACCTGCTTGAAACGCTGGTGGCGGTCGAGGATCGCGATTTTTATCATCACTTTGGTGTTTCGCCGAAGTCGATCGCCCGTGCCATCTGGGTCAACGGTTCGTCCGGGCGCATGCGTCAGGGCGGCAGTACCCTGACGCAGCAGTTGGTCAAGAACTTCTACCTGACCAACGAGCGCAGCCTGAGCCGCAAACTCACCGAAGCGATGATGGCGTTGCTGCTTGAACTGCACTACGACAAGCGCGAAATCCTTGAGGCTTACCTCAACGAAGTGTTTGTCGGGCAGGACGGTCAGCGTGCGGTGCACGGTTTCGGTCTGGCCAGCCAGTTCTTCTTCAGCCAGCCGCTGGCCGAGCTCAAGCTGCATCAGGTCGCGCTGCTGGTGGGCATGGTCAAGGGGCCTTCTTCCTATAACCCCCGTCGTAATCCGGAGCGTGCCCTCGAGCGGCGCAACCTGGTACTCGATGTGCTGCAAGAGCAGGGCGTCGCGACCGCCGAGCAGGTTGAGGCAGCGAAGAAAATGCCGCTGGGCGTGACCAAGCGCGGCAGTCTGGCGGACAGCTCGTTCCCCGGCTTCCTCGATCTGGTCAAGCGTCAGTTGCGCGAAGACTATCGCGACGAAGACTTGACCGAAGAAGGGCTGCGCATCTTCACCAGTTTCGACCCGATCCTGCAGATGAAGGCTGAAGCCTCGGTCAACGACACCTTCAAGCGTCTGGCGGGGCGCAAGGGTTCCGATGACGTCGAAGCGGCAATGGTCGTGACCAACCCGGAGACCGGGGAAGTGCAGGCCATGATCGGCAGTCGCCAGGCCAGTTTTGCCGGGTTCAACCGGGCGCTGGATGCTGTACGGCCGATCGGCTCGCTGATCAAGCCGGCTGTTTATCTGACCGCACTGGAGAAACCGAGCCAGTACACATTGACCAGTTGGCTGTCGGACGAGTCCTTCTCGGTCAAAGGCGCGGATGGTCAGGTCTGGAAGCCGCAGAACTACGATCGTCGTTCTCACGGTACGGTGTTCCTCTATCAAGGCCTGGCGCATTCCTACAACCTGTCGACCGCGCGTCTTGGTTTGGCGGTCGGTGTGCCGAACGTATTGAAGACGGTGGCGCGCCTGGGTGTGACGCGTGAATTCCCGGCCTTCCCGTCGATGTTGCTCGGGGCCGGCGGCATGACGCCAATCGAAGTGGCGACCATGTACCAGACCTTGGCCAACGGCGGCTTCAATACGCCGATGCGCGGGATTCGTAGCGTGCTGACTGCCGAGGGCGAGCCACTCAAGCGTTATCCGTTCCAGATTCAGCAGCGTTTTGATCCGGCCTCCATTTACCTGATCCAGAGCGCCATGCAGCGGGTGATGCGTGAGGGTACCGGCAGCTCGGTTTATAACGCGTTGCCAAGGACCCTGACCCTGGCGGGCAAGACCGGTACCAGTAACGATTCGCGAGACAGTTGGTTTGCCGGTTTCAGCCAGGACTTGCTGGCGGTGGTCTGGCTGGGTCGCGACGACAACGGCAAGACGCCATTCACCGGCGCCACCGGGGCCTTGCAGGTCTGGACCAGTTTTATGCGCAAGGCCGACCCGTTGCCGCTGGACATGCCGCAGCCGGATAATGTCGTTCAGGCCTGGGTGGACTCGCGAACCGGGCAAGGTTCTGACGCCGGTTGCCCTGGTGCCGTGCAGATGCCGTATATTCGCGGCAGCGAACCGCCTCCCGGTGCCGCTTGCGGTGGTGAAAACCCTGCCGAGACGGTGATGGACTGGGTCAAGGGCTGGATGAATTAAGCAAAGAGGGTTTCAAGTGAACAAGTGGTTGATTCCAGCGGTTGCCGCCGTAGCTTTGCTCAGCGGTTGCTCTAGCGTACAACGTGGCTCGATTCCGGTCGTGGATTCCGGCACTGCCGTGTCCAACAGTGAGCGGATCTCGGCCAATGGCGGTTTCCGCCAGACGACCGTCAAGCGCCCTGCGCAGGGTCAGTCGCAGACCCAGGCGATTCCGCAAGGTGACAGCGGCGTTGTGGTGATGGTGCCAGGCGCGGCAACGACTTCGATGCCGATCAGCACCACGCCGATTACCCCGGGTCCGATCACGCCGGGGCCGATCGACACGTCGCCGGTCCAATCGGCGCCGATCAATCCGGGCAGCTACAGCATGCCGTCGTCGCCAAGCGGGATTCCATCGGCCAGTTCGGGCGGGCTTTCTGCCGACGAGCAATTGGACGGCCCGGTATTGGCTTTGCTGACCACCGCTCAACAGCAACAGGCGAGCGGTGATCTCAATGGTGCCTCCTCCAGCCTCGAACGCGCCCAGCGCGTTGCTCCGCGTGAGCCTCAGGTGCTTTTCCGTCTGGCCCAGGTACGCATGGCTCAGGGCGATGCGGCCCAAGCCGAGCAGTTCGCTCGCCGTGGACTGACCTTTGCCAATGGCCGTCCAGCCCTTCAGGCGAACTTGTGGGAACTGATTGGCCAGGCGCGTGAAAAACAGGGTGACTCCCAAGGCGCGGCATTGGCTCGACAGAAGGCCAAGGTAACGCTGTGATGGATGTGCGCTTTCTGAAAATCGCCGATCAACTGTTGTTGATCGAGCGCGAGTTGCGGGTGCAAGGGTGGTGGGATGAAGTCCCGCCCTCTGCCGAAGCGCTTTCCAGTGTCGAGCCGTTTTCGGTCGACACACTGGAATTCGAGCAGTGGCTGCAATGGATCTTCCTGCCACGCATGAAGATGATCCTCGAGCAGGATTTGCCGCTACCCAATGCTTCGGGCATTCAGGAAATGGCTGAAATGGTCTTTGCCGGGCGCAATGTCCAGGGTAGGGATCGGCAGTTACAGGTGCTGCTCAAAGAATTCGATCAACTGATCACCGCGTCCCGCTGAGCCAGAAGCTGCCAGTGTCCGCTGGCAGTTGTTCACAATATCCCTCTATTTTGTCGGCCGTTTCAGGGTAAGTGCATTCGCGTGCCAATTTTTTGCTAAAAGTTGCGCAATCAAAGCTAACACGGGGTGGATTTACGGGTTTTTTCTTGCGTTCTCATGTGCTTAGTAGAATAAAGCACATAGACGACTTGACTTGCGAAGGCCGAAACAGAAGAATCCAAAGTCCGCTGTACAGGGACTGCCAGAAGCAGACCCTCTCAGCAGATCATGAGGCGCATATCCGCGTCGACCTGTTACACCCGCAACGCGTTACCTCGCGCTGGGTGGGAAAGCCCCGCAACACTTGGGACGATCCCAATACTTGCTCAGTCAGTGCTGACGTAGTCGGCGACCACCGTCGCTCATGCTCTGCCGAGAAGTAAACCTATTAAGACCCGTCCCATTTTTCGTGGGCGGTATTCTGGCGTTTTAGAGGTGAGCAACGTGGAGCTTTTATCTGGCGGTGAGATGCTCGTCCGCTTCTTGCGTGACGAAGGCGTCAAATATATCTACGGGTACCCGGGTGGTGCTCTTCTTCATGTCTACGATGCCCTGTTCAAAGAACCGGAAGTGACCCACATCCTGGTTCGTCACGAGCAAGCGGCTACCCATATGGCTGACGGCTACGCCCGTGCCACCGGTAAAGCCGGCGTGGTACTGGTGACTTCCGGTCCTGGCGCAACAAACGCCATCACCGGTATCGCCACCGCCTACATGGACTCCATTCCGATGGTGATCATTTCCGGCCAGGTGCCTAGCACCATGGTTGGCACCGATGCGTTCCAGGAAACCGACATGATCGGTATCTCCCGGCCGATCGTGAAGCACAGCTTCATGATCAAGCACGCGTCGGAAATCCCGGAAGTCATGAAGAAGGCGTTCTACCTGGCGCAATCCGGTCGTCCTGGCCCGGTCGTTGTCGATATCCCGAAAGACATGACCAACCCGGCCGAGAAGTTCGAATACGTCTTCCCGAAAAAAGCCAAGCTGCGTTCCTACAGCCCGGCTGTACGCGGTCACTCCGGTCAAATCCGCAAGGCGGCAGAAATGCTCCTGGCGGCCAAGCGTCCTGTGTTGTACTCGGGCGGCGGCGTGATCCTGGGCAGTGGTTCCGCACCACTGACCGAACTGGCGAAGATGCTCAACCTGCCAGTGACCAATACCCTGATGGGCCTCGGTGGCTACCCTGGCACCGACCGTCAGTTCATCGGCATGCTCGGCATGCACGGCAGCTACACGGCCAACCTGGCGATGCACCATGCTGACGTGATCCTCGCTGTCGGCGCACGTTTCGACGACCGTGTCATCAACGGCGCGTCGAAGTTCTGCCCGAACGCCAAGATCATTCACATCGACATCGATCCGGCTTCGATCTCCAAGACCATCAAGGCCGACGTGCCTATCGTGGGGCCGGTTGAGAGTGTCCTGACCGAAATGGTCGCGATCCTCAAG
This sequence comes from Pseudomonas sp. GW821-FHT12A04, assembly GCF_058807755.1. Classification (NCBI taxonomy): domain Bacteria; kingdom Pseudomonadati; phylum Pseudomonadota; class Gammaproteobacteria; order Pseudomonadales; family Pseudomonadaceae; genus Pseudomonas; species Pseudomonas sp. GW821-FHT12A04. The sequence goes on from NZ_JBXAQZ010000024.1 coordinate 45,274, forward strand.
GAAATCGGCGAGACCCCGAACAAGGAGTCCGTTGCCAGCTGGTGGAAGCAGGTTGACGAGTGGCGCGGTGATCGCGGCCTGTTCCCGTATGACAAGGGCGACGGCAGCAAGATCAAGCCTCAGACCGTGATCGAAACCCTGTGCGAAGTGACCAATGGCGATGCCTTTGTGACCTCCGACGTGGGTCAGCACCAGATGTTTGCTGCGCAGTACTACAAGTTCAACAAGCCGAACCGCTGGATCAACTCCGGTGGCCTGGGCACCATGGGCTTCGGTTTCCCGGCGGCCATGGGCATTCAGTTGAGCTATCCGGATGCCGACGTCGCCTGTGTGACGGGCGAAGGCAGTATCCAGATGAACATCCAGGAGCTGTCCACCTGTTTGCAATACGGTTTGCCGGTAAAAATCGTCATTCTGAACAATGGCGTTCTGGGTATGGTTCGTCAGTGGCAGGACATGAGCTATGGCAGCCGTCACTCGCACTCCTACATGGAGTCGTTGCCTGACTTCGTCAAGCTGGCTGAAGCCTATGGTCACGTTGGCGTGCGCATCACTGAATCGAAAGATTTGAAGTCGAAGATGGAAGAAGCGTTCGCCATGAAAGATCGCCTGGTGGTGATCGATATTTCGGTCGATACCAGCGAGCACGTCTACCCGATGCAGATCAAAGACGGCTCCATGCGCGATATGTGGCTGAGCAAGACGGAGCGTACCTAATCATGCGGCACATTATTTCCTTGCTTCTGGAAAACGAACCCGGTGCTCTGTCTCGTGTGGTTGGCCTGTTCTCGCAGCGCAACTACAACATCGAAAGCCTGACTGTGGCACCAACCGAAGACCCGACCCTGTCGCGTCTGACGCTGACCACGGTCGGTCACGATGAAATCATTGAGCAGATCACCAAGAACCTGAACAAGCTGATCGAAGTGGTAAAACTGGTCGACCTGTCGGAGAGTGCTCACATCGAGCGCGAACTGATGCTGGTCAAGGTCAAGGCCACCGGCGCCCAGCGCGCCGAGATCAAGCGCACTACCGATATTTACCGTGGGCAGATCGTCGATGTCAGCGCCAGCGTGTATACCGTTCAACTGACCGGTACCAGCGACAAGCTCGACAGCTTCATTCAGTCCATTGGCACCGCCTCGATTCTGGAGACCGTCCGTAGTGGCGTGACCGGCATTGCCCGCGGCGACAAAGTACTCAGCATCTAAACCAAATTAGCGAACGGCCTGAACGGCCTGATATAGGGGAAATTCATGAAAGTTTTCTACGATAAAGACTGCGACCTGTCGATCATCCAGGGCAAGAAAGTTGCCATCATCGGTTATGGTTCCCAGGGCCACGCTCAAGCGTGCAACCTGAAAGACTCCGGCGTTGACGTGACTGTCGGCCTGCGTAAAGGTTCGGCTACCGTTGCCAAGGCTGAAGCCCACGGCCTGAAAGTGACCGACGTTGCTTCTGCTGTTGCAGCTGCCGACCTGGTCATGATCCTGACCCCGGACGAATTCCAGTCCTCCCTGTACAAGAACGAAATCGAGCCGAACATCAAGAAAGGCGCCACCCTGGCCTTCTCCCACGGCTTCGCGATCCACTACAACCAGGTTGTGCCGCGCGCTGACCTCGACGTGATCATGATCGCGCCGAAGGCTCCGGGTCACACCGTGCGTTCCGAGTTCGTGAAGGGCGGCGGTATCCCTGACCTGATCGCTATCTACCAGGACGCCTCGGGCAACGCCAAGAACGTCGCTCTGTCCTACGCTGCCGGCGTTGGTGGCGGTCGTACCGGCATCATCGAAACCACTTTCAAGGACGAGACTGAAACCGACCTGTTCGGCGAACAAGCCGTTCTGTGCGGCGGTACCGTTGAACTGGTCAAAGCCGGTTTCGAAACCCTGGTTGAAGCTGGCTACGCGCCGGAAATGGCCTACTTCGAGTGCCTGCACGAACTGAAGCTGATCGTTGACCTCATGTACGAAGGCGGTATCGCCAACATGAACTACTCGATCTCCAACAACGCCGAATACGGCGAGTACGTGACCGGCCCTGAAGTCATCAACGCCGAATCCCGTCAGGCCATGCGCAACGCCCTGAAACGTATTCAGGACGGCGAATACGCCAAGATGTTCATCAGTGAAGGCGCTACCGGCTATCCTTCGATGACCGCCAAGCGTCGTAACAACGCCGCTCACGGTATCGAAATCATCGGCGAGCAACTGCGCTCCATGATGCCGTGGATCGGTGCCAACAAGATCGTCGACAAAGCTAAAAACTAAATCGCGCGCTTGTACGAAAAACGCGGCTTAGGCCGCGTTTTTTCGTTTGGGGGCCGGTTCTGGTATAAAGCTGCATCGTTTGCGGCCGAACCGTCGTCCCAGACACCTGTCCAAACTTTCCACCCGTTGCAAGGTAATGTCCATGAGCGAACGCCCCGAAGAGCCAAACCAGGCTTCTGACGCCGAAAGCCTGCTGCCCATCGATGAACATGTCGAGGAAGGGCATGACGCCGAAGGTCGTAAAGTCCGGCATCGTGGTATCTATCTTCTGCCGAATCTGTTCACCACTGCGAATCTGTTCGCAGGGTTCTATTCCATCATCAACTCAATGAGCGCCCAGGCGGCCTTGAGTGCCGGTGACTCGGCCAATGCGAGCAAGTATTTCGCGTTCGCGGCCATCGCGATCTTCGTCGCAATGGTGCTCGATGGTCTTGATGGGCGCGTGGCCCGCATGACCAATACCCAGAGCGCCTTCGGTGCCGAGTACGACTCGCTGTCGGACATGGTTGCCTTTGGTGTTGCCCCGGCATTGCTGGCCTTCGGTTGGGCCTTGGGTGACATGGGCAAGGTTGGCTGGATGGTCGCCTTCATCTATGTGGCGGGCGCGGCCTTGCGCCTTGCGCGCTTCAACACTCAGGTCGGTACCGCGGACAAGCGCTACTTCATCGGTCTGGCCAGTCCTGCCGCTGCGGGTGTGGTTGCAGGTATCGTCTGGGCGTTCAGTGACTACGGCATTCAGGGTTCCAAGATGTCCTTCCTGGTTGCGCTGATGGTTGCGGCGGCCGGCATGCTGATGGTCAGCAACATCAAGTACAACAGCTTCAAGGAACTGGACCTGAAGGGGCGGGTGCCTTTCGTGGCGATTCTCGCCGTGGTGCTGGTGTTCGCGGTGGTGTTCAGTGACCCTCCGCGCATCCTGCTGCTGGTGTTTCTCGCCTATGCAGCCTCCGGCCCGGTTCAATATCTGTTACGTCTTCGCCGTAACAAGAGCGCGTAATTTCCCTCATACTCCGCAGTCTATGGGTGCATCTGTCCTCCAAAGCTGCGGAGTAAACATGCTGATCAAAGTCCCCAGAACGTCCGACTGCCACGAGTCGGACGTCACGCCTGAATCCCTCTATCTTTCTCGACGCAAAGTGCTCGGCGCCACGGTTGCGGGCTTCGCTCTGGGCAGCCTGCCGCAATGGGCCAGCGCTGGCGATGCTGTGCGTTATCCGGATGTCGAGCCCGGCAAGGCGCCTTCCTGGTTCAGCGAAAAACTTCCGGCTACCCAGTGGGGAGCGATCAGCGTCAAGGATGAGGCGATCACGCCGTTCAAGGATGCGACCCACTACAACAACTTCTACGAGTTCGGCACAGACAAAGGTGATCCGGCCGCCAATGCCGGCACGCTGAAGACGGAACCGTGGTCGGTAGTTGTGGACGGGGAGGTGGGCAAGCCCGGGCGGTACGCGCTGGAGGACTTCATGAAGCCGTATCGGTTGGAGGAGCGAATCTACCGGCTGCGTTGCGTGGAAGCCTGGTCGATGGTCATTCCCTGGATCGGTTTTCCGCTCTCGGCCTTGCTCAAGGAAGTCGAGCCGACCTCGAAAGCCAGATTCATCCGCTTCGAAACCTTGCAGGATCCCAAAAGCATGCCGGGTCAGCGCTCCGGTTTTGCATTGATCGACTGGCCCTATGTGGAAGGGTTGCGACTGGATGAGGCCATGAATCCATTGGCGATTCTCGCAGTGGGGATGTACGGGCGTGAATTGCCTAATCAAAACGGTGCGCCGTTGCGTTTGGTGGCGCCTTGGAAATATGGCTTCAAGAGCATCAAGTCAATCGTGCGCATCAGTCTGGTCAGCGAGCAGCCGAAAACCACCTGGCAGAGTATTGCTGCGGATGAATATGGCTTTTATGCGAACGTGAATCCCACCGTTGATCATCCTCGCTGGACTCAGGCGCGTGAACGCCGCCTGCCCAGTGGCTTGTTCAAGCCCAATGTGCGCGACACGCAAATGTTCAACGGCTATTCAGAGGAGGTCTCCTCTCTATATACGGGGCTCGACCTGAGGAAGAATTACTGATGCGCTATCCGTTTTGGCGTATCGGTGTCTTTGTCGTGGTGCTGGTGTGGCCGCTGCTGTGGCTGTACCAGGCTTGGGAAGATGTCCTCGGGCCGGATCCGGGCAAGGTGCTGGTCGATCGATTGGGTTTGGGGGCGCTTGTTCTGCTGCTTGTAACCTTGAGCATGGCGCCTTTGCAGAGACTCACCGGTTGGTCGGGGTGGAATGCCGTGCGGCGACAGTTGGGATTGTGGTGCTTTGCCTATGTGCTGCTCCACCTCGGTAGCTACTGCGCATTCATTCTTGGTTTTGACTGGTCGCAGTTGGGTGTCGAGTTGCGCAAGCGACCTTACATTATTGTCGGGGCGTTGGGTTTTCTTGGTTTGCTGGCATTGGCGGTGACTTCCAATCGATACAGTCAGCGACGATTGGGCGCTCGCTGGAAGAAGTTGCATCGCCTGGCTTATGCCATTCTCGGGCTTGGATTACTGCATATGCTCTGGATTGTGCGCGCCGACCTGAAGGAGTGGGTGATCTATGCATCTATAGGTGCGTTGCTGTTAATGCTGCGGCTACCGCCTGTGGCTCGTCGAATCCCGCGTCTAATGGCTAAAAAGGCCTCTTCTGCCAAAAAGGCGTAAATAGTGGTTGACGGCAGATTCCAGGTGTCTATAATTCGCCCCACTTCCGGCGCAGTCGAAACGGAAAACTCCTTGGTAAACAAAGAGTTATGCAGTTTCGGCAGCAGGTTGCTTCAGTTCATCGAAGCACAAAGGGAGTTGAAAAAGAGGTGTTGACAGCAGCGTGTAACGC
>NZ_JBXAQZ010000025.1:0-36340 GCF_058807755.1 Pseudomonas sp. GW821-FHT12A04
TTTAACGGCTGTCACGCGTTGTTGTTGGATGATCAGCGCGCCGGGTACTTCGGCGAGGCGTTGTGGGGTGTGTGGGGAAACTTCGCTACCTTGCTGCATGGGGAACCTGCCTTTCCTGATTTGCGTGCAATGTTACACGTAAAGTGTAAATTCAGACAATAAAAAAGCCCTTGGACTAAGGGCTATGTTGTTAACTCATTACCTGTCGTGGGCTATCCGGGCCACCCGACCGATAACGTCAATATCTTGAAATTGTTCGGCCGTTAGATTCTGGTCCGCGTACTGCGAATTATCGGCGGCGGTAATGGTGTAGGTGCCATTCATTTCAGGCCGGATAAAGCGAATCCAGATATGGCCCGCCACAGCAATGCCAAACAAGTCAGCCCCGCGCACGGCCTGGTTTTCCAAATCAAGCAGCACCTCGGCGCCTTCGTCGACGACGCCTTGCATGCTTTTATCAATCTGCCGGATCGACAGCAGTCTGTTGCGGTTGAGGCCACGCGCGGCCAAGTATTCCAGGCTGTACGCCGTGGCATCCGTGGCTTGCGTCACGCTCAGAAAGCCGGATTTGGTCGAAATGTTCGGGCTGTTGGCGGTCACGTATTGGGCCGACACCGCACCTAAACTGTCGTTGTCGGTGAAGCCTTGAACCCAGGCTGCCGGCTTGCCGAACAGTTGGCCGAGGTGAATCATTTGTTCCGGTCCAGGCATGCGTAGGCCCAGCTCCCAATTGGAATACCGGGAGGGCGACATTTCTTTGCCTGCAATGACGGACAAGCGTTTGGCGGTTTCGTCCATGGTCCAGCCGTGACTAGTGCGACACTGCTTAATCCGTTTGGCGACGGTCGCTTGTAATTCGGACATGCGCAATCTCTCAATGGTCGCCGTGAGGTTTAAAGCCTTTGGCAATATTTGAATATTATAGTTAACCCGTAGAAATATACACATTAAGTGTACACAGGTCGAAAAAAAGCTTGAAGAATGGGATGCGCTCGAAATAGACTTACACTAATCGTGTAAAAGGGCGTCTGTTCGTGGAATTGAATCGCTGGATTGAAAACGTCGGGGGCACCGGGCAGGCGGGCAGGCTGAGCCTAGAGGCCGCGCGCGCTGTCGCCAGTTTACTCGGCGAAAAAACACGTACGGTGCAATCGTGGTACCGGCATGAGCGCCTGCCGTGCTTTACGTCTGCGGCCAACATCCTTTTGAAGTCAAAAGGGGCTGTGGACTGGAACGGCATTTATGCGCCGTACGCGCGAAAACTGCTAGCGGTGCCGACCCATGACGCTGCTTAACCTTCCTTCCAACTTCTCCGCCATGCCGATCGTGCACAAGGTCGAGCAGCGTTTTGGCCTGCCTGGCTTCGCCCGGCTGATCAAGTTGCTGGAGCTGTTCGCGGCCAGCCCGGCGCGGGATGCCGGCGTGATCGAACTGCCCGTCAGCGACTGGGTGGACGCGCTGCAGGCCGGCCCGCAAGACGTCAACGCGCTGCTGGCCTACCTGGCTAAAGCCGAATGGCTGACCCTGGAACAGAGCGAAGAGCCCGGCGCCCCGTTACGCGTGACGCTGGCTGCTTTTGACGCATTCCTGGCGCCGTTGGAGCTGCCGAAAATCGCCGATCAGTGGCGCCGCTGGTTTGAATGCGAACTGAGCATGCCGCCGCTGCTAGGGAAAGACCCGTACACCCAAGATTTGTTCCGTCGCTGGTGCGCCACGAACGTGACGATTGAAGAAATGGAGCTGGCCATAGAGCTGGCCCGCAAGGCGAACACGGCCCCGAGCCCGACCGCGTTGCATGAATTTTTGAAGACTGTGCGCAATACCAAAATTGAACGCGCCCGCCGCTGACGGCAGGCCGAGGGGATGACCTTGTTATTGATTGCACTTTCTGGCGGCACTGAAGCCGAGCGCGTCGCGATTGCCGGCCGACTGATCGACTCGGGCAAAGAGTCACTGGCCGCCTTTGCGGTCACCGCTCCGGGCGTTAACCGCCCGCTGCGTCGCTCGATGATCCTACGCGACGCCCTGGACACGGCCCTGGACAAAAAGACCAAAAACCCGGCCGGCGGCCTGGTGATCGTCCATTGTCTGACCGAAGAGGAAGCGCGCGTGGTGCGCGCCCAGGGCGGCGTGATCTGGCATGTCTACGGCACGCCGTCTGCCGAGGTGATCAACCGTCCGGGTGACTTCAACGTCACCGCCAAGGGCGACAGCTTCCGCCATGTCCTGGCGCCGCTCGACGCCCTGTCGGAACTGGTGTTGCCCCGCCTGCGCGACATCGCCCCGCTGTGTGCGGCGGCAGTGGCCGCGCTGGCCAAAGCGTAAGGCGCTGCTGATATGGCTCGCCGCAAGGTCGACACGCTCGACGTCGCGCTCGATCTTTGGGCGCGCTGGAGTTGTGCGGATCAGTCCGCGCCGGCCGGCCGCTCGATGCTGGCCAAGCTGATCGACAACAAGGGCGAGCTGTTTTTCGGTGGCGGCGGGGGCAGCGGTCCGCAAACCGGCGGTATTGAGTGCGCCATTGAAGAGGCGGTGTTGTCGCTGTTTGCCGCTGACCCACTGAATGCGGACGTGCTGCGTATGGAATACAACGCCGCCTGGTGGCTGGTCGCGGCCCGCCGAGGGATCGAGCAATACGACCCGCGCGGTGCCGATCAATACAACAAAGCCCACGCCCTGGGCATCAGCCTGCGCACCTATGAACGCCGATTGAAAGCGGCGCGGGCCTTCACTGAAACCAAACTGAGGTTAAGCCAATGACACCCCAAGCCATGGAAAAGGTCGAGGCCTATTTCGGCCCGTATGCCGGCCAAGAAGAGTTCAAGCCGGCGATGGATCTGATCGAACACACCAAGGAGCTGCGCGCCTTTGTGTTGGTCCTGACCGACTACCTGGCCATGCCAGGACCGACCGCCGAAAAGACCGCCGAGCATTACCACGTCGTGCGACTGGCCAACGAAATGCGTAACAAGATTCACCCCGTCAAATAACGAATTAACGAATTAACGAATGAATCCGCGCGCAGTCCGTCCCCGCTGTGTGCCCGTCAACTGGATGGGTAGGGGAGCCCTGCGCCTGATCCGCGACCGGGCCACCTAACTACGCGGGCCTGGTCGCCTTACCCAAGGAGCCAGGCCAATGCCTCAAGCCGATACCTGCACTGTCAGCGTTGCGCTGTCAGACGCCGCCATCAAACGCCACGCCGCTGACCCGACCGTCAAGCAGCTGCGCGACACGCGCCGCCCGGTGCTGTTCCGTTACCACGCTTCGCGCAAGTCGGGCAGTTGGTACGTCGTCACCTACCACAAAGGCAAACCCAACCCGTACAGCAAAATCGCCAACTGGCCCGCGCTGGACACGTCGGCCTTTATGGAAGCGCTACCGAAGATTCTTCAGAAGCTGGCCATTGATCCGTCTGTTTCGGTGGCTGTGGATGGCTGGCAGACCGTGGGCGAGCTGCTGACGTGGTATCTGGACCGCAACCAACGCGACCGTAACAAGTCGACCAAACGCAAAGACGCCATTCGGTCGGTGATCAAGTGCCACCTACGGCCGCGCCTGGCGGGTGAGCCGCTGGCCGACATGAATCAATCCCGCCTGGATGAAAAGTTGATCTGGCCGTTGCAGGAAGGCTATTCGCTGGCCTACGTGCGCCAGGTGTTCGGGGTGCTGATGGGCGCCTTCAAACAAGCCGCCAAACTGAAGTTGATCAGCGTCAACCCGCTGGCCGGTTTCACCTTTCCCGACTTCATTGCCGCCAGTATCGAGGCCAAGCCCGGGGCGATTCGCCCGGATCAACTGCGCGGCGTGTTGGCCCATCTGATCAGCCTCAAAGACGAGCTGCCGGCCTCTGTGGCCCTGGCGGTGATGATGCTGGCCCACGGCACGCGTATCGGTGAAACCCGCCTGGCCAAGTGGAAAAACATCAACCTTGAAGATGGGGAGTGGTTCATTCCAGCGGCCGAGGCGAAAACCCGGCAAGAGCTGGTCGTTCCTTTAACCAATCAAATCTGCCACTTCCTGCGCCTTTATCGTGAGCAGCAAAAAGCCGCTAACTATGTCGGGGCGTACCTGTTCCCCGCGCGTAACGGCCAGCCGATCAACCCCAAACAAGCCGACCAACTGTTCAAGCCTTTAGGGGTGGGGGAGTGGACCAGTCACGACTTGAGAAAGGTTGCGCGCACCTGCTGGGCAGACCTGGGCGTTGAGTTTCAAGTCGGTGAGTTTCTGTTGAACCACCAACTGCCCGGCATCAGTGCGACCTATATCCACACCACCTTAAAGCAGCAGAAGCGCGACGCCCTGGAGTGCTGGAACACTTGGCTGAACGACCGAGGCTTTGACCAATTGACCGGCTATCAGGCCGAGACAGAAGCGAGACGGGCCGAAACACTGGAAGGCCTGGACGCCTTGAGTCGTAAGGCGTGCGGCGCTGTTTAACCATTCATCCCTAAGGAGGAAGTTATTCCCATGAAAAGCCCTGAAAAGAACATGACCCTTGAGCTGTGGCACGACCAATGGAGCGAAAGTTTCCGCCCGTCATACTTCGTCGAAATCGCCCGAATCCTCGACACCGAAATCAATCGGCCCGAGGTGCGCCAGTGCATCGAAGCCGGGCCGATGCGTATTGAGCAATACACCCAGTTGCGTCATTTGTTGCTGGTATTGCGTAAGTCGAAAGTCACGGGGCCGCGTCGTCTGACCTGGCTGGAGCGGATCACCGGGAGGATTCACGCATGAATGCCGAAACGGTTGTGCTGCCGGTTGTGCTTCAGGCTTGCCCGTTCTGTGGTGGGCCGCCAGTGCCTGTCGTTATTGACACCGAGTACCCCTACGCCGCTGCCGTCGAAATGGACGACTACGGCGATGAAGGTTCGCTGGTGGATGCCTATGTGTTCTGTCACGAATGTGGCAGCCAGGGGCCGACTCATGAGGCGGTGTTGTATGGGTGCGCCGACTATCACTTGGCCCTGGCTGGAGCCGTGGCCAACTGGCAGGCGCGGGATGTTCGGCACGCGAAGTTGTATCAGTTGAGCGCGGCCGATGGGTTGAATCTGTTCCCGAGGGTCAGCGCGTGAAAGGGGCCAGCGTGACGGGTAACGCCAAGCAGAAGAAGTCTGGCACCCAGCGGCAACAGAAACGCCGGGCGCGCTTGAAAGAGCAGGACATTAAGGAGGTCACCGCCAAGCTGAGCCCGGCCGAGCGCGCCATGCTGGAAGAGTCGCGCACGGTGCGCGGCGGGATCGATGGGCCGTACGACGTTGAGGAGTACATATGTACTCTTGTGCGTGAGGACCACGCCAGGCTTAAAGGGCAGATTGCCGACGCCCAGCGTTACCCGTGCAACCAGTGCGGCAAAACCCTGCCCGAGGGCTGTGGTGGGGCGTTTAAAGGGGAGCTGGCTTGCCTGCATACCCCGACTGCTTGGAAATTGAAAATCCCCGCTGCGGTGCTGTGACGGGTAACGCTAAAGCGGGTTGATCAGTGCGTGGGTTTTACACGAAACGTGCTCTTATCAACTTATCGTGTTGACAAGCGTGGCGGTTATCCCTATCGTTTGCTCCATCGTGGTGATGTTGCGGCCACGGTGGCACTGCACAGCCCTCCCTTAACCCCCGGCCCTCACAGGTCGGGGGTTTTTTTATGGAAACAGGAAAGTGAACGAATCCCCCGATACCTCCGCCGTTTTCGCGAAGGCGACCCCTCCGGCGGCATACGTCGGGGCGCAGATTCTGGAAATACCGATTGAAACGTGGATCAGCGTCTTGACGGTGGTCTATCTGGTGCTGGCCATCAGCACTCTGGTTTTTCCCGGGTGGCGAACCCTGGTCGCGTCGTGGTGGCAGAAATGGCGAAAGTAACCCTACCCCGGGCGATTCTCGCCGCAGTTGTTGCGGGTGCGACGGCCTTCGGAATCATGCAAGAAAGCGTGCCGATCCTTGAGGGCGACCCGCTGACGGCCTATCAGGACATTGGCGGCGTTTGGACCATCTGCGGCGGTGTCACCTACGGCGTTAAGCCTGGCGATGTGGAGACGGTCGAGGGCTGCAAGCGGCGCAATGCTGCCGCGATCAATATCGGCCTGGCCGCTGTTGATCGTTGTGTCAGTTACCCCATGCCGGAAACGCGCCGCGCGGCCTTCGGGCTGATGGCCTACAACGTCGGCGGCTCGGCGTTCTGCAACTCCACGGCGGCCCGCCTGGCTAATGCTGGTCGGGCCGCCGAGGCCTGCGCGCAGATAGATCGTTGGGTCTACGTCGCCGGCAAAGACTGCCGGCTCAAGGCGAGCAACTGCGCCGGCATCGTCCACCGTCGCGCCATTGAGCGGACGTTATGCGAGGTAGGGTTATGAATATTTACGGCCTGGCTGCCGGCTTAGGTGCTGGCATCGTCGTCGTTTCCGCGTTGTGGCTTTCCGATCATTCGGCCCAGGTCACCAAATTGGCCATGGAGCAAAACGCGACCCTGCGCAAGTCGGTGGAAGTATCAGAGGCCAACAACGCGACGTTAAGGAAAGCCTTGCTGGATCAGCAGGCTTTGCGCGTCGTGCTGGGTCTGATCGACACGCGAACCCGCTCTATCTATTCCACGTTGGACGGCCAGGCCGCCCAGCTCAATCGAAGCCTGGCCGAGCTGAAACGCACCGATGAAAAGACCAACGCTTATTTGGCTGACCTTATCCCTGGCGCTCTCGGGATGCGGTACGCGCGCCCCGATACCACCGACCCCGTTGCTTATCGAGCAGGCGCCGCTGTCGTGCAGCCTGGTGCCGTGTCGCCTGCCGGGCCGGCCGCCGCTGGTGACCAATGAGGATTGGACGCGAGCCCTGGACGAAACCGAGGACGCGCTAACCCGTTGTGCCACTCAGGTACTCGACTGCATCCAGAAGCAAGGAGCTGCAACCAATGCCGCCAAAGGCCAAACGTCCGTGCCGTTCGCCAATGTGCCCGGCCAAGACTCAGGACACTAGCGGCTACTGCGAAAAGCATATTCACCTGGCCAGCGGCTGGAGTAAGCCGGATCGCGGTACCGCCGAACAGCGCGGGTATGACTGGGCATGGCGCAAGAAACGCGCGGCGGTCCTCAAGCGCGACCGTTACTTGTGTCAGTGCGGTGACTGCAAAGGTCGTCGCCTTCCTGCATCAGAAGTCGACCACGTAACACCTAAATCATTGGGTGGAAGTGACGATTTTGACAATTTGCAGGCCCTAAACATCGACTGTCACAAGGCCAAAACGCAAAGGGAGGCGGCCGAAGCGAGGCTGCGCGACTTCGGCGAACGTGTGCCGATCAGGTAGCGAAAAACGCACCAAAAAGCAGCGCGGGAGGGGGGCGGGGTAAATCTCTGGAGGGTTTCGCCTTCTCCACCGCTCGCCCAGCCTTTAACGCGCGACCGCGAAATTAAAAAATTCGTACTTTTGGAAATTTGGAGAGGGTTTTGACATATGGCACGCGGTCGCCCCCCTAAACCCACGGCCTTGAAGGTGATTCAAGGCAACGCCGGGAAGCGAAAGCTCAATACCAAAGAGCCTTCACCCGACGCCCTGGTCGTGGTGCCTGACCCGCCGGAATGGTTCGGCCCTATCGCTGTCGCCGCCTGGGATCAGGTCGCGCCCTGGCTGGTCGAGGCCAAGATTCTGACGGTCACGGATCTGCACAACCTGGAAGCGTTTTGTATGGCCTATCAGCGTTGGCGCGAAGCTCAGGCCGACATCACGAAAAACGGAATCATCGTTATGGGCGCCAAGCAGGAAATCAAAAACCCGGCCTGCACCGTGGCGAACGAAACCATGCGCCAAATGGCGACCTTCGGCAGCGCCCTCGGGTTGGACCCGGCGGCGCGGGCGCGTTTGAAGCCGGGCGGCAAAGAGAAACCCAACAACCCCTTTACCGCACTGCGGGGAGGCAAAGCCGGATAACCACCCACTATGGCCAGTTCACCCAACGTCAACGCGGCGAACAAGTACGCCCGCGACGTGGTGGCGGGCAAAATCGAGGCGTGCAAGTGGGTGCGCGCGGCGTGTCGGCGGCACCTTTGCGACTTGGAGAAGTCCAAGAAAAAGGGTTACGCCTGGAAGTTCGACAAGGCCGAAGCGGAGCGGGTGTGCGAGTTCATCCAGTTGCTGCCGCACACCAAAGGCAAGTGGGCCGGCAAACGGCTGCTGATCACCCTGGAGCCGTGGCAGAAGTTTATTTTCTGCTGCATTTTCGGCTGGCGGTCGAAGCGCACCGGGCTGCGGCGCTTTCGTGAGGTCTATTGCGAGATCCCCAGGAAGAACGGCAAAAGCGTGATCGCCGCCGGCCTAGGCCTGTTCATGTTCACCATGGACGGCGAGTTTGGCGCCGAGGTGTATTGCGGGGCGACTACCGAAGATCAGGCAATGGAGGTGTTCCGGCCGGCGCGGCTGATGCTCAAGAACACGCCGGAACTGATCGAGGACTGCGGCGCCGAGCTGATGGTGATGAACCTGTCGCTTCCCGAGGACGGCAGCCGCTTCGAGCCGCTGATCGGCGACCCGGGCGACGGTAGTTCGCCGAGCTGCGCGATTGTCGACGAGTACCACGAACACGCGTCGTCGGCGCTGTATGACACCATGATCACCGGCATGGGTGCCCGCGAACATCCGCTGATGTTTGTGATTACCACGGCCGGTTACAACCTGGCCGGCCCTTGCTATGTGCAACGCGGCCAGGTCAAAGACATGCTGTTGCACGCCCTGGGCGAAGGTGGGATCGAGAACGAAGAGCTGTTCGGCATCATCTACACCATTGACGATGGGGACGACTGGCAAGACCCGAAGGTGTTGCGCAAGGCAAACCCGAATTTCGGGGTTTCGGTCGGTGACGAATACCTGTTGCGCATGCAAGCCAACGCCAAGCGTTACCCGTCACAGCTGAACAAATTCAAAACCAAGCATTTGAATGTGTGGGTGAGTTCGCGTTCGGCCTGGCTGAACATGTCGGACTGGGCCGCCTGCGGCAATCCGGCGTTAACCCTGGAGCAATTCCGGGGGCGCAAATGTTGGGTCGGTGTCGACCTGGCCAGCAAGTCGGACATCACCGCTGTGGCCCTGGTGTTCAAGGACAAGGACGAACGCGGCCGCGACGTGTGGACGGTGTTCTGCCGGTCCTACTTGCCGGAGGGGGCGATAGAGCGCGCGGTGACGTTCAAAGAGGCCTACGAAACGTGGGTGATCAATGGCGAGTTGCTGACCACGGACGGCGAAGAAACCGATTTTGACGTGGTGCGCGACGACATCAAAGACCTGGCGGCGATGTTCGACATTCAGGAAATCGCCTACGACAAGTGGCGCGCCACGCAACTGGCGCACCAACTGCAAGCGGACGGCGCCGAAGTGGTCGAGGTCGGCGGCGGCATCCAGACCATGAACATGCCGATGCGCGAAGTGGAAGCGGCCCTGGTGTCGCGGCGCTTTAACCACCCGGCTAACGCCGTGCTGTCGTGGATGGCGGGCAACGTGACGGCCAAGGAATACCGGGGCTGTCTGACCCCGATGAAAGAAGACGAAGGCAAAGGCAACCTGCGCAAGATCGACGGCATGGTCGCCGTGCTGATGGCCATGAGCCGCGCAATGCTGGCCGATCAGGTCGAGGGCAGTTTGCTCGACAACCTTACCGACGACGACATTCTGGCGATGTAACCCTATGAAAAAGTACCTTCCCGATTTACTCGGGGCGGCAGGCTATTGCCTGTTGGTGGCTGGGCTTTATGTCCAGTTCGGCCCCGGTGTTGCACTGATGGTCGGCGGCGTGTTGCTGATGGCCGGCGCTTGGCTGTGGGGGCGGCCGTGATCTTTTCCGGCCGTCACGAACGGCGAAGCATGGAAAACCCGGCGGTGTCACTGAGCAGCCAGGAACTGGGCGAGCTTCTGAGCGGGGGCAATGGGATACACGTCAGCCCCGAGACGGCGCAGAAACTGACGGCGGTTTACGCCTGTATCTATGTGCTGTCCAGCACCCTGGCCCAGTTGCCAATCAACGTGCTGCGCAAGATCGACGGGCGGATTGTCCCAGGCACCGATCACCCGGCCCACTACCTGCTGCACGACGAACCGAACGTCTGGCAAACGTCATACAAATGGCGCGAAACCAAGCAGGCGCACACGTTGGGCTGGGGCAACGGTTACAGCCGCCTGGTGCGCGGTCGACGCGGCGAGCTGCAAGGCATCGAGCTGTGCCAGCCGCAAAGCACGCAACTTCTGCGCAACGGTGCCCGCTGGATCTACGGCACCCTGGACGACGACGATAAGCCGTTGGCCGTGGCGCCCGAAGACATGGTGCATGTCCGGGCCATTGGGTCGAACGGAAAGCTAGGCATCAGCCCGATTCGGCAGAACGCCGAAACCATCGGCCTGGGCCTGGCGGCCGTGCGCTACGGCAAAGAGTTTTTCGAGGGTGGCGGGCGGCCTACGGGGATCATCACCCTGAAGAGCGGCACCGTTAAAGAGGACGGTTGGGAGCGGCTGAAAAAGGCCTGGGCCAATGCGGCCAGCAAGCTGCGCCAGTCGGAAAACAAAACGCTGCTGCTGCCGGCGGATCTGGATTACAAGGCGCTGACCATTGCCCCGGAGGACGCGCAGTTTCTGGAGACGCGCAAGCTAACCCGAAGCGAAATCGCCGGCATGTTCAACGTGCCGGCACACATGATCAACGACTTGGAAAAGGCCACCTTTTCCAACATCAGCGAACAGGCCATTCAGTTCGTACGGCACTCAATCATGCCGTGGATTGTGAACTGGGAGCAGGAGATTAACCGCAAGGTGTTCACCCGCGCCGAGCGCCTGGCGGGCTACTACGTCAAGTTCAATTTGGCCGGTTTGTTACGCGGCACGCCGACCGAGCGCGCCGAGTTTTACAGCCGCGCGATTCTGGACGGCTGGATGACGCGCAACGAAGTGCGGGTGTTTGAAGACATGAACCCGATCACCGGCCTGGATTCAATGCTGATCAACGTCAACGCCCGGCTTCTAGGGGCTGACGGCTTGCCGTTACCCGTCACGCAACAGGAATAACCCTCATGAGTGAAATTGAAAAACGCATGCTGCCGGCGCAGCAATGCGAGCTTCGCGCTGTCCGGCTTCCCGATGGCCAGACCGGCGCGCCGAAGATCGTCGGCTATGCCGCTGTGTTCAACACGCGCAGCGACCTGCTGGGTGGTTTCTTTGTCGAGCTGATCGCCCCGGGTGCCTTCGACGACGTACTGGCCCAGGACACGCGCGGCCTGTTCAACCACGACCCCAACTATCTGTTGGGTCGCACCACCAGCGGCACGTTGCGTTTGACAGTCGACGAACGCGGGCTGGCTTACGAAATCGACACGCCGGACACCCTGACCATTCGGGATCTAGTCGTCGCGCCGATTGCGCGCGGCGACATGTCCGGCAGCAGTTTTGCCATGCGCGTCGCCCCGGGCGGCGACACCTGGCACGAAGAAGACGGCGTGGTGATTCGCACCATCTACAAGGTCGCCGAGCTGCGCGACGTCGGTCCGGTGTCCTTTCCGGCCTACCCCGATTCAAGCGCTGCACAGCGCTCGCTGGACGCCTGGAAGCAGGCACAAACCGAAGGCCTTGAAGCCCGTGGCGAATTCGCCCGCGACGCCCGTGAGCGCCTGTTGAACCTGATGGACCTTTAACCCCTGGGGAATCTGTAATGACTCTGAAAGAACTGAAAGCGCTGTACGCCGCCAAATCGGCCGAAATGCGCAGCCTGCACGAAAGCACCAAAGACGCCGATTGGACCGGCGAGACGCGCAGCAAATGGGAGGCCATGCGCACCGAGCTGGCCGGCATCAAAGACAAGATCGAGCGCGAAGAAGAGTTGCGCGATAACGATCAAAGCTTTGTTGAAGAGCGTGCGCGTAACGAAAACCGCAACGACCGTACGCCGGTCGGCGATCTTGACGGCCCGGCTGCCGAACAGCGTAGTGCGTTTTCCTCCTTTCTCCGTCACGGCGTCGATCAACTGACGCCGGAACAGCGCTCGATGGTCATGCAAATGCGTGCCCAAGGCACCAGCGGCCCTGAGGCGGGCGGCTACACCGTGCCGACCACGCTGCAAACCCGTGTAGTCGAGGCGTTGCGCGCCTTCGGCGGTATTGCCTCGGTGGCCCAACTGCTGGCCACCGACAACGGTGCGCCGATTGCCTGGGTGATCGGCAACGGCGAAGACGAAGAGGGTGAGTTGATTGGCGAGAACGTTGCCGCTTCGGAAGGCGACGTGACCTTTGGTATGGGCACGCTGGGCTCCTACACCATCAGCTCCAAGATTATCCGCGTCTCTGAGCAGCTGCTGGCTGACTCCGGCGTCGATATCGAAGGTTTCTTGGCTGGTCGCATCGGCAGTCGTCAAGCCCGCACCCGGGCACGCTTGCTGGTCAAAGGTACCGGCGCGGCGGCGGCAGGGGCTACACCTGAGCAACCGCGCGGTCTGGAAGTTTCGACTTCTATCGGCAAGGTGACGGCGGCGGCGGCCAAAGTCACCTGGCAGGAAATCAACGGCCTGATTCACTCGATTGACCCGGCCTATCGTGCGGCGTCTCAGTTCCGCCTGGCATTCAACGATTCGACGTTGCAGGCCATTGAAGAACTGGTCGATGGCAATAACCGTCCGCTGTGGCTGCCGGGCATCGACGCCGAGCGTCCGGCGACCATCCTGAAACAGCAATACGTGATCGATCAGGCGATTGCGGATATCGGCGCCGGTAACAAGTTCATGTTTGCCGGTGACTTCAACCAGCTGATTCTGCGCGAAGTGCGCGGCATGACCCTAAAGCGTCTGGTCGAGCGTTTTGCCGAGTATGGCCAAGTCGGTTTCCTGGCCTTCACCCGTTTCGGTGTGGTGCTGCAAGACGTCGCGGCCATCAAGGCGCTGCAAGGCAAACCGGCCGCTTAATATGGGGCGGGGCCGAGTAATCGGCCCCGTACGCTAGTGCTCACACTGTCGCAAATAAAAGAGCATTGCCGCCTTGAGCTGGACCAGACCGAAGAAGACAGCCTACTCAAGGTCTACGGTCGTGCGGCGTGGCGCCTGGTGGAGAGTCGGAGCGGTCGCAAGCTGTTCGACGTGGTGCCGCCAGTAGGGGCCACGGAGGACCAGCTAAACGATGAGGACTTTTTACGCGCGTTGTTGCCGGAGGGTTCGCCGGAGAATGCGTTACCCGTAACGGATGACATACGGGTTGCCATGCTGCTGCTGGTGGCGCACTGGTTTAAAAATCGTGAGGCCGTCACAGAAGCCAACAATTCAGGCACCAAGGATCTGCCCTTGGCCTTCGACGCCCTGGTTAATCCCTATCGGTGGATCACGCTATGAAAGAGCCAGGCGCGGGTGATCTGGATACGCGTATTACGGTGCGCATTCGCAACGACATGCCCAGCGATGACGCGGGGCTAGAATCGCAATTCATCCCTGTCGCCAAGCGCTGGGCGCAACTGATGCCTTTGGGGACGGCGGTGTATACCGGCGCCAAGCAAACCGGGGACGACTTCACGCACCGAATCATCTTTCGGCGCGTCAAGGGGCTGGATTCGCGGCATGAGATTGTCTGTGATGACGGCCGCGTGTTCCGGGTCCGCCGGCCCACGGATCTGAACGGCGGGCGGGTGTACACCGTGGTCGACGTGGAACAGTTGGACAGCGATAGCGAGGGTTCCGGTTATGGCTAACTCGGTTTCGATTGACGGTTATCTACACGTCGAAGGCTTCGACAGCTTCGCGCGTGAGGCCTTCGACAAGCGCAAGATCCGCGCCGGGATGCGCAAGGTGGGGCGCCTGGTCGCGCAGCGCGCGCAAATGAACTTGGCTCTAGGTAAGGGGCAGGACGGCTACCCGGTCAACCGTACCGGCGCGACGTTGGAGTCAATCAGCTACAAGGTGTCGCGCTCGGGGTTTATGGTCAAGATTGCCCCCACCAAAACAGCGGCCATGACCGCCTTTTATCCGGCGTACCTGCATTACGGGGTGCGTGAAGGCAGTCGGGTTAGGGCGTTGGCCCCGGGGCAGGGGCGTGGCAAAAGCAACCGCCGCGCCCGTGGCGCTCGGGCGGATTTGATCGCGGCGCGGCAAGCCGGCGGGTGGCGAATTTCGCCACGCGATAACTACATGACCGACGCCCTGCAGGACAGCAAACCGGAAGTTCAGGCCATTCTGTCGCAAGCCTTTGCGGCCAGCCTGATTTAGCCATTTCAGCCCTGCATAGGGCTTGTTCAGCGTGGAATTCAGCCAATGAAAATAACCCCTGTCATTCGACAGTTGCGCAGCTATTGCCCGGCATTTGCTGGGCGGGTGGCTGGCGGGCTGGATTGGGACCCGGCCGAAAAGAGCGCGGCCATGGCCCTGCCGGCGGCTTACGTGATCGTCGTCGGGGACGATGCCGGCGAGAGTAGGGGCAACGTCATTGCCCAGGCCATCACCGATGACTTTGACGTGTGCGTGGTGCTGGCCAACAAGGATGAACGCGGCCAGGACGCGGCTGATCGCTTGCACGACTTGCGCGCCGAACTGTGGCGCGCCTTGGTCGGGTTTGTGCCGGATGAGCAAAGCGAGCCTTTGCAGTACGGCGGCAGCGCTTTGCTGTTGATCGATCGTTCCCGGGTGGTGTACCGGTTCCGCTTCTTCACCGAGTTTCAGCTTGGGCGCAACTCCAAGGCGGAGCCCCCGGAAACCTGGCAGGAGCGCGTATTGGACGGATTGCCCCCACTGGAGGGGCTGAACATCAGTTACGACTTTATTGACCCCCATGGCGGCCCTGACGGCCGTATCGAATTTCAAACGCGCGAGGACTTACCCCAGTGACGCGATTCTATGTAAAGCCGGCGGAAGGCCGGGCCGTGCCTGATCCGGAGAACGGCGGCGAGCTGTTGCCGGCCGCCGGGCGTTCAGTGCCGAACACTGTCTACTGGCAGCGACGGTTGAAGGACGTCGATGTGATCGAGGCCGATCCGCCGGAAGTGCCGGCGCCGGCAGTGATCGAACCCAAGGCCGTGAAAGGGAGTAAAGGCGAATGACCGTCAGCTTTAACAACATCCCGAGTGATATCCGGGTGCCGCTGTTTTATGCCGAGGTGGATAACAGTCAGGCGAACAGCGGAACGTCCAGCATGCCGCGCCTGATCGTGGCCCAGGTCAACGACGATGCGACCGCTGAGGAAGTTGGTCAGCTGACCCTGGTGTCGAGCCTGAGCCTGGCCAAGAGCATTGGCGGCGTGGGCTCGATGTTGGCGCAGATGTACGACACCTGGCGCCGTTGCGATCCGGCGGGCGAGGTCTGGTGTTTGCCGATCAAGGGTGAGGGCGTCAAGGCCGCCGGAACCGTCACCATTACCGGCGCGGCCACTGAGGCCGGCATGATTAACCTGTACATTGCCGGCGCCCGTGTGCGCGCGGTGGTGGCGTCTGGCGCGGCCCCGGCGGCGGTGGCCACGGCCTTGGCGGCGGCGGTCAATGCCGCCGGGCTGTCGGTCACGGCGACCGCGTTAGCCGGTGTTGTCACGCTGACTTGCAAATGGTCGGGCGACAGTGGCAACGACATTGCCTTGCAGTTGAATCGCCTGGGTCGTAACAACGGCGAAGCCACACCGGCCGGCCTGGTGGTGGCGCTGTCGGCCATGGCGGCCGGTGTGGGCTCGCCCGATGTGGCCGAAGCGTTAGCTAGTCTCGGTGACGAGCCTTTCGAGTTCATCTGTTCGCCGTGGGCGGATGCCACGTCGTTGGATGCCTGGAAAGCATTCATGGATGACACCAGCGGCCGCTGGAGTTGGGCAAAGCAACTGTATGGCCATGTATACGCCGCCAAGCGCGGCACGCTCGGGCAGTTGGTGGCGTTCGGCGTGACGCGTAACGATCAGCACGCCACCGTGCATGGTTTCGAGGCGGGCTGTCCCGATCCGTTCTGGCGCGTGGCGGCGGCCTATGCCGCGCGTACGGCGGTGTTTATTTCGGCCGACCCGGCCCGGCCCACGCAAACCGGCGCGCTGACCGGCATCACCCCGGCGCCGGCAGGAGCGCGTTTTGACCAGACGGAACGGCAGTCGCTGCTAACCCACGGCATTGCCACCGCCTATTACGGTGGTGGTGCGGCGCGGATCGAGCGCGGTATTACTACCTACCAGTTGAACGCGTTCAACCAGCCCGACGATTCGTATCTGGACAGCGAAACGCTGCACCAGTCGGCGTATGTGATCACCTTCTTGAAGTCGGTGGTTACCAGCAAATACGGCCGGCACAAGCTGGCTGACGACGGCACGCGCTTCGGATCGGGCCAAGCCATTGTCACGCCGAACGTGATTCGCGGCGAAATGATCGCCACCTATTACGCCCTGGAGCGCCTGGGCATTGTCGAGAATGCCGACGCCTTTGCCGCCAATCTGATCGTGGAGCGGTCGAGTACCAACCCGAACCGGGTGAACGTGTTGTATCCGCCGGACCTGATTAACCAGTTGCGAGTCTTCGCGCTGCAATACCAATTCCGCCTGCAATACGCCGCTTGAATTTAACGAACGTCCAAAGCCCGCCCAGTGCGGGCTTTTTTGTGGGAGAACGCAATGGGCAAGAAAGTCGCAGGCACCGTTTACGCCAAGGTTGACGGTGGTCAAGTCACGGTCACCGGGGGTGTTGAATGCCCGCTCAGTGACAAAAAGCGCGAAACCGTGGCGCCGGGTTTTTTCAAAGAAGAGGACCTAGCGCCGTACGTGAAGTTGACCGCCGTGGATGACCCGGACTTGCCGATCAAGCAGTTGGTAGAGGGTACTAATCAGACGCTTACCGTCGAGTTTGGTAATGGCCGGGTGTATGTCCTGTCGGGCGCGTATCTGGTGGGGGAGCCGTCCGCCAAGGGTGATGACGGCACAATCGATTTTGAATGGAACGGCGTTAAAGGGGTTTGGCAATGAAACTGAATAAACCGATTCAGGCACACGGCGAAGAAGTGACCGACATCACGCTGCGCCGTCCGACCGTTCCCGAATGCCGCGCGATCAAGGCGCTGCCCTATGCCATCGACAAGGACGAATCGGTGACGCTGAACCTTGATGTGGCCGCCAAATACATTGCCGTGTGTGGCGCCATTCCCGCGCCGTCGGTGAACACGCTGGACCTGAACGACCTGAATAGCCTGGCTTGGGAGGTGGCCGGTTTTTTCTTGACGCCGGCTTCAGGGACGCCGCCGGTGACGGAGCCGAGCTAGAGCAGCTCGTTGGGACCGTGTACGACCTTGCCTGGTTCTGGAAGGTCGATCCTCAGCAAATGATGAGTCGCCCGCTAGACGTGTTGCAGGAATCTTTGCAGCACGCGCAGCGCATTAGTGCGGCCGGCGCGACGGGGTAGTCATGGCAGATAAGTTTGAGCTAAAGGCGCTGATTACCGGCGTCGACAAGCTATCGCCTACGCTCGCCGGCATTCGCAAGAACGTCGCCGGCTTTCGTAAGCAGCTGGATAAAACCGGGCTGGGCAATATTGGCTTTGCCGATGTGGTCCAGGGCGGTGCGCTGGCCGCCCCGTTCATTGCCGGGGTGAATGAGGCGATCAAGTTTGAATCGGCCATGGCCGACGTGAAGAAGGTGGTTAACTTCGAAACGCCGGCCCAGTTCAAACAGATGAGCCAAGACGTGCTGGATCTATCCGAAGCGCTGCCGATGAGCGCCGAGGGCATCGCGCAGATTGTTGCGGCCGGTGGCCAAGCGTCGATCCCTCGGGAAGAGCTGAAGGCCTTCGCGACTGACGCGGTCAAGATGGGCATTGCCTTTGACCAGACCGCCGAGCAGTCGGGCGACATGATGGCCAAGTGGCGGACCTCGTTTAAGTTGACGCAGCCCGAAGTGGTCGCGCTGGCCGACAAGATCAACTACTTGAGCAACACCGGCCCGGCAAGTGCGCAGCAAATTTCCGACATCGTGACGCGGATCGGTCCGCTGGGTGAAATTGCCGGCCTGGCGTCGGGGCAGATTGCGGCCATGGGTGCCACCTTGGCCGGGGTGGGGGTGCCGAGCGAAGTCGCCGCCACGGGCATGAAAAACTTCATGTTGGCCCTGACCAAGGGGGCGTCAGCTACCAAGGCGCAGAAGGCCGCGTTTAAGGCGCTTCGGGTCGATACCAAGCAACTGGCCGAGGGCATGCAGAAAGACGCCCAGGGCACGATGCTGGACGTTCTGAATCGTATTGCCAAGGTCGACAAGACCAAACAGGCCGGGTTGTTAACCGAGCTGTTTGGCACGGAATCGGTCGGGGCGATTGCGCCGATGCTGACCAACCTTGATCTGTTGAAAAAGAACTTCACCAACGCGGGCGACGCGGCGCAATACACCGGCTCGATGCAGCAGGAATATGCGTCACGTTCGGCCACCACGGCGAACGGCATTCAGTTGCTGCGCAACCGCATTGCCAGCGCGGGCATCACCCTCGGGACGATCTTTCTACCGCCACTCAATGACGCCCTGACCACGTTGGGGCCAATGATCAGCCAAGTCGGCGACCTGGCAGCGGCCAATCCGTGGTTGGTTAAGGGGCTATTGGGTGCCGCTATCGGTTTCACCGTGCTGCGTGTGGCGGTGATGGCTTCCATGATGGCGATGAAGCTTTTCAGCGCAGTCGTCGGTATGAGTCCGATAGGTCTGATCGTGCGCGGTATTGCGCTGGCGGCCGGCCTGCTGATTGCCAACTGGTCGACGGTGGCGCCGTATTTTGAGGCGGTGTGGGAGAAGATCCGCGGGCCGCTGGCGGGGCTGTGGGAGCTGTTCAAAACGGTGTTCGCCTTCACGCCGATGGGCATGATCGTCGCGAACTGGGAACCCATCGTCGCCTGGTTTAAAGGCATGTACGAACGGATCAGGCCGTACCTGGAGCCGCTTATGGAAATGGGCGAATGGGTGGGTGGCAAGCTCGGGATTGTGACTACTGGCGGCGCTGTCGGGTCTGGTGGCGGGATGACCGCCGCGCCGAGTCCGCTGGTGTCTTCGGGTGTGCCGAGCCCACTGGTCGCCCCTGGCGGGCAATCGCCGGGTTCGTCGTTGTTGGCCCAGGCGGCCGCCAGTAGTCGCGCCAATCTGGACGGCTCTTTGGTGGTTCGCTTTGAGGGGGCGCCGCCCGGTATGCGGGTTGATCCAGGCAGCAGCAATCAGCCGGGTCTGGCCATTACGCCGCGCGTAGGTTATCGAAGTTTGGCTGGGGGGAATGCGCAGTGAGTGAATGGCGCGATAGAAGACAAGGCGCCTCCTTTCGCGGGGTGCCGTTCTGGCTGGATACCGACAGCGTCAACGTTGGCCGTCGCACGCAGTTGCACGAGTTCCCCCAGCGCGATCAGCCCTTTGTCGAAGACTTGGGCCGGCGTACGCGACAATACAAATTCTCCGGGTTTGTGGTCGGGGATGACTGCCTGTCGCAACGTGACCGGCTGTTAACGGCGCTGGACACGCCCGGGCCGGGAGAGCTGATCCACCCGTGGTTCGGGCGGATGACCGTCACCGCCGGGGACTGCGAAGTGTCCCATGCGCGTAACGAAATGGGCGTGGTGCGTTTTAGCCTGGTGTTCATCGACGGCATGTTGGCCTTTCCTGTGCAGTCGCCGAACACCCGGCGCCTGCTGGCCGCCCAGTCGCCGAGCCTGCTGGGGTCGATCAAGGATCGCTTTAACACGGCCATGGCGCCGGTGGATCTGGCCCGGCAACGCGCGTCGGCGATTCGCTCGGCGGTGTCGGGGGCTTTTAGCTTTGCGCTGAAGTTTCTCAGTCCGGGGGCTGCGTTGGGGACCGACCTTAATGGCCTGGTGTCTTCGCTGCTGAATGGTCCTGGGGCGTTCGCTGACAGTCTGCTGTCCGGGGTCGCCGGCCTTGAGCGGTCCTTTAGCGGCTACGGCTCCGGCGGATCATTCAAGGGCAGCAGGGCCAAAGCGTCGGCGGTGTCGTCGCTACAGACGTCGGCGTCCGTTACGGATAACGCCGACGTGGCGACGATTCAGGCTGCTGTGATTGGCCTGATTCAAGACGCGGCATTGTTGGACTTGCTGCTGGACATGGCCGAAGTCCCGGTCGCCGTGGGTCGTGGCGTCAGTGATCCGGCCGACCTTGACGTACAACTGGCGCAGCAAGGGGCGACGGTCGAAGCCGGTAGCGCGGTAGTAACGACGGTTCCGGTGGCGGATGACGTTTTGGCCGTGCGTGACGCGATCAGCGACGCGCTGTGGTCCGTGGCGGAAGAGAGTCAGCCGGATCACTTCGGCGCGCTGAGTGATGCCCGCCTGGCCCTTGATCGGCACCTGACGGAGGTGGCGCGCAGCGGAGTCGGACAGCGTTCGTATGCTCCGGCGGAAACCGTGTCGGCCCTGGTGCTGGCACATGCGTTGTATGGCGACGCCTTGCGCGGCGGCGAAATCGTTTCGCGTAACCGTGTGCGCCACCCGGGTTTTGTGCCGGCCACTGAACTACAGATAGCGAAAACCTAATCATGGATCAGCTGAATACCGTCACCCTGAGCGCTGGCGGGCACGACTTCGCCGGGTGGAAAAGCGTCAGCATTGGTGCCGGCCTGGAACGCCAGGCGCGGGACTTCAACCTGGGCATCACATGGCGTTGGCCAGGCAGCGGCGATGTCCCTGTGAGGATCGCCCAGGGCGAAGCGGTGGAATTGCGCATTGGCCAGGATCTGCTGTTGACCGGTTATGTGGACAAAACGCCGATTCGTTACGACGACGAGTCGGTGACGCTGAGCATTGTCGGGCGGTCGCGCACGGCGGATCTGGTGGACTGTGCTGCCATCAATCAGCCGGGGCAATGGCGCGGGCAAAGCGTGCAAAAGATCATCGCGGCGATTGCCGGTGAATACGGCATCAAGGTGGTCAATGACGCTGCTGTCACCCTGGGCGTTGAGGACCACACGCTGGAGCCTGGCGAAACGGCCTTTGCAAGCATTGATCGTCTGTTAACCCTGTCGCGCCTGTTCAGCACCGACGACGGCCAGGGGCGCCTGGTGATCGCCAGCCCGGGCAGTGCAGGCCGCGCGGTAGACACGTTGGAGCTGGGCAAAAACCTGTTGTCCGGCGATACCGAGCTGGATTTTTCCAATGTGTTTTCCGAATACGTCTGCAAGGGTCAGCGCAGCGGCACCGACGACAGCTTTGGCGCCGAGGCCTCCGAGGTCGAAGCCCGAATCACTGACGCACGAATCGACCGTCGGCGGGTGAAGGTCATTCAGCAATCCGGGCAAATGAATGCCTCGATTGCCCGGGAGCGGGTCGAGTGGGAGCGGGCTAACGCGGTGGGCAAGGCCTTGGCGGTCAACTACGTGATTCAGGGTTGGCGCCAAAGCAACGGCGCGCTGTGGCGGCACAACATGATTGTGCGGGTAGTCGATCCCTTGATCGGTTTTGACCGCGACATGTTGATCAGTGAAATCAGCTATGAGCTGAGCGAGAAGGGCACCACGGCAAAAATCAGTGTGGCCCCGCCGGAAGCCTTCCTGCCTGAGCCGAACGATGCGTACGAAAAGCGCAAGCTCAAGAAGGGCAAGAAGACCGACAACTTCGAATACCTCATTCCAGCGGATTACAAACCATGAAAAAAGGCATTGCGCACTTTCTGGCGCGTGGCGTGGTGGCCCTGGGCAACTCGGCCAGCAAGCTGCAAAGCCTCCAACTGCGGCTGTTGGCGGGCGAGGTCAAAGACAACGTGGAACATCTGGAGCCCTACGGATTTACGGCCAGCCCCCTGGCGGGTGCTGAGGCGCTGGCCGGTTTCATCGGCGGCGACCGCAGCCATGCGGTGGTGATCGTGGTCGCGGACCGGCGTTTTCGGCTCCAGGGCCTGAGCCCGGGCGAGGTGGCCATGTACACCGATGAAGGCGACTTTATCCACTTCAAGCGCGACCGGATTATCGACATTGAAACCGTGACCCTGAACATCAAGGCCACGCAATCGGTGAACTTCGATACGCCACTGATCAGCACCACCGGCCGAATCGAATCGGCGGGTGATCAAATCGCGGGCGGCGTGAGCCAAATCAATCACCCGCACGACGGCGTGAAACAAGGCACCGACCAAAGCGGCCCGCCGGTCGGGGGTGGCGCATGAACCGTGAAGAATTGTTGCGCCGCGCGGTGACCATCAGCCTGTTTACCTGGCGCCGCGCGGGACCGGATGACGTCGTGGATGACAGCGATCGCAAAGGCTGGTGGGGCGACTGCGTGCCGTCTGTGGCGGGCGACAAGATCGGTTCTCGCCTGTGGTTGTTGTCGCGCCGGACGCTGGTCGCGGACACGTTCAAGGATGCCCAAGCCTACGCCGAAGAAGCGTTGGCCTGGCTGATCGATGACCAGATTGTCACGGCCGTTACGGTAACGGTCGAGCGTCAAGGGAATGATCGGATGAACCTGCGCGTCGCGCTGGTCGAGCAGAACGGTGGAGCGCTGGAACTGGATTTTGAAAATACCTGGGAGCTGATCAATGCCGTATGAGATTCCGACGCTGCCGGCGCTGATCAAGCGCACTGAGGCCGATTTTGAGCGTAACGCCCCGGACGCGCTGCGCCGCGCTGACGCCAAAGTGGCCGCCCGGGCGCTAAGCGGTACAGCGTACGAACTGTACGGCTATCAGAACTGGATCGCCCGGCAGTCCAATCCGGCGAGCTGCGATGAAGAAATGTTGCTGCGCTGGGCGGAGTGGCGTTTAGAAGGGGGGCGCACCACGGCCGTGGCGGCCGCTGGGCCGGCGTCGGTGACGGGATCGAGCGGTCGCCTGGTGGATGCTGGCCAGCTTTACCGATCCGAGGATGGCCGCCGCTACGTGGTGGCCCAGGCCGCGACGCTGGTGGATGGCGCGGCCACCTTGCAACTTATCGCCGAAGACGTAGGCACCGTGGGCAACATCGAGGGCGGCAATCTGACGGCGGTCACCCCGGTGCTGGGCGTGAACTCCACGGCCGTCATTGGCCCGGATGGCATCGTTGGGGGCACCGAACAGGAAGACCTGGAGGCGTTGCGGGCGCGGGTGCAAGCGGCCTTTAAAAACCCCAGCAAGGTCGGCAACGGTGACGATTTTGTCGAATGGGCCTTGGAGGTGCCAGGCGTCACTCGCGCCTGGGCTTTGCCGCGCTGGATGGGGCCCGGCACGTTTGGCCTGGTGTTCGTGCGTGACGGTGATCCCGACATTATCCCCACCGCGTCGCAAGTGGCCGAAGTTCAAGCCTATCTGGACAAGAAACGCCCGGTCACCTCCGAGGTGTACGCCCTGGCCCCCGAAAGACGGCCGCTGGATTTCAGGCTGCGGCTGATTCCTGACAGCACGGCGTTACGTGTGGACGTTGAGCGCAGTTTGCGCGGCTTGATCGTCGACGAAGGTGGCCCCGGTGAAACCTTACTGCTGACCCATGTGCGCACGGCGATCAGCAACACCCCCGGTGAAACCAACCATGTGTTGGAGCTGCCGGTGGGTGATGTGGTGATGGCGGCCAATCAGGTCGCGGTACCGGGAGTGTTCACATGGATTTGACCGAGGCGGATTACCTCCAACAACTTCGGCAGTTGTTGCCGCCAGGGCCGGCGTTTGATCTGGAGTTACAGCCAGACCTGGCGCAACTGCTGGCTGCGCTCGCGCCCGAACTCGGCCGCGTGGACGGCAATAATGCGGGGCTGCTGCTGGAGCTGAACCCGGCCACCGCGACGGTGTTGCTGCCGGATTGGGAGGCCTATCTAGGTTTGCCCGATGTGTGCGTGGTGCCCGGTTCGCAAACCTTGGAAGAGCGTCGCCAAGCGGTGCTAACCAAGCTGACCGCGACCGGAGCCCCGCAGCTGAGCTACTACCGCAAGCTGGGCACTCAGATCGGTATCAGCGTCGACATTCAGGAGTTCCGCCCGGCCCGGGTTGGCCTGGCCAGTGTCGGCGATGCCCTGTACGGCGCGGGTTGGCCGTGGAGCTGGATCGCTTCGGTCCCAGCGGAGTTTTACGGCACCGATGCAGCGGCGACGCTGGATTGCCGGCTACAGCGGGACGCGCCGGAATACACCGACGTCGTGCTGGGCTTTGGCCGAGCGCAGGTGGTTGACATCGCGCTCAAGGTCGATCAGTTGTTCAACGCCATTCATTACGTGGTGCCGGCTGCTGTGGCCGGCATCGAGGACCTATAGCATGCAGAGAATTTCCAGCTGGACCGATCTGGTCGCGGCCCTAGGCCTCTTTCGTTACGGCAGCGTAACCGGCGGGGTCGCCCCTACACCACTCAAGGCGGAATGGCTGAACATGGTGCAGGAAGAGTTGGCCAATTTTATCCTGGCTTACCTGCCCGAGCTGGATGCCAATGACAACACGCAGCTGCTCAAGGCCATCCAGGCCTTTGGGTCAAACTACCCGCTGAAGGCCACCACCTTGGCCGGCTACGGCATTCTGAATGCCTACACCAAGCCGGAGACCGATTGGCTGTTGTCGCAGAAAGCCAACAACGCCATCACCTTGGCCGGCTATGGCATTGGCGATGCCTACACCAAGCCGGAGACCGATTGGCTGCTGTCGCAGAAGGCCAACAACGCCATCACCTTGGCCGGCTATGGCATTGGCGATGCTTATACCAAGGCGGTGATCGATGTCGCCTTGGCCACCAAGCAAGACAAAAACACCGCCTTGATGGCGGCCAATGGCTGGCGACTCGATAAGGCCACCGGGCTACTGGAACAGTGGGGCAATGGCTATTGCCCGGCGGATACCACCACCGCGCCGATCAACTTCCCCACGCCCTTTGCCGAGGTCTACAACTGCTTCGGCAACAAGGTCACCACTAACGCCATTGACAGCGATGGCAACGGTGCCGGCGCGTTCGCCACCAGCGCGACGCAGTATCAGTTGTTCAATGATACGAATCTTATGGGGGTCACCGTGCATTGGCGCGCGTTCGGTAAAGCCCCTGGTTACTAAGCCTTTAAACACAAGATTTGCATAACCCGCTTCTGCGGGCTTTTTTATGCCTGGAGAAACTGAATGACTGATATTTCAGCGCTGGAAGCGTATGCCGGCCAGCTGTCGGAGGCGGCCGCCCGATCCACTGCCGCTTCGGAAAAGCAGCATCGCTATATTCACGGTTCCGACCAGGAGGACGTGGGCACTGAGTCGGGGCCGGTGCCGAGCATTGCCAAACAGGCGCGGTTGTCGGCGGAGCAGACCGCCGGCTTGTCAGCGGTATTGGCTGGCCCCGGCGGCGCGGGGGAGCTGGGGTGTATTCGAACACCCTTGGCCTTGGCGATTGACGGGACCGTCGCCAAGAAGCTGTCCCAAGCCCAAGTGGACATTTGGGAGTTCTCTCACTTGGTAACCTCACGCCCGGTGCCGAATGATTTCGGCACGTGGGACTGGACCCCGGCTTTTGAAGCCTCTCGCATTGTCTTGGGCGCCTATGGCGGTGGTGTCCTGACTTTTGGTCCTGGCGGCGTGTACCAGGCATTGGATATCCGCCTGGATCGATCTATTTTTTTCGATGGTCGGGGCGTTAATGCCACTGAACTGAAACAGATCGCAGGCGCTAACCGGGACTTCATCAAGTCGGAAAATTTTGATGTATTGACCGGTACGGGTTTGACCGTCAATGACCCCCGCGTCCCCTCCTGGATGGGGCTTAAGGATATCCGCATCAACGGCAACCGTTACCACGCGACAAACAACCCCACCGGTAATGTTTCCGGCGTTCCCGTGAAACTGTACGGTCCTTCGATGGTCCTTGCCGGCACTGTCCTTATCTACGACGGCGCGGGTGGCGGCTTGTACACCGAGGACTCTACCAGTGCCTCGGGTACCAGCTGGCGCGGTCAGGAAGAGGGCAAGTTCGGCAACATTATCTGTCGTTCTAATGGCGGCTTTGCCGGCTGGCATTGCCGCGGCCCACATAACACCAATGCGGATAGCGTCATCTGTTGCTTCAGCGACGGCTGGAACTTCTACTCGGAAGAGTCGGCCGTGTACGGTGGCAGCTTTGACCGCATTGGCCTGCTGCACTCCTACGCCGGTGGTCGTTCGGCCTCCCCGGCATTGGATACCGGTGTCTACATCGGTTCGATTGCCCGCATCGATAACCTGGTGGTCGATGGCGACAACTGTGTTTTGCAGGCCCACGAAATTCAGATCGATAAGTTGCGGGCGTACAACATCGGTGGGCAACAAGACGGGGTCGTGGTCAACGGGAATAACTGCTCGATTAGTCACATGAACGGGATCGTTTGGTCGTCCTCGGTGGGCAGGACCGGGCTGATCGTCAATGGCGATAACGCCATGATTAACGGGGTGCTGACCACCAACAACCCGGACAACGAAGGGATGGTGGTTAACGGCTCGGGCAACACCACGAACGTCAACGTGAAGAACTTCAGTGCGCCGGGCCGCACCGGTCTGAAACTCAACGGCATCGGTAACGACGTTAAGGGCGACATTCGCAACTGTGCGGTCGGGTTCAACTATCTTTCCGGGACCGACAATCGGGTCGACTTGAGCATTGTGACCACGGTTGGACAAGTGGCTGTCACTGGGCTGGGTCCGCGATCCGCGGACAGGATGAACATTCGTAGTCGGGGCAACACCATCGGGGGCTGCAAGACGAACCTGCAAACCGCGCCAGTGGCCATGGATATTTCGACCTATACCATTGTCACTATGGCGCATGGCCTGCTGTATACGCCGCCACCTAGCGCCGTGCGCGTCAACTGGTTGACCAGTTCGCCGGACTCGTCGGTCTGGTCTGCGGCGATGCTGCGCGTGGTGACCACGACCGCGACCGATGTGGTGGTGGGCTACAAGCTGACCGCCGCCGCCCCTGCAGGGACACAGGCCCGCATCGGTATCACAATCGATCTAACCTAATGCGCCCATGACCTAGGGCGCTCCGCCTTGGACCAAAGAAAAAACCTGCTCCTCACCTCACGGCAACTGCTGCCGGTCCTCGCATAAGCCGGCACCGAAGCCGGCTTTGTTCCCACTCATGTGGAGTGCTTTTTTTCCAATCGGCGAAAGCTGACTCCAAACTGTAGGTGTAGGTGTAGCCGTTTTCTAATAGAAAGGTGGGTAACACGTTGTTTGATCTTGCCAGTTTTTTAACTCTGACGGGACTGAAAGGATGTTGTATTCCAAGTGGGCGAGCAATGGTATCGATACAGTGAGCGGCGGCCAGTAACAGCCTGAAGGGCACTGAAGGCACACGCCTTTTAATATCGGCTACGGCGCACACCGAATTCACATAGTCCTCTATGGAAGGGCCAGGGTTCATGGTCATATTGAAGAGAGAAAAATTCAACTTGTTATGTTTCTGTTGAGTCAACACCCATAACATAGCAATGCATAGTTCTTTAACATAGGTGCCCGCTTTTCTGGTTGAGCGGTTTCCGGTATAGACGAAGTATCGATTTATAACCGACTTAACCAATCGAGAAACGTTGCCGCCTTCGCTTGGGCCAAAGACCACGCCCGGGCGAACAATGACTAGGTGGCGTGTCTGTTGGTTGGCCGCCAGCCACACTTGGTGGATCTTCTCGGCCGCCAGTTTTGATCCGCCATAAGCCGTGGTAGGCGCAGGCAAAGAGCGCTCGTCTTTAATTTGCTCGCTCGGGCCATACGGGGCAATGGAGCTGGTGAAAATCATATTGTGGCAGTTTACTTTTTCAGCCCAAGCGCAAACATGCTCAGCGCCCAGTAGATTCGTTTCGTAATACTCGAAATCTTCATGGCCAGGCTCCCGGTGTACCGCCGCAAAATTGGCGATGAGATCAATACGCTCTGCCGGAATCCAGGTTATAGGGTGTCTAACGTCACCGTTGACTTCTTCTATATATGGAATCTGAGAAATTAACGTTTTCCGATAGGGGAAGGGCTTTTGATCGATCTGCTCTTTGTCATACAAGTAAACCTTATCAACCGTTTTTGACTCGATTAAATGCTTGGCAAAGAAAGTGCCAATAAAGCCAGAGCCTCCAAAGATCACCGCGCAGTTCATATTTATCCTTGAATAAATAAAGTATCAGTTATCCGCACTGGTGCACGGCCCCGCGTCCTCAATTCTTGGATCTTAGCAATTCTGGCCCGCGCGCGGTGGGGTGACCCCGTGGGTGTGGACTAGACCGGCAGCCTAGGTGCGCCTTGACCTTCTCTAATCGGGGGCTGGGGTGCTACAGGATCTATCCGATAAAGGGAGCCCAGCGAAATGACGTGCTCGGGTAGAGTGCGCGTCAATCAATGCCGCAATGCCACCACTGTTTATCTATCCAGTATTGGGCGATTCTAGATAGAATCGTCGCCCTTGAACGACTGCTGTAGGAAGGAACCCCCGATGTCGAATATGCCCTCTGTAAACCCTTTGATCAAAAGTGACCAAGCGTCTACTATCGACGCGATAAATCAGTACGTTGCGTGGTTGTGCATTCAGAAAGCCAACGACGATCAGGCGCACCCAGGCGAGTCGCTGCAACTGGAGACGTTGCGGCAGGCCCTTGTTTCGCTAAAGATTGTGTAAATTTACACTAATTGTGGACGACTAAAGATAGGCGCGTTATTCTGAGCGCCGTCAGCCCGAAAGGGCACAGCAGTAAGAAGAATTAGAAAGTTTTCGGCAGGCTTAAAAAAGAAAACCCCCGACCTTGGCGGGACGGGGGCTTCTGGTGATCAGCACAAAAAGGCTTCACTACCGGGCAGGTAGAAGTCTATTAGCTGATCACCGCATAAGCAAGCCCTAGCCATTAGGGATGTTTGGATGATCGGCGAAGCCTCGACAGAAGGCCGCCCCGGTTTCATGCGGGGGCGTATAGATTTGCAGCCCCTGGCCTGCGCCTTGCGCCTGGCCCTGGTTGTCGGTGGCCCGCTATGAAGCGCGTCAAGGCAACCGTTCATCACCTCCCAAGCTCTCCGGGGTCGGCGGCCTACAACGGCCTGTCGGTGGTCCCGGTCAATGCCCCGCCAAAACGCCTCAAGCGTGTCGATCGTTCGGCACAGCCACGCCGGCCGCGCGCCCTGACCGACGCCCAGCGCCGCACCTTCCTGGGCACGGCCGCCGAGCGTGTGCGCGAAGAAGCCAAAGACCGCCAATGCAAGTGGCTGCGCGACTTCGACAGCTTCCAGGCCAGCGGCTACCGCACCAGTCAAACGCGCTGGGATTCCCTGGCCGAGATCATCGAGCCGATTTTGGCGCGCCTGGACATTGCCACCCTGGTGCTGGGCTACATGGACAAGGCCGGCGAATTTCGCCTCAATCGTCAGCGCGGCCTGGCCGAAGACACCACCCTGCAAGAGTGGACCGTCTCGCGCCTAATGGGCGCCCTGGAGGCGTCGAAGATGGTCTACCGCAAGCACCGCCGGATCTGCCATAACGGCCGCTTCTGGATCACCCGCACAACGATCAACATCCGGCCGCGCTTCTTCATCCAGCTCGGGCTGGGTTATCAGCTCGCCGAAGCGCGGTCGCAGAAGAAGGCCAAGCGCAAGCAACTGCTGGCCACCTTCGGCAAGCAGCGCGCGGACGCGCTGATCAGCAACGCCGCTGACCGCGAAGTGCGCAAGAGTTCGCACGTCAAGGCCCAGGCCGCGCGCCGCCGCCAGGAAGCGCTGGCGCAAGCCAAGACCGCCGAGGATAAAGAGCGCGCCCGTGCGGCCGCCTGGGTGGCATTCGTCGCCGAGCCTGATACTCAGTCGCTATCGATGCCCCAGCGCATCAAGCTGTTCAATCAGCGACACCCCCACCTCTAAGCCCCGCTACACCCGGCACCGCCCAACGCGGTGCCTTGTTACGTCTGGACATCAGGAAAGCCCTCAGCGGGCGGCCAGGCGCTACAAATCCCCCTCCGGAAGCCCCCTTTCCCCCTTCGCAAGTATTCCGCACCCGATAAAAAATCCTCGAGCGCACGCCGGCATCTATAAGGCTTTTATAAATCTGCAAGTTTCTATGTGTAGTGGTACCGCAAGGCATAAAGAAAGAGCCTTTAAAGCTCATGAACCGTGCCAGGTGTGCATGACGTACTGACGAAATAAATATGACTGCCCACTTCGCGCCTGGAGGCGCGGGGCAAGTGGCACCCCTCTGCGTCGGCACCGCCGCCGTTCCTTCAGTGAGGCGCCTTCCAGTCGCTGTGGGCCGGTCCAGCACCGCGCACGACTCAAGGCCTGGTCAACGGCCCTTCGCTTCTTCACGCGCCGCCTGCGGCCTGTCCGTCGCGCAAGCGCTCCAGTCACCAGTGAAGGGGGTCGCCTGCGATTTTTGTCTGCCTGCGGGCTACTCAGCGCCTGCCTGGGGCGATTGCCGACAACGGCCGGGGCGTTGGCGCTCTGCGCCATGGGGGCGTCAGACGTTCGCCCTGAAGGCGTTCCAGCCATGAGCCACCCGCCAAGAGCTACGCCCGGCCATTTTGGATTGGATAACGAATTAACGAATTGACGAAATAACGAAAGACAAATAAGGTTCATCCCAAGGCCGGGCACTACGCCAAGGCCGTTATCCGGGGTTGAACCGATGACCAAGCAAGCACCGCATGTGGTCGCCTTAAAGGCGGCATTTTTCGAGCGTTACGGCATCCAGCTCAATGCACGCATTGCCGGCGGATCGCAACGCGATTGCCTGGTGCTGGTCGTGCCGGCGTTCAGAAAGCGCGCTGAGGTGGACCGGGCGCAGTTGATAGGCATTGGCATTTGGCTAGAGGCTCAAGGCTATTATCTGTGCGAGGATTACGGCCGTGTTGGCTTGTTGGCTTCGCCGTCTGGCTGGACCTGCTGGAATGCCGGCGTGTCGGTCAAGGTGCGGCCCGGTCCTAACTTGATAACGAAATAAAGATTTAACGAAAAGACGACAATCCGCCGGCCCTGCCGGCGGTTTAGCATTGGAGGCTAAGGGATGTTTGCGTTACTACTGCGTGACGGGTCACGCACGGAAATCGAGGCGCCGGATTTGTGGGAGGCCATGCGCGCGGCGCTGCGTCTTGATGCGGCGAAACTGGAAATGCCCGGCGACCCGCCGCGCTCGATGACGGCCGATCAAGTGCGCCAAGAGTTGGCCCTGGATCGTCCCGGGTTGTTCGACGCCTATGCCCCTGGCTGGCAGTCGCCGAGCGCGGCCGAGTTCCGCGAGTTGCTGCGGGTGGCCGAGTTGTCCGCCAGCCAGGCCGGCATGCTGGTCGGCGTCGACGGGCGCAAGATCCGCAAGTGGGCCGGCGGTGAAGTCGAAGTGCCCTATGCGGTGTGGCGCCTGCTGAGCATCTATGTCGGCCTGGCGGCTGCGCCCAGTCAGGTATATAACGAATTAACGAAATAACGAATTGACGAATTAACGAAATATATCTAAAGTCTGCTCCAAGGCCGGGCATTAAGCCAAGGCCAGCCCCCGGAGCAGACCCGATGATCACCGCGCAACACTCGGCCCGCATGCAGCAAGTGGCCAACCAACTGCCTACCCCTCGTTTGATTGAGGCCGTCCGTTTGATGGGCGGCGCTGTCTTGCCGCCTGCGGAAAACATGACCCGTGCCGCGTTGCTGACGGCCTATCAGGCGCGTGAAGGCGACGATGCTGTCGATACGCTGATGGACGAAATCGGACTTTAAGGAAGGAGCCCCGGCCGTTGGTCGGGGCGCACAGTGGAGTGCCCTCGATGGCTCGCAAGAAACCCATTCAATATGTCCCTCGGGAAGAACGCCCCGAGTTCCTGGCCTTGGTTGCCGAGCTGGTCAATGTCCTGCCCGAACAGTTCCCTGCTATCGCCAGGCAGTGCGCCGAGAAATATCACGACGCAGTTTTAGCCGGACATGTCGAGGTGCTGGACCAAATGGAAATGGCCTATGCCACCCTGGTCTACAGGCTCAACGGCGATACTCTGCACGGCTGCAAGGCGAGCAGTGAAAGCGCCTTTTATGTGCTGGAGCGGGCGTTGGCGGCCACACCGGGGCAGGTGCCGAACTGGGGCCAGGCTGGCGAGTTTCTGCTTGAAGTCGACGGTCTGCGCGTGCGAGTGGTACTGACGTCGAACATGCTGGGGAATCACCGGTCCTGCGATCTGCATGTGGTGGATCTTGACAAGCCGTTTATCAGCACCACGGGTTATCGCTCGGCCAGCCTGACCGTAACGCGCAGCATCGGCGAGACGGTCGATCAGGCGGCGCGGCACATGGTGCTGGACATGATTCAGTCGGAGGGTAAATTGAAGCCCGTCGAGGCCGATGCCTGGGCGCGCCTTCATCCCGAATACGCCCCTGGCTGGCTCGCGGATGCCTTGGCTGGCGTTCGACCTGACGGTCAGCTGGTCATGTTTGGCGATGCGCCGAAAGCCTCGGCGGCCAAGGTGCCGATGAGCAACGCCGCGCGGCAGAAGGCGTTGCGCGAGCGGCGCAAAGCCAAACAGCTCAAGCCGGTGATGCTGACCGAGACGGAACGGCAGTGGCTGGATCGGCTGCGCGAGCAGGGCGGGGGCGCTCCCGTCCAGGGCGGTGATGGAGACTTTGCCACCCTGGAAGTCACCGATGCGTGCCTGCAGCCCGTGTGGGAAAAACTGCCCACGGACTTTGCCCGGTGCGCCACGGCGCTGGGTTTGCTGCGGCAGCGTAACAACCAGCACGCCGAGCTGGCCCACGCCGTCGAAGTGCTGCAAGAACGCCTCAGAGCGGCCGGCTTGAGCGACTGCATCAACGACAATAAGCAGCAGTGGAATTGGAACACCTGCCCATTCGTGGACTACCGGGCCACCAGCGCGCCGGAATACATGGAGCGCCTTTCCCGCAAGCTCTCCCCCGCCGATGACCGCGCCGAACTGGCCCGGCGCATCGAACACCTTGAAAAGGAGCAGACGTTGTTGGAGGCTGAACGCAACAAGGCGTTTTCGGCCAACCGCACACTGACCGAGCGCCTGCGCCGTGCCGGCCTGCCCACCGACTACCGACCGCAGCCGGGCGAATAACCCGGCGTTACCCATAACGAAAGGAACCCCCGCCATGCGGCCCGAACTGAACGACGCCCAGGTGCAAGCCGGTGCCCGTCCGGGCGAAAGCTGGGACGCGGCGCGCCGACGTCTGACTGAGCAGCGCGACCGGCTGGCCACGTGGCCGCGCCAAGTGTTCCACTGCGCCTGCTGGGAGCCGCGCTGGAGTCAGTTCGGCATGGGGTGGGTCGTGGAAGATCCGCGCATGGGCATTCGTCATGACTGCGACGATTGCCACGACCGCAATGCCACCTATGAAGAACCTGTCGACGACCACCCTGGCGCCGATTACACGCTGGCCGGGCCGGTCGACGAGTGCGAAGGCCTCGACGGCCAGCCCATCGACTGGCAACCCGGCGAGCTGGACGCCGAGCGTTACCCCTAACGAACCGAACTGAAAGGAACCCCCGCCATGACCGACCCCGCAACCGCTGCCGTTACGCGCATGCAAGCTATTGGCACCGATGACCCCGAGTGGCCCGCCGTGCAGGCCGGGTATGACTTCGTCGAGACCGTGCAGCCGCTGGCTGAGTTTTCGGGGAGTGTGCCGCGCTGGCTCGGCTATGTAGTGCGCGCCGCGTTTGTGGCGGGGGCCAAGTGGCAGCGCGAGCAGGACGCCGCCAAGGCCCAGGGCGAGTAAGCTGCCGCGTTACGAGTAACGCCGTTTATGTCAAATCGGCCCCCACACTAAGCCAAGGTGTGGGGGCCTTTTTTTGTGGGCACGGATACCAGACCCCCTAGGGCTGGCGTACCATGCCCCCACCGTCTGGTTTTAGACACAGCCCGCCACTTAGCAAAAAAGGAGATCCGCCCATGCCGGCCCCTGCCCTGCGTGACCTGACCAAACCGCTGCTGGCCTTTTGGGTCGGTGACGACGACATCTATGCCGCCGAGGACGAAGCCCAGGCGGTGACGCTGGCCAACGCCATCGCCGGCCCCGGCGCCTACACCCTGGACGATGTGGCGCCGGTGTCGGCCGAAACGCTGGACGACCGCCTGCGCGACGACGAAGGCCGGTTGGCCTGGACCCTGCGCGGGTTGCTGATGGACCAGACCGAGCCGGGCTATCTGGCCGGGTATGAACAGTGAGTTTCCCGTATGTCGGCCCGGTCGACGTGGTGTTGATCGATGCCAGCGGCGCCGAACACGTCGAGCGCTTTGCCGCCACGCTCAACGAAACCATGCCCGGGCTGTTTGCGCTGAGTACTCCGCACAAGCTGCCGGCGGCGCGCGGTTCGCACACGATCTGCGTCACCCTCGACGATGGCCGCTCGCTCGGCGGCGATGTCGGCTACGTCGGCGACTACGGCCTGACCTTCAGCCGGCCCCGGGGCGCGGCATGATCGGCGACGGCATTCAGGAAGAGGTGTTGCGCGCCCTGGTGCAACAGCACGCGGTGCGCGAATGCGTGGTGGCCAAGGTCGACGGCGGGCCGGACTGGGGCCTGTCGATCCGTTTGGGTGGCCCCAACTCCCGATTGGTGCCGGTGCGCTCGCGGCGGGAGAAGGTGCGCACCTGGGCCAGCCTGACCGCCGTGGGACGCTTTGCCGATGGCATCGGACTCAGGGGGTTTAGCGTGGAGTTGTGAGCGTTACCCGTCACACGGACAGAAAAAAGCCCCGTCGAGTGCGGGGCTTTTAGTTTCTGTCGGGCGGTTACTTAGTGCGCGGCTCGATCAGGTCTTTCAGGTCCGTGACGTCTTTACCGTGACGTTCCATGTACTCAAGCACGGCGGCAATCATGACGCGCGTGGAGGATAATTTGTGCTGGTGGGCAAAGTCGTCGAGCGCATCCTTAAAGCGGCTTTCGGGCTTGAAGTTCAGCGGTACGCGCTTATGTGGATCGGTTTTTTCGGTCGCGTTACCAAGGACGGGTGAAAGGTCGCCGCGCTTAGGTGGGGCGCCTTTGCCGGCGGCGTTGGATGGCTTCTTTACAGTGGCGACCATGGGTAACACTCCAATTCGTTAATTCGTCAATTCTTTAATTATTTAGACAGCTTGGTCAGTAAGCTGTCAATCGCGGATACCAGGCTATCCGCTTGTTCGCGTGGCCCGGCGAAATGCGTTTCGACTATCGACATGCCGGAATCCTGGGCGCGGCGATAGCAAATTTGCTCATAGAGCGAGGGTAAAAGCGTGTACTCGGTTTGCAGCAAATAGCTGCGGCACTCGACTAATTCTTTGTCGCTGTCGCCTACATGGTTTAGCACCAAGGCAATACGGGCAGGGTCTACGCCGTGTTTGTCGACCAGTGTATTAGCCAGGCGCACGGTCGGCCGCATATCGGTCTTGGCCATGCCGGTGGGCAGAATAATCAGGTCGCAAGCCTTGGCCAGTTCGGCGGTCATGGTCGAGGCCAGAGGGCGCCCATCGAAGATGGTTAGGTCGTATTTCTCTGACGCCTTGAGGGCGCTGGCTGCGGTGCCGAAAGCCTGGACATTGACCGGGGCCAGCTTTTCATTTTGCAGGCGGTCGAGCAGCCATTCGTAGCTGGATGATTGGTCGATATCCAAGTCGGCCAACAATACATCCCAGCCGCCTAGGGTGTAAGTCACCCCAAGCGCTTCGCAAATAGTTGTTTTGCCGACGCCGCCTTTCTGAGAAAAGACGCCCATTCGCTTGCCCATGTGAACCCCCGGTTAATTCGTCAATTCGTTAATTCGTTAATGCCAGGCGAGTATAGGCCGCCCCGGGTCGAGGATCAAGAAAATAACGAATTAACGATTTAACGAAATAACGAAAGGTTAAGCGTGGGCAATGTAGCGCGAAGGTGGGCCGCCGGCCGAAGCCACGGCGGTGCGCACGGTGCGCGAATGTTCGGTGAGGGTGCGGCTACGACGCTGCGAGCGCGGCCGGTTGAAGTCGGTGTCGACTTCCAGGGCGGCCATCACGCAAAGCATGAGGCAAAGCGCCTGGGGGACGAGAACCCCCAGGGTGAAGCCGCGCGTGATCATGTGCGCTTTGTTCTTGGCGCCCAGCTTGCTCAATATGTTGCGTTCGACCAGGCGCATGCCGGCATCATCAATTTGCAGTTCCTCGGCAATGATTGGCGTGGGGAAGCCTTCGGCGGTTTTGACCAAGACGAACAGTTCATTGTCCGTCAGGTTCTGGCCGGGGTAGCCGATCACTTCTTCGCCGTGGATCTGAACGCGGGCATTCATGGGGGACGCTTCCTTGCGATGGGGGAGGGGGTTACTGGCTAGCCAGGTCGATTTTTAACGCTTCGACCTGGCGACGGAGTAGGCCCAGGGTGTCGGCCATGGCTTCCATGTGATCCAAGGTGACGTTGTTCTGGTCGATGCAGTACAGCGCCATGTGCTGCATGGTGTGCAGAAGCGAGGACACTTCTTTAACGGCTGTCACGCGTTGTTGTTGGATGATCAGCGCGCCGGGTACTTCGGCGAGGCGTTGTGGGGTGTGTGGGG
>NZ_JBXAQZ010000026.1:0-17739 GCF_058807755.1 Pseudomonas sp. GW821-FHT12A04
AGCGGCAAGGTCATCACCATCGCCGAAGGCCAGAGCTCCGGCACCCTGCCGGTGACGGTGGGCAACGACGTCTACAAAGGTCCGACCACCGTCACTGAATCCATCAAGGACGCGGTGGGCGGCAACCTCGAGTCCATCGTTCCGATCAAGGCTCCGGTCAGCACCACGGTTACCGATGTCAACGACACCACCACGGTGACCCTGACCGCCACCCCGAGCGTGGACGAAAACGGCACCATCACTTACACCGCCACGCTGACCGATGCCCAAGGCAAACCGGTTACCGCGCAAAACGGTCCGGTCACCGTGACCCTCGACAGCGGCAAGGTCATCACCATCGCCGAAGGCCAGAGCTCCGGCACCCTGCCGGTGACGGTCGGCAACGACCTCTACAAGGGTCCGACCACCGTCACTGAATCCATCAAGAACGCAGTGGGCGGCAACCTGG
Organism: Pseudomonas sp. GW821-FHT12A04; assembly: GCF_058807755.1. Lineage (NCBI taxonomy): Bacteria > Pseudomonadati > Pseudomonadota > Gammaproteobacteria > Pseudomonadales > Pseudomonadaceae > Pseudomonas > Pseudomonas sp. GW821-FHT12A04. The sequence continues at coordinate 449 of NZ_JBXAQZ010000026.1, forward strand.
AATTGGTGTCGCCAAACACAACGCCAGTAACCACCACGGTCAATGACGTCAACGACACCACTACGGTGACCTTGACCGCCACCCCGAGCGTGGATGAGAACGGCACCATCACCTACACCGCGACGCTGACCGACAAAAACGGTGCCCCGGTTACCGCGCAGAACGGTCCGGTGACTGTGACCCTCGACAGCGGCAAGGTGATCACCATCGCTGAAGGTCAGAGCTCCGGCACCCTGCCGGTGACGGTGGGCAACGACCTCTACAAGGGCCCGACCACCGTCACCGAATCCATCAAGGACGCGGTGGGCGGCAACCTCGAGTCCATCGATCCGATCAAGACCCCCGTGGAAACCACGGTTACCGATGTCAACGACACCACCACGGTGACCTTGACCGCGACCCCGAGCGTGGACGAAAACGGCACCATCACTTACACCGCGACCTTGACCGATGCCCAGGGCAAACCGGTCACCGCGCAGAACGGTCCGGTGACCGTGACCCTCGACAGCGGCAAGGTCATCACCATCGCCGAAGGCCAGAGCTCCGGCACCCTGCCGGTGACGGTCGGCAACGACCTCTACAAGGGTCCGACCACCGTCACTGAATCCATCAAGGACACGGTGGGCGGCAACCTGGAATTGGTGTCGCCAAACACAACGCCAGTAACCATCACGGTCAATGACGTCAACGACACCACCACCGTGACCCTGACCGCCACCCCGAGCGTGGCCGAGAACGGCACCATCACTTACACCGCCACGCTGACCGATGCCCAAGGCAAACCGGTCACCGCGCAGAACGGTCCGGTCACCGTGACGTTGGACAGCGGCAAGGTCATCACCATTGCCGAAGGCCAGAGCTCCGGCACCCTGCCGGTGACGGTCGGCAACGACGTCTACAAGGGTCCGACCACCATCACCGAATCCATCAAAGACGCGGTGGGCGGCAACCTCGAGTCCATCGATCCGATCAAGACCCCGGTCAGCACCACGGTTACCGACGTCAACGACACCACCACCGTGACCTTGACCGCCACTCCAAGCGTGGACGAAAACGGCACCATCACCTACACCGCCACGCTGACCGATGCCCAGGGCAAGCCGGTCACCGCGCAGAACGGTCCGGTCACCGTGACCCTCGACAGCGGCAAGGTCATCACCATTGCCGAAGGCCAGAGCTCCGGCACCCTGCCGGTGACGGTGGGCAACGATGTCTACAAGGGCCCGACCACCGTCACCGAATCCATCAAGGACGCGGTGGGTGGCAACCTGGAATTGGTGTCGCCAAACACAACGCCAGTAACCACCACGGTCAATGACGTCAACGACACCACCACGGTGACCTTGACCGCGACCCCGAGTGTGGATGAGAACGGCACCATCACTTACACCGCGACCTTGACCGATGCCCAGGGCAAACCGGTCACCGCGCAGAACGGTCCGGTGACTGTGACCCTCGACAGCGGCAAGGTCATCACCATCGCCGAAGGCCAGAGCTCCGGCACCCTGCCGGTGACGGTGGGCAACGACGTCTACAAGGGTCCGACCACCATCACCGAATCCATCAAGAACGCAGTGGGCGGCAACCTCGAGTCCATCGATCCGATCAAGACCCCGGTGGAAACCACGGTTACCGATGTCAACGACACCACTACGGTGACCTTGACCGCGACCCCGAGCGTGGATGAGAACGGCACCATCACTTACACCGCCACGCTGACCGATGCCCAGGGCAAACCGGTCACCGCGCAGAACGGACCGGTGACCGTGACCCTCGACAGCGGCAAGGTGATCACCATCGCCGAAGGCCAGAGTTCCGGCACCCTGCCGGTGACGGTCGGCAACGACGTCTACAAAGGTCCGACCACCGTGACCGAGTCGATTAAGTCGGCCGACGGTGGCAACCTGGAGCTGGTGTCACCAAACACAACGCCAGTAACCACCACGGTCAATGACGTCAACGACACCTCCACCGTGACCTTGACCGCCACCCCGAGCGTGGACGAAAACGGCACCATCACTTACACCGCCACGCTGACCGATGCCCAAGGCAAACCGGTCACCGCGCAAAACGGTCCGGTCACCGTGACCCTCGACAGCGGTAAGGTCATCACCATTGCCGAAGGCCAGAGCTCCGGCACCCTGCCGGTGACGGTCGGCAACGACGTTTACAAAGGTCCAACCACCGTCACTGAATCCATCAAGGACGCGGTGGGCGGCAACCTGGAATTGGTGTCACCAAATACAACGCCAGTAACCACCACGGTCAATGACGTCAACGACACCACCACCGTGACCTTGACCGCCACCCCGAGCGTGGACGAAAACGGCACCATCACCTACACCGCCACGTTGACCGATGCCCAAGGCAAACCGGTCACCGCGCAAAACGGTCCGGTGACCGTGACCCTCGACAGCGGCAAGGTCATCACCATCGCCGAAGGCCAGAGTTCCGGCACCCTGCCGGTGACGGTGGGCAACGACGTCTACAAAGGTCCGACCACCGTCACCGAATCCATCAAGGACGCGGTGGGCGGCAACCTGGAATTGGTGTCGCCAAACACAACGCCAGTAACCATCACGGTCAATGACGTCAACGACACCACCACCGTGACCCTGACCGCGACCCCGAGCGTGGATGAGAACGGCACCATCACCTACACCGCCACGTTGACCGATGCCCAGGGCAAACCGGTCACCGCGCAGAACGGTCCGGTCACCGTGACGTTGGACAGCGGCAAGGTCATCACCATCACCGAAGGCCAGAGCTCCGGCACCCTGCCGGTGACGGTCGGCAACGACGTCTACATCGGCGCGCCAACCGTTAGCGAATCCATCAAGACCGCCAGCGGCGGCAACCTTGAAGCCATCGGCACGGATAAGACTCCCGCGTCGACCAGCGTCAGTGACTTCCAGGACACCACCACTGTCAGCATCAGCGGCAGCACCTCGGTAACCGAAGGCCAGACCGCCAGTTACACCGTCAGCCTGACTCACCCGGCCCAGACCGAAGTGACGCTGAATATCGTCTACAGCGGTACCGCCGCCGACGGTTCTGACTTCACCGGTGTGTACACCGTGAAGATCCCGGCGGGTGTCAGCAGCGTGCCGTTCGACATTTCGACCATCGATGACAAGATCACCGAAGGCACCGAAAACTTCGTGGTCAAGATCGACTCGGCCACCGGTGGCAACTTCGAGAGCCTGGCGATCAGCGCGTCCAACGGCAGCGTCAGCACTTCGATCATCGACAACGATGCACCACCATTACTGGACCTCGACGCCAACAACTCCAGTGGCGCCACCGGGGCCGACCACAAGGTGACGTTCACCGAAAACACTGCCGGCCCTGGCGTGTCGATCGGCGATACCGACCTGAGCATCGCCGACCCGGACAGCACCTTGCTGACCGGCGCGACCATCGTACTGACCAATCGTCAGGACGGCGATGCGCTGAACCTGGGCAACAGCGTCAACGGCATCACCATCAATGCCAACAGCACCAATGGCACCGTCACGCTGACCTTGTCGGGTAGCGCAACGCTGGCCGACTACATGCAGCAGATCAAGAACATCACCTTCACCAACAACAGTGAAGATCCGAGCACAGTGCCGCGCATCATCACCGTGACGGTGACCGATGGCAGCAACTACTCCAACACCGCGACCACCACGGTCAACGTGGTGGCGGTCAATGACGCACCGGTCGCAGCACCGGTCAACGTCACCGGCACCGAAGAAACGCCACTGATCCTCGGCTGGTCGACCTTCGGCGTCAGCGACGTCGACAGTCCGGCCACCAGCCAGGGCGTGAAAATCACCCAGCTGCCGGGCGAGGGTAAACTGCAGTACCTGGACGGCTCGACCTGGAAAGATGTCGCCGCCGACCAGACCTTCAGCAAAGCCGACATCGACGCTGGCAAACTGCGCTTCATGCCGGATGCCAACGAATCGGGCGTGGACGGATACGGTGGTACCAACCTGGGCAACAACCAGGCCGACTACGCACAGATCAAGTTCCAGCCAACCGACGGCCAGGCGCTGGGCAACACCGGCACGATCAAGATCGACATCGCCCCAGTGGCGGATGCCCCGACCCTGAGCGTTGCCGACAACAGCGTGAGGTCCACCGGGCTGATCAAGGAAGTCTGGACCGGTCTGTCGGGCCTGGGTACCAGCGGCAACGGCGCGGACTCGACCACGCTGAAAAATGTGATCGACGCCGCTGGCACACCGAACTCCAAAGGCACCGTGACCAACGTGCAGTCCGACGGTAGCGTGACCGCCGGTACGGCGTCGAAAACCTCCGGCCTGATCTACCTCGAAGCCGGCAAGACCTATACCTTCAGCGGTGTTGGCGATGACAGCCTGCTGGTGACTATCGGAGGCAAGAACGTGGCCGCAATCACGTGGGGCGCGGGCGGCAACCTCAATGGTTCGTACACCCCGACCACCAGCGGCTACTACACCCTGGACATCTACCACCACAACCAGAGCGGCCCGGGCAGCTATGACGTCAACCTGTCGGTCAATGGCAGCACGCCGATCGACCTGAGCAGTGCCGGCGTACCGATTTACACTGGCGTGTCAGATCTGGTGAATGCCGGCGTGACCGTGTCCGACTTGCACGGCTCCAATGGCGAAGGCTACTACGACGGTTACAAACTCAACACCGGCGCCGAAGGCACCAGTGTGAAATTGTCCGCCATCACCACCGCGCTGACCGACACCGACGGCTCGGAAAGCCTGAGCCTGAAGATCAGCGGCATGCCGGTCGGCTCGGTGCTCACCGACGGCGCGGGACATACCTTCACGGTCACCGCGACCAATGGCGAGGCCAACGTGACGGGCTGGAGCCTCGGCTCTCTGACTGTCACTCCACCACCGTACTACAACGGCCAGTTCAACCTGACCGTGACCTCGACCTCCACCGAGGCCCTGGGTGGTTCGGCCAGCAGCACTTCACAGATCCCCGTGACTGTGTACCCGGCGGTCTACAACGCCGTCACCGCCACGGCGGCCGATGACACCATCACCGGCACCGACGGCAATGACATCATCGTCGCCGACATCGGCGGCCTGACCGTGGTGCCGGGCACCAACTACAACATCGCGTTCATGGTCGACAGCTCCGGCAGTATGAGTTCCTCGTCGATCAACTCGGCCAAGGACCAGCTGACGTCGGTGTTCAACACCCTCAAGCAAAGCCTGGGCAGCAACTCGGGTACGGTGAACATCTTCCTGGTGGACTTCGACACCCAGGTCAACAAGTCGGTATCGGTGAACCTCAAAGACCCGAATGCGCTGACTCAGTTGAAGGCGACTCTGGACTCGATGTCATCCGGTGGCGGCACCAACTACGAGGACGTGTTCAAAACCACGGCCAACTGGTTCCAGAGTGCGGACGCCGTGGCCAACATCGGGGCGAAGAACCTCACGTATTTCATTACTGACGGCAAGCCGACTTACTACCAGAGCAGCGAGTCGACCAACCCGACCCTGTATGGCAGCACAACACTCGATAGCCTGATCACCACCAGCAACTATCAGCTGGGCACAGCGATCAGCCTGTTCCCCGACAGCACGCACCAGATCGACATTACCGCCTCGGGCTATGTGACGGTCTGGACCAAGAGCAGCAACGGTAACAATGGCAACAACGGCAATGGCAACGGCAACGGCAACGGAAGTAGCTGGTCATCCAAGGACTTCGGCTATCTGCATGCCCAGGGTGACGGTACCTACGAGTTCTCGGGGCGTGACGGCGACGGCAACAGCACCGACGGGGACACCACCAGCAACTCCACCGGCAGCTTTACGTTGCTGAGCAACCTGTCGAATGTCGAGGCGATTGGCCTCAACAGCGGAGTGAGCCTCAACGACCTGAAGCCGTACGACTCGAATCAATCGCCACAAACCAACATTGATCCGAAGGACCTGGCCAACTCGATAATCGGCCACACTGAAGCGACGATGCCGGGTCACGATACCGTCAGCGGTGGCGACGGCAACGACCTTCTGTTCGGCGATCTGGTGAGTTTCAACGGCATTGCCGGCGAGGGTTACCAGGCAATGCAAGCCTTCGTGGCGCAGCAATCCGGTGTGGACGTCAGCAACGTCACCACCAGCAATGTGCACCAGTACATCACCGAGCATTACAACGCGTTCGATGTGTCCGGTGCCCATGACGGCAACGACACCCTGCTGGGCGGGGCGGGCAATGACATCCTGTTCGGTTTGGGCGGTAACGACACCCTCGACGGAGGCAAGGGCAATGACATCCTGCTCGGGGGTACCGGCAACGACACGTTGATGGGTGGACAGGGCAACGACATCCTGATCGGTGGTTCCGGTGGTGATACCTTCGTCTGGAAAGCGGGCGACACCGGCAACGACGTGATCAAGGACTTCAAGGCCAGCGAAGGCGACCGGATCGACCTGCGCGATCTGTTGCAGGGTGAAACCGGCAGCACCATCGACAACTTTCTGAAGATCTCCACGGTCGATGGCGTGTCGTCGCTGCAAGTCAGCACAACCGGCCAGTTCAACTCGGGCAATGCGGCCGCCGCCACACCGGACGTGACGATCAAACTGGAAGGCAACAACTGGTCCAGCGCCAACCTGCACAACCTGATTGCCGGTAGCGACCCGACCATCAAGATCGATCACAACAACAGCTGATGCATGATAACGGCCGCTCCCTATGGGGCGGCCGTCACGTTTGCATCCGCTGCCCGGTGACGATTTCGTCGCTGCGCCACATACTGGCGTGCAGTTGACCTATGCTGCTGACAGCATGACGCTGGTTCAATTCTGAGGGATGCTCAATGTTTTACGTGCAACGCGATGCGCAGGGCCTGTTGGTACGCGTGGAACCCGCCGCCTACGCCGAGGCCACGGAAACGCTGGCGGCCGACAATCATGAGATCCAGGCCTGGTTTGCCAACGCGGCTGTGGAAACCAGCCTCAAACAGCTCAAGCAAAGTGACCTGGAAATGATCCGGGTACTCGACGACTTGATTCAGGTGCTGACGCAGAAAGGCGTGATCCGCGTCACCGACCTGCCGACGGCGGCCCAGGCCAAGCTCATGGACCGGAACCAGGCCCGTGAAGCCTTGGGTGGCTTGAGCCAATTGATCGATGATGAGGAGACCGGGCTGATCTGACGCGCCCCTGCGATCATTCCCACGCACGGCGTGGGAGCGATCACATCAGGCCCAGGGTTTTGGCTCGCCGAACAACTGACCCTGTACACCGTATAACCCCATCTCGCGAATCACCGACAACTCCCCTTCTGTCTCGACCCGCTCGGCAATCAGGGGCAAGTCAATGCTGTGCGCCGCTCGCTGGATCGCCTCGATGAACAGGCGTTTGTCACTCTCCAGATCAATCGACCGAATGTAGCTGCCATCGATTTTCAGGTACGCCAGACCCAACCGGGCCAGGTTGCCGATCATGCTGAAGCGGCCACCGAAACGTTGCAGGCTCAGGGAGAACCCCAGTTCGCGCAGGCGCCGGGTCAGTTGCTCCAGCACTGCCTGATCAGGCAGTTGCTCTTCGCCAATTTCCAGGGTCAGACGCGGGCCGAGGTTGGAATGCGAGCGCAGTATCTCGAAGATTTTGTTTTGCGCCTGCGGATCGGCCAGGGTAGCCGACGACAGGTTCAGCGCCAGCGATTCCTCATGCCCGCTCATTTGCTCCAATACCCGCTCGAGCATCAGCCGATCCAGACGTGCAGTCCAGCCGAAGCGCTCCAGCCAAGGCAGAAAACGCCCGGCGGGGATGGTCTGGCCGTGTTCGTCGAGCAGTCGCGACAACACTTTGTAGTGCAACACCAGTTGCGTGTCCTGAGCGGCCACGACCGGTTGGAAATACAGCTCGAAACGCTGCTGTGTCAGCGCCTGGTCGAGCATGAGGTGCCAGGCGTGGTGATCGTCGCCGACACTGGCCGCAAGGCTGTGTTCGATACAGGCCCAATTTTGCTCGCCCTGGCCTTCGGCCTGCGCCAGTGCCTGATCGCCGAGGCTGAGCACGGCTTGCGGCGAGTCGCCGTGAGCAAAAGGCGCCAGGCCGATAGAGGCTACGGCAGCCACATCGGTGGCGCCGGTAGCGTGAAGACTGGCCAAGGCGCTGTCGAGGTTCTGTGCCAATTGCAGCGCTTCTGTGCGCACCAGTCCCGGTGCCAGTACGGCAAATTCGCCACCGCGGATACGGGTGACCAGGTTTTGGGTTTCCGGGTATTTGGCGCACTCGCGGGACAATTGCTCGCCGACGGCCTTGAGCACTTCATCGGTGCGCTGACCACCAAGGCGCTGGTTGAGACCGGCCAGATCCTTGACCCGCAACAGCAGCAGGTAACCGGAACTGGCCTGCTCCGGGTTGCTTACCCGCGCATTCAATTGCATCTCGAAATAACGCCGGTTGGCCAACCCGGTCAACGAGTCCTGATAGGACTCGACCCGAAGTTTTTCACTGCGTTCGGCCTGTTCCTGGAAGAGTGCCTTGAGCTTCTCGACCATCTGGTTCATGGCCTGCACTACCCGGCGAAGTTCGGGGGTGCGCGGCAGTTCTGGCAGACTGAGGAATTCCCGCCGGGCGATAGCGTGGGATTGCTTGACCATGTAATCCAGCGGTCTCAATTGCTGACGCAGCAACAATGCGCCCAGTACCGCACTGACCGCGCCACATAGCAGCAACCAGCCCAGGCTGCCCAAAGCGCTTTGCCATAGTTTGGCCAGCGCAAACATCGGGTGGCTGACCACCTCGACCCGGGCAGCCTGCTCCCAGCCACGGCTGACGATCGCATCACCACCGGCGGGCTCCAGGCCGATCAGTTTGACGAACCAGTCCGGAACATTGTTGACCGCCGGAATGCCCGTGCGCTCGACCAGGGTCTGATTGGTCTTCACATCGACCACGCGGATGCTCGCGTAGTAACCGCTGTCGAAAATCGAGCTGACCAGCAACTCGACCATCGCCGGGTCGTCGATGTTCGGTGTCAGGGACAGCGCCAGCGCCGTCGCGGCGTCCTGGGCATGGGAGCGCAACTGGTTGACGTACTGAGTACGCGAGCTCTCCAGACTGACCATGAAACTGCCGGTGAAGGCGACCACCAGGAACAGACAGATAGCAATCAACAGCTGTTTGAACAAAGACATCTGAGCACGTGCTCCTAGTTAGTCGTCTCGACCGGGAATCCTTCGGCCTGCATTTTTTTCAACACATCCTGCCAACGCGAAAGGCGTTTGGTATCGCCAACCTTTTTATTGCCCTTGGCACCCGGTAACCACATCCCTTCCGCGTTGAAAGAGTAGACCGGCAGCAAATCCTTTCGCTGGCTGGCCGGCTTGATTGCATCAATCAGGCTGTCGAGCACCAGGGGCTCGGCCTCCGGACTCGAGTAGTAGGTCAGCACCATGTGCGCACGGTTCTGGGTCAGTGCCTTGACATAGGTGATACGCAGCTTTTCACTGGCTACACCGAGGTGTCGCAGGCTGAAGTACTTGGCAATAGCGTAGTCTTCACAGTCGCCGGCGCCTTTCCAGAGGGCTTCGATCGGGGTTTCCCAGTAGTCGACTTCATGCCACAGATCCATGTCTTCGACGTATCGCAGCTGTTTGTTGAAGAAGCGATTGACCACATTGAGTTGTTCCAGCTCGCCGATCTGCTTCTGGCTGGTCAACAAGTATTGCCAATCATTAATGCGCTGCTGACCTTCTCCCAAAGGTCCGTACAATGCCTGCGCTCGCCGGCTGATCAGGGAAAAATCCCAATCGGCGCTCAAGCTGCCCAGCATCACGCCAGTCAGCAGCAATGCGCTGCACAGCCAGCGTAAAACCCGGGGGATCGTTAAACTTGCCACCAATGCGAGGCATCCTGGATAGGCAGGAGGGAGTCGTTCGAATGGTGAAGGTTAGCCCGGAAAAAGACAATGGCACGGTGAGATCACTGGCGGCGCGCTAAACTGGAAGAAAGGCACTCCAGAGCTTGTTTGACAAGCAGTCAGCCAGTCACTAGTGTCATTTGGATCCAAAAATATTCCATCAATCAGGGTGCGTTTAGTGACACAAAAGCCCAACCCTCTCAGCAGTATCAAGGTCAACGGGCCGATTCCTGCACACATGGCACGCTCGGTGATCGAAGAAACCCTGCGCGCGGCCATACTCGACGGGCGCATTCCTTGCGGTGCGGCCTTGCGCCAGCAAGACCTCGCCGACCTGTTCGGCGTCAGCCGCATGCCTGTACGCGAAGCCTTGCGCCAACTCGAAGCACAATCGTTGCTCAATGTGGTTGCCCATAAGGGCGCCGTGGTCGCGCCGCTGGTACAGGGCGATGCCGTGGAAACCTACGCGCTGCGCATCCTGCTGGAATCCGAAGCCCTGCGTCTCTCGGTACCACTGCTCCAGGACGAAGATCTCGAACAGGCTGCCCGCTACATCGATGCACTGGAAACGGAAAGCGACTACACCGAAATCGGTCGGCTCAATCGCCTGTTCCACATGGCGCTTTACACCCGGGCGCCGAATCGCCGTCTGTTGAAACTGGTCGAAGACGGCCTGAACGAAGAAGAACGGTTCCTGCGCTTCAACCTGGAAGCCATGGGCCTGGGCAAACTCTCCCAGGATGACCACAAGGCACTGCTGCAGGCAGCCGAAGCCCGGGACGTCGAACACTCCGTGCAGCTGCTCGAGCATCACCTGAACCGAGGGGTCGAGGTCATTACGCGCTACCTCAACAGCCCTGAAGTCCAAGCCAGGAACAGATCGAAGTAGCCCGCGGCGGCAAGCCCGGGGAATGTAACGAAGGGTTTTCCTCGCTTGCCGCGCACTCCCCCAAATGCTCCGCGAATGATTTGATTACAAATCCCCCGCCCCCATACCACACCGCCCTTGCGGCGCCATACCGCGCCCCAACGCCCCGCCGCCTTAAAACCCGACCATTGCAACGTTTGCGTGATGCCTCAGTAATGGCGGCCACCTCGATTTACGCCCACTCTGGATAACCAGGACAAAAAACGGGTGACGCTCCGTGCGAATGGAGCAGTCTCTGCCCCCAGAAGCGAAGGAAGGAGCCTCATCACGGGACCGGAAGGATCGGTATCACTCGCGACCCAATTCCACCCCCTCAGACACCCACAACGACGCCCGTAAAAAGTTACTTCGAGTGAGGCATTCACTCTTTGTTTAATTCTGACTTACATAAGCCGGAAGGAGTAACTACGTCAAAATAAAACCAATATGAAAAGTTTTATTGGAACTTGTCATCTTCGAAAAAGTTGAACATTTAAATAATAACAAAACAACTTGATCAAGACTTTATATGTGTATTAGTTTTTCTTCGCCGCCAGCCACAAACGGCAGTAACGCTTCAGCTACTCGGCATCAATAGCACTGAAAAAGATCAATACGTTTGAGGTACCCGTTCGCCAGGAGAAAACTTACAGCGAACTTCAGTGCTTGATTACTTCTCACCCCGGATCATTTACAGGCTCATCCATGAAACCAACTAAAGAACGTCTGCTTCAAAAAAAATCAGAACTTAGCGAGCACCCGATCTTCTCTGAAATACATTCGCTGCCGGTCCTGCGACGCTTCATGGAAACCCACGTGTTTGCCGTATGGGACTTCATGTCGCTGACCAAGCGCCTGCAACAGGAATTGACCTGCGTGCGACTGCCCTGGCTACCACCGCAGGATCCCCAGGCCGCGCGGTTGATCAACGAGATCGTACTGGGTGAGGAGTCGGATGATCGTCCGGCCCGGGGTCATTACAGCCACTTCGAGTTGTACCTGGATGCAATGCGCGAGGTCGGCGCCTGTACCGTTGCCATCGAACGCTTCGTGGCCCTGCAGCAAGAGGGTGTGAGCTACGACGTGGCCTTGCAGAGCATCAAGGTCGATCCGGCGGCCGCGGATTTCGTTCGCCATACGCTACACACCGCACTACATGCGCCGGGTCACAGTGTGGCGGCGGCGTTTCTGCACGGTCGCGAGAGCGTTATCCCGCAGATGTTCCAGCGCATCCTCGACGATTGGGGCATCGGCATCGAACAGGCACCGACTTTCCGGTACTACCTCGAACGGCACATTGAGGTCGATTCCGAGGACCACGGCCCGGCAGCGGAAAAGCTCCTGTCGCGACTGGTCGATAGCGACCCGCAACGGCAGGAAGATGTGTACGCGAGCGCCATCGCAGCCGTGGAAAGTCGTATCGCCCTGTGGGACGGGTTGCGCCTGAGCATGAACGTATCCGTCACGGAGGTGAGCGCATGAACGCCGCAGACTACCAATCCTTCGCTGATGCCTGGGAGAGCCGCGCGACCATCCGAACCCGCCCGCGTCGTGTGCTGGAAAACGACGACAAACTGATCTACCCGTTGAGCCGCCAACCGCTGGTACTGAGCGAAACCTTTGTGCGCCAATGCCCGGAACAGCGCGACTTCGCCCTGGTGCAAACCCTCTACAAGTTCATCAACGATGTGGTGATCTTCGAAACCGAGATCGTCGACAAAACCGCCCGCAGCATCGCCAAGAATCGCTTCGCGGTCGAGTTCCCGTTCGCCTGCCGCTACGACGCCATGACTGTCGTGGTGGACGAGGATTATCACGCACTGGTGGCGATGGATTTCATGCAACAGACCATCGCGTTGACCGGCATCACCCCCATTGAATTGCCGGATGAAATCGAACTGAGCCGAGCAATACCGGCGGCCGTGGCGCTCGCACCGGAGCACCTGCGTAGCGCTGTAGAACTGATCTGCGTGGCCATCGCCGAAAACACGGTGACCGGTGATGTCGCCGCGTTTGCCAAGGACGACACGGTCAAGCAATCGATCAAGGGCCTGATGGCCGATCACTTGCTGGACGAGGGGCGTCACTCCGGTTTTTGGGCACGGCTGGTACGCATCTACTGGCATGCCGCAAGTGCAGACGACCGCCAGTGCATCGCCCAGATCTTGCCGGTGTTCATTGCTCATTACCTGACCAACGACATCCAGAAATCCTTCGACTTCTGCCTGATCGACGCACTGCAGATCAACGACTCGGCGCGCCACGCCCTCAGGAACGAAGTATCGGCACTGGCCTTCCCGATAAGTCGCCATCACCCGCTGGTGGCCAACATTGTGCGGTTTTTCCACAGCAGTTCGTTGCTCGATTCGCCGTGCGTACAAACCGCCCTCAGCGACTACCTGGTTTGACGAGGAGCCCATCATGAGACGTCTCGACATCTTGCTCATCGGACAAAGCCAGGCACTGACCGAGCTGGCATTGGAACTCGAACAACACGGTCACTCACTGACGCGGATGTTCGCACTCGACGAAATGTCGGGGCCTGCGGATCTACTGATCGACGATGGCACGTCACCTCCGTTCACCTGTCAGGCGCAACGACTGACATTGCAATTGGGCCTTGGCCTGCCGCAGGCGTCCGGCCTGCCTTCGCTGGACCTGTTGTGCAGCCATGGCTCAACGCTGCTGACCCGTGTACCCATCGCCGATGAGCCGTCGGGTAACGGCCAGGCGTTGCGTAGGCAGGCCATGACAGCACTGGTTGACCACGTGGCGCTGCTGGTCAGCCGCTACTCGCGCGATGTCGACTATTTTCGGTTCGCCGAACCCGCCGAACCTGTTCGCTTCGAGCGCATCGAGAGTTTGCGGTTCCTGGACAGCCTCGCGTTCGTGCATCGCCTCAATGCCACCGCCGACCCACGACTGCAGCAACTTGCGCAAACGCCGATGATCGAAAGGCTGGAGCAACAGTGCATCCAGAATGCTGACCGTCCGGCCTTGAGCATCGATGGCACCACCCTCGACTATCGCCAGTTGCACGCCCACAGCCGCGCCATCCAGCAACGCCTTCGACCGCTGCTGGATCAGCATCAAGGCCCGACAGTCGTCGGGATCTGCCTGCCCAAATGCAGCGCGTTGTATGCGGGAATCCTGGCGATCCTGGGCAGCGGCGCGGTGTACTTGCCGCTGGAGCCGAGCCATCCGTTGCAACGTCAGCAGTACATCCTGTCGAATGCCGGCGCGGTGTTGTTGCTGCATGACGGCGAGCATCCCCTGGCGAACGAGATGCCAGGGCTGGACATCAGCAGCATCGACGCCCATGCAGCAGATCTCTCTCAACCGTTGATGCGCCAACGCCCCGACCTCGATACGCCATGCATGGCCCTCTACACCTCGGGCACCACCGGCCATCCGAAGGGCGTGCTGCTCAGCCAGGCCAACCTCGCGCACTTCACCCACTGGTACGCCGACTATGTTCAGCTGACCAGCCAGAGCCGGGTGCTGCAGTTTTCTTCGTTGAGCTTCGACTCATCGCTGATCGACATCTTCCCGACCCTGCTGCAAGGCGCCGAGCTGATCGTGCCCGACGAGGACCAACGTCGCGATCCGCTGCAACTGGTGGAGCTGATTCGTCATCGGCAGCTGAGCCACGCCTTTTTACCGCCCGCCTTGTTGAGCATCCTGCCGCTGGAGCAGTTGCAATGTCTGGACCGTGTGATGACCGGCGGCGATGTCTGCGAACCGTGGGTCATCGAGCAGCTGAGCCGTCAGGGCAAGCTCTACAACCTCTACGGGCCCACCGAGGCCACGGTGCTGATTACCGCGCGCAAACTCCAGCCAGGCGACCACAACCGCTCGCTGGGCGCTCCAATCGCCAACAGCCAGGTGTTGATTCTCGATGACGATTTTCAACCGGTGGCCGAACAGACCGTCGGCGAGTTGTACATTGCCGGCCCGGGCGTGTGCCTGGGATACCTGAACAACCCGCAGCAAACCGCTGAGCGTTATCTGGAACTGAACTTGCCTGATGGCCGGACCCTGCGCGCCTATCGCACCGGGGACATGGCGAAGTGGACGGCTGAAGGGATCGAGCTGTGCGGTCGGCGTGATAATCAGGTGAAGATTCGCGGCTTCCGGGTCGAGCCGGAAGAGATTGAGCGCTGCCTGCGCGACAGCCAGTTGTATCGCCAGGTTGCCGTGATCATCGATAGCCAGCGGCGGATTCTGGCTTTCCTTGCCCAGCCCCGAGAGGACCTTCCCGGCAGCGCTCGCCAGGCGTTGAGGGCCCACGCGACACAGCACCTGCCGGACTACATGCGCCCTGTTGCATGGACCGAGCTGGCAAGCATGCCTTACGCCAGCAATGGCAAGGTCGACCGCAAGGCGTTGCTGGATCTGCCGGTGAGCGTCACCGAGAACCCTTCAAGGCGCCTGCCCGTCAACGCCGATGAGGCCCTGCTGCTGGAAATCTGGGCGCAGTTGCTGGAGCTGCCGGCGAGCGACATTTCCACCGACGAAAGCTTCTTCAATCTGGGCGGGCACTCGATCCTCCTGTCGCGCATGCTCCTGCGACTGCGCGAGGAGTTCGGGCGCAGCATCTCGATCAACCGCTTCATCGAAATGCCCACCCTCGAGAAACTGGCGACACTGGTACGCGGCTTCGGCAGCGAAGAAGTGCTGAGCGAACAGGCCATGCGCGATGCCTTCCGCGAACTGGATATTCAGCCAATGCCCGTCAGCCGCATGGGCGATGTGCACAAGGTGATCGTCACCGGTGCCAACAGTTTTGTCGGTGTACACATCGTTGAGGCATTGCTGGCCTGGGGCGCCAGTGAAGTCGCCTGTCTGGTTCGCGACGGCAACGGGCAATCGGCGAACGAGCGCTTTGCCCAAGCGTTACGGGAGAACCGTCTGGAGCATTTGGATATGAGCCGGGTGCGGGTTTACACGGCAGACGTCACACGGCCGGAACTCGGTTTGGCGCCCGAGGTTTACCAGCGGCTGGATCAGGAATTTGGCGCTCTGGTGCACAACGCGGCCAACGTCAATCACGTCCTCGATTACGAGTCGCTCGCCCGGGACAACGTCGAGCCGATTTTCGAATGTTTGCGCCTGTGCGAAGGACGCAGCAAAAAAATCTTCAACTTCGTCTCGACGCTCTCGGCCTCCAGCACGATATCCGCCGATGGCCGAGTGCTTGAGCTGCCGGCCGCACTCACACCACCGATCTACATCAAGAACGGCTACAACCTGTCCAAATGGGTCGGCGAGCGAATCCTCGAACGGGCACGGGAGCTTGGTGTGCGGGTCAATCTCTACCGTCCCGGCAACATCAGCTTCAACAGCCTCACGGGCGTGTGTCAGCCGCACAAGAATCGCCTGATGCTGATGCTCAAGGGCTCGATCCAGCTTGGCCAAGTACCGGAGTTCGCCTTGAATTTCGACTTGATGCCGGTGGACTTTCTCGCCCGATTCATCGCCTTCCACGCCAGTCGTTATCAACCGGAACAAGCGGTATTCAACCTGCACAACCCCGAGCCCTTGAGCTGGGACAACTACGTGGCGTCCTTCCGCGAGGCAGGCCGCGAATTCACGATGGTCAGCATCGCCGACTGGCAACAGCAACTGGGTCGGGTCGACAGCGACAACGCGTTGTTCGGCGTGCTGGGGTTCTACCTCAACGGCTTCGAGGAGGACATCGGCGATATCTCGATGATCGGCCACGACAACGCCCAAGCCGGTGTTCGGCTAATGGGCGCGCACTACCCGCAAAAGTCCCCGGCGCTGCTGCGTCGCGGCTGCGATTACCTCAAAGAAATCAATTTCATCTGACGCAACCAAACGGAGCAAAACCATGAGTATTCTGCAACCCGACACCCTGATCAAAAACCCTCAAGGCTGCCACGTGGTGTCCTCGGTGGACGTGCCCGCCGATGCCACTCGGGTATGGGCCGTAGTCGGTAACTTTGCCGGCTTCGATCGCTTCATCCCGGCACTGTCGCATATAGAGATGACTGGCGAAGGCGTGTCATCGCTACGCAAAAAGTTTTTCAAGGACGGCAACCTGGTGGTCGAGCAGCTCAACTCCCGGGACGACCAGGCACGGCACATGACCTGGACCACTATCTACAACACCCTGGGTGTGGCCAATCTGTGGGCCGCGATGAGCGTTGAACCACTGGATGCGGACAAGTCCAGAGCCACCTGGACCATCATCGCCGAACCGGCGCAGGGCGCCGCCGAGGCACTGCCGGGCTTCAAGGACTTCGTACAGGGTTTTGCCGATGATGCGATGAACAATGTGCTGAAGCTGTTTGCGTAAGACGTGAAAAAGCCCGTTGTGGAGAGGCTCCACAACGGGCTTTTCAGTACCCCTGAAACGACAAAACCCCTGTCTGCGTTAGCAGACAGGGGTTTCGGAATTCAATCTTGACGATGACCTACTCTCACATGGGGAAACCCCACACTACCATCGGCGATGCATCGTTTCACTGCTGAGTTC
>NZ_JBXAQZ010000027.1:0-14637 GCF_058807755.1 Pseudomonas sp. GW821-FHT12A04
TTCGAGGGTGTACACAAATTTCGAGTCCGACACAGCTCAACTGTGGGAGCGAGCTTGCTCGCGATAGCGTCAGGTCAATCGACATAGATGTTGGCTGACACTCCGTCATCGCGAGCAAGTTCGCTCCCACAATGTTCGAGGGTGTACACAGGATTCGAGTCCGACACAGCTCAACTGTGGGAGCGAGCTTGCTCGCGATAGCGTCAGGTCAATCGACATGGATGTTGGCTGACACTCCGTCATCGCGAGCAAGTTCGCTCCCACAATGTTCGAGGGTGTACACAGATTTCGAGTCCGACACAGATCAACTGTGGGAGCGAGCTTGCTCGCGATAGCGTCAGGTCAGTCGACATAGATGTTGGCTGACACTCCGTCATCGCGAGCAAGCCCGCTCCTACAGTGTTCGAGGGTGTACACAGGTTTCGAGTCCGACACAGATCAACTGTGGGAGCGAGCTTGCTCGCGATAGCGTCAGGTCAATCGACATGGATGTTGGCTGACACTCCGTCATCGCGAGCAAGCCCGCTCCCACAGGTTTTGTGTGTGCCGAGATGACGTAGTTAAACCACCCGCGCCGGATGCTGCTGGCGCGGGTCGCCGAGCATGGCGCGGTGGGACGGCGGCTGGCGGCCTTCGGCTTCGCTGATGCCGTAGCCAGGGGCAATTTCGGCGGTGATCAGGGTCTGCCCGGACAACGCCATCAACTGCGGATCATTGAGCAAGGCATGAATCACCCGCCCGTTGAATTGCGGGGTTTCGGCGTGGGCCAGAAACGCCTGGTACTGCTCGCCATGCTGTTCGCCGGCAATCTTCGTGCGTTCGGTCAGTTGCGGGCCGAGCCACAGCGACAATGCCGCCACGCCCTGCCCTTCGAAATCGATCGCCATGTCCGCCGCCAGCTTGTCGACGCCGGCCTTTTGCGCGCCGTACGCCGGGCCATGCATGTAGCACCCGGCACCGAACGACGAAGTGAAGCAAATCAGCCCTTGTGCACTTTTGAGCAACAGCGGCGCGGCATAGAAGCTGGCGATGTAGGCCGAGCGCAGGCCGACGTCGAGAATGCGCACCAGGTCCAGCGGTTTAGCCCAGAACGGCCCTGGTTCGATCAACTGGTCATGGATGAACGCGGCGTTGTTCACCAGCAGATCCAGATGCCCGCACTCATTTTCCACACGGGTAAACAGCGCCTGAACCTGCGCGTCATCGGCGTGATCACAGACCACCGCGATACCGCGCCCACCGGCGTCGGTGATCGCGGCGGCGGTGTCCTCCAGCGAGCCGCGCAAGGCATGCCCGTACAAATTCGACCCGCCCTGCGCCGGGGCGCGACCGGTGACATACACCGTCATGCCCGCCGCTCCAAGGGCCAGGGCAATGCCCTGCCCGACTCCGCGACTGGCGCCAGTCACTACGGCGATCTGTGGACGCTGGTTGTTCATTCGACACTCCCGAACAAGGTTTTCGCCGAAGCGGTTTCGCTCTGGCGCTTGATGTGATTGGCGGCCAGGTAACCGAAGGTCATGGCCGGGCCGATGGTCGAACCGGCACCCGGATAGGTGCGGCCCATCATCGAGGCGGCGCTGTTGCCGATGGCGTACAGGCCGTTGATCGGTTCGCCGTCTTCATGCAACACGCGGGCGTGCACGTCGGTCAGCAGGCCACCCTTGGTGCCGATGTCGCCGGCGTCGATGCGCACGGCGTAGAACGGCCCTTTGAGCAACGGCGCCAGGCACGGATTGGGTTGCACGTTCGGATCGCCGTAGTAGCGATCGAACAGCGATTCGCCCTTGTGGAAATCCTCGTCGACGCCCTGCACGGCCATGCCGTTGAAACGCTGCACGGTGCGCACCAGCCCGCCAGCGTCGACACCGATTTTCGTCGCCAGTTCTTCCAGGCTCGACGCCTTGTGGAAGTAATCACGCAAATGCTCGGGCAATTGCCAATCGCGCTGGGTATAGCCCGGCAACAAGGCGCCGCACGGGTATTTGCGGCGGAACTCGGCGTCGAACACCATCCAGCACGGCACGCTCGCGGCGCCTTCGCGGTTGTTGGCGTACATCGCGTAAACGATATCGGTATAGGGCGCGGCTTCGTTGACGAAACGCTCCCCCGCCGCGTTGACCATCACGCACCCCGGCAAGGTGCGTTCAACGAACAGCGCCCGCTGTTTTTCTTCGCCCTTGACGTAAGTGGTCGGCGCCCACCAGCTGTGCTCCATCAACGCGGTCCGGGCACCGATGGCCTGGCCGGCGCGAATACCGTCGCCGGTATTGTTGGGTGGCGTGGCACTCCAGTTGGCCCGGGACGGCTGCGGCAGGTACTGCTCGCGCATTTCCTGGTTACGCTCGAAACCACCGGCGGCGATGATCACCCCGTAGCGCGCCTTGACGTTGAGCAACTGACCGTTGCGATTGACCCGTGCCCCGCCGACCCGGTCGCCGACCAGCAGCAGCTCTTCGAGTGCACAATTGAGCCACAGCGACTTGCCGCGATCCTGCAACGAACAGCGCAAGGCACCGATCAAGGCATTGCCCAGGGTCAGGAAACGGTCGCGACGGGATAAACGCCGCCCCTCGCGATCACGCCAGTAGCGCCACATCACCCGCAGGGTCAGGCGCAACCAGCCGGGGCCACGGCACAGCAGCACTTGCGCCTCTTTCATGGTCATCGCCATGCGTCCCATCATCAGGGTGCCGGGGGACGGTGCGCGCATGCGCAAAAATTCTTCGCCGAGTTCGGCGGCATCGAACGGTTGCGGATCCATCGAACGATAGCCCGGTTTTCCGCCCTCGACTTCCGGGTAGTAATCGGCGTAGCGCGGTTGCGCCTCGAAGCGCACGCGGGTGTGTTGTTCCAGGTACTCGACCATCTCCCGGCCGTGTTCGACATAGGCTTCGATGCGCCCATCGTCGATCTCGCCATGGGTCACGGCGCGGATGTAGGCAATCGCTTCGGCCGCCGAATCACTGCCGCCGATGGCGTTGATCCGGTGATTGTTGGGGATCCAGATGCCGCCGCCGGACACCGCCGAGGTGCCGCCGTACTCGCCGCTCTTTTCGATCAGCAACGCATTCAGGCCCAGGTCGTGGGCGCGCAGCGCTGCGGTCATGCCCCCGGCTCCCGAGCCAATCACCAACACATCACAGCACTCGTCCCATTTGATCCCGGCAGCGTTCATGCGATCACCCTTGTTCAGCGCCCATCAGGCAGAAACCGCCACCGCCGGATCTTCGCCCGGTGCAGTCGGTCTCGGGATTGTTCGCCCCGTGCGCCGGGTGTTCATCGTCCGATAAGACTAAGGCCGGGACTGCGCCCGCCCCGTACAAATCGCTTAGTCCGCTTGGACGATGTTGCGCGCAAGTCGTGACTCCATAGTCGCCCACAGCACCAATCACTCCCCTGAAATGCAGGTCGGGCAGGTCTGACCTGGGCCATGAGGACGACATGATAAAAACAATAATCGCCCCACCAACACAGCACCCTCGCACACAGCTTGTTCTATTGATGCTGGCTGGTGGACTTAGCGCTCACGTTAACGCCATGAGCTTTCAGCCAAGCGAAGACTTGAGCATCGACTGGGACACCACACTGACCTACAGCCTCGCCTGGCGGACCGAGTCTCGCGATCACAAGCTGACCGCCAATGCCAACGGCAACGACGGCGACAACGCGTTCGACAAAGGCAGCCTGATCAACAACCGCAGCGGCTTTCTCACCGAAGCCAACATCAAGTGGCAAGACGACTACGGCGTGTTCGTCCGGGCGACGGGCTTCTACGACAACGTCTACGATCAGGACAACGACAACACCACCGGCACTTCCAACTGTTTCGCCGGCGGCCATTGCAGCAAACCCGACCGTTTCTCCCAGGACACCATCGACCAGCATCGCAATGAGTTGCGCATGCTCGACTACTACGCCTATGGCACCTGGGACGTGAGCGGCCATGCCCTCAACGCGCGCCTGGGTAATCAGGTGGTGAGCTGGGGTGAAAGTCTGTTCTATCCGGGTATTTCCGCGGCCCAGAGCCCGGTGGACGCGACCAAGGCGACCACCCCGGGCGTCGAGGTCAAGGAAATCCTGCTGCCGGTCGGCCAACTGTTCACCCAGTTCGCCCTGACCGAAAGCCTGGGTATCCAGGCCTACTACCAATACAAGTGGGAGAAAACCGAGCTGTTCGGCGTGGGTAGTTACTTCTCCACCACCGACTTCATCGACGAGGGCGGCTTCAACGACGCTTCCGGTTTCGTCACCCGCCTCAAGGACGACAAGCCGAGCGACAGCGGCCAGTACGGTGTGGCCTTCACCTACGCCGCCGAGTCGCTGAACAACACCGAGTTCGGCCTCTTCTACTCGCGCTATCACGACAAGACGCCGTCGCTGGACTTTGCGACGAACCTGGGCCGCTACCAGGTGCGCTACTTCGACAACATCGACCTGTTCGGTGCGAGTTTCGCCACGGTGCTGGGCGATGTCAGCTGGGCCGGTGAAGTCAGCTACCGAGACGGCACGCCAGTGATGGTCGACAACGGTTTCTCCAGCCCCGTGCGCGGCAAGACCATACAAGCGCAAACGTCGATGATCTACGTGCTCGGCCCGACCTCCTTCGCCGACAACACCAGCCTGACCGGCGAGCTGGTCTACAACACCGTGGTCAGCAACGACGAGTCGCAGCCAGTGACCCTGGCCCCTGGTTTCGCGCTGCCGGGCACCGACAGCCTGGTCTATGACCGCGATGCCTGGGGCTACACGGTGCAGGCGAACTTTGACTACAACGACGTCTTCAGCGGATGGGACATGTCGGTGCCTGTCACCTTCAGCGCCGCCGCCCACGGCGACAGCTCGATGGTCGGCTCGATCAACGCCGGCCAGAACGATAACCGCGCCAGCATCGGCAGTTCGTGGCGCTACTTGGGCAACTTCACCGTCGAGGCCCGCTACAACGCCTACCTCGGCAGCGCCAACAACAGCCCGTTGGCCGACCGCGACAACGTCGCGCTCAACTTCAAGTACCGGTTCTGATTCCCCTGTCGGAGGAGCACAGCATGTCCAGATTCACCCAAACATTATTGAGCACTGCGCTGACCGTCGGCCTGCTCGGCAGTGGCCTGGCCTACGCCAAGGTCAGCCCCGAAGAAGCCGCCCGCCTGGGCCAGGACCTGACCCCGATGGGCGCCGAAAAAGCCGGCAACGCCGACGGCAGCATCCCGGCCTGGTCCGGCAAATGGCGCGGCCTGCCGCCAGGACTCAAATACGCCGGCCCCGGCACGCCGTACCCGGACCCGTACGCCGCGGAAAAACCGCTGTTCGTGATCGATTCGAAGAACATGGACAAGTACGCCGACAACCTGACCGATGGCCAGAAGGCGCTGTTCAAGCGATACCCGGATACCTTCAAGATCCCGGTCTACCCGAGCCACCGCGACTTCCGCCTTGATCAGCGCCTGGAAGACCAGATCAAGAAAAACGCCGTCACTGCCGAACTCGAGAATGACAACAACGACACCAAAAACGCCTGGGGTGCCTCGCCGTTCCCGATCCCGAAGAACGGCAGCGAGTTGATGTTCAACCATACCTTGCAGGGGCGCGCCAACACTGAAGAGGCCAACTACGGCCAGGCGGTGGTGTACTCCAACAAGGAAAAGGTGCTGGAAGAGGTCAACTACAAGATCTTCTCGATCTGGTCGAGCCCGGACAAAACCCTGGAGGCCGCGAACGGTGTATCCACCCACTTCCTGCTCACCACCCTGGAACCGGTGCGCAAGAAAGGCGAGATCGTGGTCGGTCACGAGTTCATCAATCCGACCGCCTCCCCGCGCCAGGCCTGGCAATACAGCCCGGGCCAACGCCGGGTTCGTCGCGCACCGACCGTGGGTTATGACTCGCCGACCGGCGCGGGAGGTTTTCGCGTGTACGACGAAGACCGCTTGTTCAATGGTGCGCCAGACCGCTACAACTGGACCATCGTCGGTAAGAAGGAAATCTACATTCCGTACCACAACTACAAGATCGACGACCCGAGCGTAACGGCCGACCAGATCCTGGACACCACCGGCCACGTCGATCCGCAGTACATGCGCTACGAGAAACACCGCGTCTGGGTGTTGCAGGCCAACCTCAAGGAAGGTGCCCGCCACGTATACGCCAAGCGCGTGCTGTACCTGGACGAGGACACCTGGTCCGCGACCATGGCCGACAATTACGACAGCCGTGGCCAGTTGTGGCGCACCAACATGCAGACCTCGATCTACGCCTATGAGATGCAGCGCTACCACGCTCGTCTGGGCATCTACCACGACCTGATCGCCGGCTCTTACCTGGTTGACCGCATGCTGATCGATCAAAAGCCGGCCAAGCTCAACGCCACCGCCTTCACTGAAGACGAATTCACCCCTGGCAACCTGCGCAAACTCGGCACCCGCTAAACTCACCGCGCCCCGACCGAATCATTCGGTCGGGGCGTTGTGCTTTGTAAAATCCGCTGCGCCCACGGAAGACTTCACCATGAACAAACTCCTCACCGGCATCATCGCCATGGCCAGCGTTGGCC
The DNA here is from genome assembly GCF_058807755.1 of Pseudomonas sp. GW821-FHT12A04. Classification (NCBI taxonomy): domain Bacteria; kingdom Pseudomonadati; phylum Pseudomonadota; class Gammaproteobacteria; order Pseudomonadales; family Pseudomonadaceae; genus Pseudomonas; species Pseudomonas sp. GW821-FHT12A04. The sequence goes on from NZ_JBXAQZ010000027.1 coordinate 6,551, forward strand.
TGTCGATGCAAGCCAACGCCCTGAACATCCTGCTGACCAACGACGATGGCTGCCGCGCGCCCGGCATCGATGCGATGTACCGGGCGCTGACCGCCGCCGGGCACAAGGTCACCCTGGTCGGCCCGTTGAACGACAGCAGCGGCATCAGCGCCGCCAGCGTGGTCGTACCCGGCCAGGCCCTGGCGGTGACCGAACTGGCGCCAGGCAAATTTTGCGTCGGGCCACCGCAGGACTACACCCCGCCCGCCGGCAAGACCTCCGCCATCGGCACGCCGGTGGATGCGGTCAACGTCGGCCTCGATGTGATCCTCAAGGATTCGCCGCCGGACCTGGTGGTGTCAGGCAGCAACTTCGGCGAAAACGTCGGCCCGCTGACGCAGATGTCCGGCACCCTCAACGCCGCCGTTCGCGCGATGTTCAAGGGAATTCCGGCTGTGGCGGTGTCCACGGGTATCGATATGGACCTGATCATCCGCGACCAGCAGGCCGGCTACCGCAAGACCCTCGACGCCATGGACGACACGGCGCGCTTTGCCGTGAAGGTCATCGAACAGGCGGGCCTGGCCGGTACAGACGCCAAGCAGGCCTGTGCCAGGAACAAGCATCAGTGTGATTTGAACGTGCTCGGACTGCCGGGTGTCAGCGGCCTGAACCTCAACTACCCGCCCCTCAAACCCGATGAAGTCAAAGGCGTGCGCTTTGCGCCGATCGGCAATTGGGATCGGGTCAACTTCACCTCCCAGCGCGGCGCCGACGGCGTGGTCCACGTCAACCTGGCTCCGCCGTCGACACCTACCGAAACCCAGCAAAAGGCCGATGCCTATCAACTGTGGCAAGGCCACGCGGTGATCACCGTGATCGACGGCAACATGACCGCGCCAGATGCGATGCAGGATCAGGCGAAGAAGATATTGCGCGGGGTCAAGCCTTAAGCAAGCACGGAACGGTGTTAATCACAAAACCATTGCTCGCGATGAGACCGACACATTCAACATCGATGTCGACTGACACTCCGCCATCGCGAGCAAGCTCGCTCCCACAGGGTTAGCGGGTGTACGCAACATCTGCGGCTATCCAAAAATCATTGTGGGAGCGAGCTTGCTCGCGATGAGGCCGGCCCAGTCAACATCAAACTCGCCTGACAGTCCGCCATCGCGAGCAAGCTCGCTCCCACAGGGGTACCGGGTGTGCGCAACATCTGCGGCTATCCAAAAATCAGTGTGGGAGCGAGCTTGCTCGCGATGGTGGCTACGCGGTTACGGATCAAACCCAGATCGCATCCCACAACGGATAGTCGCCAAGCTTCTCAACCAACCCAGCCCGCAACGGGTTCGCGACAACATATCGAGCAAGCTTGACCAGGTCCTCATCCCGCCTCAACGCCCGATCGTGATAGCCCTGCTGCCATAGACTGCCTTTACGTCCGACGGACATGTTCACGGCCCGCGTACTCAATGATTTGGTTTTTTGCATCAGCTGACTGAGTGAGCACTGCTGCAACTCGATCAACCAATGAAAATGATCGGGCATGACGACCCACGCTAAAGAGTTCGCCCAGTATTGTTCCTGTGCATACTGAAATTGCTTGACGACCAGCCTGCCCAAACCGAAATCCTTGAAAACCGGTTCTCGATCCAGCGTGTTGCTCGTCAACAGGTAAACCCTGTTGGGCTCGGCATAGCGGCCGATGCGCAGACGAAATGAAGCAGGTAAATCAGGCATTCCTTTGCCCTCTCCATGGTGAATTCAGGAGCAAGGCTAGACCGGTGGATGCTTGGGCGTTGGGTCAACGTTTGACCGGATGTGACCAATCGATAGCTATCGCGAGCAAGCTCGCTCCCACAGGGTTAGTCGGTGTACGCAACATCTGCGGGTATCCAAAAACCATTGTGGGAGCAAGCTTGCTCCCACAATGGTTTTTGTGTTTGCTTCAGACTACAGGTTGAAACGGCACAAACTCCGTCACTTCCAGATCAAACCCGGACACGGCGGTGTACGGCACCGGCGAACTCATCAGGCGCATTTTGCGCACGTTCTGGTCGCGCAGGATCTGCGCGCCGATGCCCAAAGTCCGTTGCGGAAACTGTGGCGCCCGGTGCTTGCCGCCGCTGCGCTGACGCAGTTGCTCAAGCACGCCCTCGGCGGATTCCTTTTGCGCCAGCAGCACCAGCACACCGCTACCGGCCGCCGCGATACTGGCCAGCGAACGCTCCAGCGTCCACTGTTGCGGCCCGCCTTCGCTTTCACACCCCAGCACGTCACGCAACGTCTCGATGCTTTGCACCCGCACCAACACCGGTTGCGTGCTGTCGATCCGGCCCTTGACCAGCGCCAGGTGCAGCGAGCCCTGGTAGGTGTCCTGATAGGTGGTCACCTGGAACTCACCGTGGCGGGTATGCAACGGATATTCGCCGCCGCGCTCGATCGTGCCTTCATGCAGGATGCGGTAGTGAATCAGGTCGGCAATGGTGCCGATCCGCAAGCCATGACGTTGGGCGAACTCATGCAACTCGGCACCACGGGCCAGTTCGCCGTCCTCGTTGAGAATGCCCACCAGGGTTGCCGCCGGTTGCAGCCCCGCCAGACGTGTCAGGTCGCAAGCGGCCTCGACATGTCCGGCCCGCTGCATCACGCCACCGGGCAAGGCTTGCACCGGGAAGATATGCCCCGGTTGCACCAGGTCCGTCGGAACGCTGGCCGGGTCGACCGCCACCTGGATCGACCGCGCACGGTCCGCCGCCGAGATACCCGTGGACACCCCCGTGGCGGCTTCGATCGAGCGGGTAAAACCCACGCCATGTTGTGCCCGGGAGTTGGGCACCATCAGGTCCAGGCCCAGCGCGCGACAGCGCTGCTCGGTCAGGGCCAGGCAAATCAGCCCGCGTGCCTGCACCGCCATGAAAGTGACGGCTTCAGCCCCGGCCTGTTCGGCGGCCATCAGCAACGAGCCTTCGCCGTTGTGTTCGTCGTCGGTGATCACCACCATCCGACCGGCGCCGATGGCCTCGATCAGTTGCGGTACCGTATTGAAAGCCAGGCCGTTCATTTGAGTGCCCCGCGCAGGTCGGCCGCCGCATCGGACAAGGCATGTGCCGCCCCTTCCACGAACGGCGCCATGCTGATAAAACCATGGATCATGCCGTCGCAACGCTGTACGCGCACAGGCACGCCGGCCTCGCGCAGACATTCGGCCATTGCCTCGCCCTCATCGCGCAACGGGTCGAATTCGGCAGTCATCAGGGTCGTTGGCGGCAATCCCGCCAGGCTCTCGGCACGCAACGGCGAGGCCAATGGATCATCCGCCTGCCCGACGTCTTGCAGATACTGCTGCCAGAACCAGCGCATCATTGCGGCGGAAAGCAGATAGCTCTCGGCAAAGTCTTCGAAGGACTGAGAGTCGCAACCCGCATCGGTGACCGGGTAAAACAGGCACTGATAGCTGATCTTCGGCCCTTGGCGTCGTGCCGCCAACTGACTGACCGCCAGCGCCAGATTGCCCCCGGCGCTGTCTCCGGCCACAGCCAGCCGGCTGCCATCGACGCGCAGTTCAGCCGCGTGCTCGACCAGCCAGCAGGTGGCCGCATAACAATCGAGAGGCGCAGCGGGGAACTTGCTTTCCGGCGCCAGTCGGTAGGCGACCGACACCACCACCGCTTCGGTCTGGCGGGCCAGCGAGCGGCAGAGATTGTCGTGGGTATCGAGATTGCCCATGACAAACCCGCCGCCATGGAAAAACACCAGCAACGGCAGGTCGGGTTCTTCCGATGGCCGGTACAGCCGTGCGTCCAGTTCACCGTCCGCGCCGGCCACCCGCAAGTCGCGCACTTCGCTCATCGGATCGCCGGGGATGGCCGGCAGCAGGTTGTCGGAGAACTGCCGGTACTGAGCGGCATCGACCTGGCTGAAATCGGGCTCGGGGATGTCGCGAAATTGCTGGAGCACCCCAGCGATCTGCTTATCGAGCGGCATGGGCATCGTCCTCTACGTCGGCCATTTGAAACTGCGGATTGGTCTCGCCCAGGATGCTTTGTACCCGGCGCTCAAGGGCCGGCTTGAAACCCTTGTGGGGCAGGATCCAGAAGCGTTTTTGCGCGATGGCGGCGAACACTTGCGCGGCCAGTTCCGCCGGGGTCATGCCCTGGCGAATGGTGCTGTCGAGCAGTTGGCTGAAGTCGGATCCGGCGGTGTCCACCACCTGGTTCGACGCCATGATTTCACTGGCCACCGGCCCCGGGCACAGCACCGAAACCGATACCGGCGCACCGATCATGGCGAGTTCGTAATGCAGGGTTTCCGAGAGCGCGACCACCGCCTGCTTGGTCACGTTGTACGGCGCCATCAGCGGACTGCTGACCAGCCCGGCAAGAGACGCTGTGTTGATCACATGGGCTGCCCGGCCCTGACTGAGCAGCAATGGCACAAAGCTGCGAATGCCGTTGATAACGCCGTTGAGGTTGACGTCCAGCATGCGCTGCCATTGCGTCTCGGTGATCTCCCAGCTGAAGCCGGTTTGCATCACCCCGGCATTGTTGAATAGCAGGTCGACCCCGCCGAAGTGCTCGACAGCCCGGTCACGCAAGCGCTCGACCTGTTTCACATCACCGACATCGGTGGCGCAGGCAATCGCTTGCACACCGCTGGCCTTCAATTCGTCGCACAGGGCTTGCAGGCCCGCTGCATCCCGATCCGCCAGCACCAGGCGCATGCCCAGTGTCGCCGCGTGTTCGGCCAGGCCACGGCCAATACCACTGGCGGCCCCGGTAATCACCGCTACCGGCCCTTGTTCATTACTCATCGCCAACTCCTGCCATGGGTCCAATGGCGCCAGTAGAGCGGGCCTACTTAAAGCAGCCATCGTCCATTCAGACGATGCCCGCTTTTACAGGGGCGGCAGAATCCGTTACATGCGCCAACCCCGTGATCCCTTGGGAGAATAATAAGATGAGTACCCTGCACCGCATCGAAGCCAAACTGCTGGAAGACCGCTACGCCCGCGGCTGGCATTGCCTGGGCCTGGCCGCGCAATACCGCGACGGCAAGGCCCATCGCCTGGAGGTGTTCGGCACCCGTCTGGTGGCGTTCCAGGGTGAAGACGGCGAGCTGCATATTCTTGATGGCTACTGCCCGCACATGGGTGCCGACCTGAGCACCGGTTGCGTTGAAGGCAACTCGATTCGCTGCCCGTTCCACGCCTGGCGTTGGGGCGCCGATGGCGTGTGCGATGACATCCCCTACGCCAAGCGCATCCCGCCTCGGGCCAAAATCAAAAGCTGGCCGATCATGGAAGAGAACCAGTTGCTGTTCGTCTGGAATGACCCCGAAGGCAACCCCCCGCTGCCGGAACAACGCATTCCGCGCATCGACGCCTGCTACAGCGACGAATGGGCGGCGTGGGAAGTCGCTGAGCTGCAGATTGACACCAACTGCCGTGAACTGATCGACAACATCGCCGATATGGCGCACTTCGGCACCGTCCATGGCGCGCCGGTCGACGAGTTCATCAATATTTTCCAGGGCCACCTGGCCACCCAGATCATGCGCGCCCGCAGTGAGCGCCTGTCCGGCGACAGCGTGCTGACCACCGAGGCCACCTATTTCGGCCCGGCCTATCAGATCACCGAGATGAACGGTGCCATGAACGGCCAGCCGATCCACTCGATCCTGCTCAACTGCCATGTGCCGGTCGACCTCGACAGTTTCACCCTGCGCTACGGCGTGCTGGTGAAGAAGATCCCGGGCTTGAGCGAAGAGCAGAACCAGGCGATGGCCAAGGCCTACGTGGCGCAGGCGCAGGCAGCCTTCTACGAAGACGTGGCCATCTGGCACAGCAAGACCCGCGTCGATAACCCGCTGTTGTGTGACGGCGACGGTCCGGTCTATCAGTTGCGCCGTTGGTACGAGCAGTTCTACACCGACGTCGAGGCGCTGTCGGCGGACGTTGCCGAACACAAGAAGTTTGTCGTGCGCGCCAGCGAACGGGTCTGACGCCAGCGGTTTTTCGCCCGTCATGGGCCTGTTCGGCAGCCGCCGGTCAGGCCCTGAGCCCGAGCGTTGCAAGGAGTCGATACCGGCGCTTATTCTCGGCCACCGCCAACGCTAATAATAAAAACGGTTTTTCCCTATGCAGCAGAGCCTCAGCCTCGATACGTTCAGTGATTTGATCGGCAACCTCTATCAGGGTCCGCTGGAAACCATTCCCTGGGCTACTTTTCTCAATCAGCTCAATGTGCATCTGAACAGCAAGTACGTGACCTTCATCCTGCGTCCGCCCAGCGCCCACGTGGACGGCTTGATGGTCAACACCACCGGCACCTCGACCGAGGCGACCGCGTCGTACAACAAACACTTTTTCAGCCTAGATCCGTTTGTCGACCTGCCCAACCGCCAGGTGGTGACCCTCGCCGAGTTCGTCTCCAACGACGACTGGCAGAATTCCGAGTTCTACAAGAACTTCCTTGAACCGGTGGACGTGTTCCACATCCTCGGTGCCGACATCAACACCGTCGACGGCGCCCAGTGCCGCATTCGCATCAGTCGCGGGCGTGACGACAAGCCGTTCGGCAACGAAGAAAAGGCCATGCTCACGCATTTCATTGCGCACCTGGAACGTTCGATCAAGATCCACATGCAGCTCAACCGCATCGAAGCCGAACGCAATCTGTACGCCGGCGCGGTGAACCAGATGGCGGTCGGCACGATCATCCTCGATGAGGCCGGCAAGGTACTGCAGACCAACCAGGTCGCCGACCGGCTGATCCAGGAAAAGGACGGCATCAAACTGGTCAACGATGGCCTGCAGGTCGGTACGGCCCGGGACACCCAGGAGTTCCGTCGCCTGGTCAAGCAGTCGCTGCTGTCGCAAAAAAGCAGCAACCCGTCGGTGGTCGAAGCCCTGCGTGTGCAGCGGCCGTCCGGCAAAGCGGACCTGGGGATCATCGTGCGCTCGGTGCCATTGACCGACTGGAGCGAAGGCAAGCAGTGCCCGACCGTGGTGATTTTCATCAGCGACCCGGAACAACAATCCACCGCACCGCAGGAAATCGTTCGCGCGCTGTTCGACTTCACCCCGGCGGAAACCCAGCTGGCGATGTTGCTGGCCAACGGCTTGACCCTCGACGAAGCGTCGGAAGAGCTGGGCATCAGCCGCAACACCTCGCGGGCACACCTGCGCTCGACCTTCTCCAAGACCGGCGTGACCCGCCAGACCATGCTGGTGCGCCTGATCCTGCGCAGCGTGGCGACCCTCGGCTAGCCCTCATTGCCGCCCTCGTCCGCTCGGACGATGGCGGCTCCCGTTGCACAGCGCACAGTGTCTTTATCCCAAACAGGGGACTGCCCCATGCGCAACTGCCCAACCATCCTCAAGACTGAACTGCTGGCGCAAAGCGGCCACTTTCAGATCGAAGCCCTGCACCTGCAATTCAGCAACGGCCAGCAGCGGGTCTACGAACGCCTGCGCGGCACCGGCTATCGCTCGGTGATGCTGGTGGCGATGCCCGATCCGGAGCATGTGTTGTTGGTGCGCGAATACGCGGTCGGTGTGGAAAAAACCATTCTCGGCCTGCCCAAGGGCGGCGCCGAGCCCAATGAAGACTACTTGCAGGCGGCGCAGCGCGAGCTGAGCGAAGAAGTCGGAATGCGCGCCGAACGCCTCACTGAACTGGGCGAGCTGACCCTGGCACCGGGGCACTTGTGCCATCGCTACCGGGTCGTACTTGCCGAACAACTGAGTCCCTGCCAACTCGAAGGCGACGAACCCGAACCCCTGGAATGCCTGCGGGTACCGCTGGCGCAAATCCCCGAACTGGTGGCCCGCGGTGAACTCCACGAGGCCAGGGCGATTGCGGCGCTGTTCATGGCAATAGGCGCCCTCGCCCGACGAACCTGACACCACACCGGCACATCCAACATCCATGTCGCCTGATAGGCCGCTATCGCGAGCAAGCTCGCTCCCACAGGGGATCACGGCCAGGCACAGATCCCAGGGACGCCCAATAAACCTGTGGGAGCGAGCTTGAACTGGCCTAATAATTCCGGACACCTCTTAAGGGCGATATGATTTCGCCAACTTGGAGGTTCCATGAACG
>NZ_JBXAQZ010000028.1:0-13104 GCF_058807755.1 Pseudomonas sp. GW821-FHT12A04
TTGTTTACCAAGGAGTTTTCCGTTTCGACTGCGCCGGAAGTGGGGCGAATTATAGACACCTGGAATCTGCCGTCAACAGCTATTTTCACAATTCTGTCATATAGGGCAAAAAAGCCCCGAAATCAAAAAGGCCGACCCAATGGGTCGGCCTTCTGCGCCCTTCTACTTACAAGCTAGGGAACGCGAATTGCGAAGCCTCGTGGCTCGCACGCTGTGGCCAGCGCTGGGTGATGGCCTTGCGACGGGTGTAGAAACGCACACCATCCGGGCCGTAGGCATGCAGGTCGCCGAACAGCGAACGCTTCCAGCCGCCAAAGCTGTGATAAGCCACCGGCACCGGCAGCGGCACGTTGACGCCGACCATGCCGACTTCGATTTCGTCGCAGAACAACCGCGCGGCTTCGCCGTCACGGGTGAAGATGCAGGTGCCGTTGCCATATTCGTGATCGTTGATCAGTTGCATGGCTTCTTCCAGGCTGTTGACCCGAACAACGCACAGCACCGGCCCGAAGATCTCTTCTTTATAGATGCGCATTTCTGGCGTGACGTTGTCGAACAGGCAACCACCCAGGAAGAAGCCTTCCTCGTGACCAGCGACGGTCAGGCCACGGCCGTCCACCACCAGTGTCGCGCCGGCAGCTACGCCGTCTTCTACATAACCGCTGACCTTGTCGCGCGCCTGGCCAGTCACCAGTGGGCCCATGTCCAGGCCGCAGTTGGTACCGGCACCGATTTTCAGCGCCTTGATTTGCGGAACCAGTTTGGCCACCAGTGCATCGGCCACCTGATCACCCACGCACACCGCTACCGAGATTGCCATGCAACGCTCGCCGCAAGAACCGTAAGCCGCGCCCATCAGTGCGCTGACGGCGTTGTCCAGGTCTGCATCCGGCATCAGCACGGCGTGGTTCTTCGCACCGCCCAGGGCCTGGACGCGTTTGCCACGCTTGGTGCCTTCGGAATAGATGTATTCGGCAATCGGCGTCGAACCCACAAAGCTCAGCGCTTTGACTTCCGGCGCTTCGATCAATGCGTCCACCGCAGTCTTGTCACCGTGTACCACGCTCAGCACGCCTTTGGGCAGGCCAGCCTCCAGCAGAAGCTGTGCAATCAGTAGCGTCGAACTCGGGTCACGCTCGGAAGGCTTGAGGATGAAGCAGTTACCGCAGACGATCGCCAGCGGGTACATCCACAACGGCACCATGGCCGGGAAGTTGAACGGAGTGATACCGGCCACCACGCCCAGCGGCTGGAAGTCAGACCAGGCGTCGATGTTCGGTCCGACGTTACGGCTGTACTCGCCCTTGAGGATTTCCGGAGCCGCGCAAGCGAACTCGACGTTCTCGATGCCGCGCTTCAATTCACCGGCAGCATCTTCCAGGGTCTTGCCGTGCTCTTCGCTGATCAGTTGGGCGATACGCGCTTCGTTCTGCTCCAGCAGTTGCTTGAAGCGGAACATCACTTGGGCACGCTTGGCCGGCGGCGTGTTGCGCCAGGCCGGGAATGCAGCCTTGGCCGCGTCGATGGCGCTCTGGATGGTTTCGCGGGTCGCCAGCGGCAACTTGTGAATTGCCTGACCGGTAGACGGGTTGAACACATCAACCGCGCGACCGTTCTCGGTCACCAGTTCGCCATTGATCAAATGCGGAATAACGCTCATGGAAGCTCCTGAAAAGTTGTCCACAGGCGTCCGTTAAAGAGCGCCTGCTATATAGATGCTTTTTGTAGGAGCGAGCTTGCTCGCGAAGATGGTGAGGGCGCTGTGTTCATCCAGGCAGCCCACATCATCGTTAACGTCCATCGCGAGCAAACTCGCTCCTACAGGTGTGTTGTCAAATCAGTCGATCTTGCTCAGCACTTCGCCGACCGCGTCGAACAGACGATCCAGGTCCTGCGGCTTGCTGTTGAAGGTTGGGCCGAACTGCAGGGTGTCGCCGCCGAAGCGTACGTAGAACCCGGCTTTCCACAGCGCCATGCCGGCTTCGAACGGACGCACGATCGCGTCGCCGTCACGTGGAGCGATCTGGATCGCGCCGGCCAGGCCGTAGTTGCGGATGTCGATGATGTTCTTGGTGCCTTTGAGGCCGTGCAGCGCATTTTCGAAATGCGGTGCGACTTCGGCCACGCTCTGTACCAGGTTTTCCTTTTGCAGCAGGTCGAGTGCTGCCAGGCCAGCGGCGCAAGCCACCGGGTGCGCGGAATAGGTGTAGCCATGGGGGAATTCAACCGCGTATTCAGGCGTCGGCTGATTCATGAAAGTCTGGTAGATCTCGGAGCTGGCAATCACCGCGCCCATCGGGATCGCACCGTTGGTGACTTGCTTGGCGATGCACATCAGGTCCGGTGTCACACCGAAGGTGGTAGCACCGAACATGGTGCCGGTACGGCCGAAACCGGTGATTACTTCATCAAACACCAGCAGGATGTTGTGCTGGTCGCAGATTTCACGCAGACGCTTGAGGTAACCCTGTGGCGGCACCAGCACGCCAGCGGAACCGGCCAATGGCTCGACGAATACCGCCGCGATGTTCGACGCATCGTGCAGTTCGATCAGCTTCAACAGCTCGTCAGCCAGGGCGATACCGCCCTGCTCCGGCATGCCACGGGAGTAAGCGTTGCTTGCCAGCAAAGTGTGCGGCAGGTGATCGACGTCCATCATCGCCTGACCGAACAGCTTGCGGTTGCCGTTCACGCCACCGAGGCTGGTGCCGGCGATGTTCACACCGTGGTAGCCACGGGCACGGCCGATCATTTTGGTCTTGGTCGACTGGCCCTTCAGGCGCCAGTAAGCACGGACCATTTTTACAGCGGTGTCAGCGCACTCGGAACCCGAGTCGGTGAAGAACACGTGGTTGAGGTTGCCCGGGGTCAGGTCGGTGATTTTTTCAGCCAGCTGGAAGGACAGCGGATGGCCGTACTGGAAGCCTGGCGAGTAATCGAGGGTACCCAGTTGCTTGGCGACCGCTTCCTGGATTTCCTTACGAGTGTGCCCGGCGCCACAGGTCCACAGACCGGACAGCGAGTCATATACCTTGCGGCCTTTGTCGTCGATCAGCCAACTGCCTTCGGCGCCAACGATCAGCCGTGGATCGCGCTGGAAGTTGCGGTTGGCGGTGTAAGGCATCCAGTGAGCATCGAGCTTGAGCTGGCTGGCCAGGGAAGTCGGTGCGTTTTCAGGCTGGTTCATGGGCGTAACCTCGCAAGGCAATAAGCGGCGTAAGGATTGAAAACCGTTGTTGCAGCTAAATTGCCACGGGGATAAAGTCGGTGAAATCCAACTTTTCTAATGTTCAGTCAGCCAACTACTAAACTTTGAGTAACCCGCATGAGTACTCGCCGTCCCGATCCGCTGGCCCAGGTCAGCGACTTTGATATTCGCCTGCTGAGGATTTTCCGCAGCGTGGTGGAATGCGGCGGCTTCTCCGCGGCGGAGACCGTGCTGGGCATCGGTCGCTCGGCGATCAGCCAACAGATGAGCGATCTGGAGCAACGCCTCGGCCTGCGCCTGTGCCAACGGGGACGTGCCGGGTTTTCCCTGACCGAAGAGGGCCGCGAGGTCTATCAATCGGCATTGCAGCTGTTAAGTGCGCTGGAAAGCTTCCGCACCGAGGTCAATGGCCTGCACCAGCACTTGCGCGGCGAATTGATCATCGGTTTGACGGACAACCTGGTCACCCTGCCCCACATGCGCATCACCCATGCCCTCGCGCAATTGAAAGAACGCGGCCCGGACGTGCAGATCCAGATCCGCATGATCGCGCCCAATGAAGTCGAGCAAGGCGTACTCGACGGTCGTCTGCACGTCGGCGTGGTACCGCAGGCCAGCGCATTGTCGGGGCTGGAGTATCAACCGCTGTATAGCGAGCGATCGCTGTTGTACTGCGCGGTCGGTCACCCGCTGTTTTATGTCGACGACAAACAACTGGACGACACGCGTCTGAATGGCCAGGACGCCATCGCCCCGACCTTTCGTTTGCCGGCGGAAATCCAGGCCCATTATCAGGCGCTCAATTGCACCGCCAGCGCCTCGGACCGCGAAGGCATGGCCTTCCTGATCCTGACCGGACGCTATATCGGTTACCTGCCAGATCACTACGCGAGTCTTTGGGTGCAGCAAGGCCGGTTGCGAGCGTTGAAAGCAAAAACACGTTTCTATGACCTCAGCCTGGCGTCGGTCACACGCAAGGGGCGCCGACCGCATCTGGTGCTGGAGAGTTTTCTCGAGAGCCTGGCCGCGACGCGTTGAAAACTGTGGGAGCGGGCTTGCTCGCGAAGGCGGTGTGTCAGTCACATGAGTATTGACTGGGACGACGCCTTCGCGAGCAAGCCCGCTCCCACATTAGATTGCGGTGCAGTGTTTTATTGTGTGAGGTCTTGTCTGAAACCGGTGGGTACGTTATCAACGCACTGGCCGTCCCATCCACCCGTTCGGAAGTGCTTATGACCTTTGAAGTCCCAGCCCACGGCGCAAAACCCGTCAGTCGTATTCGTCAGAAAAACGAAGAGACCATCATCAAGGCCGCCGAAGACGAGTTCGCCCGTCACGGGTACAAAGGCACGAGCATGAACACCATCGCCCAGAATGCCGGGTTGCCCAAGGCAAACCTGCATTACTACTTCACCAACAAGCTCGGTTTGTACGTGGCGGTGCTGAGCAACATCATCGAGCTGTGGGACAGCACGTTCAACACCCTCACCGCCGAGGACGATCCGAGCGAAGCCTTGACCCGCTACATCCGCGCCAAAATGGAGTTCTCCCGGCGCCAGCCGCAAGCCTCGCGGATTTTCGCCATGGAAGTCATCAGCGGCGGTGAATGCCTGACCGAGTATTTCAACCAGGACTATCGCGCCTGGTTCCAGGGTCGTGCGGGCGTGTTCCAGGCCTGGATCGACGCCGGTAAAATGGACCCGGTCGATCCGGTGCACCTGATCTTCCTGTTGTGGGGCAGCACCCAGCACTACGCCGACTTCGCCACGCAGATCTGCCGCGTCACCGGACGTACCAAGTTGACCAAACAGGACATGGAAGACGCCGGGGATAACCTGATCCGCATCATTCTCAAGGGCTGCGGCCTGAAACCTGCCATCTAAGCACTTATGCCATTTACCCTCAGCGGTTTTTGCGAATACCGCGAAGAGATTCGCAAGAGCCGCTTCATTACCTTCGCCGCGCCGATCTCCAGCCCCGCCGAGGCCCAGGCGTTCATTGAACAGCACAGCGACTTGAATGCCTCGCACAACTGCTGGGCCTGGAAGCTCGGTGATCAGTACCGCAGCACCGATGATGGCGAGCCCGGCGGTACGGCCGGCCGACCGATTCTGGCGGCGATCGAGGCACAGGATTGCGATCAGGTCGCGGTGCTGGTGATTCGCTGGTATGGCGGCATCCAACTGGGCACCGGGGGGCTAGCCCGGGCCTATGGCGGAGGTGCAAACAAATGCCTGCAAGCGGCGCCAAAGCTCGAGCTGATCAGCCGGGTGCCACTGCATTGCGCTTGCGGATTTGCCGAGTTGACTCTGGTCAAGCTGCGGGTGGCGGAGGCAGGTGGATTGGTTGTGGATGAAAGCTTCACCGCCAATGGTGTCGAGTTGCAGTTGGCCGTAGGCGATGCGCAAATCGACACCTTACAGTCACAACTGGCCGATTTGAGTCGCGGGCGAATTTTGTTACGGCGCTAAAAGGCTTCAGCACCGGCTGCAATTTTTTGGGGCACGCCGCTTTTTCACTTATTCCATATTTGCCCACATCTGCTGTGCACCCGCCTGTGGATAACCTGAGCACATACCGCTGTAACCCTTTTGTCATGCGGCTTTGCGGACTTTGCTCAATTTTCGTCCAATCAGCCATCAAGCACGTCAAATTCAAATAAAAACAAATAGTTACAGCGGTTTATCGCCTTTAGAAGTAGCCACTCAGTGCTTATGCCCGTGCTGTGAGCTTGCACACAAATACTGTGGAGCAATCTGTGGATAACCCGTTCATGGCCGTCTCGGCGCCGTGTGCGGTATGGCTTGTGGTCGATTGCTCATTTTTTGAGCAAAACCGCACGAGCAAAAGCGGGGCTTGATTTGCGCCATTGCCCCCATGTGGTGCCGGGTTGTGCGTGGCACATTTGAAAGCTGCGTACTGAACGCCTCTGGTCGCAGGACTTCGAGATTTTCCTGACCTAGTGGCCAGAAAATTGCTTTATCCACAGGCACAAGTCCAACAGCACTGAGCCTGTCATGCCCAATCACGCTCCAATCCCTGACCCAGTTCCGCGCCTGCAACTGCGCAGAATCACAAAACGCTACCCCGGCTGCCTGGCCAACGATGCCATCGACCTGACCATTGCCCCTGGCGAGATCCATGCCCTGCTCGGCGAAAACGGTGCGGGCAAAAGCACGCTGATGAAGATCATCTACGGCGTTACCCACGCCGATTCCGGCGAGGTGATCTGGCAAGGTCAGCGGGTGAGCCTGCGCAATCCGGCCCAGGCCCGGGGTTTGGGAATCGGCATGGTATTCCAGCATTTTTCGCTGTTCGAAACCCTGAGCGTGGCACAGAACATCGCCCTGGCCATGGGCGCGGCGGCAGGCACACCCAAACAGCTTGAGCCGAAGATTCGCGAAGTGTCCCGGCGCTACGGCATGACGCTGGAACCGGAGCGACTTGTCCACAGCCTGTCGATCGGTGAACGACAGCGTGTGGAAATCATTCGCTGCCTGATGCAAGACATCCGCCTGTTGATTCTCGATGAACCGACTTCGGTGCTGACGCCGCAGGAGGCCGAGGACTTGTTCGTCACCCTGCGCCGCCTCGCCACCGAAGGCTGCAGCATTTTATTCATCAGCCACAAGCTCGGGGAAGTGCGTGCGTTGTGCCACAGCGCAACGGTTTTACGAGGCGGTCGGGTGGCCGGGCATTGCGTGCCGGCCGAGTGTTCGGACCAGCAACTGGCGCGCTTGATGGTCGGTGAAGCGGCGGAGTTGATCGCTGACTATCCGAAGGTTACCGGAGGTGATGCGTGCCTTGATGTCCGTGGATTGTCCTGGCACAACCCGGACCCATTCGGCTGCTCGCTTGCCAACATCGACCTTGAAGTGCGCCGCGGTGAAATTGTCGGCATCGCCGGTGTCGCCGGCAATGGCCAGGATGAGTTACTGGCCTTGCTCAGCGGCGAAGCACTGCTGCCCCGCAACGCCAGCGCGACGATCCGTTTTGGCAAGGAACCAGTCGCCCATTTGCGTCCCGATGCTCGCCGCCAACTCGGCTTGGCGTTCGTCCCCGCCGAACGCCTGGGTCATGGTGCGGTGCCGGAACTGAGCCTGGCGGACAACGCGCTGCTGACTGCTTTCCAGCACGGCTTGGTGAGTAACGGCCTGATCCAGCGCGGCAAAGTCGAAGCACTGGCCGAGGAAATCATCCGCCGTTTCGGGGTCAAGACACCCGATAGCCAGGCGCCGGCCCGCAGCCTGTCCGGCGGCAACTTGCAGAAATTCATCCTCGGTCGGGAAATCCTTCAACAACCCAGACTGCTGGTCGCCGCACACCCGACCTGGGGCGTGGACGTCGGTGCCGCCGCCACCATTCACCGCGCCTTGATTGCCTTGCGCGATGCCGGCGCGGCGATCCTGGTGATCTCCGAAGACCTGGACGAACTGTTCCAGATCAGCGACCGGCTCGGCGCCTTGTGCGGCGGTCGGCTGTCGGCGCTTCACGCCACCGTCGACACCCGCCTGAGCGATGTCGGCGGCTGGATGGCCGGCCAGTTCGGTGCCCCTCAATCACTCGCATCCGCCACGCGCTAACGGAGTGTCACATGCTGCTTTCTCTTGAACCTCGCGGCCAGCAATCGCGCCTGATGCTGTGGTGCTCGCCGTTGCTGGCGGCTGCACTGACCCTGGGCTGTGGATCGTTGTTGTTTATGGCGCTCGGGCATGACCCGTTGCTGACCATGCACACCTTGCTGATCGCACCGGTCAGCGACCTGTACGGCGTCTCCGAATTGCTGGTCAAAGCCCTGCCGATTCTGCTCTGCGCATTGGGCCTGGCCGTCGCCTATCAGGCGCGCATCTGGAACATCGGTGCCGAAGGTCAACTGCTGCTCGGTGCGCTGGCCGGCAGTGCGCTGGCGGTGAACATCATCGATATGCAAAGCCGCTGGGCGCTGGTGTTGATCCTGCTTACCGGCACCCTGGCGGGCGCTGCATGGGCCGGGCTGACGGCGTGGTTGCGCACGCGCTTCAACGCCAATGAGATCCTGACCAGCATCATGCTCAACTACATCGCACTGAACCTGCTGCTGTTCTGCGTTCACGGCCCTTTGAAAGATCCCGCCGGGTTCAACTTCCCCGAGTCAGCGATGTTCGGTGACGCCAGCCGTCTGCCGCTGCTGATGGACGATGGTCGGGTCCACGCCGGGGTTTACTTCGCCCTGCTCGCGTTGGTGGCGGTGTGGGTGCTGTTGCAGAAAAGCTTTGTCGGGTTCCAGATCAAAGTGCTGGGGCTGGACAAGCGTGCCGCCGGCTTCGTCGGCTTTCGCGAGAAGCGCCTGATCTGGCTCGCGCTGTTGATCAGCGGCGGCCTGGCGGGGCTTGCCGGTGTGTGCGAAGTCACCGGTCCCATCGGCCAGCTGGTGCCGCAGGTCTCGCCGGGCTACGGCTATGCGGCGATCACCGTGGCATTTCTCGGTCGTCTGAATCCTCTCGGCATCCTGTTTTCCAGCCTGTTGATGGCGCTGCTGTACATCGGTGGCGAAAGCGCACAAATGAGCCTGAACCTGCCGCAAGCGATCACCCAATTGTTCCAGGGCATGATGCTGTTTTTCCTGCTGGCCAGTGATGTGCTGATCCTCTACCGACCGCGTTTGAACCTGCGCTGGGCCCGCCGCGCGCAATCCACCGTCGTACAAACAGGAGCGATGTGATGGATATCGATCTGCTGAGCAATATTTTCTATGCCATGGTCCGCTGCGGTACGCCGTTGTTGCTGGTGGCGCTGGGGGAACTGATCTGCGAGAAAAGCGGCGTCCTCAACCTGGGCCAGGAAGGCATGATGCTGTTTGGTGCGGTGATCGGTTTCATCGTCGCGTTCAATACCGGTCACCTGTGGCTCGGCGTGTTGCTGGCAATGCTCGCCGGGATGCTGTTGTCGTCGCTGTTTGCCCTGGTGGCACTGGTGTTCAACGCCAATCAGGTGGCCACAGGTCTTGCCCTGACGATTTTCGGCGTGGGCCTGTCGACCTTCGTCGGTGCGGCGTGGGTCGGCAAGCCGCTGGCGGGATTCGAGCCGGTGGCGATTCCCTATCTGAGTGAAATCCCACTGATCGGGCGGATGCTGTTTGCCCAGGATCTGCTGGTGTATCTGTCGTTCGCGTTGTTTGCATTAGTGGCCTGGGTGATTCTGAAAAGCCGCGTCGGGCTGATCATTCAGGCGGTCGGGGAAAACCCGGATGCGGCCAGCGCCATGGGCTTGCCGGTGTTGGCCGTGCGGACCTTGGCGGTGTTGTTCGGCGGTGCGATGGCCGGATTGGCCGGGGCTTACCTGTCCCTGGCTTACACGCCGATGTGGGCGGAGAACATGAGCGCCGGGCGCGGCTGGATTGCCCTGGCGCTGGTGGTGTTCGCCAGTTGGCGGGTGTGGCGCCTGCTGCTCGGTGCGTACCTGTTCGGGCTCGCCAGCATCCTGCACCTGGTGGCGCAGGGACTGGGGCTGGCGATTCCGTCGAGTCTGCTGGCGATGTTGCCGTATGTCGCGACCATTGGGGTGCTGGTGCTGCTGTCCCGGGATGCGGTGCGCACACGGTTGTATGCGCCGGTGTCGCTGGGGCAGCCGTGGCAGGCCGGGCATTAGTGGTTGTCTGGTCTGGCCTCATCGCGAGCAAGCTCGCTCCCACATAACCGCATCTTGCGTAATTAATGTGTCTGGCGCAGACCCTGTGGGAGCGAGCTTGCTCGCGATGGCTGCCGAACAGGCAACACTTGAGCAATGCCCCACGCCAATTCAAACACCAGAAAAACCACCAGCAGCGAACTCGCGCCATGGATCAGGGCATAAGCCTGCCAGGCCGAGAACAGGAATCTGCCCACGGCGTCATACCGCCCATAACCCTGCTGCGGATCACGAATCCGCAACACCGCCCATACGCACACAATCGAGCCCAACAAATTCGCCATCAACATGTGCACCGGCTCGAACGGTGGCAGCTCACCGGGCAAACTCAACGCCTGACTCACCCACGTCAAAACCCCATGCAACGCCGCAAAACTCCACGGCGTGACAAACGCGACCATCACGATCAGGTCATACCAGGCACTGCCTTGCACCAACCGGCGATATTGCGTTGTAGTCCACATCGACATTGCTCCATCAATTCAGGGAGCAACAAGGCTAAAGCCTGGAGTATGCTCCAGGGTCAAGCCCCCTCGAGACGTCATGATGCGCATCGGTGAATTAGCCCAGGCCAGCGCCGTCAGCCGCGACACGCTGCGCTTTTACGAGCAGCGCGGATTGATTGCGGCGCAACGCAGCGCCAACGGGTATCGCGACTATCCGCCAGACATGGTGCAACTGGTGCAGTACATCAAGACCGCGCAACGGCTGGGCTTTACCCTCGGCGAGATCGGCAACAGCGTCGCTACAATCTGGAAATCGCCCGATCCGGACAGCGCCGTCACTCAACTGCTGCAAGACAAACTCAAACTGATCGAAGCCCGCATGGCCGAACTCGGCGCACTGCGCGAAGAGTTGCAACAACGGCTCGGGCAACAGTGTCCATTGAATCCACGACTCTGAATTTTCAAGGAAGCCACTCATGTCCAAGGCAAAAACCGCGCTCATCATCGGCGCCTCCCGGGGGCTTGGCCTCGGGCTGGTGAAAACCCTGTTGGCCGATGGCTGGCAAGTCACCGCCACCGTGCGCGATCCGCAAAAAGCCGAAGCCTTGCAGGCCTTGGGCAAGGTGCGGATCGAAAAGCTCGACATGGACGATCAGCAAGCGGTGTCCGCCCTGAGCCAACAACTCAAGGGCGACGTGTTTGACCTGTTGTTCGTCAATGCCGGGGTCAAGGGGCCGGATGTCCAGACGCCGAACGGTGGCGCGACAATGGCCGAAGTCGGTCAGCTGTTTTTCACCAACGCCGTGGCGCCGATCAACCTGGCCCAGAGTTTTGTCGAGCAACTGCGACCGGACACCGGCGTGCTGGCGTTCATGAGTTCGGTGCTGGGCAGCGTGACCATGCCCGATGCGCCGGAACTGGCACTGTACAAGGCCAGCAAGGCGGCGTTGAACTCCATGACCAACAGCTTCGTCACTCAGTTGGGCGAAACCAGGCTCACCGTGCTGTCGCTGCACCCGGGCTGGGTGAAAACCGACATGGGTGGTGAAGGCGCGGACATCGACGTGGAAACCAGCACCCGTGGCCTGGTCGATCAGGTGAATGCGTATGTCGGCAAGGGTGGGCATCACTTCATCAATTACCGGGGCGAAACCATTCCCTGGTAATACCGCCGGGTTGCATCGGCCTGTCGGGTTGGGCTTGCCCGCCGGGCCGTTTTGATCGACACTTCGCACCTCGCCTCCCCGGCGAACCTGGATCAGCAGACAGGGCAACACTGAGCTGGCAACCCTGAACCCAACTTTCAGAGGAGCCGGCCAACATGCCTGCGACCCGTACCTGGTTAAAGAATCCCCTCGCCATTTTCACGTCCAATGGTCTCGATGCCCGTGGCGGTCTGGTGCTGCAAGACGGTTTGATCGTCGAAGTGCTCGGCGCCGGTCAACAACCGTCCGCACCGTGCAATGAAGTGTTCGATGCCCGCGAGCATGTGATCCTGCCGGGCCTGATCAACACCCATCACCACTTCTATCAAACCCTGACCCGCGCCTGGGCGCCGGTGGTCAATCAGCCGCTGTTCCCGTGGCTGAAAACCCTGTACCCGGTCTGGGCACGCCTGACCCCGGAAAAACTCGCCCTCGCCACCAAAGTCGCGTTGGCTGAATTGCTGCTGTCCGGTTGCACCACCGCCGCCGACCATCACTACCTGTTCCCGGAAGGTCTGGAAAACGCGATCGACGTGCAAGTCGAGAGCGTTCGTGAACTGGGCATGCGCGCCATGCTCACGCGCGGATCCATGAGCCTCGGTGAAAAGGACGGTGGCCTGCCGCCGCAACAGACCGTGCAGGAAGGCGAAGTGATCCTCGCCGACAGTCAGCGGTTGATCGCCGAGTACCATGAACGCGGTGACGGCGCGCAAATCCAGATCGCCCTGGCACCGTGCTCGCCGTTCTCGGTGACGCCGGAAATCATGTCGGCCAGCGCCGAACTGGCGAACAAACTCGACGTGCGCCTGCATACCCACCTGGCAGAAACCCTCGATGAAGAAGATTTCTGCCTGCAGCGCTTCGGCCTGCGCACCGTGGACTATCTGGACAGTGTCGGCTGGCTCGGCCCGCGCACCTGGCTGGCCCATGGCATCCACTTCAACCCGGATGAAATCGCCCGCCTCGGCGCCGCCGGCACCGGTATTTGCCATTGCCCGAGTTCGAACATGCGCCTGGCCTCGGGCATCTGTCCGAGCATCGAGTTGACCGATGCGGGTGCCTTGCTTGGTTTGGGTGTGGACGGTTCGGCATCCAACGATGCCTCGAACATGATGCTCGAAGCGCGTCAGGCCCTGTACATCCAGCGCCTGCGCTACGGCGCCGAGAAGATCACCCCGGAGCGCGTGTTGGGCTGGGCGACCAAGGGTTCGGCGAGCCTGCTGGGCCGTACCGATATCGGCGAGTTGGCGGTGGGCAAGCAGGCTGACCTGGCGATGTTCAAGCTCGATGAACTGCGCTTCTCCGGCAGCCATGATCCGGTGTCGGCGTTGCTGCTGTGTGGTGCTGATCGCGCGGATCGAGTGATGGTCGGTGGCAAGTGGCGGGTGATCGACGGACAGGTCGAGGGGCTGGATCTGAAGGGGTTGATTGCTGATCACAGCCAGGCGGCACGGCAACTGATCGCCGGGACCTGATACAACACCGATTAAAACTGTGGGAGCGGGGGGGGGGGGGGGGGGGGGGGGGGGGGGGGGGGGGGGGGGGGGGGGGGGGGGGGGGGGGGGGGGGGGGGGGGGGG
>NZ_JBXAQZ010000029.1:1230-4308 GCF_058807755.1 Pseudomonas sp. GW821-FHT12A04
TTCGTTCTTTAAAAATTTGGGTATGTGATAGAAAGATAGACTGAACGTTACTTTCACTGGTAACGGATCAGGCTAAGGTAAAATTTGTGAGTTCTCTTAGTTGAGAAATTCGAATTTTCGGCGAATGTCGTCTTCATAGTATAACCAGATTGCTTGGGGTTATATGGTCAAGTGAAGAAGCGCATACGGTGGATGCCTTGGCAGTCAGAGGCGATGAAAGACGTGGTAGCCTGCGAAAAGCTTCGGGGAGTCGGCAAACAGACTTTGATCCGGAGATGTCTGAATGGGGGAACCCAGCCATCATAAGATGGTTATCTTGTACTGAATACATAGGTGCAAGAGGCGAACCAGGGGAACTGAAACATCTAAGTACCCTGAGGAAAAGAAATCAACCGAGATTCCCTTAGTAGTGGCGAGCGAACGGGGACTAGCCCTTAAGTGGCTTTGAGATTAGCGGAACGCTCTGGAAAGTGCGGCCATAGTGGGTGATAGCCCTGTACGCGAAAATCTCTTGGTCATGAAATCGAGTAGGACGGAGCACGAGAAACTTTGTCTGAATATGGGGGGACCATCCTCCAAGGCTAAATACTACTGACTGACCGATAGTGAACTAGTACCGTGAGGGAAAGGCGAAAAGAACCCCGGAGAGGGGAGTGAAATAGATCCTGAAACCGTATGCGTACAAGCAGTGGGAGCCCACTTTGTTGGGTGACTGCGTACCTTTTGTATAATGGGTCAGCGACTTATTTTCAGTGGCGAGCTTAACCGAATAGGGGAGGCGTAGCGAAAGCGAGTCTTAATAGGGCGTCTAGTCGCTGGGAATAGACCCGAAACCGGGCGATCTATCCATGGGCAGGTTGAAGGTTAGGTAACACTGACTGGAGGACCGAACCGACTACCGTTGAAAAGTTAGCGGATGACCTGTGGATCGGAGTGAAAGGCTAATCAAGCTCGGAGATAGCTGGTTCTCCTCGAAAGCTATTTAGGTAGCGCCTCATGTATCACTGTAGGGGGTAGAGCACTGTTTCGGCTAGGGGGTCATCCCGACTTACCAAACCGATGCAAACTCCGAATACCTACAAGTGCCGAGCATGGGAGACACACGGCGGGTGCTAACGTCCGTCGTGAAAAGGGAAACAACCCAGACCGTCAGCTAAGGTCCCAAAGTTATGGTTAAGTGGGAAACGATGTGGGAAGGCTTAGACAGCTAGGAGGTTGGCTTAGAAGCAGCCACCCTTTAAAGAAAGCGTAATAGCTCACTAGTCGAGTCGGCCTGCGCGGAAGATGTAACGGGGCTCAAACCATACACCGAAGCTACGGGTATCATCTTCGGATGATGCGGTAGAGGAGCGTTCTGTAAGCCTGTGAAGGTGAGTTGAGAAGCTTGCTGGAGGTATCAGAAGTGCGAATGCTGACATGAGTAACGACAATGGGTGTGAAAAACACCCACGCCGAAAGACCAAGGTTTCCTGCGCAACGTTAATCGACGCAGGGTTAGTCGGTCCCTAAGGCGAGGCTGAAAAGCGTAGTCGATGGAAAACAGGTTAATATTCCTGTACTTCTGGTTATTGCGATGGAGGGACGGAGAAGGCTAGGCCAGCTTGGCGTTGGTTGTCCAAGTTTAAGGTGGTAGGCTGGAATCTTAGGTAAATCCGGGATTCTAAGGCCGAGAGCTGATGACGAGTGTTCCTTTGGAACACGAAGTGGTTGATGCCATGCTTCCAAGAAAAGCTTCTAAGCTTCAGGTAACCAGGAACCGTACCCCAAACCGACACAGGTGGTTGGGTAGAGAATACCAAGGCGCTTGAGAGAACTCGGGTGAAGGAACTAGGCAAAATGGCACCGTAACTTCGGGAGAAGGTGCGCCGGTGAGGGTGAAGGACTTGCTCCGTAAGCCCACGCCGGTCGAAGATACCAGGCCGCTGCGACTGTTTATTAAAAACACAGCACTCTGCAAACACGAAAGTGGACGTATAGGGTGTGACGCCTGCCCGGTGCCGGAAGGTTAATTGATGGGGTTAGCTAACGCGAAGCTCTTGATCGAAGCCCCGGTAAACGGCGGCCGTAACTATAACGGTCCTAAGGTAGCGAAATTCCTTGTCGGGTAAGTTCCGACCTGCACGAATGGCGTAACGATGGCGGCGCTGTCTCCACCCGAGACTCAGTGAAATTGAAATCGCTGTGAAGATGCAGTGTATCCGCGGCTAGACGGAAAGACCCCGTGAACCTTTACTATAGCTTTGCACTGGACTTTGAATTTGCTTGTGTAGGATAGGTGGGAGGCTTTGAAGCGTGGACGCCAGTTCGCGTGGAGCCATCCTTGAAATACCACCCTGGCAACTTTGAGGTTCTAACTCAGGTCCGTTATCCGGATCGAGGACAGTGTATGGTGGGTAGTTTGACTGGGGCGGTCTCCTCCTAAAGAGTAACGGAGGAGTACGAAGGTGCGCTCAGACCGGTCGGAAATCGGTCGTAGAGTATAAAGGCAAAAGCGCGCTTGACTGCGAGACAGACACGTCGAGCAGGTACGAAAGTAGGTCTTAGTGATCCGGTGGTTCTGTATGGAAGGGCCATCGCTCAACGGATAAAAGGTACTCCGGGGATAACAGGCTGATACCGCCCAAGAGTTCATATCGACGGCGGTGTTTGGCACCTCGATGTCGGCTCATCACATCCTGGGGCTGAAGCCGGTCCCAAGGGTATGGCTGTTCGCCATTTAAAGTGGTACGCGAGCTGGGTTTAGAACGTCGTGAGACAGTTCGGTCCCTATCTGCCGTGGACGTTTGAGATTTGAGAGGGGCTGCTCCTAGTACGAGAGGACCGGAGTGGACGAACCTCTGGTGTTCCGGTTGTCACGCCAGTGGCATTGCCGGGTAGCTATGTTCGGAAAAGATAACCGCTGAAAGCATCTAAGCGGGAAACTTGCCTCAAGATGAGATCTCACTGGGACCTTGAGTCCCCTGAAGGGCCGTCGAAGACTACGACGTTGATAGGTTGGGTGTGTAAGCGCTGTGAGGCGTTGAGCTAACCAATACTAATTGCCCGTGAGGCTTGACCATATAACACCCAAGCAATTTG
>NZ_JBXAQZ010000030.1:0-4185 GCF_058807755.1 Pseudomonas sp. GW821-FHT12A04
ACACCTCTTTTTCAACTCCCTTTGTGCTTCGATGAACTGAAGCAACCTGCTGCCGAAAACTGCGTAACTCTTTGTTTGCCAAGGAGTTTTCCGTTTCGACTGCGCCGGAAGTGGGGCGAATTATAGACACCTGGAATCTGCCGTCAAGCGCTGATTTAGGTTTTCTATCAATAAGCTGCAGAAAGCAGCAAAACGCCCCAAAGGGTGCCTATATAGAGGAGCCGAAACACCCTCTATATAGAAGAGACCTATCAGAGAACGCCAGAAGCCTTGAATGCGGACACCGCCCCGGCATCCAGACCCAACACACGCTGCAAAACTTCAAGCGTGTGCTCACCCAGCAGAGGAGGTGCAAAACGATACTCCACCGGCGTCTCCGACAGTCGAATCGGACTCGCCACCTGAGGCACCATCCCGGCCAGCGCATGCGGCAGCTCGATAGCCAACCCACGCGCCTTGACCTGAGGATCGGCAAACATCTGCGCCACGTCATTGATAGGCCCGCATGGCACGCCAGCCTGCTCCAGTTGCGCCACCCATTCAGCGGTAGTCTTGAACACCGTCGCCTGGCGGATCAGCGGAATCAGTATTGCCCTGTTTGCCACCCGCAGCTTGTTAGTGGCAAAACGCGGATCGTCCGCCCACTGCGGCTGCCCGGCCACTTCCGCAAACTTGCGGAACTGACCATCGTTCCCGACGGTAAGGATGAAATCGCCATCCGCCGTAGGAAAATCCTGATAAGGCACGATGTTCGGGTGAGCATTACCCAAGCGCTTAGGCGCGTTGCCTGTCGTCAGGTAGTTCATTGCCTGATTGGCCAGACAAGCCACCTGTACGTCCAACAGTGCCATATCGATATGCTGACCACCGCCGTCGTGATCCCGATGCGCAAGCGCAGCCAGGATCGCGACAGTCGAATACAGCCCGGTGAGGATGTCCGTCAGCGCCACGCCAACCTTCACCGGCCCCGCACCCTCTTCGCCCTCAGGTCGCCCCGTCAGACTCATGAGGCCGCCGAGCCCCTGGATCATGAAGTCATAACCCGCACGCTTGGCATAAGGACCGGTCTGGCCGAACCCGGTGATCGAGCAATAGATCAGATCCGGATTGATCGTCTTCAGCGTTTCATAGTCCAGGCCATAAGCCGCCAGACCGCCGACCTTGAAGTTCTCGATCAGGATGTCCGACTTGGCCGCCAGTTCACGCACCAGCTTCTGCCCTTCAGGGCGAGTGAAGTCGATGGTGACAGATTGCTTGTTGCGATTGGCCGACAAGTAATAAGCAGCCTCGCTGGTATTCTCGCCATAAGCGTCTTTAAGGAACGGCGGTCCCCAGGCGCGCGTGTCATCGCCGTTACCCGGACGCTCGACCTTGATCACTTCAGCGCCAAGGTCGGCCAGGATCTGCCCGGCCCAAGGCCCGGCCAGCACCCGCGATAAATCCAGTACCCGTAGATGCGAAAGCGCGCCCATGGACGTTCTCCTTAATAGAACGCCTGGAGGCCGGTTTGCGCACGACCGAGGATCAGTGCATGGACGTCGTGAGTACCTTCATAGGTGTTCACCACTTCCAGGTTGACCAGGTGACGCGCCACACCGAATTCATCGGAGATGCCGTTGCCGCCCAACATATCGCGAGCCATGCGCGCGATGTCCAGGGACTTGCCGCAAGAGTTGCGCTTCATCATCGAGGTAATTTCGACCGCAGCGGTACCTTCGTCCTTCATACGACCCAGACGCAGGCAGCCTTGCAGCGCCATGGTGATTTCAGTCTGCATGTCGGCCAGCTTCTTCTGGATCAACTGGGTAGCGGCCAGTGGGCGACCGAACTGTTGACGATCCAGGGTGTACTGGCGAGCGGTGTGCCAGCAGAACTCGGCTGCACCCAGCGCACCCCAGGAGATGCCGTAACGTGCCGAGTTGAGGCAAGTGAAAGGACCTTTCAGACCACGGACGTCCGGGAAGATGTTCTCTTCCGGAACGAACACGTTGTCCATCACGATTTCACCGGTGATCGATGCCCGCAGGCCCACCTTGCCGTGAATCGCCGGAGCGCTCAGACCTTTCCAGCCTTTCTCCAGAACGAAGCCGCGAATGTCACCGGCATCGTCCTTGGCCCAAACCACGAACACATCGGCGATCGGGCTGTTGGTGATCCACATCTTGCTGCCGGTAAGGCTGTAGCCGCCTTCCACTTTGCGCGCACGACTGATCATCGCGCCCGGGTCGGAGCCGTGGTTAGGCTCGGTCAGGCCGAAGCAGCCGATCCACTCGCCCGACGCCAGTTTCGGCAGGTACTTCTGCTTTTGCGCTTCGGTACCGAATTCATTGATTGGCACCATCACCAGCGAGGACTGCACGCTCATCATCGAGCGATAGCCGGAGTCGATGCGCTCGACTTCACGGGCGATCAGGCCATAGCTGACATAGTTCAGGCCGCTGCCACCGTATTGCTCGGGGATGGTTGCGCCCAACAGGCCGACCTCGCCCATTTCGCGGAAGATCGCCGGATCGGTCTTCTCATGACGGAAAGCTTCGAGGATGCGCGGCGCAAGGCTTTGCTGAGCGAATTGCGCAGCCGTGTCGCGAATCATTCGTTCTTCTTCAGTGAGCTGTTGATCCAGCAGCAGGGGATCGATCCAGTTGAAGCTAGCTTTACCGCCCATGAGTGTGTCCTCTCGAATCGGGTCAAATAACGTAGGCTGATCCTAGGCCCGGATCGGCGCGACGGCAAACGAGGAATTTGCATACTGTTGTGATAATTTCTCACTCCGAAACGTCGCAAAAGAGCTTTTATGCGATGTATTAGTGAGGTTGACGTACATGCGCAGAAAGATACCCAGCACCACCGCCCTGATCAGCTTCGAGGCCGCGGCGCGCCACGAGAGCTTCACCAAGGCCGCCCAGGAGCTTTCGCTGACCCAGGGAGCGATTTGCCGACAGATTGCCAGCCTTGAAGAGTTCCTCAGTGTGGAACTGTTCCGACGCTCGCGGCGCGGGGTCAAGCTGACGGAAGCCGGACTCTCCTACAGCCGTCGGGTGGCCACTCAGCTCGATGCCGTTGAGCGCGACACCTTGTCCGTGATGGGCCAGCAGGGCACCAACGTGATCGAACTGGCCGTAGTTCCGACCTTCGGCACCCAATGGCTGCTGCCGCGACTCAAGGATTTCCAGCAGAAACACCCGGAAGTGACGGTCAACCTGACCAACCGCACGCGGCCGTTCCTGTTCGCCGACACGGATTTTGATGCCGCCATCTACTTCGGCGACGCGGATTGGTCGGGTACGGAATCCCACAGGCTGATGGGTGAAAATCCGATGCCCGTTTGCAGCCCCAACCTGCTCGGAAACAAGACCAGTCTGACGCCCGGGGAAATCGCCGACTTGCCTCTTCTGCAACAAACCACTCGCCCCTATGCCTGGCGCCAATGGTTCGACTCCCAACACCTCAATGTCCCGCGAGACATGACGGGCCCCCGCTACGAGCTATTCTCCATGCTCGCCCAGGCAGCCATGCACGACATGGGCATTGCCCTGATTCCGCCGTTCCTGATTCAAAGGGAGCTGAAAGAGAAACGCCTGGTGATCGCCAACCCCCAAGCACTGTCCAGTATCAAGGCTTACTACCTGATGATTCCTGAGCGAAAGGTCGAATCCGCGTCTTTAAGGGCATTTCGTGACTGGCTGGTAAATCAGGCGCATAGCTACAGCCTAGAGGGATAAAGGCTCTACAAGGTTACTTGACCCCGTAGTCAGCAAAACAAAAGCCCTACAGATGTACGTATTTGTCGCATAGCAGCAAACTGTATCGACAAGTCGTACAAACGTCCCACAAGCGCCTGATAACGCGGCTTTGCGCCACTATTTCGAGGCAATGCCGCATCATTCATACGGCCGATGTGTAAATTCTTCAATTTCGGCCAGAATCCTTGAAAAGCACGGTCTGCAAGGGATTGAGCCGGTTGGTTGCGACATTCGGTCACGGGGTGACTTGTAGTTAATTTTCCGTCACCCGTCATAATCCCTTGAAGGGCACAAAGTTCGCCTGCAAAATGCCGCGCCCCGCCCTGATTTGGCGGGATCGTGCTGATCGGCCGCCCCAGCCGCACCATCCGTAGTGCATGGGTTTACTCAATAAGATCACGCAGGAGATTTGACGTGCACATTGGTGTTCCTCTCGAAACCC
>NZ_JBXAQZ010000031.1:0-1261 GCF_058807755.1 Pseudomonas sp. GW821-FHT12A04
CGGTATCGTCTACGTGATCGTCGGCCTGCTGATCGGCGGCACTGCCGGTTCGATCATGGCCAAACGCGTTGAAATGACCAAGATGCCGGAGCTGGTCGCCTTCATGCACAGCATGATCGGCCTGGCCGCGGTGTTCATCGCCGTGGCTGCCGTGGTCGAGCCGCAGTCGCTGGGCATCGTCAAGCAACTCGGTGACGCGATCCCGGCCGGTAACCGCCTGGAACTGTTCCTCGGTGCCGCCATCGGTGCAATCACCTTCTCCGGTTCGGTGATCGCCTTCGGCAAGCTGTCCGGCAAGTACAAGTTCCGCCTGTTCCAGGGGGCACCGGTACAGTTCAGTGGCCAGCACAAGCTGAACCTGCTGCTGGGCCTGGCCACACTGGGCCTGGGCGTGACGTTCATGCTCACCGGCGACTACACCGCTTTCGGCGTGATGCTGGCGTTGGCCTTCGTGCTCGGCGTGCTGATCATCATCCCGATCGGCGGCGCGGACATGCCCGTGGTCGTGTCGATGCTCAACAGCTACTCCGGCTGGGCAGCGGCGGGCATCGGCTTCTCGCTGAACAACTCGATGCTGATCATCGCCGGCTCGCTGGTAGGTTCGTCCGGTGCAATCCTCTCGTACATCATGTGCAAGGCGATGAACCGCTCCTTCTTTAATGTGCTGCTCGGGGGCTTCGGCAATACGGCGGACGCGGCCGGCCCGGCGGGTTCGAAGGAAGCCCGTCCGGTGAAGTCCGGTTCGGCCGACGACGCGACCTTCCTGCTGACCAACGCCGACACCGTGATCATCGTGCCGGGCTACGGTCTGGCGGTGGCACGTGCGCAGCACGCGCTGAAAGAGCTGACCGAGAAGCTGACCCATCGCGGCGTGACCGTGAAGTATGCGATCCACCCGGTTGCCGGTCGTATGCCCGGCCACATGAACGTGTTGCTGGCCGAGGCCGAAGTGCCTTACGACCAGGTGTTCGAGATGGACGACATCAACTCCGAGTTCGGCCAGGCCGACGTGGTACTGGTGTTGGGCGCCAACGACGTGGTGAACCCGGCCGCGAAGAACGATCCGAAATCGCCGATTGCCGGCATGCCGATCCTCGAAGCGTTCAAGGCCAAGACCATCATCGTCAACAAGCGCTCGATGGCCAGCGGCTACGCCGGCCTGGACAACGAACTGTTCTACCTGGACAAGACCATGATGGTGTTCGGCGACGCTAAAAAGGTCATCGAAGACATGGTTAAAGCCGTCGAGTAACCCTCTGCG
>NZ_JBXAQZ010000032.1:0-744 GCF_058807755.1 Pseudomonas sp. GW821-FHT12A04
CCACACCAGACCTGATCGACTGCAGCCGGTTTGAAGTTGCGCTTGAGCCGATTGGGCGCGACAAACGCTTCCACTCCCTTGGATCTGAATGGGTGCGGCTGGCGTTGTTTACTGACAATGTTGGCCTCCCTCATCAGCGCTCGGACAAGGCCTCTTCCGATCGCGATGTTTTGGGACTTCAGGCCCTTGCTGATCATTCTGGAACCCATGGCTTCGCGGCTTTCGCTGTGCAGTTCAACCACTTTGAGCTTGAGCTCTTCGCGCCTGATCCGCGGTCGGGCTCGCCGCTGAAGCCACTCATAAAAGCTGCTGCGCTTTACATCGAAAACACGACACACGACGGCCGTCGGGAACGACTCTCTTAGTTCCGCAATCATCGAAAACGATCGGGATCCGACATCAAGAGAGCGGTAGCCTTTTTTAAGATCTCGGCTTCCATTTCCATGCGCTTGATCTTGGCCTTTAGTTCCTGGATCTGGCGCTGATCTTCGGTAATCGCCTTGGTGCCTTTGACTGGCTGCCCCTCGCGCTCCTTGCGAACCTGATCGACCCAACGCCGTAAAGCGGTGGGCCCGATATCCAGCGATGCACAAACGTCTGGAACCGGGCAGTTATCATCAAGCACCATGCTGGCAGCATGCAGCTTGAACTCGCGTGAATAGACCTTTCTTTCGTTCATGGAACCTCCAAGTTGGCGAAATCATATCGCCCTTAAGAGGTGTCCGGAATTATTAGGCCAGTTCA
>NZ_JBXAQZ010000033.1:0-692 GCF_058807755.1 Pseudomonas sp. GW821-FHT12A04
CTGACCTATGCGCTGGGCGTAGTGGCCGGAGCTTCCGGGTTGACCGACACGGCCACGGGCCATGCGGTGAACCTCTCACTCAACGGCACTGTGGTCGAAGGCCGCACGGCCACGAGCGACCTGCTGGTGTTCACGGTCAGCGTGGCTGCCAACGGTGATGTCACCCTCGACCAGCTCCGCGCTGTGGTGCATTCCAATACCACCAATCCCGATGACTCGACGAGCCTGACCGCGGACAACCTGGTGACGCTGACGGCAACCAAGACTGACGGGGACGGCGACAGCGCCCAGGCGACCCTGAACATTGGGCAGAACCTGGTGTTCAAGGACGACGGACCAAGCATCAATACCACCGGCACGGAGCCGACGCTGACGGTGGACGAAACGGTACTGGCGACCAATGATACCCAGAGCTTTGCCGCCAACTTCACCTCGGCGTTTGGCGCCGATGGTGCCGGCACCCTGACCTATGCGCTGGGCGTAGTGGCCGGAGCTTCCGGGTTGACCGACACGGCCACGGGCCATGCGGTGAACCTCTCACTCAACGGCACGGTGGTCGAAGGCCGCACGGCCACGAGCGACCTGCTGGTGTTCACCGTCAGTGTGGCTGCCAACGGCAGCGTCACGCTCGACCAGATCAGGGCCGTGGTGCATTCCAACACCACCAATCCCGATGATTCGACGAGCCTGAC
>NZ_JBXAQZ010000034.1:0-570 GCF_058807755.1 Pseudomonas sp. GW821-FHT12A04
CGGTTTGCCCTGGGCATCGGTCAAGGTCGCGGTGTAAGTGATGGTGCCGTTTTCGTCCACGCTCGGGGTCGCGGTCAGGGTCACCGTTGTGGTGTCAATCGAGTCAGTGATGGTGGTCACAGCCGGCGTGGTGTTCGGCACCAAGTTCTCGAAGTTGCCGCCGGTGGTACTGGTGATGGTGGTGCTGACGGTGCTGCCGTTGTTATAGACGTCGTTGGCCGCAGTCGGGACGTTCACGCTGCCGCTGGTCTGGCCCGCGTCGATGGTAATGACCGAGCCATTGCTCAAGGTCACGGTCATCGGTGTGCCGGCCGGATTGCTCAGGGTCGCCGTGTAGGTGATCTGGCCGCCTTCGGTGATGTTGCCGGTGGCGGTCAGGGTCAGCCCTGTGTTGTCCACGGAGTCGGTGATGGTGGTCACGGCTGGTGTGGTGTTCGGCACCAGGCTCTCGAAGTTGCCGCCGGTGGTGCCGGTGATGGTGGTGCTGACGGTACTGCCGTTGTTATAGATGTCGTTGGCCGCAGTCGGGACGTTCACGCTGCCGCTGGTCTGGCCCGCGTCGATGGTAAT
>NZ_JBXAQZ010000035.1:0-566 GCF_058807755.1 Pseudomonas sp. GW821-FHT12A04
TGCCCTTCCTCCCAACTTAAAGTGCTTTACAATCCGAAGACCTTCTTCACACACGCGGCATGGCTGGATCAGGCTTTCGCCCATTGTCCAATATTCCCCACTGCTGCCTCCCGTAGGAGTCTGGACCGTGTCTCAGTTCCAGTGTGACTGATCATCCTCTCAGACCAGTTACGGATCGTCGCCTTGGTGAGCCATTACCTCACCAACTAGCTAATCCGACCTAGGCTCATCTGATAGCGCAAGGCCCGAAGGTCCCCTGCTTTCTCCCGTAGGACGTATGCGGTATTAGCGTTCCTTTCGAAACGTTGTCCCCCACTACCAGGCAGATTCCTAGGCATTACTCACCCGTCCGCCGCTGAATTCAGGAGCAAGCTCCTGTCATCCGCTCGACTTGCATGTGTTAGGCCTGCCGCCAGCGTTCAATCTGAGCCATGATCAAACTCTTCAGTTCAAACATCTTTGGGTTTTGAGAAAACCCTAAACTTGGCTCAGCAATCGTTGGTTACATCTTTGATTTCTCGCGGAGTAACTTGTGATGCTGATAATCTGTTGACTAGCAGTCTGAC
>NZ_JBXAQZ010000036.1:0-503 GCF_058807755.1 Pseudomonas sp. GW821-FHT12A04
TGAACTGGTCAAGTAATCCCGGACACCGGTTACGGTGTTTATGCCGCTTTTTGCTCCATGGCTATTGGCGACAGATAGTTGTTGTAGCTGTGGAGCCTGGTGCGGTTGTAGTACATGAAGAAGCGCACCATATCGGTTTTGGCTTCCTCGATCTTGCTGTAGCCACTACGAGGCACCCATTCTGATTTCAGCGTGCCGAAAAATCGCTCTGTTGGAGCGTTGTCCCAGCACTGCCCGCGATGGCTCATGCTTTGCAATATGTCACGACGCTTCAGTTCTTCTTGAAACTTGCGGCTGGTGTACTGACAGCCCTGATCCGAGTGAAACATCAGCCCCGCAGGGCACGTTCGAACCTCTGTCGCCATGCGTAGCGCCTTGCTGACCAAGTTGGCGTCATTGACCAGCGAAAATGCCCAACCGATGACCCGGCGAGCAAACAAATCGATGACGATGGCCAGATGAACCCAGCGCTCGCCCACCATCAAGCTGGTCACGTCGCCACA